>NZ_JBFANB010000028.1:0-144269 GCF_040659625.1 Nonomuraea sp. NPDC049750
GGCTACCTGGCGGCGCGGCAGGCGCGCGACGGGGCCGGCCGTCTGATGACCGTCTCCGGCGTGCTGGAACTGCTGGGGTCGCTGACCGGGCTGCCCCGGCTGGAGTCGTTGAGCCCACCGCCCGGGGCCGCTCGCCGTACGGTCCAGGCACGCTCGCACGCGGTCAGCGAGAAGACGCTCACGCGGGTGCGGGCGCTGCTTGCCAAGGCGGAGTCGACGACGTACGAGGCGGAGGCGGAGACGGTGTCGCAGGAGAGCGCCAGCCGGGGCACCGACCTGGTGCCGGTGCTGGCGGCCCGCGAACAGGAGGTGGAGCAGGCGGTCGCACGTCCTGGGACCGGGAGGGCTGGGCGGCGGGCCGTACCGCCGCCGACCAGGCCAGCCTCGGGGCGCGAGACCGATAGCGCTCCGTCCAGATGGAACTCGATCACGATCACTCCATTTATCTAGACTTCTAGGACTTTGGAGTGCGATCCAAGAAGGCAGTAAGGAGCCGGCGCCCCCGGAAAGGGGCAGGTAAGGAGCTGGTGCCCCCGGAGCCGTCCATCGGGCTGGACTCTTGCCATGACCAGCGGGATACGTGATGCTTACTGACCTCTTATGTGAATCGGCCGAAAGCTCCCAGAGCGCATCACTCGTGCTGTTACGTCTGCACCGACGTGGCGACGGGAGCGACCAGAGAGGTAGTTCGTCCCCGTGACCCATGGCTCGTGGCCCCAGCAGCCTGCGCAAACACCACCATCGACGTCCATAGAACCGCTGCTGACCAGGGAATACGACGCCGATCCCGCCCTCGTGCACGAACGCCTGCGCGCCACGTACGGACCGGTCGCCCCGGTCGACCTCCTCGGGGTGCCGGTCTGGTTCGTCCTGGGCTATGAGGAAGTGTTGCGTGTCCTGCAGAACACGGGCGGCATCTGGAGCAAGCACGTCGACAGGTGGCAGGCCAACATCGAGGGGCGGCTACCGGCGGATTGGCCGCTGCTGCCCGTCTTCCAGGTCAACAGCTCGGCCTTCCAGGAGGGCGCGACGCAGCGCGAGTTGCGGGGCGCGTGGACCAGCGCGCTCGCGCCGTTCCAGAACCCCGGCCACCTCCAGGCGCAGCAGTTGGAACGTTCGATCGTGCGGTACGCCGACGACCTCCTCGACACGCTGGCGGAGGGCGGTGCCACGGGGTGGGCGGACCTGGCGGCGCAGTACGCGCGGCCACTCCCCCTGATGGTCGCCAACCGCATGCTCGGCTTCGCCGCCTCACGTGGCGAGGACGTCGTGATGGATCTCTGGCGGATGATCGACGCCGGGCCGGACGCGCCCGCGGCGTTCGAGCGGCTGTACGCCGCCATGACGGAGCTCGCGGCGAGCAAGCGCGAGAGCCCCGGGGACGACCTGCCCTCCTACATGATCGAGGCGAAGCCGGACTTCACGCTGGACGAGCTGGCCCGCGAACTGCTCATGCTGCCCGGCCTGCTGGACTTCACCGCCAGCCTCGTCTGCAACGTGGTCGTCGAGGTCATCTCCAATCCGGATGTCCGGGAGAGCCTGTCGGTGGGTTCGATCGACGAGACGGTCAACCGGGTCGCCCTGCTCAATCCGCCGATGGCCAACCTGACCTTCCGGTTCCCGATGACGGACGTGAAACTGGGCAATTACACGATCGCCGCCGGGGATCCGGTCATGCTCTCGGTCGCGGGCGCGCACGCCGACCCGCGATTCGCCGGAGCGATCGATCGGCAGGCCATCCGCAGCACCCGCGCTCATCTCGCCTGGGGCGCGGGGCCGCACAGCTGCCTGGGTCAGCGGCTCGCGACCCAGATCACCACCATCGCCGTACGCCGGCTCTTCAACAGGTTCTCCAAGATGAAGCTGGCGCTACCGGCCGACCAGTTGCCCTGGCGCCCCTCTCCCTTCATGCGGGCGCTGCGGTCCCTGCCCGTCCAGTACGAACTCGCCGGCCCCCACGTCCCCGCGACCGCCCCCGCTCCCGTGGACGCGCAGCCATCCCCGGCGGGTGAGGCCGCCACCGGTCAAGGGTCGCCCCGTTCCGCGCTGTGGAACTTCCTGCGCGGGCTGCGTCGCGGACGGTAGGCCCCCTTCAGGTGGAGGGGGCGCTCCACTTACCGTGCTACGGTATCCCGGTAACTGGAAAAGCCCCTCCAGTTACCGGGATGGAGGATTCGTGCCCTACAAAGGACCCCTGCCGAAGCAAGTGGTCACCCGTGTCAACGCCTGCGCGAGCGCGCTGCGCTCCTCTCCTCGCTGGGGCAGGCTGGTGCGGAAGCATCTTACGATCGTCACCTACACAGGACGTCGTTCAGGACGTGTCTTCAGCACACCCGTCGCCTACCGGCGGGCGGACGACGTCGTCACCATCGGCGTGCAGATGCCGGACGCCAAGAAGTGGTGGCGCAACTTCCTGGACGAGGGCGGCCCGATATCGCTGGACCTGGACGGCGCCGAGCGCACCGGGCACGCGGTCGCCCGGCGCGACGGAGCGGGCCGCGTCACCGTCACCGTGCGCCTCGACGGCTGAGCTGAGCCGTCACCCTCGCACCGTGGCGGTTTTCAGCTGCGGTGCGGCGGCGATCTCGGCTTCGGTGAAGCGCTCGGTGACCCACTGACGGCGCGAGAACAGGACCGTCTGGTCGGTGTGGTGGGGCGAGGCGGGGTTGGCGGACAGGGAGTAGGTCAGGACGGTACGGGTACGCGGCCCGTCAGGGGTGAGCTCGACGGCCATCATGAAGCTGGAGCCGGTGTCCACCTCCGGGTAACGCCCGTCGGCGCCGAGCAGACCCCTCATGCGCACCCTGTCGAAGCAGCCCTCCCCCTCGGTGCAGCCGGGCAGCGGGATCGAGGCGTAGCGCTGCGCCTGGCCCGGAGTCAGCGTCAGGGGGACGCGGTTGGTCTGGAAGAAGAACACGGCATCGGCCAGGGCCTGCCGCACCGTGGGATCGTCGCCCTTGAGCCCCCGAGGGGTGGTCAGCGGACGCGCGGGATCGAACGGCACCCGCCAGGGGCTGTACCTGGGCTCTCCCGGCTTGGTGGGACCCTCAAGCCGGGTGAAGAACTCCCGCCACAGGATGGCACCCTGGCCGTCCAGAGTGGCGCGCCCGTCCCAGTCGGCCAGGGTCCGGCAGGCCTCGCGCACGTTCACCCGCTCGCCTTCGGAGGTGGTCGGCTCGGGGTTGGCCCGGCACATCCGGAGCAGGTCCGAGCGCATGAGCTCGAAGGTGTGGTTGCGCTTGCCGTACGCGGTGGCCTGCAGCGTTTCCAGGGTGAAGCCAGGCGCGCCGAGGCCGTCGGCGCCGGATCGCCGCTGGGCGATCATGTCCAGGCTGACCCGGGGGCGCGGCTCCAGCTCGGTACGCGCCTTACCCCACGCGAGCGGATAGCCGGTCAGCGGCGCCGACGGGTTCGTCATCCAGAAGGTGTTGTTGGAGTTGGCCACATAGTCGGCGCGGGTCAGCCTGGGCTGCTCGGCCGGTCCGAAGATGCCGGGCACCACGGCGTCGCCGTCCTTGCCCCACCGGCACGCGGAGGTCGAGCCGTCCAGGACGTATGCCTCGAGGCCCGGGATGGGCGAAGGCTTGGCGCAGCGGCGCGCCTTGGCGTCGGTGACGTGGGGGACCACCGAGGCGTCGGCGAAGTAGGCGGTCCCGCCGACGTCGGTGGCCAGCGTGTGGACGAACGCCATGCCCTGGTAGGTGTTCTGGGCCGCGCGTAGCTCGGTGAGGTTCCTCGCCCTGCCCATCGCCAGCCACTCGTCGGCCGCGCGCAGGTTGGCGCCGTTGACGTCCGCCAGCGCGTACGCGACCTTGTCGGTCTGGCCGACGGCGAGCACCGGGCCGTAGCGCGAGGTGTAGAGCGTGTGGCCGCTGGTGGTGCCGTCCTGCAGGGTGACCTCCACCTCTTGGCGGCCGACCGGCTCCGCGTGACCGTCAACCAGGTAGCTGCTCCGATCGCCCGCGAGCCTCAGCTGGTAGACGGTGAAGCGCTGGGCGTGGGAGACGGTGTGGGTCCAGGCCAGGCTCGCGTTGTGGCCGATCTGGACGACCGGGGTGCCGTACAGGCTGCCGCCGGAGACGTCGAGCACGCCGGGGATGGTGAGCTGCACCTGGTAGAAGCGGCGGATCCCGTTCCAGGGGAAGTGCGGGTCGGCCAGCAGCATGCCGTGGCCGTCGCGTGTCGCCTGACGGCCCAGCGCCCAGCCGTTGCTGCCCGCGGGCGGTCTCCGGTCCGGGCCGTCGGCCTCGGGCCCGCGCACCCCGGTGATGGCGTCCTTGAGCCCGGCGCTGCCCACCATGCGGTTGAGGTCGAGCAGGTTGTTCCAGATGTCCGTGGCGGTGATGGGGCCGACCCAGGCCTTGCCCCGGCAGGTGGGATCGGGCAGGTTCGCCGCCCTGGTGTCGGCCAGGTAGCGGTTGTATCCCGCGACGTAGCCGTCGACCAGGCGGCGCACCTCGGCGCCCGGCCCCACCGGCGCGGGCCGGGCCAGCAGGCGCCCCACGACGCCGGAGTCCGTGACGCTCTTGTAGTAAACGTCGCTGGACAGGTTGGTGACCGGGCGGACCGGGTCGTCGGACATGGCCGTGGCGCCGAAGTAGCGGGACCGCTCGCCCCGCATGGTCACCACCCACGAGGCCAGCACGCACAGGTTGTCCTGCGCGAAGGCGTAGCCGTACCCGAACCCGAGGCCGCCGTAATCTTTGGCGGAGATGTGCGGGATGCCGTACTCGGTGCGCCGGATCGTGGCGGAGTAGCGTTCGTCGGCGGCAGCGGCGGACGGCGCGGTCGCGTTCACCACCACAGCGGAGGCGAGCGCGACCAGCGCGACCAGCACGGCCGGTCGCGGTATGAGCTTCATGTGGCTCCTATTCGAAACGGGCGTTGTCGGGCGCGGTCAGGCGCCTGAGCAGCGGCAGGCCGGCCAGAATCACCAGCAGGGAGGCGGTCAGGCCGCCGCCGACGGTCGCGAAGTAGACGGGGCCGGGCAGCGCCAGGGCGGTCTTCTTCATCGCGAGCTGGTCGATGAGCGGCTCGGCCACGCCGAAACCGGCGCCCGCGGCGAGCACGGCGGCCAAGACGAGCGGCAGCGCGGACTCCAGCAGCACCACCCCGGCCAGGGTGCGGGTGGGGGTGCCGGCCAGCCGCAGCAGGGTGAACGGCTGCCGGCGTTCGACCAGCCCGCCGCCGACCGCCACCACGAGGCTGCAGCCCCCGACGATGAGGGTCAGGGCGACGACGGCCAGCGCGATGTTCTGGCCCTGGGTGTACAGGGCGGCTCTGACCTGGGCGACCTCGGCGAAGGTCATCGGGGCTTCGACGGTGTGCTCGGCCAGCAGCGTGCGGAGCCGCTCCACCGCCGCCGGGTCGGCCGTGGAGATCAGGATCGCCTCCATGGCAAGGCCGGTGGTGGTGGGGACGGATCGGCTACCGGCTCCCGCGACGGGCAGGATCTTGTCGATGGTGAGCGGGTTGTCGGCGCCGGCCACGCGGTTGAAGACGCCCGCCACGGCGTGCGCGTTCGCCGGGCACCGTCCGAGCACGGGGAAGCGGGCCAGGCTCGCGCATTCGACGGCGGTTCGCGGGGGCGGCGGGCCATCTGTGGGCATAGGGGCGGCCGCCGGCTCCGCCAAGGCGTAGATCGGCAGTACGTCCACGCCCGGGAAGCCGCGCAGCCGGGCGAGCACGTCCTTCTGCGCCGGCTGGGACAGACCCGCGGTGCCGGGTCGGTCGAACTGGGCGCGCAGTACGTGGTTCAGCGCTCCCCCGGCCACGGCCCGCTGGCCGGACAGCACCGCGGGGACGATGCCGGCGAGCGCCGTACCGACGAACACCGCCAGCGTGAGCCCGCTCACCGCGCGGAAGGCGGCCTTGGGGTCGGCGGCCATCCGCTGGGCGGCCAGCAGCGTCGCCGCGCTCCGGGTCCGCCGGGCGGCCAGGCGAGCGGCCCGCATCGTCAGCCAGGGACCGGCCAGGATCAGCCCGACCATGATCAGGGCGAGCCCCGCCACAGCCGGCACGGTGTCGAGGTCGTTGTCGCCGCGGAACACCGGGCCCGCGAACAGCCCCAGCCCGGCCAGCAGTGGAATCACCCGCCACGCCCTCGGCGGAGCCGCCGCGCCCTTCCTGGCCACTCCGAGGGGTGAGATCCGCACCCGGCGCAGCGACCACAGGGCGGCGCCCGCCGCGGCGACCGGCACGCAGGCGAGCACGGCCGCGTACTGCCAAGGATGTGGGGCGATCAGCTCGGGAAAGAAGCGGACACCGGTGATCCGCACCCTGGCCAGCGCGGGCCGTACCACCTGGAAAAGCGCCAGGCCGGCCAGCGCGCCGAGCAGCGCGCCCAATGCGGCGTCCACCGCGGCCAGCACGTTGATCTGCCGTGAGGTGGCGCCCACCAGCCGGATCGCCGCCAGGCGGGTCTCACGGCGGGCGGCCGCCAGCCGGGTGGCGGTGCCCACGAGCGCCAGCAGCGGGACGACCAGCGCGATGGCGCCCACGCCGAAGCCGAACCGGTAGATGTCGGCGTAGCCGTCGGCCGCGGGCTCGGTGGCCACCGTGTCGACCTGCGCGGCGCCGGGCATGGCGGCGACCTGCCCCGATGTTCGCCCCACCACGATGGCCAGTTCGTCGGGCCCGGACAGCCCGGCCTGGCCGATCAGCCCGGCACGGGTGCCGGGGAAGCGATCGGCGAGTCGCTCGCGCGGCGCCGAGTCCAGCAGCCTGGCCAGCGCGGGCGAGGCGTAGTACTGGCCGGGAGCGGGCATGCGGGACAGGCCGGGGATGACCGGCGCCCGGGCGCCGAGCGCGGCGGCGTCCAGCCTCGTGATCGTCTGGCCGGCGTAGTAGTCCTCGTGCAGGTTCCACAGCGCGCCGTCGGCGGTGGCGTCCAGGGCCCAGCCGTTGGGCGCCGTGCCGCGCGTGCATTCCCAGCACGGGCGGTCGTTGGTGGCCTGGAAGGCGTTGAAGAGCGACAGTGTGCCCAGCAGCACCGCGACGCCGGCCGCCACCCCGCCGACGATCAGCGCCAGCCTGGCCGCCGCCTCCCTGCCGCTGCTCAGCGACAGCCGCAGGCCCAGCCGGATCATCGGACGATCCCGCTGGCGTACGGGTCGGTGACCCGGCCGTCGCGGACGACGACCTCCCGGTCGGCGCAGGCGGCCACCCGGGCGTCGTGGGTCACCACGATCACGGTGGTCCCCTCCTGGCGGGCCAGGCTCACCAGCAGCTCCATCACGTGCTCGCCGGTGAGCGAGTCGAGCGCGCCGGTCGGCTCGTCGGCGAAGACGACCCGCGGCCCGGTCACCAACGCTCTGGCGATGGCCACCCGCTGCGTCTGCCCGCCGGACAGCTCCCCCGTACGCCGGCCGCCCAGCTCGGCCAACTCCAGCCGTTCCAGCCAGGAGGCGGCCCGCGCGTAGGCGCGACGGCGGCGGGTACGGCCGAGCAGCAGCGGCAGCGCCACGTTGTCGGCCACGGTCAGCTCCGGCACGAGCTGGCCGAACTGGAAGACGAAGCCGAAGGCGGTGCGCCGTAACTCGCTGCGGCGGCCGTCGTTCAGCGTGTCCAGGCGCCGCCCGTCGAACCACACCTCGCCGCTGTCCGGGGTGAAGATCCCGGCCAGGCAGTGCAGCAGCGTCGACTTGCCGGAACCGCTGGGCCCCATGACGGCCAGGACCTCGCCCGCGCTCACCGACAGGCTGGCCTCGCGCAGCGCGGGCGTGTTGCCGAAGGCGCGGCTGATCCCCTCGGCCCGCAGCACCGGGTTGACGATCATCGCTCGCGCACCGCCACCGTCAGCGCGTCCAGCCGGGCCTGGGTGACGTCGATCCACCGCAGATCGGCCTCGAGGCGGAACAGCCCGTGATCGGCCAGCAGCGCGTCGACCAGGTTGCCGGCGCGCTTGATCTCGGTCAGCTCGCGCATGCGCCGCAGATGCGTCGCCCGCTGGGCGTCCAGGTAACCGGCCGCGTCGCGGCCCAGCATCAGGGCCAGCACGACCTTGGTGAACAGCACGGTCTGCAGGTACGGCTCGGCCGCCACCGGCTCGGCCAGCCACTCCTCGACCTCGCCCGCGCCCACCGGGGTGATGGCGTAGCGCTTACGGTCGGGCCCGTCGCCCGGCTCGCTCGGCCCAGCGGTGATCTTGCCGTCTCTGACCAGCCGGCCGAGCGTGGAATAGACCTGGCCGAAGGGCAGGGGCTTGCCGCGGCCGAAGAAGGTGTCGTAGTCGCGTTTCAGGTCGTATCCATGGCTCGGCTCCCGTTCCAGCAGACCGAGCAGGGCAAGGGGGACGCTCATGGGTCGCCACTATACCCCGAGGGTATATACGACGGGGATAACGACATCCGCTCAGCCCGATGCGGGCCGGATCCCCACGACGGCAGTGGCGAGCTGGGTGAGCTGGGCGCGCTGAGCGGCGGAGAGGTGGCCGATGAGCCCGATGACGCGGTGGCCGATCTCGGCGGCGCACTCCTCGGCGAACCGCTTGCCCTCGGGGGTGAGGCGGACCAGCACGGCGCGGCCGTCATGGGGGGAAGGCGAGCGCTGGACCAGTCCGCGCTTCTCGGCGCGGCTGACCAGGCCGGTCATGGAGGACTTGTCCAGGCCGAGGTAGCCACCGAGTTCGAGCATGCCGCACTGCCGGTCGCGCAGGATGCCCAGCAGCCTGATCTGGATGATCGACAGGTCGTGCTCCGCGCCGGCCTCGGACAGGACCCGCTGGATCAGGAACGACAGCTGCACCAGGGCGTCCACCGCGTTCAGGGGCCCGTCGGCCGGGGTGGAATCGGTCGTCATGGGGTCAGCCTACTTGACCTAGTACGTGGCACAAACTACTTTCAAAAGTAGTACGCGCCGCAAACCAACTATGACAGGAGAACCCCCATGCGCGCCGCAGTCGTCCGCGCCTTCGACGCCCCGCCCCGCTTCGACACCTTCCCGACCCCCATCCCCTCAGGGGAGCACGAGGTCCTGGTCGACGTGCTGGCCGCCGGGCTGCACCCACGGGTGCGCTCGGCGGCGAACGGCAGCCACTACACCTCCGACGGCACCCTGCCCCTGGTGCCCGGCATCGACGCCGTCGGCCGTACGCCGCAGGGCGAACTGCTCTACTTCGCCGCCCCCGACGCCGCGCTGGGCACCATGGCCGAACACGCCGTCGTCGACCGCCGCCGTGCCATCACCCTGCCGACCGGCACCGACCCGGCCGCCGTGGCCGCGGCCATGAACCCCGGCATGTCCTCCTGGGTAGCGCTACGCCGCCGCGTGTCCTTACCGCCCGGCGGCTCCGTCCTGGTCATGGGCGCCACCGGCAACGCCGGGCAACTCGCCGTCCAGATCGCCAAACACCTCGGCGCCGCCCGCGTGATCGGCGCGGGCCGCGACCCGCGACGTCTCGACCTGCTGAAGAGCCTCGGGGCCGACGAGGTGGTCAGGCTCGACGACTCCGACTCCGACTCCGACTCCGACTCCCGCTCCGGCTCCGGCTCCGGCTCCGGCTCCGGCTCCGGCTCCGGCTCCGACGATGTCGCCGAGCGGCTCGCGCGGGCGGCCGCGGACGTCGACGTCGTCATCGACTACCTGTGGGGCCGGCCCACCGAGCAGGCCATGCCCGCCCTGCTGACCGCCCGCTCCGACCGGTCCAAGGCCCTGGCCTGGGTCCAGATCGGCTCCATGGCCGGCCAGGACATCACCCTGCCCTCGTACCTGCTGCGCGCGGCGAACCTGAACATCATGGGCAGCGGCCAGGGCTCCCTGACCACCGCCGGCATCATCGCCGAACTGCCGTCCCTCGCCGCGGAGATCGCCTCCGGCGCCTTGGCCGTGGACCCCCTGCCCATGCCGCTGGACCAGGTCGAGCAGGCATGGAACACCCCGACCGCCCCCGGCCAACGCCTCGTCCTGACCCCCTCCCAGCGGTGATCCGCTCTCCGCGGAGCCGCCGCCGGGCGACCGGTGGCGTCTGAGGAGATCGCCGCCGCAGGCGCCCGGGATCTCAGAGCGAGTCCCAAAGTGAGAGAGACTGGGCCCATGACGAGGACCCGGACTCCGTGACCTGGGAGTGATCGCGCCCCGGCATCGAAGCGGTTACGCTGATCATGTGACGGACGCGATCCCGGTCGAGCGTATGCCGACCGCCATGCGAGTCGCCATGTTCGTCCTGACCCTCGATGTGGCCTTCAGCCTCTTGGGGCTCGCCATCATGATCGGCACGGTCGCTTTCGCCTTCAGCGGGCCGTTTCTCCTGCTGCTGCTCTACAGCGTCGTGATCACTGCGTTCATGTGCTGGCTGCTCGCCCGCTGGACTTCGCGACGTAAGCTCGTGCGCTGGGGTGCCATCGCCGTCGAAGGGGTCTCGGTCGGTGGTTCCCTCCTCAAGAACGCGATCGACGGCGGTTTCGGCTGGACCACGCTGCTCCCGGCCATGCTCCTACCGCTGGTGCTCGTCATCATGCTGCTCACGCCTTCAGCGGCCCGCTGGTTCGACCGCTGATGACATAGCGGCCATGCACGTTCGCTCCAGCACGCTCAGTTGACGCCTGCTTGGCGGTCGGGCGTTTGTCGGTCGGCCGCTTGGCGGTTGGGTGCTTTGGGTGCCCAGAGCTGGTCGGCGTCGCCGGCGGCGAGCCGGCCCCGGTAGACGTCGATCTTGTGGTCGATGAGCCGGAGGTTCTCCTGCAGCTCGGCCATCTTGGCGAGCACGTCGGCGCGGTGGCTCTCCATGAGGGCGAGTCGTTCCTCCTCGTTGCCGTGTCCGGCGGAGACGAGTTCGGCGTAGCGCCGGATGGCCTTGATGGGCATGCCGGTGGCCCGCAACCTGGTGCAGATGGTGATCCAGTCGAGGTCCAGCTTCCGATAGCGCCGCCGGCCACCGGCGGTGCGGTCGACGGCGGTGACGACCAGGCCGGCGCGTTCGTAGTAGCGCAGGGTGTGCGCGCTGACCCCGGTGAGGCGAGCGGCCTCGGCGATGCTCAGGCCGGCGTCAGGGATAGACCGGGCAGGGGGGATAGAGGGAGCAGGCTCGGGTTCCGGCTGCGACTCGACCGGCTGCGGCTCGACTTCCGGCTGCCGCTTGACTTCGAGCATGCTCTAAATCCTAGCGTCGTGGTCATGAGTGACTCAATGCGGCCGAAGGCGACGGCCGGCGAACGCGGGCCGATACCGCCTGACGTGCCCGGCCTCAGCCGGCGCCGTCAATACCTGGTGCTCGCCATCTGCTGCGCCAGCATCATCGTCGTGGTGATGGACATCTCCATCGTCAACGTGGCGCTGCCCGCGATCCGTCACAACCTGCGCACCTCGGTGTCCGGCCTGCAATGGTCGGTCGACGCGTACACCCTGGTGCTGGCCGCCTTCCTGTTGCTGGCCGGGTCCACCGCCGACCGGGTCGGCCGTCGGCGGACCTTCCAGGTCGGCCTCGCCGTCTTCGGGCTCGGCTCGCTGATGTGCGGCCTGGCGCCGAGCATCGGCTGGCTGATCGCCGCGCGTACGCTCCAGGCCGTCGGTGGCACGATGCTCAACCCGGTGGCGATGGCGATCACCGCCACCACGTTCCCCGACCCGGCCGAACGGGCCAGGGCCATCGGCATTTTCGGCTCGATGTCCGGTCTGTCGCTGGGGCTGGGTCCGATCCTCGGCGGCGCGCTGGTCGACGGCTTCGGCTGGCGCTCCATCTTCTGGATCAATGTGCCGATCGTGGCCGCCGCGATCGTGTGCACGGCGCTGTTCGTTCCCGAGTCCCGCGCCGCCCGTGCGCGCCGCTTCGACCCGGTGGGCCAGACGCTGGTGATCCTGGTGCTGGGCAGTGTCGTCTACGCGATCATCGAGTCCGGCAGCTCGGGCTGGACCTCGCCGGTCATCCTCGGCCTGCTCGCCGTCGCCGCGCTCGGCGTGCTGGGCATCCTCGGGTACGAAACGCGCCGTGCCGACCCCCTGCTGGAGCTGCGCCTGTTTCGCAGTGTGCCGTTCAGCTCGGCGATTCTGTTGGCGTTGTTCGCCTTGTGCGGGTTCGGTGCGTTCCTGTTTGTGACCACCCAGTATCTGCAGGACGTACGCGGCATGTCGGCGCTGACGGCCGGGCTGTGCCTGCTTCCGGTCGGTGGGCTGGTCGTGGTGCTGTCCCCGCTCACCGGGCGGGTGGTCGGAGCGCGCGGTCCGCGCCTGCCGCTGGTGGTCGCCGGGGCCGCGCTGGCGCTGGGCGGCGGGGCGTCGCTCTGGCTTGTACCGGCCACCCCGCTGCCGGCCGTACTCGCGATCTATCTGCTGTTCGGCGTGTTCCTGGGCACCGTCAATCCGCCGATCACCAACACGGCGGTGTCCGGCATGCCCCGCTCGATGACCGGGGTGGCCGCCTCGTTGGCCTCCACCGGCCGGCAGACCGGCACCAGCCTGGGCGTCGCGATCTCCGGCACGATCGTCGGCTCATCCGTGGCTCATGGCGGCACGGCGTTCACCGGCGCGGAGCACGGCGTGTGGTGGCTGGTGCTCGGGCTCGGCGTCGGCGTCCTGGCCCTGGGGCTGCTCAGCACCGGGCGCTGGGCTTCGGAGACGGCCGGGCGGGCCGCGGCGCTGTTCGAGGGGATGGACCGGGGCGAACATCCACGAACCGCCTCCCTGAGCCCCCGCTGATCGGTCCCGCTGATCGGCGCTGGTGATCGGCGCTGGTGATCGGCATTGTCCGATGCATGGCCGCGCGTCGGCAAGCTGTGACCCCCGGCACGGTATGAAGCGATACCTCCGGGCAGAGGAGCACCCGTGCCGGAACCCTCTGATCACCCCACCGCGCAGGCCCCGGGCGATGCCAGGGCCGTTCGAGAGGAACCCTCGCCGTTACCGTTCGGCCGCCCCGGCCGTCCCTTCGGCAGCAACCCCTTCCTCTTCGGCTTCACCGCCGCGCTCGGCGTACTGGCCGCCTGGCTGCTGGTCCAGGCGTTGACCGCCGCCGTCTCGATACTGATCTTGATCGTGATGTCGCTGTTCCTCGCCGTGGGGCTCAACCCCATGGTGGAATGGCTGGAAGAGCGGCACCTGCCGCGCTGGCTGGCGATCACCCTGGTGTTCGTCGCGGTGATCGCGTTCTTCGCGGTCTTCGTCATCGCGGTCGTGCCCGCCGTGTCCCAGCAGAGCGGCCAGTTCGTCGAGCAGTTACCCACCTACATCAGCCAGTTGCAGAACAACGCGCAGGTGCGCGAGCTCGATCAGCGCTTCGGCCTGCTGGAACAGGCACAGGCCTACCTCACCGGCGGGCAGGTCGGACAGCAGTTGTTCGGCGGGCTGCTCGGCGCGGCCAGCGTCGTGGTCAGCGCGGTCTTCTCCGCCATCACGGGACTGATCTTGACGCTGTACTTCCTGGCCGCACTGCCCTCCATCACCCGGGTCGGCTACCGGCTGGTCCCCAAGAGCCGGCGGCCGCGCGTACAGATGCTGGGCGATCAGATCTTCAAAAGCGTCGGCGGGTACGTGGCCGGGAACCTGCTCATCTCCCTGATCGCCGGGGTGACCACGTTCATGTTCCTGTCGATCGCCGGCGTGCCCTACGCGCTGCCGTTGGCCATCATCGTGGCGATCACCGACCTGATACCGCTGATCGGCGCCGGGATCGGGGCGACCATCGCCATCTTGGTGTCACTGTTCGTGTCGTTTCCGGTGGCCATCGCCACCCTGGTGTTCTTCATCGTCTACCAGCAGATCGAGAACTACCTCATCGCGCCGAGAGTGATGAAGTCCTCCGTCGACGTGCCCCCCGCGACCACCATCGTCGCCGCGCTGATCGGCGGTGCGCTGCTCGGCGTGGTGGGCGCGCTGCTGGCCATCCCGGCGGCCGCCGCCCTCCAGCTGATCACGGCCGAGGTGGTGCTGCCGCGTCAGGAACGCCACTGACCTCGCGGTCGCGGTTCTCAGTGAGGGCCCTGGGCAGGCGCGACCATGGTCGGGTCGTGTCCGTCGGCCAAGAGGATCATGATGCGGTGGGCGTCGGTGAGCAGGCTGCCGCTCACGGCCCAGCCCTGCGGTGTGTGGTCGCGGC
The DNA here is from genome assembly GCF_040659625.1 of Nonomuraea sp. NPDC049750. Taxonomy (NCBI): domain Bacteria; kingdom Bacillati; phylum Actinomycetota; class Actinomycetes; order Streptosporangiales; family Streptosporangiaceae; genus Nonomuraea; species Nonomuraea sp. NPDC049750. The sequence continues at coordinate 14,027 of NZ_JBFANB010000028.1, forward strand.
CGGGTGGCGCGGTGAGGCGGCGCAGGTTGTAGCGACGGCTCTCGGCGCCGGCCGCCACGGCGGCCTCGGCGGCGTCCAGGCGCTCCGTCAACCGCGTGGCCTGGGCCTGCCACTCGGCCAGGCCGGACAGGTCCCAGCCTTGGCGCAGCCCGTCGGCCACGTCGCCGAGCAGCGCGGCACCCTGTTCGGCCAGGCGCCGGAAGGCCGCGTCGGGGCGGCGGTGATACAGCGGCGGCCACAGCAAGGTGTTGATGGCGGCCCCGCTCACCGCGCCCATGGCGGTGGCGATGATGTAGGCCAGCAGGTAGCGCTCCTGAGAGGCGGCTCCGAAGGAGAGCATGAGGACGGCGGTGGCGGCCACGTCGGAGCCGTACCTGCCCATCCGGCGCCAGCGCGCGGCCAGCAGCGCGGGTGGATGACCAGGACGAGGCTGAGCGCGGTCAGACCGATCAGGGAGCCGATGCTGCCGGCCAGGATGACCCCGGCGGCCACGGCGGCGACCCGGCGTAACCCGTTGGTCAGGGTCTGGTACACCGTGGCGTGCACCATGATCACGGCCGTGGCGGGGGCGATCCAGATGCTCTCGTGCGGCAGCAGCCGGCTGGCCAGAAACCAGGCCAGCACGGCGGCCAGGGTGGCTTTGCCGATCTGGCGGGCCTGCAGCCGTTAGTGGGAGCCCTTGGTGGCCAGCCCGCGCCAGCTGCCGCGAATGTACGCGAGCTCACCGCGCAACGTACGCGCGACTCGGCCACGCCAGGTACGGATCACGAAATGTCATGATATGTCCCACGAGGACGGCGGCCAGCCACGATAGTTCACAGGCCGTGGCGGCTTTCGCCCATCGCCAGTTCGCACAGACGCGCTTCGGCCTCGGCCGAGAACGGGTCCCGGTAGGCGGCCACCGCCTCTCGGGTCTCCTCGTCGATCAGGTCGGCGTTGATCTGGGCCGCCGCGGTGGCGCCCGCCGCCGCGGCGGTGCCCACCTGCGCGACCAGATCGCTGACATTGCCCGCGACCCAGATCCCGGGCACGTCTGTACGGCCGGTCGCGTCAGCGGGGATGTACTCGCCGGCTCCCGTGGGATGCTCGACCGGCCGCAGCCCGAGCGCCGCCAGGAACCCCGCGCGCGCCACCATCCGTGTGGCGACCGCCATCACCTCGCGGCGGACCAGCGTGCCGTCGCCCAGCCGTACTCCCACGATACGGTCCTCGACGATCTCCAGGGACGCCACCTCGCCGCGCACCACGGTGATGCCGCGAGCGGCCAGCCGCTCCGCCTCCTCCTCGTCCGGCGGCGGCATGGTGTGGGAGAAGAGCGTGACATCGGCGCTCCACTGACGCAGCAGCAGCGCCTGGTGCACCGCCATCGGCCCACTGGCCAGTACGCCGATGGCCCGGTCACGAACCTCCCAGCCGTGGCAGTACGGGCAATGAATCACATCCCGGCCCCACCGAGCCCGCAGCCCCGGCACGTCCGGCAGTTCGTCGACCAGCCCGGCGGCCACCAGGAGCCGACGCGCCCGGACGGACCTGCCGTCGGCCAGCGTCACCGTGAACCCCTTGGCGTCCCGCACCGCCGTGGCGACCTCCCCGGCCACCACGTGACCGCCGTAGCCGCGAACCTCGGCCCGGCCGCGCTCCAGCAACTCGGCCGGCCGGATCCCCTCCCGGGCCAGCAGCCCGTGTACGCCCTGCGCCGGTGCGTTGCGCGGGGCTCCCGCGTCGATCACCGCCACCGACCGCCGCGCCCGAGCCAGCATCAGCGCCCCGCTCAACCCCGCGGCGCCACCGCCGACCACCACCACGTCATAGCCGTCCTTCAGCTCATCGGTCACCTTGACCACCTCCGCGACGAACTATGCGACCCCATGGACCGCAGCCGCAAATTCTGTTGCCGGTATGGCAAAGAGGCGCGTCTGCGACTTCCGTGGTAGGCCACACCCCCGGTGTCAGCGAACGGAGTAGAAGCGGCTACCGCGGATGGTGGACCGCTGGTTCAAACCAGGGATTGAAGACGGGCCGCCGATCTCTCCATAGATTTCGAGCACCATTCCTTTCCTCGAAGTCCCCTCCTCGCAGGGGAGCCCCGCGCTCCACGAAGAGTGATCGTCGACCCCCGGCACTCGTCCAGCGGGACCGCGAGCGTCTTTACCCAACGACGTAAGGAGAGCTTCATGAGGCGATTAGCCATCGTCACGGCGGTCACCGCGGTGATCCTGCCCCTGCTGACCGTCCTTCCCGGGCAGGCGGCCGTCGCCGCCACGGCGTCGGACAGCGACCAGCCCGTCGGCCCCGGCCAGTACTTCGGCGACACCAAGACCTTCGAGCTCAACGAGATCGACGCCTCGGTGGGGGCGATCGGCCGCAAGCACGGCGTGGCCGCCATCGACGGCAGCCTGGCCCAGCCGAAGGCGGTGCCGGCCTCCCGCGCCGACCTGTCGGTGTTCGGGCCGGGCTGGCAGGCCGAGTTCCTCGGCGGCATGACCGGCAGGAAACTCGAAGTCCTCAGCGACGCCGTCCAGGTCACCGAGCTCGACTCGGGGGAGAAGGCCCGATACGCGCTCAAGAGCAGCGTCTCCTTCCCCGACGGCGGCGGGGTACGGCGCTACGAGGCCGAAGGCGGCGCCAAACTCACCGAGACCACCCGGTGGGACGCGACGGCCGGCGCGATGCGCAGCACCATCAGCGAGACCATCGCCACCGGCCTCGGCACGACGGAGGCGGGCGACGACAGATTCACCGACGACATCGGCAACCCGATCAGCTCGGCGGACCTCGACCAGGTCTACACCTGGCAGCAGACAGGCGTCTCCCAGGGCGACACCTGGCGGGTGACGGACGTCGGCACGAAGGCCTTCGGGACCTCGACCGTGAAGTACGACGCACAGGGCCGGGTCGCCACCGTCACCGAGCCCGCCGCCGGCGAGGAGCCTCAGAGCGTCCTGGCCTTCACCTACGCGACGTCCACCACGGCCACCGGCACGGCCTTCGGCGACTACGCGGGCCGCCTCAAGCAGATCACCCAGACGTCCGGCTCGGCGGCACCGGAGACCGTGGCCGGCTACACGTACGACGCCTCCGGCCTGCTGCGCAGCATGGCCGATCCGCGCGAGAGCGGCATCCCGCCGGCGACGTACGTCTACGACACGACCGGGCGGCTGAGCACCATCGACTCGCGCCAGTCGGGCGCCTGGTCGCTGGTCTACACCGGCGAGTCCGCGCTGCCCGCCGCTACCGCCACCTCCACCACCAGGTGGCCGGACGCCTCCGACAGCCCGCCGCCGGCCCTCGACCCCACCGCTCCGGGCGGGACCCCTAGCGGCGATGTCGCGGGCCCGATGTCCTACCCGGCCTCCTGCTGGGCAGCCGTGCACTGGCTGTACTACAGCCGCGCGTGCGCGGCCTGGGCAGCGCACTACGGCTGGCACAAGCCGCTCTGGAGGCAATTGCCCACCAAGCGCTGGGTCGTCGGCATCGCCTACGACCACTGCACCAACTCGCCGGACGCCCCGTCGGGATTCAACTTCCGCTCGGCCTGCGACATGCACGACTACGGCTATGGACTGATCGGCAACAACCTGAAGAGGTGGTACTACCCGTACTACCTCGACTGGAGCCGTAAGACCGATGTAGACGTCCTCTTCTACACGACCCTGCGTGACTGGACGTGCTCCGCTTACAACCGGTTCGTGCGACCGCTCTGCAGGAACATCGCGTGGACGTACCGGCAAGGCGTGCGCAGGGGCAACCCCAGGAACGGCGCGAACGCGACCAGGGACTAACGGGTCAGCGGACGCCACCACCGCAGAAAGCGCCCCGTGGTGGCGTCCGCGGCCTACCACCATGTTCTTTCCGCAACTCCTTCAAGCGGAGACCGTAAATGAACCGACGTCCGATTCGCCGCATCATCGCCTTGGCGGCGATCCTGCTCTCCTCGATGGCGCTCTCCCCCGGCGTCTCCGCGTCGGCGCTGAGCCCGCAGGAGGCGGCGGGCCCGCGGGTGGAGCCCGGCCTGGCGCAGAAACTCGCGGGTGGCGCCCACGTCAGGGTGAACGTGGTGACGAAGGCCCGCGCGGACCTGCCGGCCGCCGCGAGTGCCGGGCAGGTGCTCCAGACGTTGTCCGTCTTACCCGTGGTCACGCTGCGCGCGGACCAGGCGGCACTGGATCGGCTGGCCGCGCAGCCCGGCGTGGTCAGCGTGTCGGAGGACCGGCCGGTGCCGCCGACACTCGGCCAGAGCATCCCGCTCATCGGCGCCGACCGCACGCGCGCGGCCGGTCTGACGGGCGAGGGAAGCGCGGTGGCGGTGCTGGACACCGGTGTGGCGGTCAACCATCCCTTCCTGGGCGGCCGGGTCGTGGCCGAGGCGTGCTTCTCCCCCATCGACCCCGACTACTCGGCCACCAGCCTGTGCCCGAACGGCGCGGACCAGCAGGACGGGCTGGGCTCGGCGGACTCCGAGAGCGGCCCGTGCGCGGACGCCGCGCTGGACTGCGACCACGGAACGCACGTGGCCGGCATCGTCGCGGGCGACGGCGAGGGCCTGGACGGCGACGACGGCAGCGGCGTCGCGCCGACCGCCGACATCGTGGCCATCCAGGTCTTCAGCAAGTTCGACAGCGAGGACTTCTGCGGGCTGGGCGGGACGCCGTGCGTGCTCAGCTTCACCAGCGCCCAGCTGGCCGGGCTGGAGAAGGTACGGGAGCTGAACGGCGAGCTGCCCATCGTGGCGGCCAACCTGAGTCTGGGCGGCGGCCGGAACACCGCGCCCTGCGACGGCGACCCCCGCAAGCTGGCCATCGACAACCTCCTGGCCGCCGGGGTGGCCACGGTGGTCGCCGCGGGCAACGACGGCTACACGGACGCGATCAGCGCTCCGGCCTGCGTCTCCTCGGCCATCGCCGTGGGCAGCACCACCAACGACGACGCGGTCTCCTCCTTCAGCAACCGCGGCCCGCTCCTGGACCTCTTCGCTCCGGGAACCGACATCATCTCCTCGGTGCCCGGTGACGCGTGGCGCTCCATGAGCGGGACGTCCATGGCCGCCCCTCACGTCGCCGGCTCCCTGGCGGTGCTGCGCCAGGCCTTCCCCACCGCGAGCGTGACCGAGCTGGAGTCGATGCTCAAGGAGAACGGCAGGAGCATCAGCTATCCCGGCGCCACCACTCCACGAATCCAGCTCGACGACGCCGCCCTGGGAGCGACCCCGAGGCCGGGGCCCGACCAGTACTTCAACACGCGCGGCCGGATTCTGGACAGCGTCCAGCTCAGCGCCAACTCCAGCATGTCGGTGCAGGTCGCCGGCGTGGCCGGCCTGCCCGCGACGGGGATCCGCGCGGTCGCGCTCAACATCGCCGCCAAGGGCGACTGGTTCAACTCGGGCTCCCTGGCGGTGTACCCCTCCGACGAAGCGGAGCCGGAGAGCAACGTGCTCTTCTACGACAGCAGCCGCTACACCTCCACCATGGTCATCGCGAAGGTCGGCGCGGACGGGAAGGTCAAGGTGGTGAACAGGAGCGGCGCGCCGGTGCGCGTGACGCTCGACGTCCACGGCCACACCCGCGCGGCGGCCGACGCCGCCGTGGGCGGCACCTACATGCCGATCTCCCCGGTACGGCCGGCGGAGCGGACCGTCATCCCGGCCTGGGGCAACGTCCAGCTGGCCACCTCCAGCATGTCCGGCGTCCCCGCCTCCGGGGTGGACACGGTCGCGCTCACGGTGATGGTCAAGAGCGCCGCCACCGGGACGATACGGGTCTACGCCGCCGGGGACATCTATCCCATCGACGCCAACATCGACTACCCGGCCAACACCGCGGCGCAGTTCTTCACCATCGTCAAGCCCGGCCCCGACGGGAAGATCAACCTGCACAATCTCGGCGCCGGCACGGTGGAGATCTCCGTCGACGTGAGCGGCTACTACACCTCGGCCCAGCGAGGATCGACCACCAGGGCCATCCGGCCGGCGTCGGTGGCCAAAGCCGTCACCATCACCGCGGGCGGCACCCGCGTGCTGAGGTTCACCGGAGTGCCGGACATCCCCTCGTCCGGCGTCGCCGCCGTCGGCTTGTCCGTCGCCGCGAAGGCGAGCGCGGCCGGGATTGTCTCGGTGGTGCCCCAGAGCGGCCCGAACACCGCCCGGGTGGTGGCATACCCGGCGAACAAGGACACCAGCGGCTTCACAACGGCCGCACTGCGGCAGGACGGGACGGTCGTGCTGAGGAACGAGGGCACCTCACAGGTGACCGTCTCCGTGGACGCCTACGCCTACTTCCCGGCCCGATGACGTTCCACCGCCTCCCTTCCAAGGGCCCCCCGAGTGCAGTTGGCGTCGGTGGTGATGTTCGTCCGCGATCTGGACGTCAGCGTGGATTTCTACCGTGAGCTCCTGGGGATGGAGATCCCGGTCCGCAGCGCCACTGCGGCGCTGCGAGCAGTTCCTGTCCGGGATATGCCCACCGGATGCGAAATCTTCGGACGGGAGGTCGGCCGGCAGCCGCGGCACGCAGGCGATGCGGCTGCCGGCCGGTCTGGTCAGGGGGTGACGATGGCGAGCTGGTCGACGGGGTTCTCGGTGGCCCAGAGGTTGTCGTCTGATCCGACGGCGATCTGCATGGGGCCGGCGTAGCTGGTCGGGAGAGCGTATTCGCTGATGGTGCCGGTTGTGGTGATGTTGGCGACGTTGTTGGCGCTCTGTTCGACGAACCACACGTTGTCGTCCAGGCCGAGGGTCATTCCCCAGGGGAAGCTGTTGGGATCACTGAGGGAGTAGTCGGTGAAACTCCCGGCGGTGGTGGCCTTGCCGATCCTTCCTTGGGCGTCGGTGTACCACAGGTTGCTGTCGGATCCAGTGACGATCCCTATGGGCAACGCGCCAGAGGGACCGGCGTACTCGGTGACGGTTCCGCTGGTGGTGACCTTCGCGAGACTGCCCAGAAGGGGCTCGGTGAACCACAGGTTGCTGTCGGGGCCAGTGGTGATGAACATGGGGTAGGCGCCGGAAGTGGGCAGACTGTATTCGGTGATCGTCCCGGACGTGGTGATCTTTCCGACCTGGTCGACGTTGGTCTCGGTGAACCACAGGTTGCCGTCCGGACCGGAAGTGATGCCCCATGGGTAGGCGCCGGAAGTGGGCAGACTGTATTCGGTGATCGTCCCGGACGTGGTGATGCGCCCGATCTTGTTGGCGTTCGCTTCGGTGAACCACACGGCGCCGTCAGGTCCGGTGGTGATGTGGCCGGGCTGTGAGTCCGCGTTGGGCAGGCTGTATTCGGTGTACACGCCGCCCGGGGTGACTTTCCCGATCTTGTTGCCGTTGTTCTCGGTGAACCAGATGTTGCCGTCCGGACCGGAGGTGATTCCGACAGGGCTCGCTTGGTAAGTCGGTACGGAGCTCTCGTTGATCGTCGGTGTGCGCAGGGAGTCGGCTATGCGCATCGGGACGTTCGCGTGCCGGTCGGCGGGCGGGAAGATGCACCGGATGTGCCTATGGTGCGGCCGCTGCTTGAGCGTGAGGCAGAGCTTGACCCAGGGGCGTAGGGGCGAGGGGAGGTGGGGTGGCTTGGCGTCGGATGCGGCGGCTGGTATGTGGGCCGCCAGGAGCAGGGCCATGACGGCGAGTGGATATCCGAGGATTCTGGAGCGTCGACGCATGACATCCCCTTTCAGGAAGAATGGAAATATATCGGCTGGATGAGCGCTTTTACCGCCACAAGCAATGTCTGGAATGCTCGAATATCCGCCGCGAACACCGCCGAATATCGATACATCGGACATTCCTCACCTCCGCCCGGCTCAGCCGTCCCAATATCTCCCGGCGCCACCGTTCCACCTCGGCCGTCTTCGTTTGTGGCCGGTCATGAGTCCGCCAATTCACCGGCCGCGTTGCCAAAGCAGCGGGCGGGCGGTTAGTGGGAAATGTCGGCTTCGCCGCAACGAGCCCCTATGAAGATGTCGAACCGGGGCCCGCGCGATGGCGGGAAGCGAGTGATCACGTAACCGTATGGGTGATGACGCCGGTGTAGTGGCCAATGATGGCCGCGATCGGGACACTGATCACGAGCTTCGGCTGCCAACTGGTGGTGGTGCTGAGCGGCGCCTTGGTCCCCTTGAACGCGATCACCGGCGAAGACAGCGGAACCTTGTCCGCCGCGGTGAGCTGCCCCGGGACGCGGGTGCCACCGCCCGATTGGCTGGTGGTCGGGCCGGACCAGTACGCGACGTTGCCTTTGGCGATCGTCTCGCCTGCGCTCCCGCCGCCGGTGGTGAAGTTGGTGGACGTCACGGTCGCCGTCCAGGTCATGGACCCGTTACGGGTATCCTCCACGGTGATCGTGCCCATGCTGGCGCTGAGCGAGTTGCCCTGACTGCCGTTTCCCAGGCCGGCCGAGGCAGGCACGGTGATCGTGAGGGTGTTGACGTGCAAGGCGAACGTGGAGTTCGTCGCGGCACCGATGGCACCGGCGGCGGCCACGGGGGCCGCGGGAGCACCGAGCCCGAGGCTCACGACGATCGACGCCATCAGCGAGGCGAATGTCCCCACGTATCTCCCTCGATTCCGATGAATCTGCATGAGCCGGTCCGCCGACCGTTCAGGCGACGAGCGAATGCCGTCGGCAGTCTAAGTGGCGAATGGCGGGCCGCGTTCGTAGGGCAATCCCCGCGTCCGGTAAATTCATCGCCAAACATTATGCAGTATTTGGGCGGGCACCTCATAGAACGGGGGCTGCGGCCAGGTCAATCACGGCATTCGAAGGCTTGGCGTTTTTTGGTGGGGCGATTGACTGTATCGGCAAAGGAGTCGCTTTCGCTCCGTGTTAATGTTCCCACATCCTGCACCCGGAGCGGGCCGGGGGTTTTCGATGTCTGCGAGTTCAAGGAGAATTCACCAGCATGAAAGCGCTTTTGCGGACCGGCCTGGTGGGATTGGCGGGGGTGATGACGGTGGGAACGCTGACCGGAATGCCGGCCGGAGCCGCCACCTGTGCCAACAACACGGCGTGCAACACCACGGTCACCTTCGATGTGACCGTGGGTGCGCTGGAGATCACCGTGCCCAACAGCACGGTCGACCTGACCAATGACGCGGCACCGGGCGGCTACTCCTCCGGCCAGCTGGGGGCGGTCACCGTGAACGACGCGCGCGGCTCGGCCACCCCCACCTGGACAGCGTCCGTGACCTCGACGGCCTTCACCACCGGCGGCGGCGACGACCCCGGGGAGACCATCTCCAACGCCAGCGTGTCCTACTGCTCGGGAACCGCCTCCGCCACAAACGGCAACGGAACCTTCACCGCCGGCCAGACCGGCTGTGCCGCACCACCTCCCGCGACGGGACAGGCCTTGAGCGCCTCGCGCACCGCCTATAGCCATTCGGGCGGCACCGGCAGCAACTCGGCCACGTGGAACCCGCTGATCACCATCGCAACCGCCCTGAGCAACGTGGCAGGCCAGTACACCGGCACGATCACGCACACGGTGACCTGACCACGTGGGCCTGCGCACCATGCCGCTCTCCTCGCCGCCGCTCTCCTCGCCGCCGCTCTCCTCGCCGCCGCTCTCCTCGCCGCCGCTCTCCTCGCTGCTACTCTCCTCGTTCGGGGCGCTGACGCTGCTGCTCAGCTCGATCAGCGCCCCCGCCCTCGCACAAGGCGGATCGGGCGGCTCGGACCCGTCCGCCCGCGCCCCACGCGGCGTCATCGGCATCAAGCTGCTGGAGGCCTCCGCCAACCGTCGCGACGATCCCCGCGCCTACCTGTACATCGTCGACCACATCAACCCCGGCTCCAAGATCTCCCGGCGCTTCGAAATCGAGAACACCTCCAGCAGTCCCCAGCGCATCGCGGTCTATCCCGGGGCGGCGGAGATCCGCGACGGCAAGTTCGTGCCGTCGCCGGAGCGCGACGCCAACGAGCTGAGTTCGTGGGTGTCCATCAACCGCACCGAGCTGGTCGCGCCGCCGCACAGCCACATCCCGCTCAAGGCGACGATCACCATTCCCCAGACCGCCACCAAGGGAGAACGGTACGGCGCCATCTTCGCCGAGGCGACCGCCCCAGCCGCACCCGGCGCCGCTCGCAACGTCCAAATGGTCAACCGGGTCGGTATCAGGATCTATCTCGACGTCGGCCCCGGTGGTGACCCGCCATCGGACTTCCACATCGACCGGCTGACCCCTGGCCGCACGGCCGACGGCATGCCCGTGGTCCAGGCCACGGTGCACAACACCGGCCAGCGCGCCCTGGACATCAGCGGGCAAATGCGGCTGAGCGAGGGGCCCGGCGGACTTGGCGCCGGACCGTTCCCAGCCCAGCTGGGCACCACGCTGGCGCTCAACGCGAGTGCGCCGGTCGCCGTCGTGCTCGACGAACGGCTGCCCGACGGCCCGTGGAAGGTCGAACTCCTGCTGGAAAGCGGCCGTGTCCACCGCACCGTCACCGCGACGCTCCTGTTCCCCGGCAAACCCGCCAGCTGGGGCATCCCGGCATTGATCGACTCGTCTTGGCCGTGGATCCTCATCATCGGCCTCGCCACGACGGTCGTGGCCACTCTGGTCCTCGCCCTGTGCCTTTCCCGGCGACGTCGAACCCGCTTTACCTAGTCCGCGACCACCCGCCGCCTGGGGCGGCCAACTGGACGGTGCCGCGCAGTGGGAGTCCTGCCTTGCGGTAGATGTCGTCGATGACCCGACTGCGCACGAGCCGAACGGCTGGCATGGGATGCGCTGCATGTGGTCGGGTGGGAAACACCGCTTCCCGGCTTGGTGGTGGGTGCTGTCGGTTGATGCCTGTGCGTATCGGCCCTACGAGCACGGCCATCCTGCCAGCGGCCCTGCGAGCACGGCCGTCCTGCCGGCGGCCGTGGTCATTGCTGGAGCAGTTCGGCGAGCACGGCGGCCTCGCTGATCTCCGGCTGTTTGGTCGCGGTGAGCAGGGTCAGCACTCCGCTGTTCGCGAGCTCGCGCAGGTGCGTTACCGCGGCTGCCCGTTCGGGATCTGCCAGTTCGCCGCGGTAGCGGCGGCCGAACTCCGCGAAGAGCTCGGGATCGTGGTGATACCAGGTACGCAGCTCTGTCGATGGAGCGACCTGTTTGCACCATTCGTCGAGGCCTGCCTTGATTTTGGTCAGCCCTCGCGGCCAGATCCGGTCCACCAGCACCCTGGTGCCGTCGTCTCCAGCCGGCTCCTCATAGACCCGGCGCACCTGAACCTTGCCCCTGCCCTTGCCAGCCATGGTTGCCTCCTCACGGTCGTGCGCGTCCCTGTATGGCGGGCACCTTCATCCGTCTCCTGCTTTGGGCGAAGCGCCGACCAGAGAGCCCAGTGGTGTCTCGGCGTCGCCCAGCGCGCTGGTGTCCGCGCGTACGGGATCTTGGATGGCGTCGTTGACGTCCCAGATGTTGACGTTCGTACCGGCCAGCGCTCGCCCGCCGCGCAGCCAGAACGCGGCGAAGTGGTGCGTCTGGACGTCACCGCGGAAGATCACCTCCTCATATCCGTCAGGTTCGACGTAGCCGGAATACTCCATCCCGGGGTTGTACTGACGGCGAAGAAGTACGGTACGGCCGACGATCTCGGCGACCCGCACGCCGCAGCGCGGGTCGACCCCGTGCTCGCGGTGCAGCCCGCCGAGACCTCGGCGATCTCGCGGCCGAGCACCCGCGGCAGCGGCAACTCCCTGCTCTCCAGGCCGGTCACCTCGGCTCCGGCGGCGCGGGCGGCGGCCGCGGTCTCCAGCCCGATCCAGCCGGCGCCGATGATCGCGACCCGGGACGCGGTTGGGAAGACCGCCTTGAGCCGGTTGCTGTCTTCGACCCGGCGCAGGTAGAGCACACCATCCAGGTCGGCGCCCGGAATCGGTAGCTGCCGTGGGGAGGAGCCGGTGGCCGGCAGCAGTTTGGCGCAGCCGATCCAGGTGCCGTCGGACAGCCTCATCTCGCGTCTGGCGAGGTCGATGCCGGTGATCGCCGTACCGAGGAGCAGATCGACGTCGTGCTCGCCGTACCACGGCTGCGGGTGGACGTAGATCTCCTCCCGCTCGGTTCGCCCCCGCCAGACCTGCTCCGGCGATCAAGTACGTCATGTCAACGGCCATGTCCAGCACTTCTGTCAGTTGCTCGTAGGGTGGTGGCCGGTTGCTCGCGCGGCCGGTCCCATCTCGCCTCGAACGCTCATCTGTGCGTTGTACGTATCACCGCGCGATATGGCGTTCGCGAAGATGGTGGGATTGGTGGTGACCTCCGCCACGTGGTCCCGCGCGACCAGATCCGCCAAACTGCCTGAAACCAGCGGTTCCCGGCTCAGGTCGTCCAGCCAGACCGACCGCCATCCCTCTCATGACACCGACGCTACGCCGGTGGACGTCAAGCCGAGTTCTGGTGGTTTCCATGATGATGGAGGCCCTCCACCTCCCGGGAAGCACTGAGGCATAAGGTCAGCGAGCACTCCGCTGGATGAGTGGCCGAGTTCTACCGCTCGCTGAGCGCCGCGATCGACATCCGGATCGACACTTCAGGGCCGAACTTCGGCTGGGACTACTTCGTGGAGGAGATCGGCTCCGGTCAACGCATCAGGTTCGCGGGTGAGCAAATCCTGTTCAAGACCTCAACCCGTGATGCCGATCAGTCCGGAATACCCGGACAAGATGGATGCCGGTCACAACCGTGCAGCTCATCCGCGCCAGGCTCAGATGATATATGCATCCGAATGCCCTTAGTATCCTGGGACCATGACGGGGACGAAGAGGTCGCGATGGTCAGGCTGACCCGGGCGCAGCAGCAGGAGCGCACCAGGGCGGCCGTCCTGGTGGCCGCGCGGGCGGAGTTCGGCGAGCGTGGATACGCCGACGCCAAGGTCGACCGGATCGCGGAGCGGGCGGAGCTGACCCGTGGCGCGGTCTACTCGAACTTCCCGAGCAAGCGCGCGCTCTACCTGGCGGTCCTGGTCGGCTCGATCGAGCACCCGGACGCCCCCAACGACTCGATCGAGCACGCCGACGCCCCTGTCGGCTCGATCGGGCACGCGGACGCCCCTGAGGCGCCGTCGCCACCCGGTCTGGCCGAGGCGATGGGCGCGTTCGCCCGTAGCTGGCTCGAACGCCTGCCGCTGGCCGGCGACACGCCCGCCGACGGAAGCCTGCGGCTGCGCTCGCTGGCCGGGGTCTTCGACGACGAGCCGGGCCGTACCGCGCTGGCGCAGGTCACCCGGCTGGAGGCGCTGCTGCTCGCTCTCGCGCTGGAGTCACGCCCGCCGCACCACCCGCGGTGCGTACGACTGGCCGAACTGGTCCTCACACTGCTGAACGGGGCCGGTCACCTGGCCGACACGGCACCCGGATTCGCCGACCCCTTCGACGTGGCGCGCGCCTGCGAGCACCTGACCGGCCTCGACCTCGCCGACACGTGGGATCCGCCGCACCTGCCCTTCGTCGCGCCCGCGCAGTCTGTCCAGGACCGCTGGGAGCCGCCCGCCGAATTGCCGGATCAGATCACCGGCCGCCGGGTCGGGTTCGACGCCGACGGCGTGCTCGTGGTCCTCGGGGCCGGACGATTGGAGGCGGCGGAGGAAGCCGTCCGCGCCGCCCGGCCGGGCGACCAGATCACCGTGGCGGTGGTGACGGACGATCCCGCCGAGATCGGACGTCTCGTACGGCTCAGGGTCGGCGACCTCACCGGGTGCCTGCGGCGGGTGTTCGAGCCGGAGGCCCGGCCGGGCTTCCGGCTCGTCCTCGACGACCACGCCACCATCGCCTCGGCCGTCGGCCTCCCGGACATCGGCGACGCCACTGAGGCCGCGGTACGCGTTCAGGCGGGCGAGATCGTCGCCCGAGCCCGCGGACGCGGCGCGGCCCACGCCGTCGCGACCGCGACGCCGCCTGACGGTGCCGGGAGATGACGCCGCCTGACGGTGCCGGGAGATGACGTCGCGCCGCCTGTGAGAAGATCCGTTCACCGTTTGGGATGTTTTCGACCGTTGAGGTGAGCTATGTACGCAATATCCCTGGGTGACGACGGCGCGGAGCTACGCCCGCTGGAGCCGTGGCGGGCGGCGGAGTTCCTGGCCCACATGGACCGGGGGCGGGAGTTCATCGGCCAGCACATCGCGCTGCCGGACGTCGTCACGGACCTGGAGTCGAGCCGCTCGTACCTGCGGGCGTACGCCGAGAAGGCCGCGGCCGACGTGGGCCGCATCTATGGCATCTGGACGGACGGCAAGCTGGTCGGCGGAGTCCTCTTCCGGACGATGAACATCGAGCACGGTACGGCCGAGGTGGGCTGCTGGCTGGAGCCGGCCGCGGCGGGCAAGGGTCTGGTCACCAGGGCCGCGCGCGTGATCATCGATTGGGCCGTCGAGGAGCGGGGCATCCACCGCGTGGAGTGGATCGTCTCGGCGGAGAACGCGGCGAGCGTCGCGGTGGCCCAGCGCCTCGGGATGACCAAGGACGGCGTGCTGCGCGAGAGCTACGCGTATCGGGGCAAGCGGCTCGACATGGAGGTCTGGTCGGTGCTCGCGCCGGAGTGGCGGGCGGGAAGGCAGACGCCTTAGAGCGCTACTCCCCCGCCCTGTCGCTTGTCTCACTGGACCCCCACGAGCACCGGCCAGCCGCCCTGCGGTGTGAAGGTGGCGGCGGACGGCATGCGCAGTTCGAGCCGCTCGCGGCGCGCCCTGGCCAGCAGCCGGAAGTCGCCCAGGAGGCGATCCCCCGACGTCACCGAGCGGTCGACCCGCAACGACTCCAGCACCCACATGTGGGCGTCGAAGATCTGCTGGACGGTGAACTCCGCCTCCCGCCCGTTCGGCATCAGCTCGGTGAGCAGGCGGGTCTTGAGGGTGTGCACATAAGCGATGGCTCTTCCCGGCATCTTCGCCACCACCGCCGGATTCTTGGGAATCACCATGGCCATGCCCTCGCCCTTCTCGTCGAACGCTGTGCTCACCCGCGGATCGTTGCGCCAGAAACGCTGCTCGAGAATGTGGTCGACCTCGTACAGATCGCCGCGCCCGCGGTTGTTTGATCTCGTCGATCTGCGCCGGGTTGAGGGGGAAGTCCGGGGGCTTGATCAGGCACCCGTTCGGCGATCTTGCGCGAAGTCCGCTCGGTGACGTCCTGCGAGAACCTGGCGGCCGACTTGGTGGCCTCCTGTTTGCCGCGCGCGATGGAGCCCTCGGCGCCGGCGGCGAACTCCACGACCGGGCCGTACCTGCCCGAGATGTTCAGCCCGGCCTTCAGCGCGACGTCCTCCTTGACCGTCTGCTCGGTCTCCCGGGTCATCTCGAAGCGGTCGGTGGTCTGCAGGTCGCGGTCCTCGCTGGTGTTGGTCTCCTGCTCGTTGATCGTGATCAGCTCGGTGGTGTCGCGGCGACTGTGGTCGCGTAGCTTGCGCTCGCCGCGCAGCACGCTCTCGATGTGCGCGACGTCGGCCGACTCGTATCCGGTCAGCTGCTGTTTGACCACCAGCAGGTCGGCGATGCCGGCCGGGGCCACCTCGCCCTTGGTGTGCGGGACGCGCCCGTCCAGCGGGAGCGTCGGCAGGGGTAGGGAGCCACCCGTGCCAAGCGTTCCCCAGCCGGTCGTCACGGGCGTCTGGACCGTGACGAGGGCGTCGCCGACCCGCAGGAGCGACTGGCGCACCCGGTGTCCCGCCACCGCCTCCAGCCGAGCCGCCGTCGCCGCCAGGTCGGCCTCCAGCCGGTGGGTGAGCCGGTCGAGCGGCACCGCGGTCAGGTCGAGGCCGCGGTCAGTGAGCAGCGTGCGGGTGGCCGCGGACAGCTGCTCGTTGGCCGTCGGCAGCAGGACGAAGCCGACCTCGGTCAGCGGCGTCGGCTGGAAGTCCGTACGGCCGCGCAGCACCGGGGCGGCCGTCTGCAGCAACGCCTGGGCCACCGGCGCGTTGATCTCCTCGGTGGTCTCGGCGGCCGGGAAGGTGGTCGCGGCTGCCGTCGAGGTCGCGTCGGCGGCCGTCGAGGTCGCGTCGGCGGCCGGGGATGTCGCGTCGGGCTCCTCCTGGCGCGCGGCCACCGCCGCCTCGTGCTGCTGCCGCCGCGCCTGTTCCGCCTCGCGGGTCGACAGCGTCTTCGGTTCCCTGTGTTACCTCAGTAAAACGGACGTCGGCGTAGTCTCGTCGCACCCGGCGGAGGCCGGGAAGTGATCTGGTGGAAGCCGAAGCCGCGTCCGTCCGGCAAGCCGGGCGGACCGTGGGTGAGAACCGCGTTGTCAGGGCCTGACTGCGCACTGCTGGAGGAAGTGCGCCTCTTGGGCCACCGCCCCGCCGGACGCTGTCCCGTTGATGTGGACACCAACGGGGGCGGGGACCGAGCGCCAGTCAGGCACCCGGCTGTGACAGAAAATCACCTCCCGATTACCATCCGTCGCAACCCAGCGGTGAGGCGCTCCGGTCGACGGTCTCCATCTCGTCCAGCCGGTCGGCCAGCTCGTCGAGCTCGGCGCCCAGCGGGGTGTCCGCCGGGTCGCCGATGAACTCCGGTCCCGCCACGAACGCCGTGGCGGCCTCCTCTATGGCAGTACGCCGCTGGGGTGCCTCGACGGCCTCCCGCAGTGACTGCTGAAACGGCGTGTCCTGGCTCAGCGGGATGCTGGGATTATCCGGACCCTGCGCCACGGCCGGCCGTGTGAGCATCAATCGAAAGAGATTCTCCATGGGGTTTTTCCTCCGCCCCGTCCTGCGCCGCGCCGCCTCCTTGCGGCACCTCTCTGTGCTCTTTGGGGCGTTCCACCACGTTCCAGCCGGTGTGCGAGCGGGTGTGGCTCAGGCGTCGCGCAGCCGTAGCGACAGCCCGCCGCCCAGGAGCGCCGCGGCGGCCCAGAGGGCCAGGACGCCGAGTCCCGCCCATGGGCTCAGGGGCAGGGTGGACAGATGGGTGGTCGCCTGGATGGCGAGCCCGGCGTTCATCGGGGACAGCTGCCAGAGGAGTTTCTGCCAGTCCGGGTCGGCGATCATGAAGGGCAGGATCGAGAGGATGTAGAGCAGGCCGAGCACGACCCCGATGGCCGTGGCCGAGTCCCGTACGGCGGCGGCGATGCCGAGGCTGAGCAGGGCGATCAGCGCGAGATACAGGACCGAGCCGAACGTCGCGCGCAGCATCGGCCCCTCCAGCAGGGACAGCATCGGGGTGCCCGGCCCGCGGGTGAAGCCGTTCTCAAGCAGGACACGCCGCCCGACCAGCAGGGACGCGAGCACCGCGACGGTCCCCGCGGCCAGCGTCAGCCCGGTGACGACGGCCGCCTTGGCGGCCAGCACGGTGGCCCGGCGCGGCATCGCCGCCAGAGTGGTGCGGATCATGCCGGTGCTGTACTCGCCGCTGATCGCCAGCACGGCCAGGATGGCGACCATCGCCTGGCCCACCTGGACCCCGAACAGGCTGATCTTGGCCGGATCGTAGGCGCAGCCCGCCGACGTGCAGGACACGGCGGCGGCCGCCACGACGCTCACGGCGACGGTCAGCGCGACCAGCCCGAGCAGCAGCCAGCCGGTGCCGGCCACGGTTCGGAGTTTCGTCCACTCCGCCTGCAGATGTCGTCTCATGCGTCCCTCCGACGTAGCTGGAAGACGGCCAGGCCGAGCGCGAGCACGGCGTATCCGCAGAGCACGGCGAGCCCGGCCCAGGGCGCCAGCGGGTAGTAACCGCCCGATGGGGTGTAGTTGCCGAGCACGTGCGCGTACGCCGGAATGCTCTGCTGGATCGCGAAGCCGGCGGCCGGGGTGAGCCGCATCAGCCACTGCGCCGCGCCCGCGGGCAGGACCGAGGCGGTCGCGAGGATGTACGGGACGACGATCAGCACGATGGCGGTGATGACCGCCGCGACGCTGCGCCGGAACAACGTGCCCACGGCCAGGGCGAGGATCGCGGCGGCGGCGAGCAGCACCGCCGTGCCGACGATGACGCGCGGTTCGGTGAACGGCGCCACCGGCAGGACGTAGTTGCCGTTGGCGACCAGGATCCCCTTGCCGAGCGTGACCGCCGCCGTGGCCGCGGCCAGTCCGGCGACGAAGGTGACCGCGCCCATGGCCAGGGCCTTGGCCACGAGCGTCCGGCCGCGCCGCGGGCCGGCGAGCAGGGTGGTGCGGATCAGGCCGCGCCGGTATTCGGTGGTGATGAACATGACCGCCACCACGATCACCACGATCAGCCCGGTCAGTACGCCGGTGAGAGTGTTCTCGATCTGCTGACCGTCCGAGAGCGGCGCGATGTCGCCGACGCCGGTCACGGTGTACGTGTCGCCGGACTCCTTGAAGCCGCCCGGATGGTGGGCCGACCCGTCGGGGTTCAGGGTGACGCCCACGTCGTCGGGGTGCCACGCCCCACTGGCGGCCGAGCCTTGGAGACTGACCTGGTCGAAGACGGCGGTGGCCTCGGCGAAGCGGGAGGCCGCGCTGGACCCGCCGAAATCGCCCGGCGTCACTGTCAGGTCGCCTGGGGAGGCGGCGAAGAGCCCGACCTGCACCGTGTCCGGCAACCCGGCCAGGCGCGCGGTGCCGACGCGGGTCCACTGCCTGCCGTCGGTGGACTCGTAGCCGGTGAGATCCTCGCCGGAACGGGTCAGCCGCAGCCAGCGCGGGGACTGCTGGGAGACGCCGCCGGGCCGGCCGGCCACGTCCTGGGTGAAGTCGTGCTGCATCCGCACCCCGTGCGCACCGGTGACCATCACCGCCGCGTAGGCGGAGCCCTGCTTCATGCTCTCCTTGATCATGACTCCGGCCTTCGCCCACGGCACGAGGCCGGAGACGACGTTCCGGCCCCCCGGGGTGAGGTCGGGCAGGCGCTTCTGACCGGTCATCGAGGTCACGCGGACGGTGATGCTGCCGTCTCCGTCCAGCGTCCGGTGGACGAAGTAGAACTTGTCCTCCACCGCCTCGCCGCCCGGCCCCACCGGTACGGCGGGACATGCGCCGCCGCACGAGGTGTGGCTGCCCGAGGCGGACAGCAGCCCCAGCAGCACGGTGACCAGCGCCGCGCCCACCATGGCGAGCACCCAGCCGCGGACCGTCCGGAACTTGGTCCATTCGGCGCGCAGCAGCCGCGCGAAGCCGGAGCGGTAGGTGGCGGCGCTCATCGTGCCGCCTCCTGCCCTGCGGCGCGGAACTCGACGGCGTCGCGGGTCAGCTCCATGTACGCCTCCTCCAGCGTCGCGCGATGCGCCGACACCTCCGAGAACGGCACCGCGGCCCGGTTGAGTACCGCCACGACGTGCTCGCCCGCCAGCCCGGCCACCGTGAGGGTGTCGCGGCCGGTGGCGGCCACGGCGGCGCCGGCGTGTGCCAGCGCCGCCATCGCCTCCGACGGCGCGGTGGTGCGCAGCGCGATCCGGCCGGTGGAGGCGGCGGCGATCAGGCCGGCCACGCTGGTGTCGGCGACGACCCGGCCGCGACCCACCACCACGAGATGGTCGGCGGTGTCCTCGAGCTCGCTCATCAGATGGCTGGAGACGAGCACGGCCCGGCCCTGGGCGGCCAGCGCCCGCAGGAAGCCGCGCATCCACACGATGCCCTCGGGGTCGAGGCCGTTGGACGGCTCGTCGAGCATGAGCACGGGCGGGTCGCCGAGCAGCGCGGCGGCGATGCCGAGCCGCTGGCGCATGCCCAGGGAGAAGCCGCCCGCCCGGCGCCCGGCCGCCGACCCGAGCCCCACCCGCTCGATCACCTCATCGACCCGCCGGGCGCCCAACCCCTGGGAGTGGGCCAGCCACAGCAGGTGGTTGCGGCCGGTGCGGCTGGGTTGCAACGCGGCGGCGTCCAGCAGCGCACCGACGTGACGCAGCGGGTCGCGCAGGCCCGTGTACGGCCGCCCGCCCACCAGCGCGGTGCCCTCGTCGGCCGCGTCCAGGCCGAGGATCACCCGCATCGTGGTGGACTTACCCGCTCCGTTGGGGCCGACGAAGCCCGTGACCTGCCCCGGCTCCACGGTGAAGGACATCCCGTCCAACGCCATGGTCTGGCCGAACCGCTTACGCAGCCCGGCGACCTCGATGGTTGCTCGCATGGGTTCGGTTGTACGCAAGACGCCATAACGTGGGCCGAACCGAGGCCGTCATGTCGTTGTTAGGTGCGAAACAGCATGCTGGAGTCATGAGGAAACTGCGGGACGGGACCGTACGGCTGCGCTTCACCGCCCTGTACGGCGCCCTGTTCCTCCTGTCCGGCGTCGGGCTGCTGGCCATCACTAACCTGGTGAGCCTGGGGACGCGGGTCACCTCCCCTGTGGGGACAGCGCCGGTCGAGCGGCTCACGCCCGGCGCCGCCCAGGAGCTCATCGCCCGCCTCCAGAGTCAGCTGTCAGAGGTCCAGGCGCTCCAGTCACGCCGGCTCCTCATCGGCTCGGCGGTCGCGCTGGCCGTCATGGCCGTGGTGTCGATCGTGCTGGGCCGGATGGTGGCGGGCCGGGTGCTGCGCCCGTTGCGGACGATCACCGCGGCCACCCGGCGGATCTCCGCCGACAACCTGCACGAGCGGCTGGCCGTGCCGGGCCCGGCCGACGAGGTGAAGGACCTCGCCGATACCATCGACGACCTGCTGGAACGCTTGGAGGGCTCCTTCGACGCGCAGCGCCGGTTCGTCGCCAACGCCTCTCACGAGCTGCGTACCCCGCTGGCGACCATGCGGGCGTCGCTGGATGTGGCCCTGGCCAAGCCGGAACCCGTACCCGCGCAGACGGTCGTGTTGTCCGAGCGGCTCCGCACCGAACTCGACCAGGTCGACCGGCTTCTGGAAGGCTTCCTGGTGCTCGCTCGCACCCAGCACGGTGCCCTGGCCGACCGGGCGGAAGTCTCGCTCGGCCGTACGGTGTCCACGGCCCTGGCCGCCCGAACCGCCGACATCACCGCCAAGAACCTCACCGTCGATGACGGCGACGTCCACGACAGCGCGTGGACGTCGGGCAGCCGGACGCTCCTGTCCCGCCTGGCCGAGAACGTGATCGACAACGCGATCACCCACAACCACGACGGCGGCTGGATCCGCCTGGCCGCCACGTCCGACGGCGCGACCGCGCTGCTCGTCGTGGAGACGGGCGGGCCGGTCCTCGACCAGGAGCAGGTGGCGCGGCTGGCCCAGCCGTTCGAGCGGCTCGGCACCGACCGGACCGGCTCGGGCGACGGCTCCGGGCTCGGACTGTCGATCGTCGCGGCCATCGCCACCGCGCACGGCGGCGGCCTGGAGCTGCGGGCCCGGCCCGACGGCGGCCTGCGGGTCACCGTCTCACTGCCGCCGACGTCCGTACGGGCGGAGGCCCCGGCGTGAAGGTGCTGGTGGCGGGGCGTGAGAGTGCTGGTGGACCGGCATCATAGATCACTTGCCGCTGTCTTCGTTCCCCCGCCAGATCCGTGGGCGGCGGTTCCCACGTAAAGACAACGACAAGAGCTCTCGGATCCGGGGACGCCGATGCCGTTGTGAACCAGAGTGCAGGGACAAATCGGCATAACCACCGTTATTCCTCACACATGGCTCCACACGGTGAATTGCTAATTTCCGATTGTCGTCATTTGATCGCCAAAAGTGTTCCAGGTGCCCTCGGGAACGGTTTCCGAAATCTGATCACTGAGGAGAATGTGCTGAGAACGGCCCAGAGAGGGCGGGAAATGCAATGAAGGAGACAGCAGTGTTCAAAAGCCGTCTGGGCCTTTCCCTGATAGGCATCGCCGGCATGATGGCGACCGTGGCGGTGGCGCCGCCCGCACAGGCCGACACCTGTGCCGCGTCCACCACCTGCTCCACCACGGTGACCTTCACCGTGGCCGCCGAGGGCGGGCTGGAGATCACCGTACCCGACACGGCCAACCTCGGTAGTGGCAGCTCGGGTGGCCAGATCAGCACGCAGCTCGGCTCGGTCACGGTGGCCGACCAGCGCGCCGCGCTCAGCGCCACCTGGGTGTCGTCCGTGATCGCCGCGTCGGGAGGCTTCACCACGGGCGGCGGCACCGCCGCCGAGACCGTTCCCAACACGGCTGTCCTGTACTGGTCCGGCGGGGCGACCGCCACCACAGGGACCGGGACTTTCGTTCCCGGTCAGGTGAACGCGGCAGCCGCGCAGTCGCTGGACGCCTCCCGCACCGCCTTCAGCAAGACGACCGGCTCCGGCGACAACTCCGCCACCTGGAACCCGACCATCGTGATCAACGTCCCCGACCAAGTGGTGGCGGGCGTCTACACCGGCACGGTGAACCACTCCGTCGCCTAGCCCAGATGCCCACTTCATTGTTGCCCCGGCTCGTCCCCGTGACGCTGCTCGCGTACGCGATGCTCAGCGCGCCGGCGATCGCGGACTCGAGCCGGGGCGCGGCGCGCCCCTCCGGCAAGGACAGCATCGGCATCAGGTTGCTGGAGATCCCCGCCAACCGGATGGACGACCCGCGCGCGCACGCCTTCATCGTCGACCACGTCAATCCCGGCACCACGTTCACCCGGCGCTTCGAGGTGTACAACATCTCGGACAAAACCCAGCACGTGCAGCTGTACACCGCCGGTGCCGGCATCAGCCACGGCCGCTTCACCTTCGAGCCCGAACGCACGCCGAACGAACTGAGCTCCTGGATCAAGCTCAACCAGGCCGCCACCGACCTGCCGCCACAGGGCAGGACGTCGGTGAAGGCCACCGTCGGCATTCCCGCGTGGGCTCCCAAAGGCGAGCGGTACGCCGTCATCTGGGCACAGATCTCCTCGCCCGGGGCGGGGCAGCAGGAGGGCATCACCCTCGTCAACCGCGTAGGACTGCGCGCCTACCTCGACGTCGGTCCGGGCGGTGAGCCACCCTCGGACTTCAAGATCGGCGAGATTCTGCCCCAGCGGGCCGAGGACGGGCAGCCGAAGATCGTGGCCACCATCGCCAACACCGGCGAACGCGCCATCGATCTCCAAGGGAGGCTGTCGCTCACGGATGGGCCGAGCTCTCTGAGCGCGGGGCCCTTCCCGATCGAGCGGGGCACGACCCTCGCCCCCGGCCAGCAGGGGAATGTCTCCGTACATCTGGGACAGGATCTTCCCGACGGGCCGTGGAAGTTCAGCCTCACGCTCAAGAGCGGCCGGATCGACCGGACGGAGACCGGAACGCTCACCTTCCCGCGCAAGGCGGGGTCGTGGGGCCTGGCCGCCGCGTCGGACTCCCCGCTGGCGCTGATCCTCGTCCTCCCCGGCCTCGCGGCCCTCGCCGCCGGGACGGT
Organism: Nonomuraea sp. NPDC049750; assembly: GCF_040659625.1. NCBI lineage: Bacteria > Bacillati > Actinomycetota > Actinomycetes > Streptosporangiales > Streptosporangiaceae > Nonomuraea > Nonomuraea sp. NPDC049750. The sequence continues at coordinate 37,196 of NZ_JBFANB010000028.1, forward strand.
CCTGATCATCACCTTCCGCCGTCTGCGCGCCCGCCGGAAGAGCGCCGCCGGAGCCGATTCGAGCCGCTGAGCGGCGATCGGCTCCGGTGCGGCCGGGGGCGTCTGGTCATCGGCTCAGGCGACCGAGTGGCTGATGGTGCCGGTGTAGGTACCGGCCACCGCCTGGGCGGGGACGTTGATCACGATGGTCGGGTTCCAGCTGGCGGAGTTGTCGCCGGCGCCGTTGATCTTGCTGAAGGCCGTGTACACCTCGTCGAGCACCTCCGCGTCGGCGGCGGTGGGCTGGCCGGGCACGAAGGTTCCCGCACCGGTGGTGGCCGTAGCGGGCCCCGACCAGTAGCCGAGCGCGCTCAGCGGCACGGTCTCGGCGCTCGTACCGCCGCCGGTCGTGAGCGGCGTGCCGTACACGCTCGCCGTCCAGGTGGCGTTCAGCGCGGCCCGCTGGTCCATGACCGTGACGACCTGGAGCTGCCCGCTGACCTGGTCGCCGGGCTGACCGCTGCCGAGGCTGACCGGCCCGTCGGGCACGCTGATCTCCAGCCCCTCTCCCGCGTTGACGGTGAACGTCACCGTCGTGGAGCAGGTGGTCGACTCCGCGCACGTGTCCGCCTGGGCGGAGGTCGCCCATGCCAGCGCCGTGGTGACCATCGCGGCGGCTGTGCCCGCCCGTATAGCATTAAATCGGCTCATTCCCATGGCCGACCCCCTATCGAATTCGCCCCGCCCCCAGGGCGCCAACATGTCGATCAAATCCTGCTCTGCACGAGACGTCCGGAAACGCCTCCTACAAGCAACTGGCGACTCCTTTGTCATGATCTATTGGCGCTTGGCGGCTACGCTCTACTCGCTCGACAAACAGAACCTGACGGCCCCACTTTCCACCCACTAAATGTCGTTATCAGCATTTCTTTAGCGATATGTCCTTTATCGGGATGCCTTTTATCAGCGCGCTTGAGAACCGTCGCCGGGCCGCTCTGGGCAGCCGTCGCCCGGCAGGCAGTCCAGCCAAGCGACCAGGCGGGCACCTTGCCGCGTCATGACGTCGGGCTCGCGCAGGGCGTTGGCCAGCAGTGACATGCCCTGATAGGCGCCCACCAGGGTCAGGGCGAGCCCGTCAGGATCAGGCAGCCCCAGGTCGCGGAACTGCCGTTCGACCCAGTCCAGCAGCAGCCGGATGGCCTTGCCCGCCTCCACGTCCAGGCCGCCCTCGTCACGTTTGTCCAGCTCGACGGCCAGCGTTCCGGTGGGGCAGCCGTAGCGGGCCGCGAGCTCGCGCTGGCTGACCCACGCCTCCACCAGGCCCTTGAGCCGCTCCAGCGGGCCGCCGAGGCTCTCCAGGTGTTCGGTGAGCATCCCCAGCTGCCGAACGTGCTCGCTGAGCGCGGCCGAGACCAGCTCGTCCTTGGTCTTGAAGTAGTAGTACACATTGCCCACGGGCACGTCGGCGGCGCGGGCGATGTCGGCGATGGTGGTACGTTCCGCGCCCTGCTGGTGCACGACCCGGGCGGCGGCGATCATCAGCCGCTGCCGCTTGGCGGTCGCCGTCTTCAACCGGGAGCCTTTCGAGTCAGTCACCTAACTAACTATAGGCGCCCGGTCACCCGCCTGGCGAGACGCTGTTCTGTCCTGGGTCGGTCCGTGGGGCGGCGTAGTGCCACTGTCAGTGATCTGTCCCTGGGGCGGCGTAGTGCCACAGCCGAGGCACCGCCCGTACGATCAGGGCGACGGTCGTCACGGTGAGCAGCCCGCCGACGCAGATCGTCACCCGCGGGCCGAAAGCCGCCGCCGCGGTCCCGTGCAGCAGATTGGCCAGTTGGGGGCCACCGATGAGGACGACGGTGAGAGATCCCTGGATCCGGCCGCGCATGGCGTCGTCGGTGTACGCCTGGGAAATGGCGTTGCGGAAGGTGCTGAGCACGAAGTTCACCGCACCGCCGAGCAGGAGGGCCGTAAGCGCGACCCAGAGCCGCGGCGCCAACCCGAGGAAGACGACGGTCCCTCCCCAGGCAGCGGCGGCCGACGCCATCAGGGCACCGTGCCGGCGGGCGCGCGTGAACGTCCCCGACATCAGCCCCGCCACGAAGACGCCGGCCGGATAGGCGGCGTAGAGCAGACCCAGCTCCACGCCTCCTCCCACGGGTCCGCCGTAGGTGCGCTGCGCCAGTTCCGGAAGAAGCGCTGACGGCATCCCGAAGACCATCGCGGCGAGGTCCACCGCCAGCACGGCCACGAGCACCCGGCTGCTGAGCAGGTAGCGGAACCCGGCGAACGTCTGCCCGAGAATCGACGGCCGCCGCACTGTCGAAGCTTTTGAGCCGCCGTAGGACTTGGCGGCGCCGTACGGCCCGCCCCGCGACACCGGGCGGGCCGGGTCGGGCAGGATCGGCGGCAACTTGATCACCGCGTATATGACGGCCGACAACGCGACGGCGTCGAACAGGTACAGCGTGCCGAGCCCCACCACCGGAATCAGCACACCGGCCAGGAGCGGCCCCACGACCGATCCGGTGTACCGGGCCAGCGAACTGAGACTGTTGGCCGCCGTCAGCAGCTCGGCGGGCACCAGGCGGGGCACCGCGGCGCCCATCGTCGCCATGATCGCCCCGAAGGCCAGCCCTTGGCACCCCGCCAGCACCAGCAGGACGGCGACGGAGCGATTTCCCAGGCCCGCCTGAGCCCACAAGGCCAGGTAGGTCAGCGCGAGCCCGCAGTGAGCCACCAGCAGCAGCAACCGCCGGTCAATGAGGTCGGCGAGAGTTCCGGCCCCCAGCGAAGCGACGACCAGAGCACCGAACGACACCACGGCCGCACCGCCGACGGCCGCGGACGAGCCGGTCATCGTGAACAACTGCGTCGGCACCGTGACCACGCTGAACGAGCCGCCGACCGCGCAAACGGCCGAGGCGACCCACAGCCGCCGAAAGGCGGGGATCGCCAGGGGCCGCCGGTCGATCGTGTACGCGCCGAAGGAACGGACCACCGACGCGCCGCCATGGGAGCGAGGGGCCAGGCCGGTCACAGCATCACCACATCGGCCACCACGCAGGCGACGTTGTCCGGTGCCCCAGCGGCGTACACCAGCCTGACCAGCTCGTCGAGAACCTGCTCCGGCCCCTCCATACTGCTCAGGACACCGTGCAGTGCCTCTGCCGAGACGACAGTGGACAGACCATCGGAGCACAACAGATAACGGTCGCCGGCGACAGCCGTATGCAGCGAAAGGTCCGGTTGCGCCCCTCCCTTACCCATGAGCGCACGGGCCAGCAACGAGCGTTGCGGATGCGAGGCGGCCTCCTCCGGGCTGAGACGACCCTCGTCGACCAGCCCCTGCACATAGGTGTGATCGTGGGTGATCTGGAAGATCTCACCGTCGCGCAGCAGATACGCCCGCGTGTCACCGATGTGCACCAGCGCCAGCTGGGAGCCCGACCACAGCATCGCGGTCAGCGTCGTGATCGCCTCACCGGACAATGTCGACTCGGCGATGCCCTGAAGGGCCCGATCGGCATGGGTCACCGCATCAGCCAGCGCGCCGAGCAGATCCCCGGCGGGTACGGCCGCCAGCTCCAGCGGCTTGAGGGCCTCGATCGCCGCCGCGCTCGCCAGGTTGCCGCCCGGCCCGGCTCCGTCGGCCACCGCCAGGAGCCGGGTGCCGGCGTACACGGAGTCATCATTGCTCGTACGAACCAGCCCCGACTCCGACCGGGCCGCATAACGGATCCCGATCATTGCTTCCGCGTCCTCCACGGCGCTGCCCCTTCCCGACAGGTAATCGACGAGGAAGGTGGCCAGCTGCTCCCGTACGGCGGTGGCGGCCATGACCTGCGCCCAATAGCCGGCGACCTGCTCGGCCGCCGCCTCCGGTTCCAGATCGCACACCTGACGGATGCCGGCCAAGGGCATCCCCAGCCGCCGCAACCAGACGATCAACCGGGCCCGCTCCAGCTGCGCCGGATCATAGAAGCGATAACCCGACTCCCCGTCCACGGCGGCCGGGCGGAGTAGCCCGAGCTCGTCGTACAGCCGTAATGCCTTCGGCGACAACCGCGCGGCCCGAGCGAACGCCCCGATCGTCAGCAGCCCCATACCCGCCCTCCTCGCGCCGGCCAGAGCGACCGGCACCACGATGCTGCCCCTTCACCCAGGGGGAAGGTCCACTCCTGGCGCCAAGACTCTCGCGGCTCAAGCCGACAGGCCAACCGGAACGCGCCCAGGCCGTACCGGACCGGAAACGGGCGGAGGGCGGTGGCGGGGTGACCGCAATGGTCTCCCGGGTGGTTCGTCACACGACCGGTTCGATCTTTGTGACGGTCCGTGGTGGCTGGGGTCTTTGAGAGGGATACCTCCTTCGGTGGAGAAGAGGAAGACGGTCCGTCGTGGCTGGAGTCCCAGGGACGGACACCCCCTTCTGGGGCCGGTGGTGGCCTGGGACGAGCCGGGGGCGCGGTCGCTCCGAAAGGGCCGCGGCACCGCGCGGTGCTGGCCCGGCTGATCGTCGCCCGCCGCCGCGTCGTTCCGGTCTCCCGCCTGGTCGAGGACCTGTGGATCGATCCCCCTCCAGGCGCGGTGGGCGCCGTACGCACCTTCGTGGCCGCCCTGCGCCGCGCGCTGGAGCCCGAACGCCCGCCCCGCGCCGCGGCCCGGCTGCTGGTCACCGAGGGGCCGGGGTACGCGCTGCGCGCCGAGCCGGACGCGGTGGACGCCAGGGCGACGCGCTCGCGGTCCTGCGCCGGGCGCGTACGCTCCTGGTCGAGCAGCTGGGAGTGGATCCAGGCCCGGGACTGCGCCGCCTGGAGACGGACATCCTCCACCAAGCCGGCCACCTCGACCCGACCGAGGCCACAGGCCGGGTGCGGGCAGAGACGGCCGCCGCCTATGACCGCACTGTGGCGTCCGGCTCGCGAGCGCGGCTGGAGTCGACGGTGGGCCTGCTGCGCAATCTGGCGGTGACCGGGGGCGGCGGCCTGGAGGAGGCCCGACGCTATCGTGGGATGGCCGTCGCGGCGGCGGAGGAGTTGGGCGACGCGGAGCTGACCGCCCGCGTGATCGGCGCGTACGACGTACCGGCGATTTGGACCCGCTCGGACGACCCGGCACAGGCGGCACAGATCGTGGCGGCAGCCGAACGCACCCTGACCGCTCTCCCACCCGGCACGCACCAGGCGGCGCGGGCGCGGCTCCTGGCCACGATCGCCCTGGAGTCGCGCGGCACCCGCGCGGCACGCGGACCCCAGGCCTCCCGGCAGGCCGAGGAGATCGCCCGCCAATTGGACGATCCCGGCTGCTGGCGTTCGCCCTCAACGGGGTGTTCATGCAGACCTTCCACCGGGCGGGGCTCGCGCCGCGCCGCGACGAGATCGGCGCCGAGCTGGTCGCCCTGTCCGCCCGGCATGGGTTGGTCACCTTCGAGGTGCTCGGGCACCTCATCCGCCTCCAAGCCCGCAGCGCGCTAGCGGACTTCCCCGGCGCCGACGGGCACGCGACCGCCGCCGAACTGCTGGCCCGGCGGCATGAATTGCCGCTGGTGGGGGTGTTCGTCCAGTGGTACCGGGCGCTGCGGCTCGCCGCGACCGGACAAACATCGGGGGCGGAGGCGACCTCTGCGCCTGGTTCCGGACCCGCCCCGCGACCTGCTGTACGAGGCCCTGTGGTGCCTGATCGCGCGGGCGGCCATCGCCGCCGGTGACCGGGAGACGATGGAGCGCGCCCACACCGAGCTCACTCCGGCGGCGGCGGAGCCGGCCGGGGCGGGCAGCGGGCTGCTCACCCTGGGCTCGGTCGCCACGCACCTCGACGACCTCGCCACCGCCCTCCGCCATCGACCCTGACCTCGCTCCGCGCACGATAGACGCGCGAGCAGCCGACCACCGCCGTCGAGGTCGCGAGGCGAGTCACAGCTCGGCGAGACGACCGCTGAGGAAGCGACGCTCGGCCTCGGTGGTGGCGAGGTCGAGGGCTCTGAGGCAGCCCGTCGCGTGCCCAGCGCTCAGCGGCGATGACGAACGCCTCCTGCGCGGCCTCCTCGGCGAGGTCGACGTCGCCGAGGAAGCTCACCAGGGCCGCGAACACGCGTGCCCACTGGTCGCGGAAGACCTCCTCGAGCACGGCCTACCACTCCACCAGCGGCCGTACTTCGACCGAGCCGCCGAGGCGGGCGGCCGGGATCCGGGCGGCGAGCTCCAGCGCGGAGTCGAGATCGTCCGTCTCGACGATGTAGAAGCCGCCGAAGATCTCCTTGGTGTCGGCGAACGGCCCGTCGGTCAGCAGCGGCTCGCCGTTCTGGACGCGGACGGTGGTCGCGGTGTCGGCCGGTTGCAGCCGCTCGCCCCCGAGCATGCGCTCGTCCTTCATGAGCGCGATGTACTCGGCGCTGATGGCGGCGCGCTGGTCCTCGCTGAGGCCCTCGTACGCCCCGGGGCGCTCATTGATCAGCAGGGCGTATTTCACCGGTGCTCTCCAAACCCGGAAGTACGGTCGTAGACGAGGCGGACGGCCTGGCCGACCTTTTCGGCGGACACGAGGTCCAAACCGAGGGGCTGGTCGAACAGGTGTCGACCCGCGCCGAGCACTGTCGGGAAGACCAGCAGCCGGTATTGATCGATCAGGTCGTGGGTCCGCAGCGCATCGACGATGCTAGCGCTGCCCGCGATCACAACGTCCTGGCTCTGCCGGCGCTTGGCCACCTCCTCGGCCAGGTCCCCCCGCAGCAGGGTGGAGTTGTGCCACCCCTCGACGTGGTCCAGCGAGCGTGAGGCGACGAGCTTGGGGATGGCGTTCATCTTCTGGGAGAACTCGTCCTGCCTGGGGGACCAGATGCGCGAGAACAGCTGCCAGGTGACCCGGCCCAGCAGCATGACTCCGGTGTCCAGCACCTCCCCCAGCTCGAACTTGTCGCCGGCCACGCTTTCGGGCCCGTGGCGGAACGCCCACCCTCCCTGCGCCGAGCCGGCCGACCCGTCCGGGTCCTCCATGACCCCGTCGAGGGAGACGAACTGGATGACGATCACCTTACTCATGACCTTGAACCTCCACGTAACCGGTTTGTCGGGCATAGGACGAACAGGCCACGCTTCTGGGGACAGGTGAAAAATGTGATGCCGGTCACAGTCGCACGCCAGTGGTCGGGTAGGCATCTCGGGGCCTAACGGGTGTCAGGTCACTGCCGGTCCGGTGGCCCCCACGGCCGTGCGGGCGTCAGGTTTCCGCCGGTCCGGTGGCTCGGGGCCGGGCGGGGCCGGCGCCGAAGGCGTCCGCGCACAATTGGGCGAACCACCCCACCCCCGGCAGCAGGAGCACCCAGCCGAGCAGCGCCCACCCCAGGTGGAGGTGCTGGGCCGCGTGGGCGAAGGCCGCCACTCCCTGGGCACGCAGCCCGTCGGCACGTTCGTAGGTCATCCGCCGCAAACCCCCCGGATGCCTTTCCGCAGGCTGGATCCGCAGCGAGACGGGCCGCCGGCGGACGAACCACCGGCCGACCGCGTCGCACCGCTCGCAGGTCGCGGCCACGTGAAGGTCTGCGGGCGGCAGACCGGGGTAGGGGCGGCTGCGGGGCAGCCAGGCGCGTACCTGGTCACGGTAGTCCGTCCAGTCCTGGCCGTACCGCGACACGAGCTGGGTCCCCTCGTGCCAGGCGGCCAGCCCCGCGCCGTAGGCGACGCAGCTCACCGCGGCGGCGGCGAAGCGCAGGTCGAGCACCGCGAGCAGCAGGTAGGCGCCCGCCATCGAGGACTGCATGGGATTGCGCAGATAGGCGTACGGCCCGCTCGTGACCAGGCGTTTGGGCGGATCGTACGGCACCGGCGTCCCTCCCCCGGCGACGGCGAACTCGCGGACGGCGGCCAACCCGAACAGCAGCGGCACCGCCACGACCTGTCCCAGCAGCCCGATCACCCACTCGGGCTGCCGCCATACGCCGGTCAGCGCGACGGGCACGCCGAGCATGAGCCCGCCCACGAGGCCCACCTGGAACGACACGCGCCAGGTGAGCCGCCGGTCCGCGGCGGTCCAGCGGGCCAGCAGCAGGCCGGGCAGCAGGCAGAACGCGATCGCGGCGGCCTCCCCGTACAGCCACCCTTGACCCAGCGCCACGACCGGCTCGGCCAGCGGCATCACCCCCAGATCCAGCCAGGCGAACCCCGCCAGGACCAGCGGCAGCGGGTACGCCCGCGCCACGCACGCGGGCAGCGCGCCCCACAGCAACGCCCAGCCCAGCAGAAGATCGACGGGGACGCCCGCCACCACGGCGCCCTCGGCGGCGAAGCGCCACCAGCCCGCGTACGCGGCGACGACGTTCACGACCGTGAGGCTGACCAGGTTCCAGGCCGTGGCCAGGATCATCGCGGCGAGATCCCGCTCCCCCGGCCGCCGTACGGCCGCCGCGATCCAGACGGCGGCCATCGGGACGAAGAGCGCGACACCCCGGATGAGCGTGGGATCACTCATCCGGCGAACGTCTTGACCAGGTAGCCGGCCGCCTCGGACAGCGCGTAGCTCTGCAGCGGGCCGAAGTACCAGCCCGGATCGAAGGTACGGCGGTAGGCCAAGGTCACCGTCAGACGGCCGCTTCGCCAGTCGAACGTCGCCCGGCGCAGGTCCAGCCAGCGCGCGAGCGTGGTGTCCTCCACCACGGCGAACACCACCCGCCCCGGCATGCGCTCGCTCACCCGCAGGGTCATGGACCGGGGCTCCAAGGGCGCGCCGATGCCCAGCGAGCGGCGCGGCGTGAAGATGATCTTCCGGGTGTCGCCGACGGCCAGCCCGGTGCCTTCGGCCCGTAACGGCCGGGGGAAGCCGAGCGACAGGAACCGCGACTCCACGGGCCCGAACCGGGGTTCGGCGGCCAGCGCCCGCTCGACGTTCGCCGCCGCCTGTTCGGCATTCGCCGCCGTCCGTTCGAGGTTCGTCGCCGCCATCGCCCCGGTGACGCTCACCTCGTTGTCACGGGGCAGCGAGACCGCCGTGCCCTCCAGCGTGGCGGCGACGAGAAGCGGCGCGAGAAGGAGGTTCATCCGGCCCTTGCCCCGGTGGCGCCGGACTTCGTCGATGAGCAATCCGACGAGCAGGCCGACCAGGTAGAACAGCGGCGCGGCCATGACCAGGCAGACGATCCCCTCCCCGAGCAGCGGACCGGCCAGGGCTAAGGCGACGGTGATGGACGCCATGATCATGCCGATGGTGCTGCGCGGCCGCGCGGTGAGGGCGACGGTGACGGCGATCACCGCCGGGATGCCGACGTAGAACAGCGCCGTCTGCTCCAGATGCCCCTCGTGCAGGACCCTGTCGAGCAACATCGCCGCGAACAGCGCGACCAGCACCCCGGCCAGCGTCCACCGCGCCCTCACCTGCGGCTGGCGTTCAGGCTCCATCCGCCCCCCTTAACCAGTAGATTTAATCAGGCGATTAAACTGTACGATGAGGACGCGGGATTCTGTCAATGGGGGTGCGGGTGGCCGAGAAGCAACAGCAGGGCGCGGAGACCCGAGACCGGCTCATCGACGCCGCGGCCGAGACGATCCGGAGCCAGGGCTACGCCGGTACCAGCGCGCGAGCCATCGCCAAGGCCGCGGAGGTCAACTCGGCGCTGGTCTTCTACCATTTCGGCGGCGTCGACGCGCTGCTGCTCGCCGCGCTGGACCGCTCGTCGGAGCAGCGCATGGCCACCTACCGGGAGGCCGTGGACAAGGCCAAGAACCTCGAGGAACTCGTCGAGACCGCGAGCGCCATCTACCGGGCCGACCTCGAAGGCGGCCACATCACGCTGTTCTCCGAGATGGTCGGCGCGAGCATCGCCCGGCCCGAACTCCGCGCGGAGATCACCGCGCGCTCCGAGCCCTGGATCGACTTCATCGAGCAGGCCCTGGAGCGGGTCATCGGCGGATCGCCCCTGGCCAGGCTGCTGCCGCCGCGCGATCTGGCGTACGCGGCGATCACGTTCTACCTGGGCGTCAACCTCTTCACCCACCTCGACGCCGACCGCACCCGGACCGAGGCCATGTTCAACCTCGCCGAACGGGTCGCACCCCGCGCGCGGCTGCTCACCATGCGCCTGCCCGGCCGCCGTGGCAACGACAAGCCCAAAAAATAGCTCATGTCGAGACGGGCGAGGTGAGGGTCATGGTGAGCCCTCCCCCGGGCGTCTCCTCCGGTACGAGGGTGCCGCCCATGGCCTCGGTCAGCCCTCGGGAGAGCGCGAGGCCGACGCCTGCGCCCATTCGGGTCAGTCCGGCAGTCTCATCTCCAGTCCGTAACGCAGCCCGACCTGCGTCACGGCCTTGAGACTGGGCAAGGGATGGTCCGCCGGTGGAGCCTGCCGGGTCGGCGCCAGCTCCCCGATCTCGGTGAAGAACCCTTCGATGCCGCCGGGCGCGTAGAACACGAGAATGCGCGCGTCCGTGAGGGGCTCGAAGCGCTCCCACGTCCTGTCGGGGATGTAGAAGAACGAACCCGGGCCGCCCTCCACCACCTCGTCGTCGATGTAGACGCGGACCGTCCCCTCCAGGATGTAGAGCATCTCCGTTCCCGGATGCGTGTGCGGCGGGGGGCCCATTCCGGCCGGGACGGTCATCTCTATGACCGTCACGCCGCCACCCGTCTCGTCGCTCGCGGCCTTGACCTCGTAGAGACCGCCGAGCACCCAGAACGCGTCGCCTTCCCCAGGCTTGCGCGCGATCACATTGTCGGCCATGTCATCCCCCTCCGCTCCGTAATCACCACCTGACCAGGAGTGATCCGGACAGGTCAATCGAACCCCGGACAAGAGTCTCCAGAAGCAGGTAAACAAGACCGCTAGCCCACGTCTCCTGGGGGCCTGGGGGACGGATCAGCGGGCAGCCTCCTGCGGCCCTGAGGGGACGAATCTCTTCAGCGCCTCCTTGCCGACCCGCACCGCCGCGTTCCCGCGTTCGAGCAGGTCGTCCTGGTACTCCCCCAGCGCCGAGATCAGGTCCCGCTCGCCTCGGTGGACCTCGGCCAGCCGGGCGCTCAGCCGTACGGCGTCCTGCATGGCGGTGTTCGCGCCGTTCCCGCCGCTGGCCAGTGTCAGGTGCGCGGAGTCACCGAGCAGCGTGACCCGGCCCACCGGCCAGGGCGGCATCGGGCGGTCATAGATCTTGGACCGGCCGACGGCGCTCATGTCGGCGGAGCGCACCAGATCCCGCAGGTCGGGATGCCAGCCCTCGAGGAGCTCCAGCACCAACTCGCGCGCGTCCTCCCCGGCGGACCCCGGATTGGTGGCCGCCGGGTGCTCCGGCGGCACAAGGAGCACCCACCGTACATAGCTGTCCCGGTACGGCATCTCCAGCCCGGGGACGAGCTCGGCGGCGGCCGCGGACGGCTCCCTGTCGAACTGCATCCGGCCCAGCATCAGCGTGATTCCGGGGCCCTTCACCATGGTGCCGCGCCCCGGCACCAGCCGCAGGAAGCGGTCGGTGATCGTGGTGCGCCCCATCGCGCCGCACAGGTCCGCGTCGACCAGCCCGACCTCGGGCGCCAGATACCGCCGAACCACCGAGTTGCCGCCGTCGGCGCCGACCAGCACCGCTCCCGTGGCCTCCGTACCGTCGGCGAAGCGCGCGGTCACGGTCCCGCCCGCCCCGTCAGCGAAACGCGCGGACGCGCTCCCGCCCGCCCTTTCCGCACCGTGGGCGGAGCGCGCGGCCGCCCCCTCCACGACGCCCGTCAGCCGCTTGCCGTGCGTGACCCGGTCGCCCAGGTCGCCGAGCAGGATCCGCCGCAATACCTGCCGGTCCACCGCCCTGCTTCCCTCCACCGGCCCCTCCAGGTCGCGGCTGAGGAGCGTTAATTGCTCGTCGAACAGCAGCCCCGGCCCGGTCAGGTCCCCACTGGTGGCCTCGACCAGCTCGTAGAGCCGCTGCGGCAGGCTCGCCCGCAGCGCGGTCAGCCCCGGCTCCGCCAGCCCGATCCGGTATCCCTGGAACCGCTCGCCGCTGCCGTCGTCCGCCTCGTACACGCGCACGTCGAGGCCCGCTCGGACGAGCGCGTGGGCGAGCGTCAGCCCGCCGAGCCCGGCCCCGATCACCAGCACCCGTCCCACGCCTTGCTCGGTCATGACACCCTCCGTCTCCGACGCCGTTCCGACGTGAACGACGTTCACGTGTACATTGTTCACGTACAGAGAGCCGCATTGTCAACCACGTCTTGGAGGATTCGATGAGTGAGCGACGCGCCCAGGTGCTTCAGGCGGCGATCGAGCTGCTCGACGAGGTCGGCCTGGACGGTCTCACCATGCGGCTCCTGGCGAGCCGGCTCGGCGTGCGGGCAGGCGCGCTGTACCGGCATTACCCGAGCAAGCAGGCCCTGCTGGACGCCATGGTCGCGCACCTGGCCGTCCCGCCGGGCGAGGCCGTGCCGCCGCTCGACGGCCCCTGGGACGAGCGGCTGCGCCTCCTCGCGATCGGCACGCGGGAGCTCATGCTGGCCCACCGCGACGGGGCGCGCCTCATGTCCACCTTCCAGAACCCGGGCAGCGAGGCCGTCGCCTTCTACCACGATCTCATCGCCACCCTGACCGCCGCGGGCGTCCCCGCGGACACGGCCGCCGCGGCCGTGGACACCGTCATGGCCTACGTCAACGGCTACACGACCGAGGAACAGGCCCGCTCGATCGCCACCCAGCCCAGAGAGTTCCGCGACCGCACCTTCCGCGCCGGCCTCGAACTGATCATCGCCGGAACCAAGGCATCCCTGCCCTGAGCTGCCCCTGGAGCCGCTCTGGACCTGCCCCTGGAGCTGCGACGACACGATCGCTCGGCATCGGGGAAAAAAATCTGGCGCCGCCGTGTCGAATCGCCGTCGATGTGTTCGACGCGTTAGTGACAGGACAGCCCGGGACTCACCGTTCCGGACTCCCGCACTCGGAGGAGCGCATCATGCAGAAGATCACCACGTTCCTGTGGTTCGACAATCAGGCCGAAGAGGCGGCGGCTTTCTACACCTCGCTGTTCGAGGACTCGCGGATCCTGGAGGTCCAGCGCTACGGCGACGCCGGGCCGGGTCCGGCGGGGACGGCCATGACGGTGTCGTTCGAGCTGGCGGGCCAGCGGTTCGTCGCGCTGAACGGCGGCCCGGAGTTCGCCTTCACCGAGGCGATCTCGCTGTACGTCGACTGCGCCTCGCAGGAAGAGGTCGACGAGCTGTGGGCCAAGCTCACCGAGGGTGGCTCGGAATCGCAGTGCGGCTGGCTGAAGGACAGGTGGGGCCTGTCCTGGCAGATCGTCCCCAAGGTACTGCCCGAGCTGCTGGGCAACCCCGACCCGGCCAAGGCGCAGCAGGTCATGAAGGCCATGCTGGGCATGCGGAAGATCGACATCAAGGCCCTGGAAGAGGCCGCCCGCCTCTAGCGGCTGTCCGATGACGGCGCCGCGGTCCTGCACGATCAACCGGCTGGGAGTGGCCAGTCGATCAGGGCGTGCAGGGCCGCGGGGGCACCGGTGCACAGTGCCCAATAGCGATCGCCGTACGACCAGTGCCACCACTCCGTCGGGTAGTTGACGAAACCGGCTTCGCTCAGGACGCCACCGAGGATGCCACGGTTCGAGCGAGCCCGAGCGGAAATATTGTGCGCTGCCGTATAGCAGCCGTCATTGCTCTCCTCGGGGCTCGCGTTCACCTCTGTACCCATGTCCAGCTCCTTGCCGGATTCGGTGCACAGGGTGAGGTCGACGGCCGCGCCGCAGACGTGCGGGCCGATGTGGGGCGGGGCCAGGGAACGGCTGGCCTGCACGTAGACGTGTTCCTCCGGCCAGTCCGGGTTGGCCTCGGCGAGCCTGGCCGCATATGAGGAGAAATACCGCTCCTGCAGCGCGGGCGGCCGGTACGCCTCCACAATGAGCAGCCGCAGACCGTCGGGAAGGCCCGCTTGAGCACGCAGGAGGCGTTCGACATGCCCCCGGCGGACGTGGGCGTACGCGCCGTCGGGGTCGGCCTGGCGCTCGTCCACCAGCAGGCCCGGTACGGTTCGCAGGTCCACCAGCGGCTCGCCGCGATCCTCCACCCGGATCTCGGCGACCCGCGAGTCCGACATGAGCACGATGTCCGGCACGACGTTCTCCTTAGGGAAGGGGGCAGGTCAAGGAGAATGTTCGGTGACCGCGCTACAAATCCTCTCCAAGAACGCACTAAAGGTGCGTGCCCGGAACAACGGCAGGCCCAGCCGCTCCCACATCTCGACGGGCTGCCCATCCTCAGGTCGCCGGGCGGAGCACCTGGTCCAGGCCGAGCGGGGTGGCCGGTGGCAGGGGGTCGGCGCCTTCGGCGCGGAACGCCTGGAGCAGGAAGGCCACCAGCCGCCGGGACGCGGTCAGCGCCGCCTCGGGCGAGTCGGTCACGATGCCGCTGTTGGCCATGAGGAGGAGCGTGAGGTCGTCCTGGACGAAGTCGGCCCGCAGCCGCCCGGCCTCCTTGGCCCGCCGCGCCAGCTCGGCGAAGCCCCGCTCGGCGCATTCGCGTTCGTGCTCGAAGGCGATCGCGTCCGGGAACTTCGACAGGAACGCCGCGGCGAATCCACGGTCGACGGCCTGCATGGCGCACACCTTCTCGATGACGGTGCGGAAGCCGCGCCACGGGTCGGGGTCGGCGAGCGCGTCGTCGACGACCTTCGCGCACGCGTGGAGGTCGTCCGCGAACACCTCGACGACCAGCGACTCCTTCGTGGGAAAGCGGCGGTAGAGGGTCGCGATCCCGACGCCGGAGCGCCGGGCGATCTCGACCATCGGCACGTCCAGTCCGAGCGTGGCGAAGGTTTCGCGGGCGGCCTCGAGGATGCGGTTGCGGTTGTGCAGCGCATCGGCGCGCAACCCAGGTGCGTCAGCGCGCGGCCCAGGCGTTTCGGCCTGCGGCTCAGGCGCGCCGGCCCGCGGCCCCGGCGTTTCGGCGGGCTGCCCGGGTGCGTCGGCGGGCGCGTACGGCATCTGAGACGGCTCGGTGGACATGCCTCTCACTTTAGCCAACCGGAGAACCCTTTCCGGTTACCGGAATACGGCACGGCGTGACGAGTCGGGCACCATAGTGCTGTGACCGAAAGTGTGGGAACCCGCGGCAGCGCGCTCGACTCCCTGATCGAGCTGGTGGCCAGGGGCGGCGTGGTGGTGCTCAGCGGGGCAGGACTGTCGACCGAATCGGGAATCCCGGACTACCGGGGACCCACAGGTCGCGCCCGGAAGGCCGAGCCCATGACGTACCAGCGCTTCGTCGGCAGCGCCGAGGCGCGGCAGCGATACTGGGCGCGCAGCCACGCCGGCTGGCGGCAGATCGGCCTGGCCGCACCCAACACCGGGCATCGCGCCGTGGCCGAGCTGGAACGGCGCGGGCTGATCGAGACCATCGTCACGCAGAACGTCGACGGTCTGCACCAGGCGGCCGGAGCGCGGCGGGTGATCGAGCTGCACGGCGGGCTCGACCGGGTCGTGTGCCTGTCCTGCCGCGAGCGAACCCGCCGCACCGAACTGGAGACCCGCCTGCGATCGGCCAATCCCGGCTGGGCGGCCAGCGGGCAGATCAACCCCGACGGTGACACCGCGCTCACCGACGATCAGGTCGAAGGGTTCCAGGTGGTGGACTGCGCGGCCTGCGGCGGGCTGCTCAAGCCCGACGTGGTGTTCTTCGGCGAGAACGTACCCAGAGCCCGGGTGGATGAGTGCTTCGCGCTCGTCGCGGCGGCGCGGGCGCTCCTGGTCCTCGGGTCGTCGCTGACCGTACGGTCCGGCCTGCGATTCGTCAGCAAGGCCGCCGCGCTCGGCATCCCGATCGCCATCGTGAACCAGGGGCCGACCGGCGGAGACGCCCAAGCCGTACTCACCCTGGACGCACCCCTCGGCGCGACCCTGACTCACCTCACCACCCGCCTCTGACGCGGTCGGGTAAGAGTTGCGGGTCCTGCGGTGACGTCTAACTCATCTTTTCCGGATCTTGCCCATCGCAGACAGTTGGGAGGACATTTCACATTTTGGAGGCCTCTCAATGACTACCTCTCCTCTACGAATCCCGGTTCCCGGCGAGCGAGCGTCCAGCACGATTCACCGCTTTCGCGATGAGCACGGGCCAGTGATCCCCATCGAGCTCCCGGGCAAGGTCAAAGCGTGGGCCGTGACCTCGTACGACATGGTGAACGAGGTCCTCGCCAACGACGACACGCTCTTCAGCAAGAACGCCCGCAACTGCCCCGCGCTGCACGACGGCACCATCCCTCCTGACTGGCCGCTGCGGCAGGTCATCGAGGGCGATCACCTGCTGACCAAGGACGGAGCGGACCACCGGCGGCTGCGGGGCCTCATCAACCGGGCCTTCACCCCGGCACGCGTGCAGGGTCTCGCCGCCCGTGTCCAGGAGATGACGAACGAACTCCTCGACCGGCTGCCCGACGACGGCGAGGTGGTGGATCTCGTCCGCCATTTCACCGAGCCGTTGCCGGTCAATGTGATCTGCGAGCTGTTCGGCGTGCCCGAGGAGGAGCGCTACCAGATCCGCGAGTGGACGAATGTGCTCCTGTCCCACACCGCCACCCCGGAGGAAGCCGGCACGGCCGGGGCCGGCCTGCTCGGTTACCTGGCCAAGTTCATCGACCGCAAGCGCGGCGACATGGGGGACGATCTCACCTCCGGGCTCATCCGGGCGCAGGAGGACGACGGGGACCGGCTGACCGACGACGAGATGGTGGGGATCCTGTGGCTGGTGCTGATCGCCGGCCACGAGACCACCGTGCACCTGCTCGCCAACACGGTCATCGCCTTGTGCGCGGACCGGGACCAGCTCACCCTGGCGGGCACGCGGGACGCCTGGGCGCAGGTGGTCGAGGAGGGGTTACGCACCCGGAACTCGGTGATCAACGTGATGTTCCGCTACCCGCTGAAGGACGTGCGCCTCGGCGAGGTGACGATCCCGGCCGGGGAGCCGATCATGGTCGGGATCGGCGGCACGGGGACGGATCCGGCCAGGTTCGGCGGGGACGCCGGGCGGTTCGACATCGCGCGCGGCCAGGAGACGCATCTGGCGTTCGGCCGCGGGCCGCACTTCTGCCTGGGCGCGCCGCTGGCCAGGCTTGAGGCCCGCATCGCGCTGTCCTCGCTGTTCGGCAGGTTCCCCGAGCTGCGTCTGGCGGTCGGGGAGGATCAGATCGTCTACAGCCCGTCGTTCATCACCGAAGGACCGGTGGTGCTGCCGGCGCTGCTCGGGCCCGCCAAGGACGGAAATCGCCGGTAGGGCCTATTCGATGACGAGGGTCACCGGGATGTTGCCGCGGGTGGCATTGGAGTACGGGCACACCTGATGCGTGGCCTCCACCAGGGCGCGGCCGGTCTCACCCTGCAGGTGGTCGGGGAGCTCGACGCGGAGCGCGACCTCCAGGGTGAAGCCGCCGTCGCCGTTGGGGGCCAGGCCCACTTCGGCGGTGACCGACGCCTGCTCGGCCTCCACCTTCATGCGCTTGGCCACCAGGGCGAGGGCGCTGGCGAAGCAGGCGGCATAGCCGGCGGCGAAGAGCTGCTCGGGGTTGGTGCCGGCGCCGGCCCCGCCCAGCTCCTTCGGCGGGGAGAGCGTGACGTCCAGGCGCCCGTCGGAGGAGACGGCGCGGCCCTCGCGGCCCGTCGCGGTGGCAATGGCGGTGTAAAGGGTGCTCATGATCGCTCCTAATCGATTGTGTGCAACTTGATTGTGCACAATTTAATTGCCTGCCGTCAACCCCGGGTATGCTGGGGTCATGAACGCGTTGCTGCTGGAGAACCAGGTGTGCTTCGCCGTGCACGCCGCGTCCCGCGCGCTCGACGGCTTCTACCGGCGCGAGCTGGCGGAGCTGGGGCTGACCTATCCGCAATATCTGGTGATGCTGGTGCTGTGGGAGCGGGAGCCGGTGACGGTCAAGGAGCTGGGAGTGGCGTTGCGGCTCGACTCCGGCACCCTGTCACCGCTGCTCAAGCGGATGGAGGCGGCCGGGCTCGTCCAGCGGGAGCGCAATGCCGGCGATGAGCGTTCCGTGATGGTGCGGCTGACCGGCGCGGGCGCGGAGCTGCGGCAGTCGGCCCTGCGGGTGCCCGAGCACGTGCTCGGCGCCACCGGGCTGCGGATGAGCGAGCTGGCCGACCTGCAGCGTACGCTCGGCCGAATGACCCAATCCCTTACCGAAGCCACCTGAGATAGCCTCTCCGGACGAATCATCGAACAGTCCCGAGCACCACCGGCTGGTCTGTATGAAGAATGCGGAACGCCCGCATCACCGGAGGTCGCCTTGGGGAGTACGTACACGCTCGACGTCAGGAAGACCGCGACCCTCACCGTCGGCCTGCTCATGGGAGTCTGGGTCGTCGACTACATCGACCGGGTGATGATGGCGGTCGCGCTGCCGTTCATCGGGGCGGAGTTCGCCCTCACCAAGACCGAGCAGGGCGCGCTGATCACCGTGTTCGCCCTGGTCTACCTGCTGTGCCAGATCCCCGGCGGGCTGCTGGCCGACCGGGTCGGGGCGCGCAGGCTGCTCGTCGTCTCGCTCGCGCTGTGGTCGGCGTTCACCGCGCTGACCGGTCTGGCGTGGGGGCTGGGCGCGTTGCTGGTGATCCGGGCGCTGTTCGGCGTGGGGCAGGGGATCTTCCCCGGCGCGTCCTTCAAGGCGCTGTCCGAGCGGACCACGCCCGCCCGGCGGGCCACGGCGGCGGGCACGATGCTGGCCGCCACCCAGCTGGGCGCGGGCCTGGCGCCGCTGGTCGTGGCGCCGCTGCTGCTGGCGTTCGGTTGGCGGCCCACGTTCTGGGTGACGGCGGCCGCGGGCGTGGCGATCGGGCTGCTGCTGTGGGCGCTGCTCCCCCCGCCCCTGCCCGCCGAACTGAACGGCTCCGGCGACCTGTCGCGCCCCGCTCCCCCGCCCGCCTCCGTGCTGCGGGCACCGGCGGTGTGGAAGTTCGCGGCGCTGTTCTGCGCGACCAACATGCTCGGGTACGGGATGATCACCTGGGTGCCCAGCTACCTGCTGGAGGCGCGCGGGGTCTCGCTGCTGAACACGGGCCTGTACGCGGCCATCCCCGGCCTGGTGATGACCGCGACGATCATCCTCGGCGGCTGGCTGTTCGACCGCTACTTCCACGACCGGGGCCGGCTCTTCGTCATCCCCCTGCTGCTCTGCACCGCCGTGCTGCTGGCGCTGATGCTGCGCGCGCAGACCGCGGCCGGGTTCACGCTGTTCCAGACGCTGGCCATGGCGGTGGCCGGGCTGTCGATGATGGGCATCCTCGGTATGCCGGTACGCGCGCTGCCCCCCGCGGTGATCGGCTCGGGAATGGGGGTGGTCAACGTCGGCGGGCAGGTGGCGGGCGTCCTGGCGCCGGTGCTGATGGGCTGGCTGGTCGACCATTACTCCTATACCGCCGCGTTCGGGCTGCTGATCGGCACCACGGTGCTGGGCGCGCTGATCGCGATGGTCGTACCGCAGCGGGCCGACCAGTTCGACCTGGAGCCCGCGTGACGGGAACGTTCCACCTTGCGGGCCGCATGACCAAGGCACGGACACGAAGACGCCCCGCCGCGCCTGTCCAGGCGGGGCGGGGCGTCCGCGCGGGCTACTTGATCTTGTAGGCCCTGGTGATGGTCTCGGCGAAGCCGTTGCCGCCGGTGTCGACGGCCTTGACCCGCAGCGAGGCGAACTTGCCGCGCGCGCTGATCGGGTGCCAGGTCTCGGCGGCCCAGGTACCCTGGGCCGCCGGGTGCACCAGCGTCGGCAGCCAGGTGCGGCCGTCGTCGTAGGAGATCTCCACGGTGAGCGTACGCAACTTCAGATCGGGCGAGCCGTTCTGACGCTGGACGCGCAGCGGGATGCGCGCGAGCCCGGCCGGGGCCCGGTTGCGATCGTCCAGCTCCGGATTGATCTTGAGGGTCAGCAGCGGCAACACCTGCTGCTTGCCCGGCTGAGGGGTCTTCGACCTGAATTTCCACTCGGCGCTGACCCGCGTGGACACCTGGGTCTGGGCCGGTACGCGGTCGGCCGTCATGGTCAGCCGGTACTCGCTCTCCTTCGTCTCCGCGGGCGCGTCGACCGTGCCGGGAAGGTAGTCGGCGGCGTAGATCTCCTTGCCGTCCCGGTAGAGCCGGGCCTGCGGAGCGGTGTACTCGCCGTAGGAGATGCGATCGGCCGTGCCGTCCTCGAACAGGCCCGCCGCGAACTGCAGTGTGTTCTCCTGTCGCCAGGTGTAGTCGCCGCCGGGGTTGAGCGCGGCGGCGAAGACACCGGTGTTCCACCGGTCGTCGGTCTTCTTACCGGCGCGGTAGACGGTGGTCTTCCCGAAGAAGAACTGGTCGGTGTCGTTCCAACCGTCCGGCGGCGTCCGGTACTGGATGAAGGAGGGATACCAGCCGGTGTCGCCGGGCGTGTAGTACTCGGTCCGGTGGAACGGGAGCGAGAACCGGGAGACCTGGCCGTACGGCGTCCAGGCCAGCTCCGTCCCGTACAGCACGGGCAGGGCGAAGTGCTCGCCGAACTTGACGTCGTTCTGCGTGGCATAGGTGGAATCGACCTCGGCGAGGTCGCGGCGGCGCGGGCGGTAGCCGGGGTCGGCGGGGATCCGCGGCTCGGCCTTCATCAGGTGGTAGAAGTACGGGCTGTCGTCGTAGCCGCCGTCGCCCTTCGGCTTGGCCCACTGGGTCCAGCGGTAGTATGCGAACTTCTTGCTCACCGTACGCGTCGTCGGGATGGCCTTGATGCCCTCGACGCGGTCCGCGCCCCACATGCCGGCCAGATCGACGTCCACGCCGAGGGGCTGGCCGTCGATGAGCTGCAGCATGCCGAGCATGCCGACGGCCAGCCGCGCGGTCGGCTCCTCCGTACGCACGTCCACCGGCTTGGCCTTGCGGGCGTCGGCGGCGACCGTACGGTCGGCGTCAAGGGTGAACTCCGGATCGGAGGACATCACCAGAGTGCCGTCGTGGTCGAACATGAGGCCGACGACGGTGTAGCGGTGGCCCCTGTCCAGCCGGAGGTCCAGCGTGCCGCCGGAGATGTCGTAGTTGCGCTGCTCCTCGGTGTCGAGGTCGATCACCCCGGCGAAGGCGTTCTGGACGGGTTGCCCGTCCGTGCCGGTGTAGCGCAGCTTGAGCGCGCGCTTCTCCGGCGCGACCCGCATGCCGATGCCGGTGCGTACGGAGACGTCGGCGTTCGCGGCGATGACCGTGCCGCTGAACAGGCCGGTCGGGCCCGCCGTGGCGGTCACCTTGACCTGGGCGGTGCCGTGCGCGGGCACCTCCACTGTCGTGGCGCCGAGCTTGAACGGCGTCACCACCGCGCCCTTTTCGTCCTTGGCGAGCACGCTCAGGTTCAGCCGGACGGCGGCGTCGCCGTCGTTGCGGTAGGTGAGCGTCTTCTCCTTGGGCGCGGGGCTGGGCAGCTCGATGTCGCCCATGCTCAGCGCGGCGGGCTCGGCGGTGACCTGCTGGGTGACGGCGCGGGCGACGTCGACGCGGCCGGAGCCCTGGACGTAGGCGCCCAGCTCGTCGCCGGGCGCGGTGGAGGCCATCAGCGCGGCCTTGATCTGGGCGGCCTTCCAGTCGGGGTGCTGCCCGGCGACGATCGCGGCCGCTCCGGCCACGTGCGGCGTCGCCATGGACGTACCACTCAGTGCCGTGTAGGAGTCGTCGACCGGGGAGCCGGCGGAGGTGCCCTCGGCCCGCGCGGCGACGATGTCCACGCCCGGCGCGATCAGGTCGGGCTTCACCGCGCCGTCGAACGCGCGCGGGCCCGTGCTGCTGAACTGCGCCACCGTGTCGTCGTCGCGGTAGGAGGCGCCGACCGACAGCGCGCTGTCAGCGGTGCTCGGCGAGCCGACCGTCTGCGGGCCGTCGTTGCCCGAGGCGATGACGAACAGCGTGCCGTACTTGTCCGACAGGCTGTTGACGGCCTGCTCCACCGGGTCGTCGCCGGGAGTGTCGGCCTCTCCGAGGCTGAGGTTGGCGACACGGGCGCCGTTCTCGGCCGCCCAGGTCATGGCCTGGATGATCGCCGAGTCCGGGCAGTCTCCGCTCTGCACGCAGACCTTGCCGATCAGCAGCTTGGCGCCGGGGGCGACGCCCTTGTACCGGCCGTCCGAGGCGGCGCCGGATCCGGCGATCGTGGAGGCGACGTGGGTGCCGTGGCCGTTGAGGTCGCGGACGTCGGGCTCCGAGGTGAAGTTCTCCGACTTGGCCACCAGCCCCTGGAGGTCGGGATGGCCGGGGTCGTAACCGGTGTCGATCACCGCGACCTTGACGTCCTTGCCGGTCTGACCGGCCGCCCACGCCTTGGGCGCGCCGATGTGCGGGACGCTGACGTCGAGGGACAGCTTGGCCTTGCCGTCCAGCCAGACCTTCGCGGGCGCGGCCGCCGCCCTGGCCTGCTGCCCGGTCAGGGACTTCCAGAGCGTGCCGGCCGCGGCGTGGGGCTCGCTCTGGGCGATCCCGTTGATCGCGGGCAGCGGGCGCCCGCCCGCGACGCGCAGCGTGGCGGCGGCGGTCTGGTCCGGGTACGTCACGATGAGCGGCAGCGCCGAGCTGGTGGCGTCGTCGTAGCCGAGGGCGGCGAGCCGGGTGACGTTGAACAGCCGGGGGTCCAGCCGGCCCGCGGCCAGCAGCGGCAGCGCATCGACGGGGACGATGCTGAGCCCGTCCTTGGACCGGCGGTGAATGAAGTTGATCTTTTCCCGGCCGGGGCCGGACTGGACGTCCAGCTGGGTCTGCTTGTCGGGGAGCGTACGGAGGACGACCTTGTCCCCGGTGAGGAGGGTGATGGTCTTGGGCGGCCCGGCCTTCGCGGCAGACTGGGCCGCGGTCGGGGTGGCCGACGGAGCGGGCGTCGGTGCGGCCTGGGCCGGAGCGGCGGCCGCTATCAGGGCCGTGATCACGACACCCAGGAGCGCGGTTCTCTGAAGCACCTCCGCTTTCTAATTCTTTGTGACTTTTGATGACAAGGTGATTTAAGTGGCCTATTGCGGCAACTGCCGGAAGTGGCCAAGATCATGAGCATGCTTGAGGACAGCCGGGCGCTGGAGGTCGTGGGGATCAGCGCGTTCGATGAGCGGATCTACCGTGGGGTGCTGGCCTGCCCCGGCATCACGGTGCAGGAGCTGGTCATGCGGAGCGGGGAGGGCGCGGGACGCATCCAGGCGTCGCTGAGCAGGCTCCGCGCCAAGGGCCTGGTCAGCCGTCTGTGGGGGCGCTCGCCTCGGTGGACGGTGACGAACCCGGGGACCGCGATCCGTTCGCTGGTGCGCGGCCTGCAGAGCGAGCTGGATCAGCTCACCGACACGGCCGACGAACTGGAGGCGGCCTTCCGTACCGTCGGCCAGGATCCGGAGGAGGGCGGGCAGTTCGAGGTCCTCGCGGGTCCCGAGGAGCAGGCCCGCTGGTACGTCCGGCTGCAGCAGGAGGCCAAGGAGGAGGTCCTGACCTTCGACTGCCCGCCGTACGTGCTGGACTATCACAACCCGCTGCAGACCGACCTGCTGCGCAGCGGCGTCCGCTACCGGACCATCTACGTGCCGGAGGCGTTCGACCACGCGGGAGCGCTCGACGAGGTGGGCAGCCTGATCAAGGCGGGCGAGGAGGCGCGGGTCCTGCCCCGGCTGCCGTTCAAGATGGCGATCGTCGACCGGTGGCGGGCGGTCATGCCGATGCACATGGACCCGCCGCTGACCCGCGGCGTGCTGATCAGCGGCTCCACGATGGTGGTGGCCCTGGTGGAGCTCTTCGAGCGCCTGTGGCGGGAGGCGCTGCCGGTACGCCCCGAGCTGTGGCAGGACGCACCGGCGACGCAGAAGCCCGCCGACGCGGCGGACCTCGCCGGTGGGGAGCGGGTCGAGGCGGAGCCCTTAGACGGGGGGCCGGAGGCGACGGAGCTCGGCGCCGAGGATCGGCGTCTCCTGGCGCTGCTCGCGGCCGGGCTCAAGGACGACGCCATCGCCCGCCAGCTCGGCACCAGCCCGCGCAGCCTGCGCCGCCGCCTGCGTCACCTCCTGGACCAGCTGAACGCCGAGACCCGCTTCCAGGCCGGCGCCCAGGCCAGCCGCCGCGACCTCGTGTGACCCGCGCCCGAAGGTCAGACCTGTTCGACGGCGCGGACCCTGCCGCTCGACCGGTCCCGGAACCACGCGTAGCAGCTCACCACGATCCCGGCCACAGTGACTGCGGCGCCGACGAGATACAGCGACCGCAGCCCGAACCCGCCGTCGATGACCCGGCCGCCGAGCCAGGCGGCGAAGGCCGCGGCCAACTGGTAGGCGGACGCGTTCACCGCCATGGCCAGGGTCGGCGCCGCGGACGCGGTGGTCAGCACCCGGGTCTGCATGCCGGGAATGACGGAGAAGCCCAGCGCGCCGATCACGAAGACCAGCACCGCGGTGATCGCCGTACCGCCGCTGACCACCCACATCAGCACCAGCGTCGCCGCGAGCACGGCGAGCAGACTGAGCTGTGAGGACATCAGCGCCCGGTCGGACAGCCAGCCGCCGGCGAAGTTGCCCACCGCGGCGCCGACGCCGTACACGAGCAGCAGCACGGCGATCGCGTCGGCGGCGAATCCGGTGACGCCGGTGAGCAGCGGCGCGAAATAGGTGAACACGATGAGCAGCCCCGCGTTGCCGACCGCCGTGACCGCGATGGCGCGCCGCACCTCACCGCCGCGCAATACCCGGAGCTCGGCCAGCGCGGAGGTGCCGGGCGTGGCGTTCCGGACATCCGGTACGAAGCGCAGCACCAGCAGCAACCCGAGCACGCAGCACACGGCGATGGTGACGAAGGTGGATCGCCACCCGAAGCCGTTGCCGATGAACGTGCCGATGGGCGCGCCGAGGATCATCGACAGGTTCATCCCGAAAACGAGCTTGGACACGGTGGACGCCTGCTTGTCCGGCGGGGCGGTCGACGCCGCGATGACGATCGCGTTGGCGAAGAACGTGGAGGTCACCAGCGCGGTGATGATCCGGGCCGCGAAGAGCACGGCGTATGTGGGCGCGAGCGCCGAGGCGAGGTTCCCGGCGATCACCACCGCGAGGAGGACGAGGATGAGCGGTCTGCGGTCGAAGCGCGCGGTGAGCGCCGTCAGCACCGGGCCGCCGATGATCATTCCGATGGCGTAGGCCGTCACCAGCAGTCCGGCCGCCGGTATCGACACGGCCAGGTCATCGGCGATGTCCGGCAAGATCCCCGCGATCACGAACTCGCCGGTCGTGATGCCGAACACGCACAGCATGAGGGAGAGGACGGGCATGCGGTTCACCTCTAATAGTTGACTTATCAGTACAAAAAATGGGCAGCGTGATACGTGGGCCGTCGGCCGCGGGGCTTAAAGGGCCGCGAGCGCCCCTTCCACGACGTCCAGCAGGGCGTTCCTGTCGTCGGTCACCTTCGCGAGCGTGCGCAGCCCGTAGTACGCGCTCTGGAATGTCCGAGCCACCTGGAGCGGCGGCCGGTCGGCGGACAGTTCGCCCGTGCGCTGGCCGACCGCCACCAGGTGGCAGAGCTCCTGTTCCAGGTCGGTGAACTGCCGGCGTACCAGCGCCGCGACGTCACCGGTGCGCCCGCTCGGCTCGGTGGCGGCGTTCAGGGCCAGGCAGCCACGCCGGCCGGGGTCGGCCAGGTCGGCGTCGATGACGCCCAGCATCATCTCCCGCAGCCGCTCCCGCACCGATCCGGGTTCGGCCAGCATCGCCAGTTGGGCGGCGCCCTTGGTCTGCGCGTATCGGCGGACCGCCTCCTCGTACAGGCGGTGCTTGCTGCCGAACGCGTTGTACAGGCTGCCGCGGCCGAGCCCGGTGCGCGCGCACAGGTCCTGGGTGGTGGCCGCCTCGTAGCCCTTCTCCCAGAACACCTCCATCGCGGCGTCCACTACTGCATGGTCGTTGAACTCCCGGGGTCTGCCCATGAGCTGAAGCTAGCGGCTTCTGTACAGATCAGTCAAGAATGTGTGTGAGCCGCCGCCGAACTGGCGACTGTGGCCGCCGGGAAGGACGAGCCGCGCGGTCGCACCGGCGGGGACCTGGAGGCCGACGTCCCATTGGTCCCCCGTGCGCGCCCACTCGACCGTGGCGACGCCGCGGACGGTGCCATGGGAGATGCGGCCCCAGGTGACGCGGTCATCGACGACCGGGCGGATGTCGAAGGACGCCCAGCCGGGACTGGTCGCCCGCAGCCCACCGACACGCTGCTGGATCCAGCCCGCGGGTCACCGGTCCGGTTTTCGACCGTGACCAGTACCTCGGCCGGGTCGCAGTCTGGGGCGACGGCGGTCAGGCGAATGGCGCCGGGTGCGGTCGGCTTCACCACGGCGAGTGCGCGGCCCTGGTAGGTGTGGTGCTCGGTCGCGTCGAACCGTTCCTTGTTCGACGGGTCGGCGCTGCCGAAGCCGAGCAGCGTCCCGTCGCCGGAGACCTCCACGCGTACGGGCCGGTCGGCCGCGGTGTGCACTGTCCCGGCCGCATCGACCAAGGTGACGGTGATGTAGGCGAGGTCGCCGACGTCAGCCGTGATGCCCGGTTGTAGTCCTTGGCCACCATCGCCTCGATATCGCGTTCCCACCATTCGGGGAAATCGAGGCTGTAGTCGAACGGACTCTTACCCCAGGTCCACATGTCGAACGCCTCGTCCACCACCAGCATGCCCAGACGGTCGCAGGCGTCGAGCATCGCGATGCTCATCGGATGGTGGGACATGCGGATCGCGTTGAAACCCGCGTCCTTGAGCAGCCGCACGCGGCGCTCCTCGGCTTGGGCGAACGTGGCGGCGCCCAGCGGTCCGTTGTCATGGTGCACGCAGGCGCCGCGCAGCTTGACCGTCTCGCCGTTGATCCGCAACCCGTGCTCGGGGTCCAAGCGCAAGGACCGGATGCCGAAGGCGACCTCCACGGCGTCGACGTCCGACGTGCCCGAGTCCGGCACCACGCCCGACGCGCCCGAGTCCGGCACCACGCCCGTTATGAAGAACCGCGAGTATCCGTACGGGCGCTGCCCGGCGTAGTTTCCGTTGACGAACACGGTGGCGTCCCGGTAGACGCCCTCGAACTCCAGGATGATCCGCTTGCCCCGGTGCTCCTCGGGAGCGGAGAACATCTTGCGGTACTCGTACGCGCCCCCGGGGAAGTAAGCGGTCGCCACGCCGTCCGCGGTGGCCTCACGGTCGCGGCTGATCATCGCGTCGTGCGCCTGGTGTTGTCGTAGCCGGCCACGGAGACGTCGCCCGGGGCGGACAGGCCGGCCTCGTGCAGCGCGGCCAGGACGCCTAGAGCCGCCTCGTCGGAACCGGCGAAGATCGCGGTGGGGCGCGGAGAGCGGCTCAGCAACTCGCGGGCGCCGCGATGGCCGCCTTCCTCGGAGTAGGAGGTCGCGGCGACGGCGATCTCGTCGGCGAACCCGTGATCACGCATCACGCGCTCGTAGGTCTCGGCTCTGATGCGCGGCATCTGGCCGGCCGAGGACTACTTCTCCACCGGGCTGCCCAAGGCCCCCGGAAGCGTCCACGAGCCGCGCTCGCCGGGTGTCCCCGGGAAGGGCGCGGTGATCAACCCGAGGGGCGACCATCCTGAGCAGGCGCTCGCGTTCGTGAAGTGGCTGACCGAGCCCGCGCAGCAGGCGGTGTTCGCCAAGGTCGCTCGCATCCTGCCCAGCAACCCGGAACTCCTCGCCGGCGAGGACATCCCCGACCAACTCGCGGGCTTCGCCGCCGGGGTGAAGGGCATGCAGGTCATGTCGACGACCTTCAAGCCTGACGTGATCACCGCGATCAAGGCGGAGTCCCAGCGCCTGGTGCTGGGGGCGATGGTGGACGACGTACTCGCCAAGGTCCAGGCGGCGCAGGACCGCACGTCATGACGACGTCGCGACTCGCGGTTCCCGTGGGGCGGCGAAGGCCGCCGCGCTGCCCGTCGTGGCGGCGGTGTTCGTCTGGTTTCACTGGGGGGTTCGGCTTCCTGCTCTTCCTCGCGGGGCTGCAGGACGTGCCGAAGGAACTGTACGAGGCCGCCGACCTCGACGGCGCGAACCGCTGGTCGAAGTTCCGGTACATCACCTGGCCACAGCTGGCACCGGTCACGTCGATCGTGAGTCTTCTGACCCTGCTCGCCGCGCTCCAGATCTTCGGGACCGTGCAGGTGCTGACCAACGGCGGACCGGGCCAGCACACGATGGTGCCGACCCTCGCGATCTACAACGAGGCGTTCGTCAACTGGCGTTACGGCAGCGCCGCGGCCATGTCGGTCATCTTCGGCGGCGCCCTCGTACTGCTGTCCGTGATCCAGCTCGCGATCACCAGACGGAGGTCCCGCGTATGAGCGGCCGGACGACAGGAAGTGCCGACGAGATGTCCATCGCTTCAGAACCTCGTCGGAGGATACGCCTCGACAAGGTCGGCCTGTACGGACTGCTGGGCGTCGCCGCACTGATCGCGCTGTTCCCCCTGTTGTGGATGCTGTCCGGATCACTGCAGAGCCTCACGGAGCTGCTGTCGAACGACAGCTTCCTGCCCGCCGACCCGCAGTGGGGCAACTACGTGACCGCGTGGGTCCAGGGCGAGCTCGGCGTCTACCTGCGCAACAGCGTGATCTACACGGGCTCCGCCGTCCTCGGCATCCTGCTGGTGTCCAGCCTCGCCGGGTACGCGCTCGCGCGACTCGACTTCGCGGGCAAGGGCGTGTTCACGGGGCTGGGGGCGTGGAACGAGTACCTCATGGCGCTCGTCCTGTTCGACGACAACTCCCTCATGCCCGTCCAGCGCGGTCTGACCGCCTTCACCTCCGCCGAGACGCCACAGCAGCAGATCCTCCTGGCCGCCACGACCATCTCGATCGTGCCGGTGGTGGTCTTCTATCTGCTGGCGCAGCGTCACATCGTGAAGGGCATCGGCGCGGGCGCGATCAAGTAGGCCGCGTCAGCTCCTCCGTCGGTGGGCTTCAAGCCTTGCGGCGGGAGCGGGCCAGAACCAGCCCACCGAGGACCATGGCGATCGGGCCGACCACCAGATCCACGTAGCCCCCGACTATTCCGTAGCCGGTGCCGGGACCACCGTCGGCGGCGGCCACAACCAGTCCGCCGATGACCGTGCAGACCAGCCCCGCAGGCAGGGCGACGATGGCCCCCCTTCTCCCGTTTCCGGTGCCGATACGACCGGCGGAGCGGGCCAGAGCCAGCCCGCCGATGACGACGCCGGCCAGCCCCAGCAGCGCGGCCACCGCGGACCAGAGACGCCCGGCGGTCAAGGTGTAAGCATCGACGGGCTGGACCAAAACGGGCGCGGCCGCGGCGGCTAGCGAGTTACGGAGGGACATGAAGATCCTTTCTGATGTATGACGGGGGTCGGCAGGCGCGGTGATGCCGTTCAATCGGGCGTGCCGGAAATGAAAGCCGAGTCGATGCCGCCATCGGTCAACAGTTGTCGCAGCGCGCGCTGCATGGTCTCGGAGTCGTTGAGGTGCGGGAACGGCTCGCCGGCGGGAGCGTCGACGCCCAGGAACCGGCAGAGCGGCTCCCAGCCCTCGCGGACGTCGAACACCAGGAGGCGATCCGCGGGCAGACTCTTCTGGACATCGGCCACGTGACGGTGGAACGCCGCTACCGCGATCTCCTCGTCGGGCATGCCCCGCTGGAAATCCCAGGTGTCGCCGAAAGTGGACTCTCCGATGAGATCGAGAACCGGGCGGAGCCTCTCCATCGTCCTGAGTACCGCGGCCCCCGCTTCAGGAAGATCCGGCGGCACGTCCCGGCGGGTGGCGATCAGAGTCTGCATGCTGAGATACCAGCGATGCGGATCGCGGACGGTCAGGACGACCTTCGCGTCCGGGTAGGCCTCCGCCTGCTCGCGCCAGAAGAAGCTCGCCGGCCAGTCCTGGGTGGATGGATAGCCGTCGAGCACGCTGTCCCAGTCCAGCCGCAGGCCGGAGGCGGCGGGCAGCCACCGGTCGACGTGCTCGGGATTGCTCCCGATTTCGGCCATGTGGTAGCAAGGACCGAATCCCAGCCTTTCCAGCGCGGCCTTCATCGATCTGGTTCCGGTACGCGGGAATCCCGCGCCGATCACGTGTAACACGTCAGCCTCCTGCTGTAGCGGCCGCGGCGTTCACCTTTCGGCAGACGTTGACCGCGGCCTTGGCGTAGGTGTCGGACTGGTGAGGCAGGGTGTGCCGATCCCGTGCGTACAGGCGAACAGAACCGGCTGGGCGATGATCGAGGTGTGTACGGTCGTCAGGGTCTCGATCGCGGGCTTGTATTCGCTGGAGTCAGTCGCTCAGCTCGGGTTGGCGGGAGCGGGTCAGAGCCAGCCCGCCGAGGACCGCACCGACCAGCCCCAGCACCAGGGCCACGGCCGCCCCGAATACTCCGTTGCCGGTGCCGAGACCGCCGTCGGCGACAGCCAGCTTCACCGCGCCGTTGAGCCCGCCGGTCAGCCCCACCACCAGGGCCACGCTGGCTCCCCTCCTCCCGCCGTTGCTGGTACGACGGGCGGAGCGCAGCGCCAGGCAGCCGATGACCACGCCGCCCAGCGCCACCAGTGCGGCCACACTGGCCCAGATTCGCGCGGGGGTTCCGATGAAAGTATCCACACCTTGGGCCGCGCATTCTGCCTGCGTCGTACAAACTGGCGAGGTCGCCTGTGCGGCAAGCACCAGCAGGACGGACATTGAGCTTCCTTTCGGTCGGATGACGGACGCCCGCAGCGTGTCCAGCGCGGTGGATCGCCGGTGCCGGTGACGAAAGCGAGCGTCTGGGAAGGTTCGCGGAATCGATCATCGCGCCGTCGAGGCGGCCGCGGCCTCCGGCAGCGGATGGCGGCCACTACGCAGTTCCGCGTAGCCGACTCGTGCCTCGGTACGCCCGTCGTCGTAGGCGGCCGCGCCTCTGAGCGGAGTCTTCTCACGCGCGGGAACCGTAGGATCACGGCATGGAACATCGCGCCGTGTCGTTGCGCCTGCCGGTGCCGGCGCAGGATGTGTTGCTCGCGCTGTTCATCACCGTGATGCAGGTTCAGGGGACGATAGTCCGCAACACCGGCGAGGTGGTGCAGCGCCCCCTTACCGACCTCGGAAACCTGGGATATGTCCTGCTGGTCGCCAGTGGTGTGGTCGTCGTCGTCCGCCGCCGGTGGCCGGTGCCGGTCTTCGTCACCGCCGCGGTCGCTAGCTTGGTGTACTACACCCTTGGCTTCCCCGACGGGCCCGGCTGGCTCGGGCTCTTCGTCGCCCTGTACACCGTCGCCGCCTACGGGGACGGGCGCCGGTCGCTGGTGATCGCCGGCGTGGGCACCTCGGTGCTCGCCATCGCCTGGCTGGTCGCCGCGGCCGACATCGAGCCACGCGCCGCCATCGGCTGGGTGTACTTCCGGATCGGCGCGGCGGTCATGAGCGCGGCCCTCGGCGAGTCCGTCCGGTCCCGGCAGGTCATCGCGGCCGAAGCTCAGGAGCGCGCCGAGCTGGCCGAACGGACTCGCGAGGAGGAGGCGCGGGCGCGGGTGGACGCCGAACGGCTCCGGATCGCGCGCGAGGTCCACGACACCGTCGCGCACGCCATAGCGATCATCAACGTCCAGTCCGGTGTCACCGCGCACGTGCTCGACAAGAGGCCGGAAGTGGCGCGCGAGGCGCTGCGAGCGATCGAGCAGACGAGTTCCCGGGCGCTGCGGGAGATGCGGGCCATCCTCGGCGTACTCCGTGACGACGACGGTGACGACAACGACGGGCGCGTGCCGTACCCCGGGCTGGGGCAGATCGACGAACTGGCCGCCAAGGCCCGCGCGGCCGGACTCGACATCGAGCTCGAGGAGACCTCGTCCGCGGCGCCGTTGCCGAGTGCGGTGGGCAGTGTCGCCTATCGGATCCTTCAGGAATCGATCACCAACGTGATCCGCCACGTCGGCCCGACCCGGGTGACGGTCGCGCTGAACCCCGGGCTGGAGGTCTTGGAGATCCGCGTGACCGACGAGGGCCGCCGTGCCACCTCAGGTGATGAGCCCACGGCTGCGCACCCACCGGCGCGGCAGCTGACCGGCACCGCCGGCTCGGCCCCCGCCCAGCCGGCGCCCGGCCGCGGGATCCTCGGCATGCGCGAGCGCTGTCAACTGCTGGGCGGAGAACTCGACGCCAGGCCGCTTCCGGGCGGCGGGTTCGAAGTCAAGGCACGACTGCCCCTCGCGCCGACCGGGTCGCGCCTGTGAACGCGGCGGCCGGCTCACCGTTGACCGACGCTCCGATCAAGGTGCTCGTCGCCGACGACGAGGGTCTCGTGCGTTCCGGGTTCAAGGTCCTGCTCGACCTCGAGGACGACATCACGGTGGTGGGAGAGGCCACCAACGGCGCGGAAGCCGTCGAGCGGGCCGGCGCCACCCGCCCCGACGTCGTGCTCATGGACATCCGCATGCCGAAGGTGGACGGGATTCAGGCCACCGCCCGGATCGCCCAGACGCGCGGATTGGAGCAGGTCCGGGTCCTCATTCTCACCACCTACGACACCGACGAGTACGTCTTCGACGCCTTGCAGGCCGGTGCCAGCGGCTTCCTGCTCAAAGACGCCGGACCGGCCGAGCTCCTGCATGCCATCCGGGTGGTCGCCGCCGGGGACGCGTTGCTCGCGCCGCGGATCACCCGACGCCTCATCGGCCAGTTCACCGCGCGCCGAACAGCCGCGCAGGCCGCGGAGGACCGGCTCGCGGTGCTGACCGGGCGCGAGCGCGAAGTGCTGGCCCTGGTGGGGCAGGGCCTGAGCAACAGCGAGATCGGTACCGAGTTGTTTCTCAGCCCGGCCACCGCGCGCACCCATGTCAGCCACGCCATGGCGAAGCTGGGTGCGCGCGACCGTGCGCAACTGGTCGTCATCGCTTACCAGACAGGACTGGTCAGCCCCGCGATGTAGGACACGGCCAGGCCGCGTTCGGGCGGCGGCTGGGACATCGTCATGCCACGCCGCCAAGGGATGAACGTTTCATCACCTGCCCCGCTGTGGCAGCGGGACCGCACGCCGTCAGGCCAGATCGGGCCGCTCCGGGGAGCGGCGGAACCGTGATGGAGGGGGCGGACCCTTGACGGATCTTGTCACGTCATATTTGCTCCGCCACACCACACCATCTCAGTCGGTGTACGTGGAAGGAGCTCTGGGTCCCGATGGACTGTTAGCGCTCACAATGGCAAACGGGAGCGACGCACTCCCCCTTTTTCGCACGTTCTGGCAGATGAGGAGTCCTTCCGGCTCACCCTCGGCTGCCGTATCCGTACTCCGAGAACTCGTTCACGAGGTTAAGGATCCAGTATGTTAGCGCGAACACTACCGATCGACGCTCCCTGCTCGCTGACAGTGGCGAGGCGTTGAGCATGCGTACATGGAGACGATGGTGGACCGTCGCGCTCACGGCCGTCGCCTTGGTGGTAGCGGGAGTAGCGACACAGGCGGGGGTCGCCGGCGCGGAGTCCAACGGCGGGGTGCGGGTCATGCCGTTGGGCGACTCGATCACCGAGGGCACGCAGGTGCCGGGCGGGTACCGGATCGGGCTGTGGCAGCGCCTGGCCGCCGGCCGCTACACGGTCGACTTCGTCGGCTCGCAGTTCAATGGGCCGGGCAGCCTGGGTGACCACGATCACGAGGGTCATCCCGGGTGGCGGATCGACCAGATCGACGCGAACATCACCGGCTGGCTGCGTACGTACACACCGCGCACGCTGCTGCTGCACATCGGCACCAACGACGTCCTGCAGAACTACAACCTGGCCGGTGCCCCGCAGCGACTGTCCACGCTGATCGACCACATCACCACAGCCGTGCCGGACGCCGATGTCCTCGTCGCGACCATCATCCCGCTGTCCAACTCCGGTCAGGAGTCCGCCGCCCGGACCTTCAACGCGGCGATCCCCGGC
The DNA here is from genome assembly GCF_040659625.1 of Nonomuraea sp. NPDC049750. Lineage (NCBI taxonomy): Bacteria > Bacillati > Actinomycetota > Actinomycetes > Streptosporangiales > Streptosporangiaceae > Nonomuraea > Nonomuraea sp. NPDC049750. Next base: position 71,037 of record NZ_JBFANB010000028.1, read on the forward strand.
ATCGTCCAGAGCAAGGTGAACAGCGGCAAGCACGTCCACCTGGTCGACATGCACAGCAAGTTGACCACCTCCGACCTGATCGACGGCATCCACCCCACCGCCGGCGGATACGACAAGATGGCCGCCGCCTGGTACAGCGCGCTGCAGTCGGTATCCGGCAGCATCGGCCAACCCGGGGGCGGCAACCCCACGCCAGGTGCGGGGGCGATCAGAGGCGTGGGTTCGGGCCGATGCCTGGATGTCTCCGCCGCCTCGCAGGCGAACGGCGCGGCGGTGCAGATCTGGGACTGCAACGGTCAGTCCAACCAGAGCTGGACGCCGACCAGCGCGGGCGAGTTGCGGGTTTACGGCAACAAGTGCCTGGACGTGTACAACCGCAGCAGCGCCGACGGCGCCCAGGTGGTGATCTGGGACTGCAACGGACAGAGCAACCAGCAGTGGCGCTTCAACTCCGACGGCACCATCACGGCGGTCGGCGCGAACAAATGCCTGGACGTGCCGAACTACTCCACCGCCAACGGCGTCAAGCTGCAGATCTGGTCCTGCGGCGGCGCCGCCAACCAGCGCTGGAGCCGTTCCGACCCATGACATCTCTCTCCGGGGCCGGCCGTCCGCCTGCGCGCCGTCACAGCTCCCGCGACCGTCACGAGAGCGCCCGCGAAGAGCGAGGGCAGACCGAGATCTTCTTGACACCCAGTAGGCAGGGATGAGATGCGCAGAATTCTTGGCCTGGTAACGGCGGCGGCACTCCTGGCCGGCTCCATCGTCGCGATCGGCGGTGCGGCATCGCCCGCCGCCGCGCTGGACAACGGTCTGGCCCGTACACCCCCGATGGGCTGGAACGACTGGAACAGCTTCGGCTGCAACGTCAACGACGGCCTGATCCGCCAGTCGGCCGACACCATGGTCTCCAGCGGCATGGCGGCGGCGGGCTACACCTACGTCAACATCGACGACTGCTGGTCCACCAAGAGCCGCAATTCCAGCGGCGACCTGGTGCCGGATCCGCAGAAGTTCCCCAACGGCATCAAGGCCCTGGCCGACTACGTCCACTCGAAAGGACTCAAGCTCGGCATCTACTCCTCGGCCGGAACCACGACGTGCGCGGGGTACCCGGCCAGCCTGGGCAACGAGCGGCGGGACGCGGCCCTGTGGGCGTCCTGGGGGATCGACTACCTGAAGTACGACAACTGCGGTGACCACAAGGGCATGAACGGACAGCAGCGGTACACGGCCATGCGCGACGCACTGGCCGCCACCGGCCGTCCGATCGTGTACAGCCTGTGCAACTGGGGGCAGGAGAGCGTGTGGACCTGGGGGATGCCGGTGGGCAACTCCTGGCGCGACACCGGTGACATCGGGGCGAACTGGAACTCGATCATGGGCATCCTGGACCAGCAGGTCGGGCTCGAAGCCTACTCGGGCCCGGGCGGGTGGAACGACCCCGACATGCTGGAGGTGGGCGTCGGCGGGGTGACGGGGACCGAGGGCCGCGCGCACTTCAGTCTGTGGTCGCTGCTGAACGCGCCGCTCCTCGCCGGAAACGACATCCGCACGATGAGCGCCGACACGCGCACGATCCTCACCAACACCGAGGTCATCGCGGTCGACCAGGACTGGGGCGGCAGGCAGGGCCACAAGATCAGCGACAACGGGAACCTGGAGGTCTGGCGCAAACCGATGTCGAACAGCTCGGTCGCGGTCGTGCTGCTCAACCGGGGCACCTCGACCTCGACCGTCTCCACCACCGCCTCCGCCTTGGGGCTCGGGACCGCGTCCTCCTACTCGGTACGCGACCTGTGGGCGCACACGACGTCCACTTCGTCCGGGGCGATCAGCGCGTCGGTCCCCGGGCATGGGGCGGCCATGTACGTCGTGACCGGAGGAGGCATCGTCACGCCGCCCGCGGGCGCGATCAAGGGGGTGGGCTCGGGCCGATGCCTGGACGTCGTCGACGCCTCGCAGGCCAACGGCGCGCAGGCGCAGATCTGGGACTGCGGCGGCCAGGCCAGTCAGCAGTGGGCGCCGACCGCGAGCGGTGAGCTGCGGGTCTACGGCGGCAAGTGCCTGGACGTTTACAACAGGGGAACCGCCAATGGCACCAATGTCATCATCTGGGAGTGCAACGGCCAGGACAATCAGCAATGGCGCTTCAACTCCGACGGCACCATCACGGCGGTCGGCGCGAACAAATGCCTGGACGTGCCGAACAACGCCACCGCCAACGGCACCAAGCTGACCATCTGGACGTGCAACGGCGGCTCCAACCAACGCTGGACCCGCACCTGACCTGGCTCGCCGTGCGCCGGCCGACCGGCATCGATCCGACGCGGGAACTTTGCCGGCCGGTCGGGCATCTAACCCGCCGTGGAAGCACTGATCGCGGGAGATCCGGAGCACATCGGGGAGTACTGGCTCGCGGGCCGGCTCGGCTCCGGAGGCCAAGGTGTGGTGTACGACGCCTACGATCGTGACGGGCGCAGGGTCGCGCTCAAAGTGCTCCACTCGGCCAGCGACGAGGGCCGCGACCGGTTCGCCAAGGAGGCGACCGCCGCCGGCCGGGTGGCCTCGTTCTGCACGGCCAGGGTGCTGGCCGCCGACATGTCGGGCAGCAAGCCGTACATCGTCAGCGAGTATGTGCCGGGGCCGAGCCTGCGCCAGGCGGTCGGCCAGGGGCGCAAGTTCACCGGGGACGACCTGCACAGGCTGGCCACCGCGATCGCCACCGCATTGACCACGGTGCACGACGCGGGCGTGATACACCGAGACCTCAAGCCGGACAACGTGCTGCTCAGCCCCGACGGTCCACGGGTGATCGACTTCGGCATCGCGCGGACCTTGGACATGTCGCTGACCAAGACCGGTGAGGTGTCCGGTACGCCCACCTACATGGCGCCTGAGGTGTTCACCGGGCAGCGGGCGGGCGCGCCCGCCGACGTTTTCGCCTGGGGTGCGATCATGGTGTTCGCCGCCACGGGCGAGGACCCGTTCCGAGCGGACAACTTGGGCGGGGTCATGCACCGGGTACTGTCGGCGCGGCCCGACCTGAGTGAGCTGCCGCCGCGACTGACCTCGCTGGTGGCCGCCGCGCTGGAGAAGGACCCTTCGGCCCGGCCCTCGGCACGCGACCTGCTCCTCGCGCTGGTCAGCGGCGGCGACTCGGACATGCGCGGGCTGCTGACCGCGGGCAGCCGTGCGGCCAGTGGCGTGCACGTGCCCGGCACCGCCGATCCGGCGCTCGGCACGATCGCCGAGGACGCCTACGGCGCGCTCGCGCCTGAGGTGCGGGAACTGGCCGCCGAGGTCTTCCTCCGTATGGTGTCCGTCACCGACGACGGGCACGAGAGCGTCCGCTGGGTGCTGAAGGACGAACTGTTCGCCGGCCGCTCGGAGCCGGAGGTCCAGGCCATCGAGCGGATTCTGCGGGCCTTCTCCTACCTGGTGACGCAGAAGGACGAGGCGGTCGCGCTGGCGCATCCCGCTCTGCTGCGTGCCTGGCCACGGCTGCGGATGTGGGTGGACGGTGACCGTGACGGCCTTGCCGTACTGGGTCAGATCAGTTACGCGGCGCGCCAGTGGGCCGAGAACGGGCGCAAGGACGGCGATCTGCTGCGGGGCAGCAGCCTGGACCACGCGCTGACCTGGGCGGCCACCGGGCGCAGGCACGTCACGCTGACCCCGAGGGAGCGTGATTTCCTTGCCGCGGGCACGGAGCTGACCAGGAAGAACATCCGCCGCAGGCGGCTGACCACGGTGGCGCTGGGCGTACTGCTGGCGGTGGCGGTGGCCGCGGGAAGTGTCGCGGTGGTGCAGGGCAGGCAGGTCGCCGAGCAGAGTCGCGTGGTGGCCCGGCAGCGCGACCAGGCCATAGGACGGCAGGTCGCGGCCGAGGCCGACAAGCTGCGTACCACCGACCCGGCCAAGGCGATGCTGCTCAGCGTGGCCGGCTGGCGGCTGGCCTCGGGCCCCGACACCAGGCAGAGTCTGATGACCTCGCTGACGATGCCGGAGAGCATGGCCTTCCGCGACCCGGGCGCCAAAGGGGTCTCCGCGGCCGCGGCGGCGGCCGACGGGCGCACGCGGGTCATCGCCGACGAGGACGGGGTACGGGTCTACGACGTCCCTTCGCGACGGCAGACGACCTCTTGGAAGTGGCCGAGCGGATTCGCCGCGCTGCCGTCGGTGGCCGCCCTCAGCCCGAGCGGCAGGACACTGGTGATCGTCAGCCGGGACACGGCGTACTCCTGGGACACCATGACGGGCAAGAAGCTGCACGAGCACCGCGTGGCAGCGGGGTCCCCCGGCGTGGACGTGGTCTTCGACGCGCATGAGAGCCTGGTCGCGGTGATGCGCGAGACCACGATGGTGTTCCTGTGGGACACCCGGACGGGCAGGTCCTACGCTCCGCGGCTGGAGGCCGACTCCGGCCCGGCCATCGCGCCCTCTGGCGCCTACATCGCGGGGATCGGCATCAACCAGGGCGGGCTGAAATTGATCCGCCTGCCTGACCTCACCGTGGACACCCGGATGCCGAAGAAGTGCGGCACCGCCGCGACGTTCACGGCGGACAGCCGGCGACTGCTGTGCGCCAACGGCGACATCGTGGCCTGGGATCTGCGCACAGCCAGGAAACTGCCCGACGAGGATCGGCCGTTCTGGCAGGAGTCGGCCTCGGACGACTTCTTGGCCACGTCTCTGCGGATCAGCCGGGACGGCAGGAGGCTGCTGGGTGTCGAGGGCAGGACGATCCACCTGTGGGACGCCGAGAAAGGCGATGATCTCTACACCTACGTGGCGGAGGGCGAGCCGGACGAGGCCTGGCCGGACCCTGACGGCAAGACCATCCGATACCTGCTCGAAAACTCGATCATCACCCTCGGCATCGGCTCCCGCGTCTCTCGCGGCAGGCTGCCGAGCGGGTACGAGGTCGGCGGGTTCAGCCAGGACGGCCGATTGATCGCCGCCGAGAAGGACGACGCGCCCACACGCGTCTGGGACACGCGCCGCCTGGGCGTGCCGTTGGCCGGCAGCGAGGGCACCACCGGTTCGCTGTTCGATCCGGCGGGCAAGAGGCTGGCCGCCACCGGCGAGGGCTCGGGGGTCTCCGTCTGGGACGTGGCCACGGGCAGGCGGCTCTGGCACTATCCCATTCCCAAGGAGCGGTCCGTCAATTCAACGGCGTTCACTCCCGATGGCGCCAAGCTGGTGCTCTCGCTCGTGGAGATGAGCCAGCGGGACGCCGGAAACGAGCTGATCGTCCTGGCCGCCGACAGCGGCCGCGTGCTCACCCGGCACAAGCTCGACACCGGCACGGGGCTCGTCGCCTCGACCCGCGACGGCACGGCCATGGTGACCACCACCGGCAGAGTGCTCGACCTGGACACCGGCAAGCTCGTCGGCACCGGGTTCAACCGGGCGGGCTACAGCATCGCGGTCAGCCCCACGGCGCCGCTCCTGGCCCTCGGCACAGGCACGATCGAGCTGTGGGACAGCGCGAAGGGCGTCGAACTGTCGCCCGCCATGCGCGTGGCGAGCCATGCCGAGGTCGAATCCGTGCTCTTCAGCCATGACGGCACCCTGCTGGCAGCGATCAGCAGGTCCATCGGTGAGACCTTCGATGACGTGTACACCGCCCAGATCTGGGACGTCGCCTCACGGCAGCGGCTCGGCTCGTTTACCATCGACATCTTCGACCGGCTGGCGTTCAGCGCCGACGACGGCATGCTGTATGTCTCGGGCAACCAATCGGGGACCATCGCCCAGATACCGGTCGCTGGGGACCGCGTCGCCGAGCTCGTGTGCGGGCGGGCGGGTCGCACGCTGAGCCCCCAAGAGTGGGACCAGTATCTGACAGGTGCCCCCTATCGCGACATCTGCCCGCAGCTGACGTCCAAGGGTCCACCCTATTGATCATTTCTGGCTTTTCACCACGGCTTCCATAGCCTGCGGCTTACGCGCGTCCGCGTTCGTACGCAGGGTGATCGGCTTGAGCAGCAGCGCGGCGACCACACCGACGACGGCGACGGCGGCCGAGATGAGGAAGACGTGTCCGGTGGCGTCGCCGTAGGCGGTGGCCGGTGGCACGCCGTCGGCCGTGCCGGCGCCGACCTGACGGGCCAGGACCGCGCCGAGCACGGCGACGCCGACCGTGCCACCGAGGGAGCGGAAGAACACGACAGTAGCGCTGGCGGCGCCGATGTCGGTCAGCGCGACGGCGTTCTGCACGACGAGGACGAAGTTCTGCAGGGTCAGGCCGACGCCGGCGCCGACGAGCACCATCGCGAACCCGATGAGCGGCATCGGCGTGTGCTGGTCGAGCAGGCCGAGGATCACGAATCCGGCGGTCAGAGCGATGGTCCCGGTGATGAGGAACGGCTTGAGCTTTCCGGTACGGGTGACCAGCCGGCCGCCGACGATCGAGGAGATCAGGATGCCGGCCATCATCGGGATGGTGAGCAGGCCGGCCTCGGTGGGGGTGTGGCCGCGGCTGATCTGGAAGTACTGGGTGAGGAAGACGGTCGCGCCGTACATGGCGGTGCCGGCGGCGAGGCTGCCGAGGATCGCGAGGGCGGTGGCGCGTTGCCGGATGGCACGCAGCGGCACGATGGGCTCGGAGACCCGGGATTCGACCCAGAGCGCGACGCCGAGCAGCAGTATCGAGCCACCGACCATGGCGGCGGTCTGCCAGGAGGCCCAGGCGAAGGCGTCGTCGACGAAGGAGACCCAGATCAGCAGGAGGCTGACGCCAGCGGTGATGAGCGTGGCGCCCCAGTAGTCGATCTTCACGTTGTCGCGGCGGTAGATCGGCAGTCGCAGGGTCAGCTGCAGGATGATCAGCGCGACGATCGCGACGGGGATGCCGACGAAGAAGCACCAGCGCCAGCCCAGCCACGAGGTGTCGACGATGAAGCCGCCCAGCAGCGGGCCGCCGATGGTGGAGATCGAGGTGACACTGGACAGGTATCCGGCGTAGCGGCCACGTTCCCGGGGCGACACCAACGCGCCGATCGCGATGTTGACCAGGGTCTGCACCGCGCCGACGCCGACGCCTTGCAGGGCGCGGGCGGCGATCAGTTGCCCGACGACGTACACGGTGCCGTCGTTGACGGTGATGCCTTGCGGGGTGCCGAGCCCGTCGGCGAGCAGCCGGGGTACGCCGTCCTCGACGTGGTACACCGCGGCGAGCCGCTCGTCGCTGATGTAGCAGCGCTCGTCGGCGTCGACGGCCACGTCGACCGGGCGGCCGAGGCCCTCGACCAGCACACTGACCTGGTCGTCGTGGTCGATCGCGACGACGCGACCGGTGCCGGATTCGGCGACCACCAGGGTGCCGTCGGTGCGCACGGCGATGCCCAGCGGACGGTTCAGGCCGCTGGCCCTGGTGCGCACCGTGCCGGAGCGCCGGTCGTAAGTGCGGACGTGCCCGTACTGGGAGGTGGTGTGCAGCAGGTCACCGTCGGCGGCCACGCCGTGCACGAAGTTCAGCAGCTGGGTGGTGGTGACGTCTTCGCCAGATTGGTCGGCTTCGCCCTGTTGGTCTGCTTCGCCCTGTTGGTCGGTGGGCTGGGTGAGGCGGTAGTGGTCGGCCACGTGGATGCCGCCACCGAGATCGATGGTCACCCCGAAGGGGCCCCCGAGTCCCCGGGGCACGATCTGGCGGGTACGTCCGTCGGCCATGAGCTCGGCGACGCCGCCGTGGGCGTAGCTGGAGACGAACATCCGGTTGTCGGCGTCGAAGGCGGCGTTGTCCAGGGCGTTGAGTTCGCTGACGATGGCGGACCGGTCACCTGTGCCGGCCAGGTCGACGCGCGTGACGATCCCGCTCGCGCCGCGGGAGAGGACCAGCAGGGCGCCACCGCGATCGAAGCGCACGGCGACCGGATCCGGGACATCCGCGGCCACCAGTTCCGGCTCGCCGCCGTCGAGCGGGATGCGGAACACCTCACCGGTGAGCATGTGGGGGTAGTAGAGCCGCCCGTCCGGGCCGAGTTGCATGGCGTTGCCCATGGCCAGGCCGGCCGTGAGCACCGTGGGTTCCTCGCCTGCCGGGGACAGCTCCAGCAGGCGTCCGCCCGGGATCATCTCGTTGGCGAACACCCGGGTGCCGACGCAGGCGATGCCGTTGGGTGCGGTGATCTCATCGGTGACCAGCGCGAAGTCTCCGGCCGGGTCACGTCGCCACACCCGGCCCGGGACCAGGTCGGTCACGTACATCGCGCCGTCGGTGTCGAAGGCGAGGTCATCGGGGGCCTGCAGTGGCCCGTCCGATGGCACGACCACCTCGACGTCGCCGGTGGCCAGGTCGACGGCGCTGATCTGCCCGGCGAGGAACTGGGCCACGTACAGGCGTCCGTCGGGTCCGAAGGCCATGCCGTTCGATCCCCACAGCGGGCGCGCCCGGATCAGCTGCTCGACTTTCCGGCGGTTCATCGGTTGCCCGCCAGTACCTCGTCCATGCCGCCCTCGGTGCGCCAGCGGCGCAGCAGGTCGTGGAAGGCGACGGGGCCGGGCCCGTACGTCTGGCTGACCGGGCGTGGTTTGCCTTCGTTGTTGTAGTAGCCCGGCGTGCATTCGGCCTGGAACGCCCTGTTGTCCGGTGCCAGCTCCCGGATGGTGGTGACCCATGCGTCCTCGGCGTCACTGGTCGGCTCGACCGACGCGATGCCACGTCGGCGGGCCTCGGCGACCACGGCGCCGATGTGGGTGGCCTGTTCCTGCAGGATGTGCACGAAGTTGACCGCGGAGGAGTTCTGCAGTGAGCCCAGGTGGAACAGGTTCGGGAAGCCGTGGCTGTAGAAGCCGTGCAGCGTGCGAGGGCCCTGCCGCCGCCAGGTGTCGAGCAAGGCCGCGCCGCCCCGGCCGTACACCGGCAGGGAGCCGGAGACGATGCCGGAGAGGCCGACCTCGAAGCCGGTGGCGAAGATGACGCAGTCGACCTCGTACTCCTGCTCGCCGACCACGACCGCCGACTCCGTCATCCCGGTGATGCCACCGTGGTCGGCGGTGTCGACCAGAGTGACATTGGGGCGGTTGAACGTCTGCAGGTAGTGGTCGCTGAAGGTGGGCCGCTTGCACATGTAGCGGTACCAGGGCTTGAGCAGTTCCGCGGTGGCCGGGTCGCCGACGATCTCATCGACGCGGGCGCGGATCTGGTTCATCTTCTGAAAGTCGGCGATCTCGTCGAGGTATTCGCGCCGCTCGGGTGACAGGTCGGTGTCGACGGTGCCGGCCATCAGGTGACGTTGCAGCCGTGCGGTGCTGGTCCAGCCGTCATCGATCAGGTCCCGTTCGGCGAGCCCGCCGGTGACGACGGTGAGGAAGTTCCTCATCCGCTCCTGCTGCCAGCCGGGTTTGAGCGAAGCGGCCCAGGCCGGGTCGGTGGGGCGGTTGTCGCGCACGTCGACCGACGAGGGGGTGCGCTGGAAGACGTACAGGTGCTGCGAGTCGCGCCCCAGGTGCGGGATGACCTGGATCCCGGTGGCGCCGGTGCCCACCACGGCGACGCGCTTGTCGGCGAGCTCGTGCAGGCCGCCGTTCTGGCCGCCGCCGGTGTAGCCGTAATCCCAGCGGCTGGTGTGGAAGGTGTGCCCGCGAAACGTCTCGATGCCGGGGATGCCGGGCAGTTTCGGCTGGACCAGGGTGCCGGCGGACATCACGACATAGCGGGCCCTGAAGTCGTCGCCACGGTCGGTGCGCACCTGCCATTCGGCCGCGGCGTCGTCCCAGCGCAGCTCGGTGACGCGGGTGTGGAACAGCGTGTCGCGGTACAGGTCGTAGAGTTCGGCGAGCGCGACGGCGTGCCGGCGGATCTCCTCGCCGGGTGCGTATCGCATGGTGGGCAGGTAGCCGGCCTCTTCGAGCAGCGGCAGGTAGATCGATGATTCGATGTCGCAGTGGATGCCCGGGTAGCGGTTCCAGTACCAAGTGCCGCGGAAGTCGCCGGCCTCGTCGAGCATCCGGATGTCGTCCACGCCGGCCTCACGGAGCTTGGCCCCGGTGAGCAGCCCGCCGAAGCCGCCACCCACCACCAGCGCCTCGACTCGGTCGCGGACCGGTTCCCGCTCGGCGCGTTCGGTGTACGGGTCAGCGGCGTAGTAGCCGAACTTGCCGCGGGCGCCCTGATACTGGGCGTTGCCGTCGGGCCGCAGCCGACGATCGCGTTCGTGGCGGTACCTGGCGCGCAGCACCTCCGGGTCGAAGCCCAGTTCCGCGACTGTGAAACGCGCAGGCGGCGAAGAGTGGTCCATGCATGCCCTTCCGATGCGGGAGCCGCTGAGTCATTGCCGCGCCTGAGGAGATGGCACGGGACATCGTCCGGCGCGGAGCCGGTCGGACGAGGCGGCAGACACGTTTGCAGCGGCGAATGATCGCCCCGTCGGAGAGAAGCTAACCGAATGCGTAAAATTAAGTCAAACGACTGCTTTAAAGTTTGCCCGCGGGGCGAGGTACAGCCCTTCGATGGCATCGATCAGCTCGGCGGCCGTGGCCGACCATGCCTCCCTGGCCGCCTCCACGTCGGACGGCAGCGTGCGCTCGCGATGGGCGCAGATGTGCACGAGCAGCGTGCGTGCCATGTCGTCACGTCGGCGGCGCAGCTCGGGGGAAAGCGCCGGAAGACAGCGGTGCAGGCCGCCGACGACCGTGTAGAAGTTGGGCGCGTCTTGCAGTCCCGCGGCCGCCAGCTCGCGTAGCTGCGGTTCGGTCATGATCTGAGCGGCGAGCCTGGCATACCAGGTCGGGGTTTCCAGGCTGCTCAGATGCTCGGTGAACGGCAGCACGACGCAGGCGACCCAGTCGCGCAGATCCGTACTGTCACTCCTGGTCCGCAGCAATCGTTCGCGGATCCGCTCCATCAGCGTGGTGTGGTGCTCGACGATCGCGCGCAGCAGGTCGGCCTTGGTGCCGAAGTGGTAGCCGACCGCGGCGTTGTTGCTCTGACCCGCGGCCTCGCTGATCTGGCGGTTGGAGACCGCGAATACCCCGTGCTCGGCGAACAGACGTTCGGCGGCCAGCAGGATCCGGCTCCGGGTCTGACCCGCCTTCGGTGTGGTTTTGCCGATGGCGGTGTCCGTGCATGCCTTCGGTGTGGTTTTGCCGATGGCGGTGTCCGTGCATGCCGCCGGCGCGGCGCAGATGGCCGCTGTACCGGCGGCGGCCAGCGCGAACATCTGGTCGAGGATCTCGAACAGCCGCGCCGGGCCGCTCTCGGAGTCCCACGCCATGACGCTTTCCCGGACGCAGGCGAGCGCCATGCCGCTCATCGTCCTGGCACTCAGGCCGGTGATGCCGCGGCTGCCGAGCCAGTCGGCGATGGACTCCTCGAGATGAGCGTCGGCCCCCGGGAGGAAGCGGTTCAGCTCGGGCTGGCCGGCCAGGATGCGCCGCCGCGCGGACACCGTCCGGAACTCCGCGGTCAGGAATGCCTTGAGAGCCCTGGTCAGGGCGACCCACGTGTCGGTGCCGACCTCCCGTACGAACAGATCCGCGAGTTGGGCCGCTTCGCCGGGGGCCGGGTCGAACAGGGCGCCCGCCTTGGTGTCGAAGTGGTTGAAGAAGGTGCGCCGGGACACACCGGCGGCCGCCGCGATGTCGTCGATCGACACGGCGGCGAATCCGCGCTGCTCGGCCAACGTCAGGGCGGCCTGACGCAGCCGTCGCCGGCGTTCGGCCTTGTCCGCGCCGCCTGTGGTCCGGGCGCCCGGGGACGTGGGGGTCACTCCAAGACAGTAGGACCTCGGCGCGTACGACGCATCTGCACTAAGTGCAAGCAGCTCTCCGGGGTTTGGTCCGCTCTGTGGTCCGGCGCGCGCCGGAGTCCATGAAGGCGTGCGGCGGAATTCCCGCCGAGGCCCTGGACAAGCCGGCAGGCCGCGCGTGGACGGCTCGCCCGCGCCACCCGACCGTCAACGGGTGAAGATCGCCTGCTCCATGTCCACGCGGCTAGGCTCTGGCCAATGAACGAGGCACGCAGGGCGACCGCGGCGGACGCCGCGGAGCTGGTCCGCTTGCGCGGAGTGTTGATGACCCAGCTGGCAGGGCACCGGTCGGCCGACGGCAGCTGGAAGGAGACCGCGGAGGCGATGCTCCGCGAGCGACTGGCCGAGCCGGATCCCACGCTGGTCGCCTTCGTCGTGGACCGACCGGCCCTGGTGGACCGGGCGCGGCTGCCGGACGGAGCGGGCCTGGCGGACCGGGCGGGTTTGTCGGAAAGGCCGGGGCCGCCGGAAGGGGCGGGGCTGCCGGAAGGGGCGGGGCTGCCAAACATCGCGGGCCGTCCGGACGGGGCGGGCCTGCTGGCCGCGTGTGCTGTCGGCACCGTGGAGTACCGGCTCCCGGGGCCGGGCAACCCCAGCGGCGAGATCGGATACGTCTTCAACGTCGTGACCGACCCCGCCCACCGGCGACGCGGCTACTCGCGCAGCTGCATGGCCGCGCTGCTCGACTGGTATCGCGACCGTGACATCCGGACGATCGACCTGCGCGCCTCCTCCGAGGGCGAACCGCTCTACCGCTCCCTGGGCTTCACCCTTTCGCGCGACCCCGCCATGCGGCTCCGCCTGCGGCCGCCGCAGCAGTCCCCTTCTTGAGAAGGAGGCCGCAGGTCTCGACCAGCCAACGGAAGGCCAGGTCTGGGTCGGGGACACCGAGTTTTCCGTACTGTCCGACGATCGGCTGACCGACCTGCGCCGGGACCGGATCGGGTTCGTCTTCCAGGCGTTCAACCTGCTGCCTACCCTGACCGCGCTGGAGAACATCCTCCTGCGGGCCAGCCCGCCGCGCCGCCCGTACCGACCTATTGACGGCCATCGCCGTCGGCTGATCAACCCATATCAGCAAGCGGCCTGAAAACCCATGGATGGCGTTGACGACAGGCGCAATGCCAGTCAAGAACGTCCGGTAAGTGTCCGGTCCGCGCCCTGGCCCGATGGTCTGTAGCGATGAAAAAGTAAAGAACATCCCGGCGATCATGGCAAGAATTGCGAGCGCTTCGGCGCCCCTCGAAAAAATCAGCAATGACCGAAAATCGCGAAACTGGAGCACCCATGAATTTCTCGGCACACCAGTTCACAGCCACCCGCACCCGCAGGCTCAGCTTGGCCGCGCTCGCCTTACTGGTGACCTGCGGCGCCACAGCCGCGCCGGCGTCGGCATCCGCTGCCAAGCCGGCCCCAACGCGCTACTGCTCTGTTCTACTGGACCCGATCAAGCAGGGAGAGAAGTTCTCCCGGGTGGTCCGCGAGGCATGCGCGGACACCGAGCAGGCGGCGGCCAAGGCCGCGGGCACCACCGCCAGCACGTTGCTCCTGCAACTGGCCACCGACATCAACATGGGAGGCACCGTGAAGAACTGGAGCGGAACGGCCGGCCCCTGCGACACCGCGGGTTACGGCATCCGCAATCTCGGTGATTTCAACGACACGATGTCCTCGTGGCGACAGGGCCATTCCCGCTGCAACTACGTCAACGTGTGGACCGACGAGGCATATCAGGGCAAGCACACGTACTGGCACAACTGGACCCAGGTGAACTACGTCGGCGCCGACTTCAACGACCAGATCACCTCGATCCACGTCCACTACGAGCCGTAAAGTGCCCCCGGAGCGACCGTCAGTCCGCGCTGGGGGACAAAGCCCTTACCGGGAACGGCGTGATGGGTTGCCCGCTTTGCGGATTGACGAATGCATTGCGGCCGGTGCAATTGGGAAGTTCCCAGACGCGAACAACAGAAGAAGTCGCGTTCCACACCGAGTAAAAGGCCTGACTCACGCCGCCGGTCCCCCAGCAGTATCCCGATGTAGGCGGATACCAGGAAACTCTGCTGCCCGCATGGTTCTGCTCCGTCCATGCGCACACCAATCCTTGGGCACACGGCGGAGTGGCAAGGGCGCCGGCCGCGGACGATGTTGATTGCGAGGCAGCGGCAGCGCTGGGCGAGGCGGCTCCGAGGAGGGCGGTAAATGCCGCGATTGCGATGGCGGTACGTCGTAAGTTCTGCATATCTGTAGATTTTCAGCCCGCCGGAGAGCTCTTTCCAGGGCATCGCGAGGGCGTTTGCCGGACATTAATTTTCGGCTGGGCGTTCGAGGCCAGTGCGCCACCCGGCGGCGTACTGTGCCGGATGGCGTCAGAATGAGAGCGAGGCCGCTGCGCCGCCGACGATCAGCACCCGGATCACGCGACGCCTCCTTCGAGAGCGGGGATGCGGGTGATCCGCGGCGTCCCCATCGCGGGCGGGGATGCACGCGGTCAAGGTGAACCCGCCGTCGGGCGCCCAGCTCGCGCTCAGTTCGCCCCCGAGGCGTTCGACCCGCTCGCGCAGGCCCACCTGCTGCCGGGTGACGGCGCGACAGGGCGGTGGCGCGTTGGTCACGGTCACGAGGAGTTCGGCAGGCGTGTAGCCCAGCCGCACTCCGCCGAGGCCCGGTCCGTGTGCTTGTGGATATCGGCCAGTGTTTCCTGTACGACCCGGTAGGCGGCACGTTCCACCACCGCCGGAAACGGGCGCCGCTCCCCTTCGATGCGCCGTACGATCGGCAAGCCCGCGGTCCGCGACTGGTCGAGCAGCGTCTCCTTTCGTCTACCCCGAACCCGCCTTGAGGATGATCTCTGGCCTACCGGGTTCTACCGGACGGCAGCGCCGCCCAGATTCCCCGAGCTGCGGCCAGAGACCATCTGCGGGACCGCGGACAGTGGGTCAGGCGAGGGTCGAGAGCGCCTCGTTGAAGGTCTCCGACGGGCGCATGACCGCGGCGGCCTTCGCCGGATCCGGCTGGTAGTAGCCGCCGATGTCGGCCGGCTTGCCCTGGACGGAGATCAGCTCGTCGGCGATCTTCTGCTCGTTGGCGGCGAGCGTCTCGGCGAGCGGGGCGAACGCCTTGGCGAGGTCGGCGTCGGCGGTCTGGCCGGCCAGCTCCTGTGCCCAGTACAGGGACAGGTAGAAGTGGCTGCCACGGTTGTCGGTACCGCCGACGCGACGGGTCGGGGACTTGTCCTCGTTGAGGAAGGTCGCCGTGGCGCGGTCGAGGGCGTCGGCGAGGACCTGGGCACGCTGGTTACCGGTCGTCTTCGCGTACTGCTCGAAGGCCGGCACCAGCGCGAAGAACTCGCCGAGCGAGTCCCAGCGCAGGTAGTTCTCCTTGACCAGCTGCTGGACGTGCTTCGGGGCGGAGCCCCCGGCGCCCGTCTCGAACAGGCCGCCGCCCGCCATCAGCGGGACGCTCGACAGCATCTTGGCGCTGGTGCCCAGCTCCAGAATCGGGAACAAGTCCGTCAGGTAGTCGCGCAGGACGTTGCCGGTGACGGAGATGGTGTTCTCGCCGCGGCGGATGCGCTCCACGGACAACTTGGTCGCCTCGACCGGGGACAGGATGCGGATGTCCAGGCCTTCGGTGTCGTGCTCCGTCAGATACCGCTTGACCTTCTCGATGAGCACGGCGTCGTGGGCGCGGTCCTCGTCCAGCCAGAACACGGCCGGGTCGCCGGTGGCGCGGGCGCGAGTGACGGCGAGCTGCACCCAATCCTTGATCGGGGCGTCCTTGGTCTGGCAGGCGCGGAAGACGTCCCCGGCGGAGACCGTCTGCTCGATCACGACGTTGCCGGCCTGGTCGACGAGACGGACGGTACCCGTGGTGGGAATCTCGAAGGTCTTGTCGTGGCTGCCGTACTCCTCGGCCTTCTGTGCCATCAGGCCGACATTCGGGACAGAGCCCATCGTGGCCGGGTCATAGGCGCCGTTGGCGCGGCAGTCGTCGAGCACGGCCTGGTAGATGCCGGAGTAGCTGGAGTCCGGGAGGACCGCGAGCGTGTCGTGCTCCTGGCCGTCCGGGCCCCACATGTGGCCGGAGGTGCGGATCATGGCCGGCATGGAGGCGTCGACGATGACATCGGACGGCACGTGCAGGTTGGTGATGCCCTTGTCGGAGTCGACCATGGCCAGTTTCGGGCCCTCGGCGAGCTCGGCGTCGAAGGATGCCTTGATCTCGGCGCCCTCGGGCAGGTTCTCCAGTCCCTTGTAGATGCCGCCCAGACCGTCGTTCGGGGTCAGACCGGCCGCGGCGAACGTCCCGCCGTACTTCGCGAACGTCTTCGGGAAGAAGGCGCGCACCACGTGACCGAAGATGATCGGGTCGGAGACCTTCATCATCGTGGTCTTCAGGTGCACGGAGAACAGGACGCCCTCCTCCTTGGCACGGGCGACCTGCGCGGTGAGGAACTCGCGCAGGGCGGCGACGCGCATCACCGAGGCGTCGACCACCTCGCCCTCGAGGACCGGCACGGACTCGCGCAGCACGATGGTGGAGCCGTCGTCCCCCTTCAGCTCGATGCGCAGCGAACCGGCCTCGGAGATCACCGCGGACTTCTCGGTAGAGCGGAAGTCGTCCACGCCCATGGTCGCCACGTTGGTCTTGGACTCGGCGGTCCAGGCGCCCATCCGGTGGGGGTGGGTCTTGGCGTAGTTCTTGACCGAGGCGAGAGCGCGGCGGTCGGAGTTGCCCTCGCGCAGCACGGGGTTCACCGCGGAGCCCTTGACCTTGTCGTAACGGGCGCGGATCTCCCGCTCCTCGTCGGTCTTCGGCTCGTCCGGGTAGTCCGGCAGCGCGTAGCCCTTGGCCTGCAGCTCGGCGACGGCCGCCTTCAACTGCGGGACGGAGGCGGAGATGTTGGGCAGCTTGACGATGTTGGCCAAGGGGGTCTTGGCCAGCTCGCCCAGCTCCGCGAGGTCGTCGTTGATCCGCTGATCTTCGTTGAGGTATTCGGGGAAGACCGCGAGGATGCGCCCGGCCAGCGAGATGTCACGGGACTCCACAGCGACACCCGCCTGCGAGGCGTACGCCCGGACCACTGGCAGGAAGGAATACGTCGCCAGGGCAGGGGCCTCGTCAGTGTGCGTGTAAATGATGGTCGGATCAGTCACCGGATTGCTCTACTCCCACATTTGCGAACATTTCATCAACTACATATCTATCGGGCGTAGGCAGGGGGCTGATCACTGCCTACGGGCACAGGCCGCACCCGCAGCTCAGCGCCTGGTGGGTCCTTCCAGCGCGGACTTGGTTGCTCCGTATGTCGACATTCCCGGCATGGCGATCTTGGTGGCAAGCGAGCTGATGATGCTGCCTTTACCCTCGGCGAGCTTGGTGGGGGCCCGAGCCGCCGCGGGGAAGTACGGCGCACGCACGTTGACGGCGAACGCCTCTTCGTAGGAGGACCGGTAACCGGTCCCCCTCGTGCCCATGGTCAGGGCGGCGGCGTTGCCCTCAGCGATGCCTGCCGCCCCTACCCTAGCGTCCTGGCCTGGTGCCGCTGGCGGGGGGCCGCCTGGAACCGGACACGACCCTCACCCTGCGCTGAGACGCCGCCGCCGCGCAAGAGCCGATCAGATCGACGAACCCGAGGTTGTGCTCCACACGTCGGCGCGGCGTAGCAGATCGGTGACTCATGATCGAAAATGTGACGCACCCGATCACCTGGGGTGATCCGCCTGCCAGGAGGAGTGGATCATGGCCCGTTCCGTGGCGACGAGGTGGGTGGCCGCGGCCAGCCACGCCCAGGCGTACCGGTCGGGGCCGGAGTCCGCCAACCGGCCGAACACGTCGCGCGACCTGCGGTCGGCCTCCGCGGTCAGCTTGGTCACCAGGTCGGCGGCGGAACGGAACCCGGCCCGGTGCAGCGAGGCGTGGGAGTCACCGTTACGCGCCGATTCGGCCACCGCGCGTCGCCCGCCGGAGACGCCCAGCTCGACCAGCCGTCGAACCCGCCAGAGCGGTGCGCTCGCCACCGGGTCCACCTCTGTCCCGGCGCCCGGCTGCCCCGGCAGGCACGCGTCCTGCCGTGGGAGGTGGGAGCCCTGCAGGCGGTCGTACCCGAGATCGGCCCGGTCGTGCCATTCGGCCGGGAGGCGGAGCGTCGCCTCGGCGCCCGGCACCGGGCCCACCGCGAGCGGGCGCAGGGTGGCCGCCCGGTCGGGATCCACCCTGCCCACCACCCGCACCAGCAGACCGGGGCGGGACGCGAGCCGCTGGAGATTGGCGACATGGGCCAGGTCGGGATGGCTGGTGGCCGGGACGAGCCGGATCAGTGGGCCGTGCGCGCGCACCGGGCTCGGGGGATGGGCCGATGGTACGCCGTCGGGTATCACTCCGGAGGCGCCCAGGTGGTCGCTTTCGGGTCCCACTCCGGGGGCGCCCAGGTGGTCGCGCGCCGGTAGTAGTTCGCGGGCGAGTACGTGGTCGCCCGCCGCACCGACGATCACCAGGTCGCATCCGACTGGTTCGCGAGCCCTATCCTCCGTGTCCGACTCGCTCCAGGCGTGCCCGGAGAGCCGGGGGCCGACAGCCTCCGCCAGCGGGCGGGCGAACAGGGCCGCCATCGGCCCCTCCGTCCACGGCATCCCCTTCACCGGGGTAGCCCGCACGCCACCGCCCGCCCCCAGACGCCCGTCCGGCGAGATCGTGGCTCCGGTGATCAGCAGTCCCGCCCGTACCAGCTGGGCGTGGTTCAGCATGGCGGGGCCGATCGAGACGGGCGCGGTGGCGGCCCCGCGGGCGCGGGCCGAACCGCCCGGTTTGACGTCCGCCACCGAGAACCATCGGCCATCCTCCGTGACGAGGTGGGTGACCACCCCGCCATAGCCGGTGGCACTGATCACCGGCTCCCGGAAGACGCCGTACACCCGCAGGCTCCCGCCCGGCTGATAGCTCCGGCGCACGCTGCCGACCAGCGCGGGGTCGGGATCGGCCCCCGCCAGCCGGCCCGCGATGAGCAGGAGCTCGCGCAGCGCGGACACCAGGTCGGCGAGGCGGTGGCTCTCGTGTCGGGCCCGGGCCGCCCGCAGCCCGCGTACGACCCGCAGAGCGGCGGCCTCGGCCTTGGGCAACCCGGCCAGCCTGGCCGAGTGCGCGGCCCTGAGCAGCTCAGCCTGCGGCACCGCACCGGCCGCGGGCACCCCGGCCGCAAGGATGGCCGCGGCGGCGGTCCACAGACTTGACGCGGCCGCCACCTGCGCGGAACCCGGCGCGGTAACCGGCACTTGCGCGGCGCCTGGTCCCGCGGTTCCCTGCGCAACACCTGGTCCCAAAGTGCCCTGAGCGGGGTTCCTCTCTGCGGCTTGAGCGGCATCCGTCCCCGATGCCTGAGCCGCGTTCGGGCCTGCGGCCCGAGTGGTGTTCGAGCCTGCGGCCCGAGCGGCGTTCGGACCTGCGGCCTGAGTGGTGTTCGGGCCTGGGGCCTGGGTAGCGCCTGGCGCTGTGGTGCTTGCCTGCGCGGCACTTTGTCCGGCAATAGCCGCGTGCGCGGGCTCTGTGGCCGAGTCCGTGGGTGTCCCAACGGGCGCGGACCCCGCGACCATGTCGGTGCCGAGCGGGTCGGCACCTGCGAGGGATCCGTCGGAGGGGTCCGCCTCCGTTAGCTCCGGGTCCGCCACCGGGCAGGCACTCAGTACGGCCGCGCGGTGCAGACACCGTGGCGCCAGGAGGCAGCTGCACCGCGCCTGGCCGTCGTCTGCGATCGCACCGGACGGTCCCGGCGAGAGCGTGACCACGGCGTCCTCGCCACAGCTGATCCGGATGCCCTCGGCATCGGCGACGACGGGCACGGCGGCGTACTGTTCGACCGCCGCGTCCAGCTTCTTGCGCAGCCGGGACGTGAGGCTCTCGACCGCGGCGGCGACCACCTGCGGCGCCACCGGCGGTAGCGAAGTGGGGGCATTCATCGGTTCTCTCCCCTAAGGCGGTCGCCCACCCATCGGGCGAGGGCGAGCGGGCTGAGAGCGGCGACGGGCATGCCGGCCGCCACGAGCTGCTGGGCGACGGGAATCGAGTAACGGGGTACGCCACTGTCGTCCAAGGCCGCGCACCCCAGCAGGTGGACACCGGACCCGGCCAGCGCCCGCACCTCACCGAGCAGGCCCCCGATCGGGTAGCCCTCCTCGAAGTCGCTGACGACCACGACGAGCGTGCGGCTCGGCACCGTGACCAGCGACCGGGCCCGGGCGAGTCCCGCGGCGATGTGCGTACCCCCGCCGACCCGCACTTCGAGCAGCAGGGACAGCGGATCGGCCACCCGGTCCGTCAGGTCGATCACCTGTGTGGAGAATGACAGGAAGTGGGTGGACAGCGTGGGCACGCCCGCCAGGACCGCGGCCGTGAGAGCGGACCACACCACCGACGCCTCCATCGACCCGGACACGTCGACCACGAGGATCAGCCGCCAGTCGGCCTCCTGCCGGGAAGG
This sequence comes from Nonomuraea sp. NPDC049750, assembly GCF_040659625.1. Classification (NCBI taxonomy): domain Bacteria; kingdom Bacillati; phylum Actinomycetota; class Actinomycetes; order Streptosporangiales; family Streptosporangiaceae; genus Nonomuraea; species Nonomuraea sp. NPDC049750. Next base: position 91,269 of record NZ_JBFANB010000028.1, read on the forward strand.
GGTGCTGAACACCGGCCGTTCCGGGACGACCACGAGCCGGCCGTCGTCGAGGCGGCGCGTGTGCGACAGGTTGGCTCGCAGGGTGCGCGGCAGGTCGAGCCGCCCACCCGGACGGCGGGTCGGGCGCGGGGTCGCCAGCCCGGTCATGGCGGGCCGCATCCGCGTCGCGAGCTCCTTGGTGAGTTCTTCGACCAGGCGGCGTACGAGCGGCCGCAGCTTGGCAACCTGTTGCTCCGGCAGGCCGCCCGCAAGCGAGAGTACGGAGGTCAGCAGTTCGACGGACGGCCGTACCGAGGCGGGGTCGAGCTCGCTGAGCACGTCGATGCGCCCGGCATCGGCTGCCTTGGCCAGTACCTCCTCCCGTACCTCGGTACCGAAGAGGGCTTCCAGCTCCTCGCCCCACTCACGGGCGGTGGGGAACGGGTGCTCCCTGCCGCCGGAGTCTCCGCCCGGCCCGAAGTCGTTGGCGCCTTCCCCGCGCCCCGCGCCGTACAGCTCGTCCAGGGCTCGCGCGTACGCGCGCGCGTCGGCCGGCAGCCGCTCGGACTCCCGCCCGAGCAGCAACCGCCATCGGTCAGCCGGCAGCAGCCTCCGCTCAGCCCGCCCATCCTCGTCGACCGGGAGCGGGGGTTCGGAGAGAGCCGCGCCGCCCAGCGACGACGAAGACTCGGGAAGGACCGCATCCACCTCGCCCCCCAGCGACGACTGCGGCTCGGAAAAGACCGCGTCCGCCTTCTCACGGCGAGCTGCCTCCGCCTCCTCACGGCGAGCTGCCTCGGCCTCCTCACGGCGAGCTGCCTCGGCCTCCCGCCCAGCCGGTACGGTCCGCACGTCCGTCTTGTCGGATGCCGCGCCCGCCACGGCGGGCATGGGGAGCCGGAGTGCGTTCAGGGCGGCCAGGCCGGCGGAGTCGGCGGCGGTCCAGAGGGCGAGGAGTGCGGGCGGCGCGTCCAGTGCCAGGTCGAGCCGGTCGCCCAGCCGCTCCGACACCGCCCCCAGCAACCGCGTACGGCCGGCTGGGCTGAGTGTGTCGAACCCCCCGCGCAACGCCGGCAACCGGTCGAGGAACTGCTTGTCCGACAAGCCGTCCACGCGGTCCATGAGCGGGTCGAGCGCCGCCGGCGCCGACTGGAGCAGTGGCCCCGCCGCCGTGAGTACGCCGGTCAGCAGGCGGCTCAGGCGCAGGCGCCCGTCCGGGCCGGTGGCGGTGTCGACCCAGCCGGCGGCCCGGTCGCCGAGCGCGTCGGCGCTGTCAAGGTCGAGCAGCACCCGGGCGGCCAGGGCCGCGCCCTGCATGAGCGGGGACGCGGTGCGCGCCAGCACCGCCAAGGCGTCGTCCATCCGCAGTCCGAGGCGCTCTTCGCCGACCCGGGAGGCGAGGGCGACCAGGGCGACCGCGTCCTCCGGCTGGTCGCTGCCCGCCAGACCGGGCAGGGCGCGGACCGCGGCCTCCAGCAGGGTGCCGACCAGTTCGGTGGCGTGCTCGCGGTCTTCCGGCGTGGTACCGGGGAGGTGCTGCCGGCGCAGCGCCTCCAGCAGGTCGAGGGCATCGAGCAGTTCGGTGAGCGTGGCGGTGGCGGGCAGCGCGACGGCCGCGTCGGCCAGGCGGTCCGCGACCAGGTCGGGCAGGTCACAGCCGGCCGCGGCACGGAGCCCGTCGAGGATCAGGGCGCAGGTGGGTCCCCCTTCCGCGGATTCGCGGCGGAACGTCTCCCGCAGCGTGCCGGCCGCCGCCTGGGCGAGGGTCACGCCGCGTACGCCCGCCAGGTCGAGCAGGGCTGGTACCGCCGGGGTCCAGGCCATCCGCCATCTGGTGGTGAGCGCGGTGGAATCGCCCGTACCCACCACCTCGATCGGCTCGCCGTAGCCGACGCCGCAGACCAGCAGGCGCCGCAGGAGAACTTCCCGGCGCGCGTCCAGGTCGGAGCGGAGCGGGTCGAGGCGTAGCTCACGGCGTTCGGGATCGTCCGGGGACGGGAGCCTGAGCGCGGCGAGATCCGCCTCGACGGCCGGGCCGAGCCCCGAGCGTGGTGTGCCAGGCGCGGTCCGGCCGCGTTCGGTGCCGACGAACACGGTGTCGAGCGCCTTGGCCAGAGCCCGTCCCCTGCCCATGGGCTCGCCCTGGCCGAGCACGGTCGTCACGGCCTCCAGCAACTCGCCCCGGCCTGGGGCGGGCAGGCCGCGCAGCCGGGCCAGGTCGCAGGCGAGCCGCAGCGTCTCGACGGCCTCCCCCGTGCCCGCGGTGTGCCCGGCGGCGCGCAGCTCCCGGCACAGGTCGGTGATGGCGCGGGCGGCGCCGTCCCTGACCCGCTCGGGATCGCCGCCCGCCACGAGCACCGCCTGCTGCCAGCGCGGGTCACGGATCCCCGCCGGGTAGCCGGACCGCGAGTCGAGCAGATCGAAGGCGTACGGCACCAGCGAGGTGACCGACGACGAGCCGTCGCCCGCGGACGAGCCGGTGACACTGTCCGTGTCGGACCAGGTCAGCGCAGGTGCGTGGAAGGCGCCGACCACGGCGACGACTCGTCGGCCACCCGCCGCGGCGCCCGCGATGACGCGGCGCATGTGCGCCTCGCGGGCCAGGTCCATGGCCGGTACGCCGCCTGCCGCAGCCGCGTCCCGGCGCAAGGCCCAGCCGACGCCGAGGGCGGCGCGGCGGACGGCTTCGGGTTCGCAGCCGGGGGCGAGGACCTCCACGGCCCGGTCCCACATGTCGTCCCCATCGCGGCCGGTCCCTGCTGCGGCCAGCGCCTCCGCGAAGGACATCCCTCGTGAGCCCACGCCACCCGCCGACGCCCCCGGCTGTGTTCCGGGATCCTCCGCCGCATCCGCTATGCCGGACTGATCCGCCGTATCCGACGACGTGCTGGGCTCCTTGGCCGTACCCACCGGCGTCTCCTGCGGCGTGCCGGAGCCCTCGGGCAGGCCCGGCAGTGGGGCCTGGTCGGTGGCGTGCCAGCCGGGGTCGGACAGCGGGAGGTCGCAGCAGAGCACCTCGGCGCCGCGCTTCCAAGCCCACCGAATGGCCGCCAACTCCGGCGAGAAGTCGGCGAACGGGTAGAAACCCAAGCCCCCGTCGCCACGTGCCCCCGCGAGGGCGACCGGTGCGACGGTTCCGGGGTCGGCCAGGTGCGTCAGCCACGGCTGGAAGTCCGCGGGCAGTTCGACGCAGACCACTTCGGCGTCGGCGGCGTCCAGCAGCGCGGGCATGACCACTGCCAGCGCCGGGCTGTGGTGTCGCACCCCCAGCAGGAAGGGCCGGGAGGAGGCAGCCAGCGCGTCGACCACCCGCCTGGGATCATCGCCCCAATCGTCGTCGGTCCGCTGAACGGACCGCGCGGTCTGTACGGATCGTGCGGAGTGGGTGGTCTGGGCGGACCGGACGGCCCTCGCAGGCTCGCCCCGCTGCACAGCACGCATGGACCGGCCGGAATCGGCGGTCTGGACGGACCGAACGGGCTCCACGGACTGGCCCGGCTGGACGGCGCCCGCGGACTTGGCGGGCGGATCGATGTCCTGGGTGGTCAACGGAGGTTCTCCCGCAGGTCCCAGAGGCGGCGCCACATCGCGGAGCCGTCCTCGGCCCGCCGTCGCACCGGCCCGTCCCAATAACCGAGAAGCCGCCCGTGATCAGCGGGATCGTCCTTGCGTACGACGCCCAGCAGGTGCCCCGGCACCAGGTCTAGGACGTCCCCTCTGGGGAGGTACGCCGCCGCGACCCCCAGCGAGGCCGCGACCTGCACGGCCTCGGCGGTGGACATGACGGTGCCGGGGCGCTCCACGTCCCAGCCCTCGGCCGAGCGCCCGGAGCGCAGGTCGCGGAAGACGGTGACCAGCGCGTCGAGCACCGCGTCGTCCACGCCGAAGGCGGCGCCCGCGCGCTGGACCACGGCGGTGGCCTGGCGGCGGACCAGGGTGGTCTCCGCCTCGGCGTCGGAGATGGGGTCGACGGTCTCGAAGTTGAACCGGCGCTTCAGGGCGGCCGACATCTCCGAGACGCCGCGGTCGCGCAGGTTGGCCGTGGCGATCACGGTGAACCCGGGCGAGGCCGCCACCTGGGCGTCCTCGGTGCCGGCGAGTTCGGGTACGCTGACCCGCCGGTCGGAAAGGATCGACACCAGGGCGTCCTGTACCTCGGGCAGGCAGCGGGTGATCTCCTCCACCCGGGCGACGCGGCCGGAGCGCATGGCCGTGAGCACCGGGGAGTCGACCAGCGCGGCGGGGCTGGGGCCTTGGGCGAGGAGGAGGGCGTAGTTCCAGCCGTAGCGGAAGGCGTCCTCGGTGGTGCCCGCGGTGCCCTGCACGGTGAGCGCGCTGGTGCCGCAGACGGCGGCGGCCAGTAGCTCCGACAGCATCGACTTGGCGGTGCCGGGCTCGCCGACCAGCAGCAGGCCGCGTTCGCCGGCGAGGGTCACCACGCAGCGTTCGACGAGGGCGCGTTCGCCGACGAACTTGGTGGCCACCTTCATGCGGGACGTGGGCCCTTGCAGGGTCTCCTCGCCGCTGCCGCAGATGAAGGTCACCACCGCGCGCGGGGTCAGCGCCCAGCCGGGCGGGCGGGGGCCGTCGTCGTAGGAGGCGAGGAAGGCGAGCTCGTCGGCGTATCGCTCTTCGGCCGAGAGCACCTGCCGGGCCGGAGCCCGGTCTTCGGTCAAAGTCATGAGGTGAAGTCCTTAAGAGAGTCGGGGAGGGTGCGGGCTCAGCGTCGCCGTCCGCGCTTGACCTTGAGCTCCTCGAAGCGCGGAACGTCGCCGTCGCGCACCCGCTGCCACGCCTTGGCGTAGAGGTCGGCGACGGGCTCGATCGGGATGCCATCAAAGGTGGTCAGGTCGAACATGGCCAGCTTCCACTGCTCCAGCGGAAGGAGCGGCGCCGACTGCTCCGCCCACCCGCCGGGCAGGAACAGCGTGCGCGCCGCCCGGCTCCGGCTCGCCTCGACGACGAGGTCGGTCGCGGCCAGCTCGACGCGGGCCGCCTTGAGCCGGGCGGGCTTCCAGCCCGTCCACCGGGCGATGTTGAGGTCGGTGGGGTCGGGCAGGGCCAGCAGCATCAGGTAGTGGGCCGCGGCGTCCTCGCCGAGCCCGTACTCCTTCGCCACCTCGATGACCAGATCGGGCACGGACCGGGTGGGATCCTGCGGCCACCACGTCCCGTCCGCGTCCCGCTCCCCCCGCACCGGGTCGCCGGGATCGGCGAGCAGCGCCGCGAACCGCGGGTCGCGGGCGGTCCGGAACGCGATCTCGACGGGGAACGGCTCCTCGGTGCCGAGCAGGGCGCGCAGGTACGGATCCTCACCTGCCGCGTCCAGCGACGCCACGCGGATGCCGGGAGCGGGTCTGTCGTCATGGGTGGCCATGACGACGGCGCCGTATCTCTCGTAGCCCTGGCCGGTCTCGGTCGGGGCTCCCGCCGCCTTCCTGAACGCGGGCAGGTCGACGTATCGGCCCAGGTCGAGCATCAGGTCGGCGTTGGCCAGCCGGTTGCGGACCGCGGCCAGCGCCGTCGGCAGCGCGGCCCGGATCGGATCTCCGGCGGGCAGCCGGTACGCCAGCCACCGCGCGGTGGTGACGGCCATGACCAGCGAGTTCGTGGTGAACCCGGTGGCGTTGTCGTCGACGGGTGCGACCCGGTCACCGCGTACGGTCCAGGCCAGATCGTGGCTCAGCTCCGGCGAGGCGGCCGGATCGATGACCGCGCGCAGCGCCCGGCTCGTGTCCCAGTTGCCCCGCACCGCGCGAGCCGCCTCCCCGAGCAGCCATTCGGGAATCGCCGCCTGCGGCCCGACCTTGTCGTTCCACAGCGCCGCCGCGGCGGCCACGTCCGGGCCGTCGCTCCAGAGCCGGGCCGGGTCGCTGGGCAGGAGCGCCGCGACGACCGCCCGCCGGATGCCGGCGTCCGTCTTGCGCAGCTCGTCCCTGGCCACGGTGGCGTCGGCCAGCTTCACGCCGATCGTGGTACGGATTTCCTTGGTGAGGAAGTTGCGCTCGTGCGTGTCCACGGACGGCAGACCGGCCACGATGAGCCGGGCCATCGTCTCGGAGACGCCGGTGAGCCGGGCGAACTCCTCGGCCGCCTCGGGCCGCCAGGGCGCCGGTCCCCGCGCGGCCAGCTCGGTGAAGAGCGCTTCCAGCCAGCCCGCCTCCCGTGCCACCCCGACCGGGACCGAGGGCCGGGCCGTGTAGGGGTGCGGGACGTCGAACCGCCCGGCCGGGTCGTGGAACAGCGCCGTCCATACGCAGCCGGAGTCGTCCGGGGATCCGGAGCTCACGAAGGCGAGGAACGCGCCATCCTGCAGCGGCAGGGTCCCGAGCCAGTTGCCGTCGCGCCAGTTGCCGTCGGGCTTGATCAGGAGACGTTTGTCGAGGTGCAGGTCCATCCGTCGCCAGCGGGACGGATCGGCCGTGGTGGGCAGTCCGAGCTCGCTCAGTACGCGGAGCAGCTCGTGCAGCGTGGCGCGGTGTTCCTCCTCGGCCGTCACCGTCGCGACGCGGAAGGCCAGGGCGGCGGCCTCGTCGAGGAGGGGGTCCCATCGCAGGCCCGAGCCCGGCAGTTCCGGCAGGTCCAGGTGAGTGCGGCCCAACCTCGACGAGGACGGGGCCGCCCCTGCGGGGCCCGGCTCCAAACGCCCCGACGCCAAGCCCCCGGACGCCGACACTCCAGACGCCAAGACTCCCGACTCAGACGGAGCCGACTCAGACGGAGCCGACGCCGACGCCAGCCGCCGCCCGATCGTCTGGATCTGCTGGAAGGCGCCGTCGGCCCGCAGGCGCCAGGAGTATTCGACGAAGTAGCCGAGCCCACGGAGCGCCTCGTCGAGCAGGGAGTCCGTAGGACCGGCGGGCGCCTGCTCCTGGTGTCCGCCGGCGAGCGCCTCGGAGAGCCTGGCCGCGACGGTGTGCAGCGAGGTCTGCTGGGTCCCGGCGAAGCGGACGACCCCCGCGATGCCGGCCACGAGCGCGTCATGGCTGACCTGCGGAAGCAGCGTACGGACCCGCGCCTCCAGGTCTTCCTCCCCGGCGACCGCCAGCAGGGCCGCCGCGGTGTCCAGGTCGAGGGCGCGCAGGGCCGCGGAGCCCTCCGGATCCCTCGGGCGCAGGTAGCACCAGTAGCGCACCGGCGGCAGGATGAGGCTGCCACTGGCGAAGTGGCCGGGGGCGTCGTCCGTGCGGGCCACGGCCGTGACCACGCCGTCCGGATCAACCAGGCTGAGCCGGTAGCCCCCCTTGACGATGGTCCGCGGCCGGTCGTCTCCGGGGAACATCAGGGCGCGCGCCGGTGTCCCGGCGTCGGGCGCCAGGGTGACCGTACGGCCGGAGACGTCCTCACCGCGCATCGACCCGTCGGGCAGCCGCACCACGCGCCAGCCGAACAGCCCGCCCACGGGAGTGCCCACGGGGGTGGCCTCATCCGAGGGCGCGGGAAGCAGCCAACCCGCGTGGAACTCGCTGCCGGCCGGGGCGTCGCGGAGCGCGTCGGCGAGGAAGGCGGGCATGCCCTTCCTGCCCACCTGCCCGCTGACCGGGTCGTACTCGTACCAGCCGTTGGTGGCGTGATCGGAGCCGTCCCAGGTCCATACCCAGTAGGAGGTGCCGTCGGTGATCACCGACGACTCCTCGGGGAGTGCCGTGTCGCCGCGGTGCAGCATCCCCTGGCCGGTGGTCCGTCCGCCGCCGGGCAGGGGCAGGGTGACCGCGTCGTCGCCGCGGTACCAGTCCATGCGCGTCCCGCGGGTGTGGGTGGCGCCCTCCATCGGGTGGAGGCGGTCAGGGGCGGTGTGCCAGTAGCCGCGCAGCCGAAAGTCGAGGTCGCGGGACTGCCAGTAGACGAGCAGCTCGCCGTCCACATAGTGCAGGCCGACGGCGTTCCAGGAGTCTCCGGCCGGGATGCGCAGGTCATGGGTGAGCACGGTGCCCTCGGGACCGAGCACCCGGGCCTGCGCGGCGCCCGCCGTGAGCAGGTACGGCCAGGCGTCGGCGACGACGATGTCGTCGACGTCCTTCTTCGGTACGAGCGACGCGGCCGCCTCCTCCCAGGCCGGCCAGCCCAGCTCGTCGAACAGCCCGGCCCGCAGGGTGCGGGCGAGCACCGGCGCGATCTGCGCCGCCGCCGCCCGGCGTACCTCGTCCTCGGCCAGGACCAGCGCCTCGCCCGGCAGCCAGGCCAGCCGCCGCAGGGCGTCGGGCAGGTCCGGCAGTCCGGCGGCGGTGGATCGCAGGGCCACCTTGCGGGTCCATTCGGCCAGCATCGGCCGGCCGCCGGGGGAGGTGGCCAGCAGGCGGACGGCCCGCCGGCCGTCCTCGTCGTCGCTGAAGCCGTCGGCCGCGCGCTCGAAGGAGGGCCGGAACCGGGCGTCGGCGGCCAGGGCGACCAGGTCGCGCTGCCCCTCCCCCTTCGCCCAGGGCTCCAGCCGCAGCGAGTCGCCGTCATTGGGATCGCGTACCGGAATGTCGAGGGCCAGCAGCAGGTCGAGCAGGTCGACGTCGTAAGAGACCGTCAGCGTCCGCTTCTGCCCGGTCAGTTCGGCGCGCAGTTGGCCGGCCGCCCGCTCCACCAGCGTGTAGAGGGCGGGCAGGCGGGACGGCACCCGCCAGCCGTAGTTGCGCGCCTTCAGGAAGCGTTCGAGCCAGCCGACGGTGCCGTCACCGGGCCGCTCCGGCACCTCGCCGGAGACCAGCCCGGCGGTGGCGCCGGACGCCTCGAGGATCTCCAGCCACAGGCCCGCCAGCTCCTCGTCCCGGGCCTGCGGCATGATGTTCAGCAACGTCACCCGCACCTCGGGCTCGCGCGAGGCCAAGGCCGCGATGCCCGTACGGTGGGCCTTCCACCAGCCCGTCGCGGCCCGATGGGCGGCCGGCAGGGCGAGCAGCTCGGCCAGGTAGGTCTGCTCCCCCGCGTCCACGTCGACCCCGGCGGCCTTGGCCAGGCGGCGCAGGTCCGTCGTCATCTGCGCCGACGGCGGCAGCCCGCCCGCGGTGCGCCGTACGCACAGCCGCGTGAAGCGGCGCAGCGCCTCGTCGGCGGGCACTCGGATGGCCAGCTCCTTGGCGTAGCCGGACAGCACCTTGACCGGCAGCGCCCCCGCCAGCGCGAACTCCAGGAACACCTCGTCGAGCCGGTCCTCGTCCACGGCGAGCCCGTGCTGCGCCTCGGCGCGGCGCGCGCTGGCGAACATCTGCGCGGCGTAGACGGCGTTCTCGACGCCCAGGAACACCCGGCCGCTCTGCTCGTAGAACGTGGGCAGGAAGTGGGGCACGGACGCGGCCAGCTGAGCGGCCAGCTGCTGGTAGGCGTCGAGCGCGGCCTTCGGCTTGGACTTCGCCTGCCGGGCCGCGCGCTCCAGCTCCGGCACGACGGCGAGCGCGTGGTGCCCGTCTTCGGGGTGGTGCACCAGCACCCACTCGGGGAAGCCGAGCGAGCGCCGCAGCCCCAGGCCGACCTCGGCGGGCTCCCCGTCGGGCGCCAGGCCCAGGAAGCTCGCGGCCAGGTCCTCGGCCGAGCCGAGCTCCCCGGCGACCAGCCGCACGACCACCCGGTCGTCCAGCCCGGGATGACGGTAGGTACGGGCGGTCATCGGCACCGCCCGCTCGCCGCCGCCCTTGGTGCCGAGCGGCAGCACGCCCCCGGCCTTCAGCAGCTCAGCGGCCTGAGACGCCTTCTGCGGCCCTGCGGCCTGAGACCCTTCCTGCGTTTCCGCGGTCTGAGACATGCTCACGCGTCCTTCCCCTCTTCGACCCGCCGCCCGGCGTAGAGCGCCGCGGCCATCCGCATCCCCTCCGACCAGGCCACCGGCCCGACCTCGCGCAGCGGCAGTGTCCTGCCGTCGAGGTCCTGCCAGCTGAGGTCGCCCGTCGTCATCTCGCCGTCCCAGTAGGGCTCGCCGATCCACACGGTCGCCTCCGAGAGGCTGCCCCCGTCGCGGACCCGGCAGGTGGCGTAGCCGCCGGAGACCCGGTAGCCGAGCGCGGTGGCCCGCGCGGCCAGGCCGAACCTGGAGTCGTAGGTGCCGCCGGAGAACTCCGACACGGCCGTCTCCGTCGCCTTGAGGTCGGCGGGCTTGCGCCAGGTGGCCCGGTGGATCTGCTCGACCTTCTGGACCACGCCCAGCTCCGCGGCGAACTCCCGCAGGTCGTCCAGGTCGGGCAGCAGCACGGGATGCGGCAGGGTCACCGTCTGCGGCGACAGGCGTACGGTCTCGCCGTCGAGGTTGACCACCCGCAGCTCTCCGGTGTCGGTGGCGTCCCGCAGGAAGCCGACCTCGTCGGGGTCGTCACCGACCACGGCCAGGTCCCGCAGGGCCGACTGCCACGCCTCGTCCGGCCACACGCGGGCCAGCAGCCCGGTCGGCACCGGCAGGGAGGAGACCATCCAGAGGTCCACCTGCGCCACGCACGCGGTGGCGTGCCGGTCGAGCCACTCGGCGAAGCGGCGCAGCCGGTCCACCTCGGGGTGATCGCGCAATGCCTTCGGCAGCGACTTCAGCTGCCGTCCCGCCGCCCGGCCGGAGGTGGCTCGCGCCGCCACCCGGCCCTCTATGAGGGCGACCTCATACCCGTCGCCCGCTGCCAGCCAACCCAACGGTCCCCGCCTTTCACCGTGCACGAACGTCGAATGAGCAGGGGTTTTCCAGCCCCTGCTGTGCAACTGCGCCGAACGTTAGCGACCCCGACCGACAAACCCGTTCGTGGTCCTCCAGAGGCTCTGACTGCGCGCACGGGGGTGGGGTGGCGAGCCGTCCGCGGGCTGTTTTGCCGCCCTGCGAAATGCGGTGATCCGTCAGAGATGGCTGGTACGGTACCGGGTTTCCGCCAAATGACGGGATTTTTCCGCGAGGGCGCCCCTATTGCACAAGAAACTTTCCTAACAGATACTCCGGATTGAGTGTTCACCCCCCGAATCTGGAGTCGCCGTGCTTCGTCGTGTCCTCACCCTGACCTCGGTCGCCGCCGCCACCCTGATCACCCTCGCCCTGCCCGCCCAGGCGGCCGAAATGGACGTCACCTTCGGGCCGACGTCGATCGGCGACTACTGCCACGCGAAGGTCAGCTCGGCCTCGTGGATCGGCTTCTACGAGGCGGGCGGCCTCAGGTGCTACGCGAGCGGCACCGGCGGCCCGCCGCAGTACGCCGGATCCGGCGACCCCTACCTGGCGTGCAAGTTCCTCACCACGGAGGTCGTCATGAGCGCCAGGCGGGGCACGTCCGACGCCCTGGTGTGCAGGGTGATCGTCTAACGCCCCTTTGGGGAGGGTATTCGGCTTCCTTACACGTTCCGGATACAAAATGGTCATTTTGGGTGTCGAAATTATCCAGGCATCGCGGTTACAGTGACCCCGCACGCCAGATGATCTTCATCTGGCTGCTTCGTCACCGCGATCAGGAGGCTGAGAACTCAGTTGCGCGCCTGGAACTTATCTACCCGAATGACGTCGTACGCGGCGGGTGTGGCGGCCCTCGCGTTAGCGTTCGCGGGGGCCGTCGCGGCCCCCGCCTCCGCGGATAACATCGACACCTACTACCTCGACAGCGTCCACGGCAACGACTCGGCCGCCGGCGACTCCCCGGAAACGGCGTGGAAGACGCTGGCCAAGGCTGGCACGGCGGACCTGGGGCCGGGCGAAAAACTCATGCTCAGCCGCGGCAGCACGTGGTCCGGGCAGCTGGCCATCACCAAGTCGGGCGATGAGGACAACCCGATCGTCGTCGACGCCTACGGCACGGGCGCCCGTCCGGTGCTCAAGGACGACAACGAGGCGTGCCTGTACCTCGGAGGCGACCACATCGAGGTCTACAACCTGCAGATCGGCGTGGACTCGGACCAGGGCCGCTGCTCGTGGGCGGGGATCAAGGTAGGCGGCAGCAACAACGTCATCGAGCAGAACTACATCACCGGCGCGGCGGCGGGCGTCTACATCGAGACGAGCGCCCAGTACACCTCGGTGACCAGCAACGAGTTCGTCAACAACAACTTCATGAGCAAGCTCACGCCGCAGGAGGAGAACGACAACGACGACTCCGGCGCGTTCGCGCTTCTGGTGCAGGGCGACGACTCCAACATCGGCTGGAACACCATCACCGGATCGGTGGCCTTCAGCTACGACTACGAGTTCGACGGCGCGGCGGTGGAGATCTTCATGGGCTCCCGCAACTACGTCCACCACAACCTCGCGCTCGACAACGACACCTTCACCGAGCTGGGCACCAGCCGCAACGACGACGGAACGACGAACGACCCCGACGGGACCTCCGGCAACGTCTTCGAGTACAACGGGATCTACGGAGACAGGACCCGCTCCGGCATCGTCACCCGCGGCCCGGTCAAGGACGACGGCGAGATCGAGACGAACGGCCCGGTGTTCGGCACCGTGTTCCGCAACAACTCGATGAACCTGCCCAACCCCGACGCCGAGGGCGTCGTCTGCTACGCGAGCTGCACGAACGCGCACTTCAAGCTCTCGCAGAACATCGTCGTGGCCGGGAAGAAGAGCGCCTACGCCGACTCCACCTTCACCGCCAACGACCACAACGTCTTCTACGGCGGCCAATACCAGATGACGGCCGGCACCGCCAACGTGCGCAAGGACCCGAAGTTCGACACCGACCCGAGCAGGCCCCTGCGGCTGCTGAGCGGGAGTCCGGCGATCGGTCTCGGCGTCAAGAAGTTCAACCCCATCGACCTGGACGGAGCCCCGGTGGGCGGGAACGGCACCATCGAAGCCGGGGCCTACGAGTACTAAGGCCGATCGCGTACAACGGCCGGCAGAAGGCCACCATCGAGGCTCGACCGCGCCCACTGTGACGGCTTCCCGGCCACCGGCATCCATCCCGGCCGCATCACCGGCCCGGGATGGATGCCGGTCAACCCGGCGGGGACCGTCACTGAGCGGCCGGCTCCTTGACCGCGAGCACCGGGCAGCCGGCTTCGAGCAGGATCCGCTGGGCGCTGCTGCCCATGATCAGTTTGCCGACCGGTGAGCGCCTGCGCAGCCCGATGACGATCAGGCTCGCCGAGGCCGCCTGCGCCGCCGCGAGCACCGCCTCGGCGACGTCGTCCTCGGCCACCTGCTCGAAGTCGTACGACACCTCCGCCGGGACCAGGCGCTTGATCTCCGCCGCGTCCGCGGTCGAGGCGTCGACGTAGGCGCCGGGCCGCGAGACGTTGAGGATCTTCAGCGGCGCCCCTCGGAGCGCGGCTTCCGCGATCGCGTGCTCGAGCGCGACCCGGCCCAGCGGGTTGGGCACATATCCCACGATGACCGTCATGCTGCGGCCTTTCTACGTTGCTTGCGAAGGGTCCGGCTCAGCGGCGGGACGACGATGATGAGCAGGATCGCCACCAGCAGCGTCGCGGCGATCGGCTGGCCGAAGAAGCCGGTCAGCTGGCCGTCAAACAGGCGCATCGAGCGCCGGAAGGACGACTCCAGTAGGCTGCCGAGAACGAAGGCCAGCACCAACGGCCCCGGCTCGAAGCCGACCTTCTTCATCAGGTAGCCCACGACCCCGAGGCCGACCATCAGGAACATGTCGAAGACGTTCATGCGGACGGTGTAGACGCCGATCATGGTGATCAGGATCGTCAGCGGCGCCAGGATGGCCGCCCGGATGCGCAGGATCTTGACGAAGATCCCGATCAGCGGCAGGCTCATGGCCAGCAGCAGGATGTTGCCGACGTACATCGAGTTGACGACGCCCCAGAACAGGTCCGGCTTCTCCTGCACCAGCAGCGGCCCCGGCGTGATGCCCTGAAGCAGCAGCGCGCCGAACATGATGGCCATGGTGGCGTTCGCCGGGATGCCCAGGGTGAGTAGCGGGATGAAGGAGGACGTGGCGGCGGCGTTGTTGGCGGTCTCGGGTCCGGCGACGCCCTGGATGGCGCCCTTGCCGAAGCGTTCGGGGTGCTTGGCGGTCTTCTTCTCCACCGCGTAGGCCACCATCGACGACATGGTCGCCCCGCCGCCGGGCAGGATGCCGAGGATGAAGCCCACCAGCGAGCCGCGGGTGATGGCCCCCTTGGACTCGCCGAGGTCCTTGCGCGAGGGGTAGACGGAGCCGACGCTGGGCGCCGGGGCACTTTTACCGCGCAGTGACTCCAGGCTGTAGAGGATCTCGCCGACGCCGAACAGGCCCATCGCGACGATCACGAAGTCGATGCCGTCGAGCAGCTGGTCGCTGCCGAACGTCAGACGCGAGGTGCCGGCCAGCGGGTCCTGGCCGATGGTCGCCAGGAGCAGGCCGACGGTGGCCATCAGGATGCTCTTGGTCGTGGAGCCGGTGCCGAGCGTCGAGACCAGCAGGATGCCCAGCAGGGCCAGAGCCGTGTACTCGGCGGGGCCGAAGTCCAGCGCGAACCCGGCCACCAGCGGGGCGACGAAGGTGAGCGCGATGACCGCGACCGTGCCGCCGATGAAGGAGCCGATCGCCGCGATGCCGAGCGCGGAGCCGGCCCGCCCTTGTCTGGCCATCTCGTGGCCGTCGATCGCGGTCACCACACTGGACGCCTCGCCCGGCAGCCGCAGCAGCACCGAGGTGATCGTGCCGCCGTACTGGGCACCGTAGAAGATGCCCGCGAGCATGATGATCGCGGCCGTCGGCTCGATGTTGTACGTGACCGGCAGCAGGATCGCGATCGTGGCGGCGGGCCCGAGGCCGGGCAGGACGCCCACGAGCATGCCCAGCGTGACGCCGAGCAGGCAGTAGAACAGGTTCTCCGGTTGGAAGACGACCCCGAACCCGGCGATCACCGGGGAGAAGAAATCCATGGTCAGCCGATCTGGTTCAGAAGGGCAGGATGTGCGGGAGTGACACGCCCAGCCCGGTGACGAACAGCAGGTAGAGGACGGCGGTCGAGCCGAGCGAGATGATCACGGTCATCCGCCAGCCCTCTCGTCCGAGTCCTTTCAGCCACAGGACGAGCAGCGCCACGGTGGGGATCTCGAAGCCGATCCGCTCGAACAGCAGCGCGTAGCCCACGAGAGACACGGCCGCGACGACGACGATCAGGGCCTCGCGGGTGAAGGTCTCCTCCTCGCCGGTCGGCCCGGACCGCAGCACGAGCACCGCCGCGGTCACGACCATGGCGACACTGACGGCCAGCGGCCACAGCCCGGGGCCCGGGTTGGACAGTGTGCCCACCCCCAGGCTCCAGGACATGATCGCGGTGATCACGCCGATGGCGAGCGGGACGAGCGCCGCGACCATGTTCTGCCGGCGGGCGTAGGCCGGAGTCGGCGGGGTGGGAAGCCCGTCCTCCTCCGGCACGCCTTCCTCGGGTACGACGCTGGTCATTGCTGGCCCGTGAGGTCGATCCCGAGCTTCTTCGTCAGCGCGGCGAACTCGCCCTGGGCCTTGGTGAGCTGCGTCTTGACCTCGTCGCCGCCGACCTCCCAGCGGCCGATGTAGTTGGACTTCAGCAGCTCGCCGTACTCGGGCGTGGCGATGGCCTTGTCGATGGCGCCGGCCAGCTTGTCGCGTACGTCGGCCGGCAGCCCGGCGGGCCCGGCCACGAACCTGCGCTGGTCCACCACGACGTCATAGCCGGACTCGGTGGCCGTCGGCGTGTCGGGCAGCGCCTCGACGCGCTTGGTGCCGAACACGGCCAGCGCCCGGAGCTTGCCGGACTGGACGTGCTTGGCTGCCTCGGCGATCTGCACGGACGCCGCGTCGACCTTGCCGCCCAGGACCGCGGTGATGGTGGGGGCGCCGCCGTCGAACGGCACGGGCGTCGCCTTCACCTTCGCCACCCCGAACAGCAGGGCCTGCGACAGCTGGCTGCCCGTCCCCGCGCCGGTGGTGCCGTACTTGATGCCGTCGGCCGCGAGCAGGTCTTTGAGCGACTTGTACGGTGAGGTGGCCGGCACGACCAGTGCGTAGTCCTCGACGGCCAGTCCCTTGACGAAGGTCATGTCCTCGAGCTTGATGGCGTCGGGGTCCTGGACCATGAGCGGCCCGATGGCGAACAGCGACTGCGGCATCACGGCCACCCGGTAGCCGTCGGGCTTGCTGCTGAAGACGTCCTTACCGGCGATCTTGCCGTTGGCGCCCGGCTTGTTGACCACCACGGCGGGCTTGCCGAGCGGCTTCTCGATGCTCTTGGCCAGGGCGCGGGTGACCAGGTCGGTGCTGCCGCCCGGCTCCGTCGGGACGGTGAACTCCACGGCCTTGCTGGGGTAGGCGGCGCCGTCGCCGGCACCGCCGCCCTTGACCGAGCAGGCGGACATGGCGACCACTGCCAGCAGGGCGCCACCGATGCGCAGGCCGATCGTGGATGACATTCTCATCACAGTGTTCTCTCTTTCACCAGCGTGGAAGCGGGGGCTGGACCCACGTGGGGTCGGCCACGCGCATGGCGGCCACATCGTCCCTGTCGCGGAAACCGCTGAGCGCGCTCCAGCGTTCGTGCAGGGCGGCCAGGGCGTCGCGGTCGAGTTCGACCCCGAGGCCAGGGGCGTCGGACACCTCGAGGGCGCCGCCGACGAAGCGGTGCGGCTCGGTGATGACGTCCTCGGTCTGCCAGGGCCGGTGGCTGTCGCAGGCGTACTCCAGGTCCGGAATGACGCTGGCGACGTGGGTCATCGCGGCGAGACTGATGCCGAGATGGGTGTTGGAGTGCATCGAGAGCGCGACTCCATAGGTGCGGCACAGTGCCGCGAGCTCGCGCGTGGCGTGCAGGCCGCCCCAGTAGTGATGGTCGGACAGCACCACCTGGACGGCGTCCTTGGCGAACGCCTCGGGGATCTCGCCGAACGTGGTGACGCACATGTTGGTGGCCAGCAGCGCGCCGGTCCTGGCGCGCACCTGCGCCATGCCGTCGATGCCGGTGGTCGGGTCCTCCAGGTACTCCAGCAGGCCGTCGAGCTCCTCGGCGACGCGCACGCTCGACTCCAGCGACCAGCCGCCGTTGGGGTCCAGGCGCAGCGGGTGGTCGGGGAAGGCCTCGGCCAGCGCCTTGATGGCCGCGATCTCCTCCTCGGGCGGGAACACGCCGCCCTTGAGCTTGAAGGAGCGGAATCCGTAGGTGTCGGTGAAGCGCCGTGCCTGGCGTACGACGCCTTCGGGGTCGAGGGCGGCGCCCCAGTCGTCGCGCGGCGCGTCCTCCATGGGGTGCTCGGCCCAGCGGTAGAACAGGTAGCCGCTGTAGTCGACCCGGTCGCGCACCTTGCCGCCGAGCAGCGCGTGCACGGGCAGGCCGAGCGTCTTGCCGAGGGTGTCCAGGCTGGCGACCTCGAACGCCGAGACCACGCTGCGGACGATCTTCTCGTTGGTACGGCTGCCGCGCAGCCCGGCCGGGTCGAACTCGTTGATCGTGCCGGGCGTCAGCCCCGCCGAGTCGTAGGCCAGCTCGTGCAGCCCGTTCAGCGCGGTGAGCGGCTTGCCGATGACGGCCTTGGCGAGGTTGCGCGCCACCTCCAGGTATTCGGTGTCGCCGTAGGTCTCGCCGACCCCGGTGGCGCCGCTGTCGGTCTCGAGCTCGACGATGGTGCGCGGGGTGTACGGCTGGTGCACGCCGAGGACGTTGAGCAGCGGCGGGTCGCTGATCAGGATCGGCGTGACGGTCGCCTTGACGATCCGAGAGATGGGTTGCGACATATGGGGATTCCTTCCTTACCGGACGAGGTCGAGGCCGGTGTCCAGCAGGGCGCGGAGCTGTTCCAGGTGCTCGGGAGGGGGATCCGCGAGCGGGGCGCGTACGGAGCCCACGGGGAGTCCTCGCAGCCTAGCCGCGGCCTTGACCAGCGAGACCCCGTAGCCGATGCCCTTGTCGCGCAGCTCGACCAGGGGGACGTAGAAGCGGCTCAGCAGCAGCTCGACCCGCTCGTCGTCGTCGGCGCGGAAGGCGCGGAAGAAGTCCTTGGCGATCTCGGGGGCGAAGGCGTGCACGGCGGAGGAGTAGGCGGGCACGCCGATGCTCCGGTAGGCGCGGGCCTGCATCTCGGCCGTCGCGGCGCCGTTGAAGAACAGCCACTCCGGCGGCGCGGCCAGCTTGAGCCGCTGCAACTGGTCGAGGTCGCAGTGACCGTCCTTGAAGCCGATCACGTTCGGTATCGCGGCCAGTCCGGCGATGCTGCTCACCGCTATCTTCACCTGGGCGCGCTGGTAGACGATCACGGGCAGCGACGTGCTGGCGGCGACCCGCCGTACGTGCTCGACCAAGCCCTCCTGGGGCGCCTCCACAAGATATGGCGGCATCAGCAGCAACGCGTCGGCCCCGGCCCGCTCGGCGATGGCGGCGAACCTGGCGGCCTGGGCCCAGCCGTAGCCGGCCCCCACGACCACCGGCAGCGCTCCGGCCGCCTCCTCGACCGCGGCCGTGACGACTCTTTCGTACTCGTCCTCGGCCAGGGAGAAGAACTCCCCCGTCCCGCAGCACGGGAACACCGCGCCGGGACCGGCCGCGATCTGGCCGCGGAGGTAGGCGCGGAAGGCGTCGATGTCCAGGGCCCCGTCGGCGTCGAACGACGTCAGGGGGAACGACAGAACGCCGGTCTCCATGCCCCGCCGAAGCCTGGCGCGTACATCGTCAGTTGTATACGTAGCGGTCATCCTGTCTCCATATGTAGATGCCTGTTACGTGGCGAGCAGTCTCGCTCCAAAATTGGTAATGTGTCAACAGGCCGTCCCCCGACAGATGAGGTGCGATGACACTCCCCCTAGACGAGGCCGAGGGCACGGCGCAGAGCGGCGTGCGGGGCGTGAAGTCCGCCGCCCGCACGGTCGAACTCCTTGAGCTCCTCGCCTCGCGACAGAACCGGCCGGCCCGGCTGCGCGAGCTCAGCGACGCGCTCGGCGCGCCGCGCAGCAGCATCTACGCGCTGATCCGCACGCTGGTCGAGCGCGGCTGGGTGCGCACCGACGCGAGCGGGACGCTGTACAGCATCGGCATCCGCGCCCTGCTGGCGGGCACCACCTATCTCGACACCGATCCGTACCTGCGCATCGTCCAGCCGCACATCAACGACCTCAGCGCGCTGCTCGACGAGACCATCCACTTCGGCCGCCTGGACCGGGGCGACATCGTCTACCTGGCCACCAAGGAGTCGAGCCAGTATCTGCGCCCCTTCAGCCGGGTCGGGCGCCGGCTGCCCGCCTTCAGCACGGCCATGGGCAAGTCGCTGCTGGCCGAGCGGCTCGGCACCGGCCTGGAGGTGCCGATCCCCGCGCAGCTCACTCCCCTGACGCCTAAGACGCTGGTAGACCGTGACGCCCTGACCCGGGATCTGGAGCTGACGCGCCGGCGCGGCTACGCCATCGACGACGAGGAGAACTACGCCGGCGTCATGTGCTTCGGCTTCGCGCTGCGCTACACCAGCCCGCCGACCGACGCCATCAGCTGCTCGGTGCCCATCGCCAACCTCACCGAGGAACGGACGAAGGAGATCACCGAGGCGATGGAGCGCACCAGGCTGGCCATCGAGCGCATGGCCCCCATGGACCTGTCGGGGACCAGCGAGTTCTAGTAGTTGTATGATGACATGGCGAGTTGTACGATGACCGCCATGACTACCTCCGACCGCATCTCCTGGATCCGGCTCTCCTCGGTCTATCTACCGCTCGCCACCCCGATCAGTGACGCCAAAGTGCTCACCGGGCGGCAGCGGCCGATGACCGAGATCGCCTTCCTGTTCGCCGAGATCGGCGCCGAGAGCGGGCATCGGGGCTTCGGCTTCGGCTATTCCAAGCGCGCCGGCGGCCCCGGCCAGTACGCGCACGCCAGGGAGATCGCCTCGGACCTGCTCGGCGAGGACCCCAGCGACATCGCCCGACTGTGGGAGAAGCTGGTCTGGGCGGGCGCGTCGGTCGGGCGCAGCGGGCTGTCCACGCAGGCCATCGCGGCCCTCGACGTCGCGCTGTGGGACCTGAAGGCCAAGCGCGCCGGACTCCCCCTGGCCAAACTGCTGGGCGCCCACCGCGACTCCGTACGCTGCTACAACACCTCCGGCGGCTTCCTGCACACCCCGATCGAGCAGGTCATCGAGAACGCGAGCGCCGCGCTCGAACGCGGCATCAGCGGCATCAAGCTCAAGGTCGGCCACCCCGACTCCCGGATCGACCTGGCCAGGGTCGGCGCGGTGCGCGAGCACCTGGGCGACGGCGTACCCCTCATGGTGGACGCCAACCAGCAGTGGGACCGGCCGGCCGCCCAGCGCATGGGCCGGGCCCTGGAGGAGTTCGGGCTGGTCTGGATCGAGGAGCCGCTGGACGCCTACGACAGCGCCGGCCACGCGGCGCTCGCCGCCTCGCTCGACACGCCGATCGCGACCGGCGAGATGCTCACCAGCGTCGCCGAGCACGCCGAGCTCATCCGCCTCGGATCCGCCGACGTCATCCAGCCCGACGCGCCGCGCATCGGTGGCATCACGCCGTTCCTGCGTCTGGCGGCGCTGGCCGAGCACAACCGCCTGCAACTGGCCCCGCACTTCGCGATGGAGATCCACCTGCACCTGGCCGCCGCCTACGGGCTGGAGCCCTGGGTCGAGCACTTCGAGTGGCTGGAGCCGCTGTTCGAGGAGCGCCTGGAGATCCGCGATGGCAGGATGATCGTGCCCGACCGCCCCGGCCTCGGGCTGACCCCGAGCGAGC
The DNA here is from genome assembly GCF_040659625.1 of Nonomuraea sp. NPDC049750. Lineage (NCBI taxonomy): Bacteria > Bacillati > Actinomycetota > Actinomycetes > Streptosporangiales > Streptosporangiaceae > Nonomuraea > Nonomuraea sp. NPDC049750. Next base: position 111,842 of record NZ_JBFANB010000028.1, read on the forward strand.
AGGCCGCCAAGTGGACCGCGGACCAGTGCGAGTTCGGCACCAGAAAGGACTGACCCCGCGATGGCGAGCCTGACCCAGACCCTCGTCGACGACCTGACGGCGCGCATCCAGGAAGGCGTCATCCACCCCGGCGACAAGCTGCCGACCGAGAGCAGCCTGGTGGAGACGTACGGCGTGAGCAGGACGGTCGTCCGCGAAGCCATCTCGCGGCTGCAGGCCGCCGGGCTCGTCGAGACCCAGCACGGCCGCGGCAGCTTCGTCCTGGCGCGGCCGGGCTCGGCCAGGTTCGAGTTCGGCCAGAGCGGCGAGCTGACCGTCGATGACGTGGTCGACCTGCTCGACTTCCGCATGGCCTTCGAGGTCGAGGCCGCCGCGCTCGCCGCCCGCCGGGGTGGGGGGCCACGCTTGGACGACCTGCGGGCGGCGCTCGACCGGTTCGCCGCGAGCGCCGACAACCCGAGCACGGCGGTGAACGCCGACTTCCAGTTCCACCTCCGCATCGCGCTGGCGACCGGCAACCGCTACTTCGCCGACCTGATCACGTCGTTCGGCCCCTCCATGATCATCGTGCCGCGTGACCGGCTGTCGCCCGCCGGGCAGGGGCATTTCGAGCAGATCGTGGTCGAGCACGAGAACATCTACGCGGCCATCGAGCGCCAGGACGGCGAGGGCGCGCGCGCCGCGACCCGCGTCCACCTGAGCAACAGCCGCGCCCGCCTGCTGGCCGCCCACCCCTAGCATTCACCAGGAAACCGGCTGGTGTCGGCGTACGTCGGACTAGACATGGTCATGCTGGAGATCCGCCCCGGGTCCGCGTCCGACAGAGAGTGGATCTACCGGCTGCGGCACGAGGTCTATGCGCACGAGCTCGGCCAGCACCCGCCCAACCAGGCCGAACGGCTGAGCGACGCCCTCGACGACGGCAACGTCTACATCGTCGCCGCCCACGGCGATCGGCCGGTGGGGTTCATCAGCGTCACGCCGCCCTGGACGGGCCGCTATTCGATCGACAAGTACCTCAGCCGCGCCGGGCATCCGGTCCTGGACAGGGAGGACCTGTTCGAGATCCGCATCCTGACCGTGGACCCGCGCTGGCGGGGCTCGGCGGCGGCGCCGCTGCTCATGTACGCCGCGCTGCGCTGGGTGGCCGCGCACGGCGGCCGCGTCGTCGCGGCGCTGGGGCGGACCGAGATCCTCGGGATGTACCTGGCCGCCGGGCTGACCGGCACCGGCACCCGGGTACACGCGGGGGCCGTCACCTTTGAAGTGCTGTCCGGGCAGGTGAGCGAGCTGGCTGAACGGACGCGGCGGCACCACGGCCCGCTGCTGCGCGCTTTGGAGCCTCGGGTGCGCTGGAGTCTGGAGATGCCGTTCCTGCCCGGACCGCCCGCCTGCCAGCACGGTGGCGCCTCGATCGGGGCGGTGGGCCGCCGGTTCGGCAGCCTGCCGGCGCGCGACGACGTCGTGCCCGCCGACGTGCTCGACGCCTGGTATCCGCCCGCTCCCGCCGTGGTCGAATTGCTGGGCGGCGACCAGGGCTGGCTCGCCCGCACCTCTCCCCCGGCCTACCCCGAAGGGCTCATCGAGGAGATCGCCGAACGCCGCGACCTGCCCCCGGACTCCGTCGCGACCGGGGCGGGCTCGTCGGACCTGATCTTCCGCGCGTTCCGCGGCTGGCTGGACGCCTCCTCCCGCGTCCTGCTGCCCGATCCCGTCTACGGGGAGTACGCCCATGTCGTCGAGCAGGTGATCGGCTGCCGCGCCGACCGGTTCCCGCTGCGCCGGGCCGACGGCTGGCGGCCGGACCTCGACCGCCTGCGGGACGCGCTGCGCGAGCGCTATGACCTGGTGGTCATCGTCAATCCCAACAATCCGACCGGCGTCCACACCGATGCCGGTGATCTGCTTCGGGTGATCGCGGACGCGCCGGGCGGGACGCGGTTCTGGATCGACGAGGCGTACGTCGAGTACGCCGACTCGGGGCAGTCGCCGTCGCCGTCGCAGTCGCCATCGCAGTCACCGCCGCCATCGCAGTCGCCGTCGTCGCCGCAGTCGCAGTCGTCGCAGTCACAGTCGTCGCCGTCGTCGTCGCCGTCACTGGAGCGGTACGCCGCTGCCTCGGGCAATACCGTGGTGTGCAAATCGCTGTCCAAGATGTACGCCTTATCCGGCCTGCGCGCGGCTTACCTCGCCGGACCGGCGGAGCTGGCGGCCGAGTCGCGCCGCTGGGGCCCGCCCTGGGGGCTCAGCCTGCCCGCCCAGATCGCCGCGGTGCACGCCCTGCGCGACCCTGACTACTACGCCGAATGCTGGGGCCGGACCCGTGCCCTGCGCTCCGGCCTCGCCGAACGGCTCGCCGGTCTCGGCGCTGATCTGCGGGTTCACGAGTCGGCCGCCAACTTCGCCCTGCTGACGCTGCCCCGGTCCGGGCCGACCGCGGCCGGTCTGGTGGCGGCGTGCCGGCGGGACGGGGTGTTCCTGCGCGACCTGTCGCCCCTGTCCCCCGCCTTCGAGGGCCGGACGGTACGGATCACGGTGCGCGACCCCGACGCCAACGACCGCGTCGTCACCACCGTCGCCACCGCACTGGACCGCCTGCGGGCCACCCCGTGATCACACCTGCCACGGCCGTCCCGTACATCGCCGTCGCGCTCGTCGTCGGTGGGGTCGCCGTCGCGCTGTCGCGCCGGCGGGAGTACATGCTGCGCTGGTGCGCCTGGGCGGTGGCCGTGCCCGTGGTGGTGGCCGCCCTGTACGCCGGGCCGGGTGGGGCAGCGGTGCTCGCCGCCGTGGCCGGGGTGGTGCTCGCCGCCGAGTACGGCGGGCTGGTGGGGCTGGCCGTTCCCGACCGGGTGGTGCTCGTGGCGGTCGCGGGTGCGCTGCCGCCGGTGGCGTGGCTGGCGCTGCCGTACTTGCCGCGGGTGCTGGTCGCCGCCGTCCTGGTCGTCTTGCTCGTGCCGCTGCTCGGGGGTGACGCGGCGGGCGGGCTCAGGAGGGCGTCACTGGGGGTGTTCGGGGTGGTCTGGTTGCTTCCGCTGGTGGGGGTGGTGCTGCTCGGCCCGGTCGTGCTGGCGGTGTTCGTCGCGGTGTCGGCGGGCGACATCGCGGCCTCGTTCGCCGGGCGGTCGCTGGGCGGGCCGTCCCTGTCGCCGTTGTCCCCGGCCAAGCGCTGGAGCGGCGCGCTGGCCGGGGCGGCCGTCGGGCTGGGCGCGCTGGCGCTGCTGGGGGCGTTCACCGTCCCGCTGGCGATCGCGGTGGCGGTGGGTGCCCCGCTGGGCGATCTGCTGGAGTCAATGGTCAAGCGCGGGGCCGGGGCCAAGGACTCGGCGTCGTGGCTGGCGGGCGCGGGCGGGCTGCTGGACCGGCTGGACTCCCTGCTGCTGACACTCGCACTCGCCTTGCTGCTCACGTGACCGGCCTGCGGGATCGCTCACATGACGGGGCGTGCAGGACCGATCACATGACCGGCGTGCGGGACCGCTCACGCGACGGGGCGTGCGGGGACTGCTCACGTGACGGACGTGCGCGCTGGTGGGTACACCCCCGGATGACGCGAACGCGCCCAAGTAGCGTATGCGACCATGATCCGGACGTATCGGCGGGCCGGGGAGAGGGACAGCGTGCAGGTGAAGGACGTCATCGAGCTCATCGGCACGGTGCTGGACATCGCGGGCGTGGCCGTGATCGCGGCCGGTCTGGTCATCGCCACCATCACCTACGGTGTGAGCCTGGCCCGGTCCCGCCAGGTGGCCGGCCTCTACCAGGCCTTCCGGCGGAACGTGGGCCGCTCGATCCTGCTGGGGCTGGAGTTCCTGGTCGGGGCCGACATCATCAAGACCGTGGCGGTCTCCCCCACCTTCCAGAGCGTCGGGGTGCTGGCCATCATCGTCGCGGTCCGCACGTTCCTGAGCGTCTCGCTCCAGGTCGAGCTGGACGGCCGCTGGCCCTGGCAGCCGCCCCGTACCGCCGGGCAGACCGGCGGCACGGGGCGGGCACCAGCCTCAGCCGAGTGACAGCCGGTCCAGGTCGGGCGCGGCCTCCTTGTCGTTGTGGATCTTGATGGTGTTGGCGCCCGCCCGCAGGGTGACGGGCACGGATGTCGTGTACGGGGTGTTGTTGCCGACGCCGCTCACCTTCACCTCGATCGGCGCGGCGTCGTTGACGGTGACGAAGTACGAGCGGTCGCCGTTGACCGTGAAGTCGATGAACAGCGTGTACTGGCGGGCCGTGTCGACGGTGACGTTCTCGAACAGCACGTACGCGTCCGCCGCCCCGCCCAGGTTGCGCACCTTCTGCCCACCCGAGCAGGGCGAGCAGTTGGTGATGCCCGAGCTGCCGAGCCGGTTGCGCGAGTCCTCGGCCTCCCGCATGAACACCCGGTCAGCCGGGCGCGGCCGCACTCGCAGTTGCTTGGTGACCTGGGTGGCGCGGCCCAGCACCTGGAAGGACGCGGTGATGGGGATGTCGGCCGCGGTGACGTCCTGGCCGGGCGGCGAGGTGAGGGTCCAGGTGCCCTCCAGCGTCTGACCGAGCCGCAGGGTGGCGGCCGTCGCGGCGGCGCCCGTCAGCGTCCAGCCGGCCGGCACCACCGGGGCCAGGTTGACCTGGTCGAGCGCGTCGTCGACGTCGAGCCGCAGCTTCGTCGACACCTTCATCGACTGCTGCCCGGGACCGACCCACTGCAGGCCGGACGGGTCCACGGTCATCGTCGTCTTCGGGACCTCCGAGGCCGGCGGCATCGGCGCGACGGCGATCCGGTCGAGCCCTGGGCCCTGCCGGGCCGTACTGGACAGCGTGATCGTGTTGGCGCCCGCGTTCAGCGGCACCGCCAGCGCCGTGGCGGCGGGAACGTCGGCGTTGTCGCCGCTCACCGGCACCTCCACCGCCGCCGCGCCATTGACGCTCACCGACAATGAGGTGGCCGCGGCTGCGGTGTGATCGAGTTCGAGCCGGTACGTCCCGGCCGACGGCACCGTGACGTCACGGTAGATGACCGCGTTGCGCGGGCCGCCGCCGAGCCCCACCACCCGGGCCAGGCCGGAGCACGCCTGGCACAGCTCCGGCCGGGCCGAGCCGCTCCTGGCCTGCCGCTCCGCCTCCAGCGGCATCGCCGCCCCGAGACCCACCGGGTAGGCCGACGCCACCTTGATCTCGTCGATCTGTAGCTCCTGGTAGAAGCGTGGCGCCTGCGGGCCGCCCCAGGTGTTGAGGACTTCCAGCTTCAGGTAGCGGGCGCGGGTGCCGCCGAGGTCGATGAACTGCGCGCCGCGCGCGCTGCGCATCGCGGCGGAACGTACGGGCTTGCCCCAGTGCTTGCCGTCGTCGCTGGCGTAGACGCGGTAGTCCTTGATCCGGACCGAGTCCTCGGGGCGGCCGAACGACTCGCGGGCGTACGTCGGCGACCCCTCGCGCTGGTTGACCGCCAGGTAGGCGGCCTCGCGCCGCTTGCCGAGGTCGAGGGTGAGCGAGACGGGCAGCTTGGCGTCGGCGTCCCAGTAGTTCTGGAAACTGCCATCGACCAGGGCGCCGGCCGGGTGACCCGCGCGGGTGGACGTGGCGGTCGCCTTGAGCGCGCTCTGGGGATAGAAGTGCTCCTGGCCACGGGTCTCGACCTTGAACACGGTGTCGTAGTCGTCCCACTTGGTGATGCCGAGGATCGTCAGGTAGCCGCCGGACTGGGCGAACCGCATCCGCTCGCCCGTACGCAGATCGCTCACCGCGGAGACGCGGTAGCCGTTGTCGCGCAGCCGCACCTGATCGGTCCTGGGCCTGGTGACCACGTGCACGTACTGGACCTTCGCGCCGCGCTCGACGGTGACGACGCCGTGCGCGCCGTCGTTCCAGAAGCCCGGCTGCATGCCGCCGTACATGTAGCCGCCGCCCTCGGTCCCCTGCAGCGAAGACCGGATCGGCGGCACCCACCCGGCCATGAAGTTGTTGAACTCCTCCTGCTGCGGCGGGAACCTGCCGTTGACCATCGGGGTCTCGGCCATCAGCGACTTCATCGAGGAGCCGGCGTTGGTGACGTAGCGGCCGGTGCTGAGGCGGAAGTCGACGGGGTGGCTGCCGCCGTCGTACCACCAGTCGCCGGTGGTCGGGAGCTTGTAGTCGGCCTCGGTCAGGCGCGGCATCGGGGTGAAGGCGGCCTGCGGGTAGTCATAGGCCGGCGTCATGCCGGTCTTCTGCTCGTTGCTGACCGTGTCCATGATCGGGGTGTCCTCGTTGTTGTTGCTTAGCAACCAGGACGGGCGCTTCTGCCGGATCTGCTCGTAGAGCTGGTTCTGCTCCCAGTACTCGTTGTCGTTGTCGATCCAGAACCCGGCCAGGTCCGGATAGTTCTCCATGACCTCGAAGAACAGGTCGTAGCTGAACTGGCCGAACCCGTTCCTGGTGGTCAGGTCGACCGAGCGGCCCTTGTAGGCGGAGTAGGCGGCGGAGTCGAGCGTCTCGACGCCCTGCTCGTTGTGCCACTGCGGGTCGTCGGTCATGTAGAGGATGACCCGTACGCCCTTGGCCTGGCCCGCCTTCACCAGCTCGCCGAGCAGGTCGCGCTGGGTGGCGCAGCTGCCGGGGATCTTCGACGGCCACGGCCGGGCGTAGCCGAGCCTGCTGTGGAAGGTGGCCAGCACGATGTAGGAGGCGCCCAGCTTGCGGGCCTCGTCGACCCAGTAGTCAGGGCTCCAGCCACCGCCGGTGACGTCCCGCTCCCAGGCGGCGCAGTCGAGGTGGCGGGGCGCGGTGAACATGCCCCAGTGCAGGAACAGGCCCGCGGTCGAGTCGCGCAGCCACTGCTGCCGCGGGTGCTCGACCTCCGCGCCGGCGGCGGGAGCGCCGACGATGTAGGCGGTCAGGGCGAGAAGGAGGGCGGCGCAAGCGGATAAGACTCTGGAGGGGGTGCGGCGGCGCTGCATGGCGATCGCTCTCTCGTTGGGCTGACGGGGGGTAACGCCAACAAGGCTGATCTCTCAGACATCCGACGAATACACGAGACAGAGCCCATAGTCAAGAAACACCGCCCTCCGGGCGGTCAACTCATCCGATGACTTCAGTCCTCAGCGAGGACGATCACCAGATCGCGAGGGCCGAACGTGACAGCGGCCGACTTACCCGGATTTAGTACGACACCGTAGGCGGGTGGCGAGGCGGCCTCGGCCAGCACGCGGTAGCCGATCGCGGTCTCGCCGCGCGTCCGCGCGGAGTAGATCACGGTGGCGAAGCTGACCGACACTCCGGGCTGGACGTAGTCCGTCGCCGGCTTGAGGTAGATCTCCGACCCGGCGGAGTCGAACAGGAAGCGGAACACCTGCCCCAGGTGCGGGTTCTCCGACAGCTGGGTCATCAGCAGGCTGATCAGCTTGTCGCTGACGACGAAGTCGTCGGCCTTGGTGACCTGGGCCAGCCGGCGGTTGCGGTCGTCGTTCATCTCGCTGACGATCGCGTACCGCTGCCCGGACTTCGAGGCCATGTCGCGCAGGTGCAGCAGCGTCACCAGCGTGCGTGAGTCGCCGTGCTGCGGCTCCAGCCGGTCGTCGGCCAGCACGATGATGTGGTCGAAGGTGCCCACGTCCAGCGCTTCCAGGGTGACCCGGTCGGTGGTGTCGCACTCCTTGACGTTCACCGCCAGGTTGCGCAGGGCCACCTTCGCCCGGTCCAGGCTGTCGCTCTCCTCGACGGCGGTGGCCGCCACGTGCAGGGTCGACCCGGGCGAGACGTAGTGGTCCAGCTCCTGCACGATCTTCGGGGCGCGACTGTTCCAGCCCAGCAGCAGCGTCCGCTCCGGCGGCGTCGCCTGGCGGACCGGGCGGGTGATCGCGCCCTCGACGATCGGCGGGAAGCTGCGGACGAGCCGGATGGCGGAGTCGTCCTCGGCGACCACGATCATCTGGTCGTCCGGCGTGATCTCGGTGTTCATCGGCGGGTTGAGCACCACGGACCCGTCGCCGTGCCGGATGCCGATGAGCGAGGCGGTCTCGTAGGCGAACAGCGCCTCGCCATAGGGGAAGCCGGTCAGTTTCGGCTCGGGCCGCAGGTAGATCTCGTCGCCGCCGAAGTCCAGCAGGTCCGTGCAGACCACCGACAGGCCCGACTGGCGACAGGACTGCACGATGAGCCGGGAGGCGATGTCGTCGGTGTCGACCACCTGCGCGTGGCCGCCCCCGGCCAGCTCGGCGGCCACCAGGTTGGTCGTGTCCGTGACGGAGGCGATGATCGGCGGGCGGCGGCGGCGCCAGTTGCGGTTCGTCAGCGCCAGCAGCGTCTTGACGACGTGCGCGTCGGGGTCGTCACCGGCCGGGGACAGCACGATGGCCGCCCGCGCCGTGTCGAGGCTCATCAGGTCGAGGTCGGTCGGCTCGGTCGGGCTGCCGGAGCGGACGACGACCCGGGTCTTGCCGGTGCTGCCCAGCCGCGAGCGCAGCTCCTCCTCCATCTCCAGCTTGTCGCGGTCCCCCAGGATCGCCACACAGGATTTCGACTCGCTCTCGTTGGCCTCCACCAGCTCGGGGATGATCGTGAAGATCTGGTCCGACCAGCCGATCAGCGTCGTGTGCCCGGACTCCACGATCTTGGAGCGGCCTTTGCGCAGCTCCGTCAGCTTGTTGTCCAGACCGGTGGTGAGCACACCGACGAGGCTGCTGACGATGAGCAGGCCGCCGATCGTGATCGTGAATCCCAGGACGGTGAAGAGCGGGCTGCCCTCGTTGTCGCCGGCCACGGTGCCGGCGTCCATCGCCCGCATGAGCATGCCCCACAGCGCCTCGTTCCAGTTCTGGTGCGGCAGGTCGTCCCGCGCGAGCACATAGACGAGCACGCCGAAGCTGCCGACCATGACCACGGTCACCAGCGCGAGCCAGCCGATCAGGGCCGGAGTGCCCTTCGACATCGTGTTGTCGAACCAATAGCGAAGACGCTCGCGCCGCGTGGCCATGACCAGTCCCGTCGTTCATGGATCGCCGCATGGGACAAGCGACCCGGTCCCTATCCCCGTTCGACGGACGGGACGCCGTGCAGCGCGCCTTTCCCCGTGGCTGTCCCGTTCGCCTGTCTCTCGGGCTCTGCCTCGGTGACCGTGGTTACCAGAGGCGCCGGAGGTGACGCTGAGGCGCGCGAAGTTAACAATAGCGACATCTGCCCCTTTGCCCCACTGATCCACCGAAAGCATCCCTGACCGCTGATCAGACCCGCCGCATGACGTGCAGCAGGTATTCCTTGCGATCCAGCGGGTTGTGGTCCGTGCGCGGCCGGGCCGGTGCCGCGCCGGAGACGGGCTGGTAACGGTCGAAGGCGGACTCCAGCACACCCTCGCCGCGGGTCAGCCCCGGCAACTGCTGCTGCAACTCGTGTACGCGGGCCGCTGGGATGTCCCCCTCGACCAGGCAGGACGCGCCCCGCATGGCCGGTGTGCGGGGGACGGCCCGCAGCCGGGCCAGCTCCGGCAGCACGCCGCCGATCGTGTCGGCCGGGACCTCCAGGGTGAAGCGGTGCATCGGCTCGTGCACCCTGGTGCCGGCCTGTCGTAGCGCGTTCATCAGCACCAGTGGCGTCAGGTGACGGAAGTCCGCGCCGGTGCTCGACATGCTCTTGTCGAAGACGGCGTGGGAGTGACTTTGGCGGGGCGAATAGCCGGAGTGCGTCATGGTGACCGTGCAGTCGGCGACCCGCCATCCGTACAGGCCCTGGTTCAGGGTCTCTCGTACGGTGTCCTCGACCGCCTTGTGAAAGGCCAGCGGCAACGCACCGGGCGAGACCGCCAGCCGGTAGCGCACGCCGGTGCCCACCGGAGCGGGCTCGACGCGCAGCCCGACGGTGGCCAGGAACGGGTTGGGCGCCTTGCCGTTGAACTCGACCGCCGCGCCGGCGCCGATCGGCCGTTCGACGCAGATCGTGGTCGTCTCGCGGAAGCCGACCTCGAGGCCGAAGTCGGCGGCCAGGGTCGCCTGGATGACCTCCTTCTGCACCTCGCCGTAGAGCGAGACGTAGATCTCCTGCCGGATGTCGTCCTGGCGCAGGTCGATGAGCGGATCCTGCTCGGCGAGCTGGGCGAGGGCCACGCGAAGGGCGCCCAGCGCGGCGGCGCTCGCGGGGACGACGACCGTCTCCAGGGTGGGCGGGGCGAAGTGGTGGCGGCCGGCGTCCTCGGGCGGTTCGCCGATCGTGTCGCCGAGCTGGATGTCGGCCAGGCCCCACAGCTTGCCGATCTGGCCCGCCGCGACCGAGGGGCGCTGGACATCGGCGCCGCGCTCGAACACGCTCAGCGCGGTGACCTTCTGATCGTCACGGGGCTCGCCCTGACCGTCGTGGAACCGCAGCCGGTCCCGTACACGTACCGTTCCGCCGAACATCCGGGCATAAGCGATCTTCTCCCCCGCCGGGCCGCGTTCGACCTTGAAGACCGTGCCCGAGACGGGGTCGCCGGGCTCGCCCTGGGCGGCGGGCAGCAACTCCGCGATGCCGGCGCTCAGCGCGTCCACGCCCGCCCCCGTGATCGCCGAGCCGAAGAACACCGGGTGCGCCAGCGCCTGCCCGGTCTGCGCCGCGAGCTCGCGGCGCAGCCGCCGGTAGGAGAGGGCCGTCTCGTCATGGACGTAGGCGGCCAGGAAGGCGTCGTCGTGGTCGGCCAGCAGCTCGGTCAGCCGCGCGGTGAAGGCGGCGTCGCCGGGTCCGTACGGACGGAAGGCCGCCTCTGGAGTGCCCGGATCGCGCACCGAGCCCATCGCCACGATCGCGGGCGTCAGCTTCTCGGCGACGGCCCGCAGCAGCCCGTCGTCCTGGGCGCCACGGCGGTCGATCTTGTTGACGAACAGCAGGGTGGGGATCCGCAGCCGCCGCAGCGTGCGCATCAGCACGCGGGTCTGGGCCTGCACACCCTCGACGGCGGAGATCACCAGCACGGCGCCGTCGAGCACGCTCAGCACGCGTTCGACCTCGGCGATGAAGTCGGGGTGGCCGGGCGTGTCGATCAGGTTGACCGTGACGTCGCCGATCACGAAGGAGACGACGGCGGACTTGATCGTGATGCCGCGTTGTCGTTCCAGCGCCAGCGAGTCGGTCTGGGTGCTGCCGTCATCGACGCTGCCGATCTCGTCGATGACACCGGCGGCGTAGAGCAGCCGCTCGGTCAGGCTGGTCTTACCGGCGTCTACATGCGCCAAGATCCCCAAGTTCAACGTGCGTTTCAAGCGTTCTGTCCTCTAGATAGGTGGCTGTTGCCGTCGCGGGGGACACGAACGCTGGCCTCATCGGCGTGCTCCTTGGGTGGGGTGGACTGGTTGCCGGGAGGGAGTACAACAGACGGCCGCCGGGCCGGGCAACCGATTTTGCGCGACCTGCCGGAGTTTGCCGAACATCCATCATCAAGATACCTTCACCATTCGTATGATGGGATCATCCGAAATTCTGCGTGGAGGACACATGACCAGCGACGTACCGCACATCGACCTCACCGACCCCGACGTGCACCGCGACCCCTTCGCCGCCTACGGCCGCGCCCGCGAGATCTCCCCCATCGCCCGCGTGGGCGCCCCCGGCTTCGGCCCCATGTGGGTCGTGACCCGCCACGCCGACATCAAGACGATGCTCGGCGACCCCCGATTCGAGATCAGAAGCGACAGCTTCATGCGGCCCGACGTCCCCGAGGACTACCGGCCGTACATGCGCACCATGTCGGAGATGAACGGCGCCGAGCACCTGCGGCTACGCAGGCTGGCCGCCCCCGCCTTCACCGCCCGCCGCGCCGCCGACTTCGCCCCGCGCATCGGGCCGATCGTCGAGGCGCTCCTCGACGACCTGCCCGATCACGGCCCTGTCGACCTGATGACCCATTTCACCCGGCCGCTGCCCATGGACGTGATCTGCGAGCTCGTCGGCATCCCCGCGCCCGACCGCCTCCGCTGGCGCGAGTACGGCGCCACCGTCGTCACCAGCGCGGGCCCCGCCTTCGCCGCCGCCATACCCGCGATCATCGAGGGCGCCAAGGCGGCCGTCGCCCGCCGCAGGACCGAACCCGCCGACGACCTGATCTCCGACCTCGTCGAGGCCCAGGCGGAAGACGGTGACCGGCTCAGCGACACCGAGCTCGTCACCCTCATCTGGCATCTGGTCATGGCCGGCCAGACCCCCACCAACCTCATCGCCAACGCCGTCGAGGCGCTGCTCACCCACCCCGACCAACTGGCCGCGCTCCGCGCCGACCCCGGCCTCATGCCGGGCGCCGTCGAAGAGCTCATCCGCTGGTGCGGCCCCACCCTGCTGACGATCCCCCGCTACGCCCGCGAAGACGCCGAACTGTGCGGCACTCCCGTGGCCAAGGGAGACGCCGTCACCGCCTCGATCGCCGCCGCCCACCGCGACCCCCGCGCCTACGCCGACCCTGACCGCCTCGACCTCACCCGGCCCGCCGGGCAACCCGGGCATCTCGGCTTCTCCCACGGCCCGCACTTCTGCGTTGGCGCCGCCCTCGCCCGTGTACAGACCGAGGTCGCCCTCACCACCCTGCTGCGCCGCCACCCCGGCCTCGCGCTGGCCGAGCCCGCGCCGCGCGCCCCCGACCCCGGCACCTGGCGCCTGGCCGCCCTCACCGTCACTCTCTGATCGTCGACCCTCTGATCATCGAGGAGATACCTCAGTGGTACGCGACCAGCCGACATGCACCTTCTGCGGCAAGACCCAGCGGCAGGTCCGCAAGCTCATCGCCGGCCCCGCCGGCATCTGCATCTGTGACGAATGCATCGGACTCTGCACCGAACTCATCGAGGCCGACGAGCGCACCCCGCCCCCTGACCTGCCCACACCACGGGACATGCACGAACGCCTCGACCACTACGTCATCGGCCAGGACGCCGCCAAAAGAACACTCGCCGTCGCCGTCTACAACCACTACAAACGCGTCCGGCACACCGAGGACCTCGAACTCGGCAAATCCAACATCCTGCTCATCGGGCCCACCGGCAGCGGCAAGACCCACCTCGCCCAGACCCTCGCCAGAATGCTCGACGTGCCCTTCGCCATCGCCGACGCCACCGCGCTGACCGAAGCCGGCTACGTCGGCGAAGACGTCGAGACCATCCTCCTCAAACTCCTTCAGGCCGCCGGAAACGACATCGCGAAGGCCGAGACAGGCATCGTCTACATCGACGAGATCGACAAGATCACCCGTAAGAGCGACAGCCCCTCCATCACCCGCGACGTCTCGGGCGAAGGCGTCCAGCAGGCACTGCTCAAGATCCTGGAAGGCACCACCGTCGGTGTCGCGCCCCAAGGTGGCCGCAAACACCCCCACCAGGAGGTCATCCATATCGACACCACTCATGTGCTGTTCATCGCGGGTGGCGCCTTCACCGGCCTCGACGACCTCATCGGACAACGCACTGGGCGCGGCAGCGCCGGATACGCCCCCACCCGGAGAACCGGCCCGCGATCTCACGTCACCCCCGCCGACCTGCTGACCTTCGGTCTCATCCCCGAACTCGTCGGACGGCTACCGGTGATCTCCACCCTGGACCCACTCGACCGGGCGGACCTCATCCGGATCCTCACCGAACCCCGCAACGCGGTCATCAGGCAGTATCAGCGGCTCTTCGCCCTCGACGGCATCGACCTCGAATTCACCGCCGAAGCCCTCGCCGCCATCGCCGACCAGGCGCTCCTGCGCCGCACCGGTGCCAGGGCCGTCCGCGCCATCCTCGAAGAGACACTGCTCAATCTCATGTACGAGATGCCGAGCCGCGACGACGTGGCCCGGATCGTCATCGACCGCGACACCGTACTCTCAACGTCAATACTCGACAACGTCAATCCCACTCTGGTGCCCCACGACCACCCCAGCCGCCGCCCGGAACGCCACGGCAAGTCGGCCTGACCGCTCACCCGCCGACGAACGCCAGCGCCTGCTGCAGATTGTGCTCGGCGATCCCCCGCATGAACTCACGCCCCGGAAAATCACCCTCGATCAACCGCAACGGCCCGGCCACCAGCGACAGACGCATCGCCAGCGTGTAGAACGACAACCGCCGCTCATCCAGGCCCTCCCAGCGCAGCGACTCGTAATGCTCGTGGAAGCGCAGGCGCAGGAACGCGTGCTCCCACTCGACGTCGAAGTACATCAGCCCCTCGATGTCGATCAGCATCGGCCGCCCGGCGGCGTCCACCAGCACGTGGTCCGGCCCCAGCTCCCCATGGACCAGCGCGTGCGCCGAGCGCGGCCGCACGCCCGCCGCCAGCTCCCGGACCACGCCCGCCAGCCGATCACGAGCCGCCGCGAGCCGCCCGTCCCGCGCGGCCCCCTCCTCGAGGTCGACGAGCGCCCGGTCGAAGACCAGCTGCTCGCACGACCGGCCCGCGGAGACCCCGCCACGGTCGACCCAGGCCACCTTGCCGAAGCCCGGCGCCACCTGACCGCGCATTTCCTCAAGCGCTTCGGCCAGCCGCGCAAGGACCGGAGCCGCCGCCCGCGGATCACGCTGGAGCAGCGTCTCCAACGTCCCGCCCGGCACGTCCTCGACCACCGCGATGTCGGCCGGATAGAGCTCCCTGCTCCGGTCGGCCAGATAGACCCGCGGCACCCGCACCCCGGCGTCGTCCAGCCGCCGACGAGCGGCCTCGAACAACTCCAGACCGGAAGCGGGCGAGAACGGGTCCGCGGGATCGTCGACCTGAAGACCGGGCCAGTAGTTCTCGGCCGCGTCCCAGATATAGGCGATGGCGGTGAAACCGTCGTCGAGCAGGAGCCGGTACACGCCCTTCTTCGTGCCACCTCTAAGGCGCGTCACGTCGGCCAGCCGTCGCTCGGCCCCCAGGGCTGCCCGCACCACACCCGTCAGCTGCTCACGCACGGCGAACCTGCGTTCCATGGCTCCCCCGATGGTCTATCGGCAACTGTCAGGTGTGGGACGATAACACGGCGTTGACGCCGTCCCGCCTGCCTCTCCCCCCAGACGACCCCCCGCTGTCAACCCGCAGTATTGATACGGTTTGACCAAGTAATCGAAATCTTGACCGGATGGGGTAGCGGTGGAGATCGAACAGACGGCGTTGCCAGGGATCGGGCTGCGGCACGAGTTCACCACGCGGTCCGGGCGGCGGATCGGCATCGTCTCACACCGCACCGGCCGCCGGGACCTGGTGATCTACGATCCCGCCGACCCCGATCGCGCGTGTGAGACCGTCAAGCTGAACGACGAGGAAGCCGACGCGCTGGCCGAGCTGCTGGGCGCGCCGCGGGTGATCCAGCGGCTCAACGACCTGCACCGCGAGGTCGAGGGACTGGTCAGCGAGAAGCTGCCGATCGCCGAGGACTCGCCGTACGCGGGCCGGCCGATGGGAGACGCGCGGGTGCGCACCCGTACGGGCGCCTCCATCGTGGCCGCGGTACGCGCCGGCCAGGTCCTGGTCAGCCCTGGCCCGGACTTCGTCCTGGCGGCGGGCGACATCGTCGTCGTGGTGGGCAGCGCTGACAGCACCGCCGCGGTGGCCGACATCTTTGTCAACGGGTAGGGCCGCGAGTGCATCACACGGCGATTCTGTTCCTGGAGTTCGGCGCGGTTCTGCTGGGGCTTGGCATCTTGGGAGCGCTTGCCCTGCGCGTCGGCATCTCCCCGATCCCCCTCTATCTGATCGCCGGACTCGCCTTCGGCACCGGCGGCATTCTGCCGCTGGCCACCAGCGAGGAGTTCATCTCCGTCGGCGCCGAGCTCGGCGTCATCCTGCTGCTGCTCACCCTCGGCCTGGAGTACAACGCCGACGAGCTGGTGACCAGCTTGAAGGGCAACGCCCGGGCCGGGCTCGTGGATCTGGTGCTGAACGCGGCACCGGGCGCGATCTGCGCCTTACTTCTGGGCTGGGGCCCGGTGGCGGCGGTGGCGATGGCCGGGGTCACCTACGCCACCTCCTCCGGCATCACCGCGAAGGTGCTGTCGGACCTGGGCTGGATCGGCAACCGCGAGACACCGGTGGTGCTGTCGCTCCTGGTCTTCGAAGACCTGACGATGGCCGTCTACCTGCCCGTCCTGACCGCCCTGCTGGCCGGGTTGAGCCTGGTGGGCGGCGCTGTCACCGTGGCCATCGCGCTGGGCACGGTCAGCGTGGTGCTCCTGGTCGCGCTGCGCTACGGCCGCTTCATCGAGGCGTTCGTACGCAGCCCCAACTCCGAGGTGCTGCTGCTGAAGGTGGTCGGGCTGGCGTTGCTGGTGGCCGGCGTGGCCCAGCAGCTCCAGGTGTCGGCCGCGGTCGGCGCGTTCCTGGTCGGCATCGCGCTGTCCGGGGAGCTGGCGGAGGACGCCCAGGCGCTGCTGGCCCCGCTGCGTGACCTGTTCGCGGCCGTCTTCTTCGTCTTCTTCGGCCTGCAGACCGACCCGACGAAGATCGGCCCGGTGGCCGGGCTGGCCGTGCTGCTGGCCGTGGTCAGCATGGTCACCAAGTTGCTGACCGGCTTCTACGCCGCCCGCCGGGCCGGTATCGGCAAGGCCGGACGGGCCAGAGCGGGGATCTCGCTGATCCCCCGCGGCGAGTTCAACATCGTGATCGCCGGGCTGGCGGTGGGCGCCGGCGCCCACCCCGATCTCGGGCCGCTGGCCGCGGCATATGTGCTGATCCTGGCCGCGTTCGGGCCGCTGGCGGCGCGGCTGGTCCAGCCGTGGATCACCGCCATCGCCAAGCGTGCGTGAGCGCGGGACCAACCGCGCCCGCCGCCTTTACAAAGTAGACTCCTATTCGCGCGCCCCCGCAGGATCGGAATATACGCCCGATGTGCGACCGTTGGACTCGCGGTGGCGCAAAAGCCACAAAGGCGGCGGACGCAGCGTGTGCCCTTCAGGGCCCTTCAAAGGGCGGCAGAATGCGGCAGGGTCGGCTCCGCCTGACTTGAGGAGCAGTATTTGCGCCCATACGCAGCCGATCTCCTACACGTCGATCATATCGAAGACATTGACTGTTTCGAGCCGTTAAGAATTGCTTCACGGGCCGTTTATCCGGCGGGCCCATTGGCCTCGGCGCCCCGTACCCTGCTCGACATCCTCGACGAGACCGCGCGCCTCCACCCGGACGAGCCCGCGCTCGACGACGGCACCACCCGATTCGACTACCGGCGGCTCCGCGCCGAGGTGGCGCGGGTGGCGGACGAGCTCACGGCCTCCGGGGTCCGCCGCGGCGACCGGGTGGGCGTACGCGTGCCGTCCGGCACCGTCGAGCTGTACGTCACGATCCTCGCCGTGCTCGCGGCCGGCGCCGCGTACGTGCCCGTCGACGCCGACGACCCCGAGGAGCGCGCCGAGCTGGTCTTCACCGAGGCCGCCGTCTCCGCGATCGTGACCGGCAGAGCGAGCGACGAGCCGGCCGACGAGCCGGCGGACGACCCGGCGGACGAGCTGACCGGCAGACTGGTCGTACGGACCATGTCGCCCGAGTCGCCGGCCCCCCGCGACGATCACGCTCCGCGAGCGCCCCAGCCGGACGACGACGCCTGGATCATCTTCACCTCCGGCTCCACCGGCAAGCCCAAGGGCGTCGCCGTGACGCACCGCTCCGCCGCCGCGTTCGTCGACGCCGAGGCCGGCCTGTTCCTTCAGGAGCGCCCGCTGGGCCCCGGCGACCGGGTGCTCGCGGGCCTGTCGGTCGCCTTCGACGCCTCCTGCGAGGAGATGTGGCTGGCCTGGCGGCGCGGCGCCTGCCTGGTGCCCGCCCCCCGGTCGCTGGTGCGTACCGGCATGGACCTGGGACCCTGGCTGGCCGCGCAGGGCATCACGGCTGTCTCGACGGTGCCGACCCTGGCCGCGCTCTGGCCGGTCGAGTCGCTCGATGGCATCCGGCTGCTGATCTTCGGGGGCGAGGCGTGCCCGCCCGAGCTGGTGGAGCGGCTGGCCGTACCGGAACGAGAGGTCTGGAACACCTACGGCCCCACCGAGGCGACGGTCGTCGCGTGCGCGGCGCGGCTCACCGGCGCCGAGCCCGTACGCATCGGGCTGCCCCTCGACGGCTGGGATCTGGCCGTGGTCGGCGAGTCGGGCGACCCGGTGGCCATGGGCGAGACCGGAGAGCTGATCATCGGCGGCGTGGGCCTGGCCCGCTACCTGGACACGGCCAAGGACGCCGAGAAGTACACGCCGCTGCCCTCACTCGGCTGGGAACGCGCCTACCGCAGCGGCGACCTCGTCCGCGCCGAGCCGGAAGGGCTCTACTTCCTCGGCCGGGCCGATGACCAGGTGAAGCTGGGCGGCCGGCGGATCGAGCTGGGTGAGGTGGACGCCGCGCTGCAGGCGCTGCCGGGCGTCACGGGCGCGGCCGCCGCGGTGCGGACCGCCGGTGGCGGCCACCAGCTGCTCGTCGGCTACCTCGTGGCGGGCGAGGGGTTCGACCTCGCGGAGGCCCGCGAGCTGCTGGCCGAATCACTGCCCGCCGCGCTGGTCCCCCGGCTGGCGATGGTCGAGGCGCTCCCGACGCGTACCTCGGGCAAGATCGACCGTGACGCGCTGCCCTGGCCGCTGACCGACCCGGGCACCTCGGCCACCGCACCCGGCCAGCTGAGCCCGGTCGAGAGCTGGCTGGCCCAGCGATGGAGCGATGTCCTCGGCGTCGCGCCGGACGGGCCGGAGGCCGACTTCTTCACCGACGGCGGCACGAGCCTGGCCGCGGCCCGGCTCGTGTCGGTCCTGCGGGCCGACTACCCGGACGTGGCCGTGGGCGACGTCTACGCGCACCCGACGCTGGCCGGGCTGGCGGAGCTGCTGGCCACGCGCGGCCCGGCCAAGTCGGCCCGCCGGGCGGTGACGCCGATGCCCGTGCGGGCCTCGGTGGCGCAGGCCGCGCTGATGGTGCCGCTGCTCACGGCGGGCGCCATGCGCTGGATCGTGCTGCTGGCGACGCTCGGCAACCTGCTCGCGCCGCCTTGGGCGCCTGCCCTTTCGTGGTGGTGGGTGGCGCTGGGCTGGCTGGTGTTCGTCACCCCGCCGGGACGGATGGGCCTGGCCGCGGGCTCGGCCCGGCTGCTGCTGCGCCGCGTACGGCCCGGCCGCCATCCGCGCGGCGGCGGCGTGCACCTGCGCCTGTGGTTCGCCGAACAGCTGGCCGCCAGGCTCGGCGTCCCCGACCTGGCCAGCGCGCCGTGGATGGGCCTGTACGCCCGGATGCTCGGCGCCAAGGTGGGCCCCGACGCCGACCTGCACTCCGCTCCCCCGGTGACCGGTCTGCTCCGGCTGGGCAGCGGCGCCTCGGTCGAGCCGGAGGTCGATCTCAGCGGCTACTGGTACGACGGCGACATCGTGCGCGTCGGCGAGATCCGGATCGGCGCGGGCGCCACGATCGGCTCCCGGTCGACCCTGCTGCCCGGCACCAAGATCGGAAAGAACGCCCAGATCGCCCCGGGCTCGGCGGTCGCGGGCACCGTACCGGCCGGGCAGCGCTGGGCCGGGGCCCCGGCCACCCGGCAGGGCAAGTCGCGCCGGTCCCGGCCGTCCGACCGGGCCGTCCGCTCCCGGCGCTGGGTGCTGGTGTACGGCCTGTCGGCCGTCGTGCTCAGCCTGCTCCCCGCGGTCGCCATCGTGTCCGGCCTGGCGGTCCTGGCCCGCTACGCCGGGGACGCGCGCACCCTCGGCGCGGCGCTCACCGGCGCGCTGATCGGCGTGCCGCTCGCGACGGTCGTCGGAATGGCGGTGTTCGCCCTGGTCACGCTGGTGAGCGTGCGGCTGCTCGGCATCCGCCTGCGCCCCGGCCACCATCCGGTGCACAGCCGCCAGGCGTGGCAGGCGTGGGCGACGGGCCGGCTGATGTCGGCGGCCCGGGTCTGGCTGTTCCCGCTGTACGCGAGCGTGCTGACGCCGGCCTGGCTGCGCGCGCTCGGCATGAAGGTGGGCCGGGGCGTGGAGCTGTCGACCGTGCTCGCGCTGCCCACCATGACCTCCGTCGGCGACGGCGCCTTCCTGGCCGACGACACGATGGTGGCCCCGTACGAGCTCGACGGCGGCTGGATGCACATCGCGACGGCGCGCATAGGCAAGCGGGCCTTCCTCGGCAACTCGGGGATGACCGCGCCGGGCCGCAAGGTGCCCAAGGACGGCCTGGTGGGCGTGCTGTCCGCGACGCCGAAGAAGGCCAAGTCCGGCTCGTCGTACCTGGGCATGCCGCCCGTCGAGCTGCGCCGGACCACCGAGGAGGGCGACCGGAGCCGCACCTACGACCCGCCCGCGCGGCTGAAGGTGGCCCGCGCGCTGGTCGAGCTCTGCCGCGTGGTGCCCGCGATGGGCACGGTGGCACTGGCCGTGCTGACCGCCGGGGCGGTGGAGTGGCTCGCGGCGTCGTACGGCTTCGTGGTGACCGCGCTGCTCGGCGGCGTGCTGTTCCTCGCGGCCGGAGTGGTCGCGGCGGCCGCGGCGACCGTCGCGAAATGGGCGCTGGTGGGCAGGATCGCCGCGAGCAACCGGCCGCTGTGGAGCTCGTTCGTCTGGCGCAACGAGCTGGCGGACAACTTCGTGGAGGTGCTGGCGGCGCCCTGGTTCGCCGAACCGTGGCTGGGAACAGCGCCCCTGAACGTGTGGCTGCGCTCACTCGGGGCAAGCATCGGGCATGGGGTCACCCTTCACACCTACTGGCTGCCCGAGGCGGACCTGGTGAGCGTCGGCGACGGCGCCAGCGTCAACCGGGGCTGCGTGCTGCAGACGCACCTGTTCCACGACCGGGTCATGAGCATGGACACCGTCACGCTGGACGGGGGCGCGACACTAGGCCCGCACGGCGTGATCCTGCCCGCCGCGCGGGTCGGCGCCGACGCCACGATCGGCCCCGCCTCGCTCGTCATGCGCGGAGAGGGCGTCCCCGACGGCTCCCGATGGTTCGGCAATCCCATCGCGGCCTGGCGATGACGTCGTACTTTCCCTCGCACGGCGACCTCAGGTACGGGGTCGCGCACTACGAACTGGCGCTGAAGTACCGCGTGTCGACCAACTGGCTGGACGGCACGGCACGGCTGTCGGTGCTCGCGCGCGAGCCGCTAGACGGCCTGGACCTGGACTTCGGCCAGTTCCGCGTGGTCGGCGTCACCGTCGGCGGCGTCAGCGCCCGCTACACGCACCGCGACGGCAAGCTGCGCGTCGGCTTGCCCGCGACACTGCTCGCCGGGGACACCGCCACGGTGGAGGTCCGCTACACGGGCAGCCCCCGGCCGGTACGGAGCCCGTGGGGCGGCCTGGGCTGGGAGGAGCTGAGCGACGGCGCGCTGGTGGCCGGTCAGCCGATCGGCGCGCCCTCCTGGTTCCCGTGCAACGATCGGCCCGACGACAAGGCGTCCTACCGGATCACAGTCACCACCGCCTCGCCGTACCAGGTGGTCGCCAACGGCGTGCTCGCCGGCAAGTCCCGGTCGGCCGGCACCACGACCTGGGTGTACGAGCAGGCCGAGCCCATGGCGAGCTACCTGGCCAGCGTGCAGGTCGGGCGTTACCAGTTCACGGACGTGGGCCGCACCCGCCTGGCCCACCCTTCCCGGCTCGGTACGCGCGCCCGCCACGACTTCGGCCGCCAGGACCAGATGATGGCGCTGTTCACCGACCGGTTCGGCCCCTACCCGTTCGCCACCTGCACCGTCGTGGTGGCCGACGACGACCTCGATATCCCGGTCGAGGCTCAGGGCATGGCGATCTTCGGGCGCAACCACGTCGACGGCCGGCGCGGGCACGAGCGGCTGGTCGCGCACGAACTGGCGCACCAGTGGTTCGGCAACAGCCTGACCGTGGCCGCCTGGAACGACATCTGGCTGCAGGAGGGCTTCGCCACCTACGCCGAGTGGCTGTGGTCGGAGGCGTCCGGCGGGCAGACGGCCGACGAGCTGGCCGCCCGCTGGCGCCGCCGCCTGGAGGTGCTCCCCCAGGACTTCGTGCTGGCCGACCCGGGGCCGGCGGTGATGTTCGACGACCGCGTCTACAAGCGCGGGGCCCTCACCCTGCACGCGCTGCGGCGGACGCTGGGCGACCGGGCGTTCTTCTGGCACCTGCGGGACTGGACCACCGCTCACCGGCACGGCAATGTCTCCACCGAGGCTTTCATCGCCCACATGCGGCGGCACACCGCCCTGCCCGTCGGGCCGCTGTTGTCGTCGTGGCTGTACGACAAACAACTGCCGTGATGTCGGCGGACGGATCTTCTCAGTCCTGTGGCCGCAGTCGCGCCGCCGCGTCGTCGTCGAAGGCGTCGAGGAAGGCCGCGAGGGTGTCGGCGACGTGCGGCAGGGAGCGGGCGCGGAACAGCACGGGCTGGTATCCGGAGATCTCGTAGGGGGTGGCCAGCACGTCGAGCGGGTTCAGGTCGCGGATCCGGCTGCGGCCGATCCGCTCGATCTCGCCGTACGACGACAGCAGCGCCGCCCCGTACGCCTTCGGACTCCCGCCCTCCTCCAGAACCCCATATTCCAGGGTGAACCAGTACAGATCACTGATGATCTGGAGAGCTTTCTCCGTCTCCACCCGCGTCGCGGCGTTGCCGATCAGCCGGTAGATCGCGGCGAACTCCGGCGCGGCCAGATGGATGCCGTGGCCGAACACGTCGTGGATGATGTCCGGCTCCGGCGAGTACAGCGGCACCGCCGGGTGACGGACGAACTGCACGGCGTGGAAGTAGCCCCGGGCCATCGACCCGAGGAAGCGCTTGTTCTCCACCACTCCCCCGGCCAGCGTGAAGTCGAACCCCGTCAGCCGCCGCAGCCGGGCGCCGACCACCGCGTGCGGCGGGATGCGATCGGCGGGGACACGGATCTCCTCTCGCGCCTCCAGCGCGGCCCGGCACGCGTGGGCCAGATGCGCGCCGTCGAGCGCGCGATGGACCCGGCGCCAGGTGGCGTGCTCGCTGTCGGTGTAGTCCACCGGCGGCGACGGGTCCCCCACCCGGTGGCCGCGGGCCAGTTCGGCCAACGCGCGGCGCCGGGCGAGGTAGCGCGAATCGCACCGCCCCGGGTGCTCGGCGGCGGCGCCGATCACGCCGTCGGCGCTGATCGGGGTCCGGCGCCACACATCGCTCATGAACTGATTCCTTACCGAACGGCCGCGCGCCTGACGCCTCGGGCCACAGGGCATGAACTGTCGTCGGCATTCGCCATGCGAGCCGGTGGTTACCGTGAGAACTATTGTTGGATTTCTCTGACTCGATCAGTTGCAACGGGTGGTAATCGTGGGGTAATTTTCTGTCACAGCCGGGTGCCTGACTGGCGCTCGGTCCCCGCCCCTGTTGGTGTCCGCATCAACGGGACAGCGTCCGGCGGGGCGGTGGCCCAAGAGGTGCACTTCCTCCAGCAGTGCGCAGTCAGGCCCTGACAACGCGGTTCTCACCCACGGTCTGCCCGGCTTGCCGGACGGACGCGGCTTCGGCTTCCACCAGATCACTTCCCGGCCACGGTCGGGTGCGACGAGACTACGCCGATGTCCGTTTTACTTAGGTAACACAGGGAACCGAAGACGCTTTACCGAAGCTTGGCGGGTCCGCGTGGATCATGGGACGCTGGGACGTACGATCGGCAGATGACCGAAAAGACCGAAACTGTGCCCGGCTGGCTCGCTCCGGAGGAACTGGAGTCGGTTCGGGGGCGGATGCCGATCCTCTATATCGACGCCGTGCCCGTGCGAGTCGACGAAACCGGCGTGGTGACCCGCGTCGGCCTGCTGCTGCGCATCGCCTCGGACGGGACGGTCAGCCGGGCGCTGGTCTCGGGACGCGTGCTGCACCACGAGCGGGTCCGCGACGCGCTCCTGCGGCATCTGGAGAAGGACCTCGGGCACACGGCGCTGCCCCAGGTCCCGGCGTCGCCGCAGCCGTTCACTATCGCCGAATACTTCCCGACGCCGGGTGTCACGCCCTACCACGACCCGCGCCAGCACGCCGTATCGCTCGCCTACATCGTCCCGGTCGCCGGTGACTGCCGGCCCCGCCAGGACGCGCTGGACTTCGTCTGGTTCACGCCGGAGGAGGCCGCGTCCCCGCTGGTCCAGCAGGAGATGACAGGCGGCCAGGGGGTGCTGCTGAAGCAGGCGCTCGCCCAGGTCGGCCGCCTGCCGTAACCCGGTCGGGGCAGGCGCTCGCCAGGGTCGGCCGCCTGCTGTGACCCGGCCGGGGCAGGCGCCCACCCAGGTCGGGCGCCTGCCCTGACCGGGGGCTCAGGAGGCCGGCGGGGACGGGAAGGCGTCGGGGTTGGTCAGGCCGGTGCTCTCCAGCAGCCGCTGATGGTTCAGCACCGCCGCGTTGGCCTTCTCGGAGAAGGGCCGGACCAGGGTGTTCTGCGTGCTGCCGCGCACGGCGCCGATCAGGCCGAAGATCTGGCCGTGCGCGAGGCGCAGCCACTTCACGTACGTCGAGTCGTAGGCCTTGCCGGACCGGCTGGAGATGTCATCCATCCATTCCTTTTGCAGGTCGGTCGGCTTGATCGGCAGCTGCACCTTGAGCTTGGCCGCGAGAGCGAGGACCTGCTCGTCGAGAACACTGTGCTGGGCGGCGATCTCCTTGCTGACCTGCCGGACCCGCGCGGTGCTGGCCCGCGTCTGGGCCTGCTGCGCCATGGTCATCTCCCACAGGGTGGCGAGCCGGACCTTGGCGATCAGCTCCCGGTCGGCCGCCGACAACGGGCCCCACTTGGTCGCCCACGTACTGTCGTCCTTCACCGTCGCGGCCGCGGCGGGCGGCGCGCTCCCGACGGGCGGCGCGCTCGCGCCGGTCGGCACGACCGTCGCGCTGGGAATCTGGGCGCCGGGCAGACCGGCGCACGCGCCGAGAGCCAGGATCATGGCGGCGCCACTGATAACGAGAACGGGACGGCGGTGTCGCAGTCGCACGCCGTCACCCCCTTTGGGTCTGGACTGTTCAGAAGGAGGTACGCAGGCGTGGGCGGTGCCGTTCATAGCAGGATGCAATTTTTGCCCTGAGCAAAGATTTTCTCTCAGACGTCCGGCCAGCCGAGCGGATGCAGGGCGCTCTCTGGCGGCTCACCGCCCGCCTCGTTGAAGGCCGTCATCGCCGCGACCAGCGCCCGGCGCCGCTCGGCCGGCATGCGCGAGACGATCGCGGCGATCTCCGCACCGCGCCGGGCGGTTACCTGGTCCACGATCTGCAGTCCCTCGGGGGTCAGGCGCATCAAGCTCTCCCTGCGGTCGCGCGGGTTGGCCTCGCGCACGATCAGCCGGGCGGCGACGAGGCGATCGGCCATCCGCATGGCCGTGGAGGGGTTGACGTTGAGCAGCTCGGCCATGGCGACGAGCTTGGTCGCCCCGTGCCCGGCCAGCACCACGAGCATGCGGAACTGCGGCAGCGTGACCTTGTCCCCGACCGCGCCGAGCGAGCGGACGGCGATGGCGACGAGCAGGCGCGAGCCGGTGAGGACCGCCGCGACGACGGCGGACAGGTCCTCCCGGCTCTCCTGATCCACATTCCCCTCTCGCAATGGCCCCTCTCGCAATGGCTCCTCTGACATAAGCACTGTTGTACACGCCCTTTCTGAGGGCGTCAGATCGGTTCGCGTCAGCCGGTCTGGGTGCCCGGCCCGCTCCAGCGATCCAGATGGAGTACGTCGTCGAGCGGCAGGCGCGAGGCGGGCTTGAAGCTGTCCCCGGTGTAGTACGCGGTGGGGATGAGCGCGCCCTGCCGGATGTCGTCGGGCAGGCCGAGCAGCTCGGCCACCTCCCGCTCATAAGCCAGGTGCAGGGTGGTCCACGCCGTGCCCAGCCCGCGCGCCCGCGCGGCGAGCATGTAGCTCCAGGCCGCCGGCAGCAGCGACCCCCACAGCCCGGCCTGGTTCCCCTCGGGGAGCCGGGACGCCTGGATGCACGGGATCACCAGCACCGGCACCTCGCCCATGTGCTCGGCGAGGTGGACGGCGCTCGCCGCGACGCGCTGCTGGACCTCGGCGCGGGCCGGGTCGTCTTGGGACATGCTCGCGGTCACGCTCCCGGAGGCGAAGTACGCCTGCGCCGAGCGCGCGTAGTAGTCCCCGATGCGCCCGCGCAGCTCGGGATCGGTGACCACGATCCAGTGCCAGCCCTGGCGGTTGCCGCCGCTGGGCGCCTGCAGCGCGATCTCCAGGCACTCCCGCACCAGTTCGATGGGGACGGAGCGGTCGAGGTCGAGACGCTTTCGCACGCTTCGTGTTGTGGTGAGCAGTTCGTCGAGACCGAGCGATGGGATCGTCATGAGCTCATCGTGCCACCGGCCAGTTTCCGCCGATCCACCTTCCCCGTCTGGTTGCGGGGCAGGGTGGTCACGAACTCGATGTCGCGCGGCACCTTGAACCCGGCCAGCTCGTACTTGACCGCCTGCTTGAGCTCGTCGGCCGACAGCTTCGCGCCGGGTGCCCGGACCACGTAGGCGGCCAGGCGCTGGCCGTACTCCTCGTCCGGTACGCCCAGGACGGCCACGTCGGCGACGCCCGGCTGGCGGCCCAGGAGATTCTCCACCTCCTGCGGGAAGACGTTCTCGCCACCCGAGACGATCATGTCGTCCTCGCGGCCGTCGATGAACAGCAGCCCCCGCCCCTCCCGGTGCCCGAGGTCACCGGTGCTCAGCAGGCCACCGGCCTCCCTACCGGCCTCGCCGGCCCCGGTGGCACCGCCACCGCCAGTGCCGGTGGCGCTGCCGGCGCCGCCTGAGTAGCCGCTGAAGGTCAGGCCGCCACCCACGAGCACGCGGCCCACCTCGTACGGGGGCAGCTCGCGGCCGTCCGGGCCGGCGATCAGGACCGTGGTCCCGCGCACCGGGCGCCCGATGGTGTCCGGGGCGGCACGCAGGTCGGCGGGGGTGGCCAGCGTGACCCAGCCGACCTCGGTGGAGCCGTAGAGGTTGTAGAGCACGTCACCGTAGGCATCCATGAACGCGGTGGCCAGGTCCGGCGGCAGCGCCGACCCGCCGGAGACCACCACGCGCAGATCCGGCAGCGACGGGACGCCTCCGCGCGCGAGCAGCCGTTTCAGCATGACGGGCACGGCCACCATCGCCGTGGCCCGATGGCGCCTGAGGACGCGCTGGACCGTCTCGGGATCGAAACGCCGCGTCAGCACGACCGGGCAGCCGAGCACCAGCGCCACGCCGTACCAGAGCAGGCCGAGACCGTGGAACAGCGGCGGCGCGATGAGGATCGGCTCGCCGCTGCGCAGTGGCACGGTGGCCAGCATCGAGGTGAACGGCTCGGCCAGCGCGCTCAGCGACAGCCGGCGCGGCGCGCCCTTGGGCACGCCGGTCGTCCCGGACGTGAGCAGCACCAGCCGTCCCGGCCGGCGCGGCGCCGGAGGCTCGGGCCCGGCGGCGGTCGCGATCAGCTCGTTCAGGTCGCTGACTCGGGTCCCGGCGAAGTCCACCGCCGGCAGCTCCGGCGCGGCGATCAGGGTGCGTACGTCCTCGCGTTCCAGCACCTCACGCAGGCGCGGGCCGGCCAGGCCGGTGTTGAGCAGCAGCAGGTCCGCGCCCAGCCGCGACACGGCCGCCAGCGCCTCGACGAAGCCGCGGTGGTTGGGCCACATGATCGCCACGGTCTGACCCGGCTGGACGCCGAACCGGCCGTACAGGGCCGAGGCCAGCGCCGCCACCCGCGCGTCCAGCTCGGCGCACGTCAGTGAGCCGTCCTCGTCGTGGATGGCGGGGCGATCCGGCCAGCGCGCGGCGGCCATGGCCACGCCCGTGGCCGGGGTGACGTGGAAGTGCCGGAACGCCTCGATCATGCGCGCCAGGTTCGCGGGCGGCACGGGGCGCAGCAGGCCGTTGCGGGCGAACGTCTCCGCGGCCTCGACACCGAGGCCGCAGAGCCGGGTCAAGCTGGTGATCATCCGGGCACCTCTCCTCCGGGGCAAGAAAGCCCTACCCCCGGATCGGGGCGTCAAGTGCGGTGACCTCCGGATGGTTCGTCACACGACCGTCTCGGTCTGTGTGACGGTCCATGGTGGCTGGGGTCCTTGGGAGGGATACCCCCTCCGGGGGAGGAAGAAGACAGCCTGGCACCAGCCGGTTCGGGCCCACCCCTGGGCTGGGGTGGGCGCGGGGCTGCCTATCCGGCGAGCAGTTTCTCCGTCGGGATGACCTGGCGGGGCAGGGTGGGGCTCTCACATCGCAGTTCGGCGATGGCGTCGTAGCCGCTGTCGTAGAACTCCATCTTGATGTCGTGCGCACCCGCCGTCAGGGCGATCTGGCCGGTGTCGTCGCGTTTGGAGTGGTCGGTCCAGTTGTCGATGAGCGGCTTGCCGTCCACCCACAGCCGTACGCCGTCGTCGCTGGTGGTGATGAAGGTGTACGTCTCAGCCTTGTCGGCCACGACCTTCCCCGTCCAGCGCACGCTGAAGGTGTCGGCGCCGATGGCGGGGGCCGGCGCGGCCGAGCCCCAGTCGAAGTTCACGGTGGGGTCGATCCTGGTGACTGTGGCGCCGGTGAGGTCGGCGTTGTCGAAGTACGTCGCCGACAGCCCCTGCTGGTCGATCACCAGCGTCGTCACCGAGCCCGCCGGGAGCGTCACCGTGGCCTTGCCCCCGGCGATGGTGGCGGTTCCGGTCCGGTGCGGGGTCCAGGCGTCCGATGTGCTCTGCCAGATCGCGGCCGTCCCCGCCGTCAGTCCGGTCAGCGCGAGAGCGGCGTCGATCGGGTCGGTGCCGACGTTGACCAGGACCACGTTCTTGCTCTGGTCCGAGGCGAAGACGTGCAGCTTGTCGTTGTTCGCGCTCGCCTGGACGATGGTCTTGCCGAAGGGCCGGAACAGTCCCTCACCGGTGTACATGCCGATGCCGTGGTAGATGGGCAGGGGCTCGTTGCGCGGAATGTTGCCCTCCCCCTTCTCGCTGGTCAGGCCGAGCTGCCCGTTCTTGTCGCCGTACTGGTAGGCGCTGGCGCCCGCGTGCAGGATCTGCCCGAGGGCCGCCGCGCCCCACACCGTGTTGAAGTGGGTGAGCGTGCGGTGGCCGTCGTCGTCCTTGTGGTCGGAGTTGAACTCGCCGATCTGAATGTCGATCTTCCGGCCCAGTATGGACTCCGCGAGCGCGCTCACCTCCTTGATGTCGGTCTCGTACGTGCGGATCACGCTGCCGAGGAGCTGCTCGTCGGTGATCTGATCGTCGCCGGAGCCGTAGTCGTGGTAGTCGACGAAGTCGACGCGGCTGCCGGAGCCTTCGAGGAACGTCTTGATGTAGGTGCGGTCGTCCCAGGCCGTAGCCGGGCCGCCCACCTTGACCGCGGGGTTCTCGGCCCGCAGGGCGTCGGTGATCAGGTTGAAGCGTCTGCTGTACTCCGCCGCCGTCATCTCCGGCTTGTCGGGCGTGCACGCGCAGTTGAGCTCGTTGCCGAGGATGAACCGCTGGACCGGCTCACCGGTCGCCGCGAAGTGCTTGTAGAGGGCCACCGCGTCGCCGCGGTTCACCTCCGCGCTCTGCCGCCCGTCCACCTGGAGGATGACCACCGGTTCGGCGCCGAGGTCGCGGATGGCGGTGATCCAGGCGTCCCCCGAGACCTCCGTGGCGCATTTGTAGCCGCCGCAGACGATCGGGCTGTCATGGTTGCCGGGCTCCTGGTAGTGCAGCTCGATCCGCATCCGACCGACCCCGAGAGCGCGCAGCCGGTCGCGGTGCTTGGTGTCGTTGGTGATGTACGAACCTTCGCCGTACCCGGTGATCCCGATGCCGAAGTCGGTGGGGGCGATCGGCCGGATCGGTTGGGTGAAGTCCACCGAGACGGTGGCGGCCACTGCCGCCTCCGCCGGTGCGCCCGCCGTCCAGACCGCCGCGGCGGCCAGGCCGCCCGCGAGAACGGCGTGCAGCGTACGACGTGCCAGTGCGATCATCCTTCTCCTGTCACAAGGTCCACAAGATCCCGTGGATCATGACATATGCGGATTACGCGGAAGTGACTTCCCGAGTGGATGTGGCGCGCGGCACTTCCCCGATCTCGTGGCGCCGAGGGGGCATGGGCACACAACACCGTGATCCGGCACAATCGGCTCTATGCAGACGCACGAGAGGGCCTGATGCGACCTCTCCGCTCGAACGATCCCCGGGAAGTCGCCGGATACGTCCTGCGGGGACGGCTCGGCCAGGGCGGGCAGGGCACGGTGTTCCTGGGCACGTCCCCCAGCGGGCAGCAGGCGGCCGTCAAGCTCCTGCACGCCCCCTTCGGCCACGACCCCGACGCCCGGCGGCATTTCCATCGAGAGCTGGCGGCCCTGCAGCGGGTGGCGCCGTTCTGCACGGCCCGCGTCCTGGGGGCCGATCCCGACGCCGACCCTCCGTACGTCATCAGCGAGTACATCGACGGCCCGTCGCTGCAGGACGCGGTGCGCGACAACGGGCTGCTGGGCGGCGCGGATCTGGACCGGCTGGCCATCGCGACCGCCACGGCGCTGGGCGCCATCCACGCGGCGGGGGTGGTGCACCGCGACTTCAAGCCCGCCAACGTGCTCCTGGCCGCCGACGGTCCCCGGGTCATCGACTTCGGGATCGCGCGCCCGATCGACGCCACCGCCGCCACGGTCAGCGGGGTCGTGGGCACCCCGGCGTACATGTCGCCCGAGCAACTGTCCGGCCACCCCGCCGGTCCGCCGCTGGACATGTTCGCGTGGGGGTGCACCATGGCGTTCGCGGCCAACGGCCGGCCGCCGTTCGGGCACGAACCGCTGCCCGCCGTGATCAACCGCATCCTGAACGCCGAGCCCGATCTGGGCCTGCTGACCGGGACCTTACGCGGCTTCGTCGCCGCCTGCCTGCACAAGGACCCGTCGTGGCGGCCGACCGCCCGGCAGGTGCTGCTGGGGCTCATGAACAAGCAGCCGGGTCCCCCTTCGTACGGGACACCGTTTCCCGCTTCGCACGGCACATCCCCGTCTCAGGGGACACCACCGGCACCCCGGCAGGGTCCTTGGCCGGTCACGCCGCAGCCCGCCACGCCCACCCCGACGCAGCCGGGCCGTGCGCGTGGCGGCATGATCGCCGGTGCGGTGCTCGCGGGGGCCCTGGTGATCGCCCTCACGGTGACCGCGGCCGTCGCCATCACCCGGGACTGGACACCGCAGACCCCTACCAGCCCGTCGCCTTCGGCGACGTCCCCGACTGAGACGGCTAGCACCACGGCCACGCCCACACCCAGCCCCGCGGCGCAGGTGGCCCGCTCACCGCGCCTGGGGCTGGAATTCTGGCAGGACAACGTGGCCGGCCCGATGGCCATCAGCGACCTCGACCGGCCCGTCACCACCGTCACCATGAAGCGCCGGCCGTTCGAACTGCGCTTCCCCACCCTCCCCAAGGACACGGCGGCCCAGGTCTGCGCGTGGACGGACGACTCGGTCTTCTCCGTGGACGACGGCGGCAAGGTGGCCGACCATCCCTGCTTCAAGCCGGGGACCGGCATCGCCGACTACGAGCACGGGTCGGGGACGCTGTACTTGAACAACCGCGGCCACAACTACCTGATCGGCGACCGGGTCGGGCACAGCTCCGCCTCCCAGGACTCGGTCCTGTTCTCCACGGTCTTCAAGGACGGCGCCTCGACGCTCCTGGCCGCCCAGCAGAAGGATCTGTATCTGACCGTCTTCATCGACCTGGACGGAGACGGGACCTTCAAACGAGCGTCGCCGGGTGAGTACGAATACGTCATCCTGCACTTCTCCGGCTGAGCGCGGTCCCCCTCTCTTCAACCACCGGGCGCCGGCCGCGGCCGCGGCGACCATGGCCGCCAGCACACCCACGCCCGGTCCGAACCGATGCGTCCAGGCGAAGACGGCGTCCACCCCCACAGCACCGGCGGGACGCCGATCGACAGCGACAGGAGAGTGGCGGTCACCGCGGGTGCGCAGTCTTCGAGCCAGGTGACGAGCGTCCGGCGGATCTGAAGCCCTCTCACGTTCAACCCTCACATCCAGTTCAGCGGCGAAGCGTCTTGAATTCTCTGTGGTTCCCTGAAGGAGTCAGGTAACTCGGACAGGCGTAACCTGCCTTGGACCGCCCCCGTGCTCGGCAAGCGTGAGCACGGGGGTGGCTTTGGCGTGGTGGAAGCCGGTCCGATGGTGAGAATTCCTGGCATGCCCTGTCCGGTACGGCTGGTGCCGTCCCGGCTTGGGTGCATGGCCCGCCGGACGCTGTCCACCGCTGGTGGGCGGTGGGGCGGGCACCGTGCGCCGGTCGGGCACACGGCTGGAGGTCATCGGGTTGTTGCGTGGGTTGGCCGGGGTGCGGGTGGGTCGTTTCGGGGTGGGGCGCCTCTTGGCTCTGTCGCGTGCTGCCGGTCGGGGGTGCAGGTCTGTTCGGGTGCGGCGGGCGCGGCGGGCCACCCGGGTGGGTTTGCGAGTGCGGCGGGCGCGGGCCACGTTGCCTTCCACGATGGCGTGGATGGTGCGCGCCCCGGTGGAACGGTGGGTGCGGGTGGCGTGCTGGCCGAGCAGGCCGCGGGAGACGATCCGCTCGGCCGCTGCCCAGTCCCGATCACAGGACAGGCCGCAGGCCGGGCAGTAAGCCCACCT
>NZ_JBFANB010000029.1:0-142327 GCF_040659625.1 Nonomuraea sp. NPDC049750
CGACAGCCGGGCACTCACGCTGACCACAGCCGGGCAATCGACCTCAAGCCGAATCCCTCAACCGACCAGCTCAAGGTCGAGAAAGATCGAGGCTAAAGAGCTACGACGCCCCTCGCTCACCTACCCGAGCCTCCGGCCGAGGGAATCGGAACAACCCGTGCAACCTCCCCAAAGCCTCGAGATCCCCAAAAGCCCTCGCGGCTCCACTCTTGATCGCATCGCCAAGCGTCCCCTGCCCAGCCCCCATGTCCACCAGAACATCGTCATCCATCTCAATAACGACATCCGGCCGCTGAGCGGGCCCATGCATCGTTTCGATCGTCCCGTCGTCGACCCGAGCGTGAAAGACCTCATCGGAAACCCGGAACTCGTACACCGCCCGCAACCCCACCGCCGCCTCCGGCTCGAAGCCGACCCGCAACGCCAGCACCGCCCACCCAGCCTGGAACGCCTCCCCTTCCTTGCGCTCCCCCATCGCCCACTTCATGCCCCATCGCGCCAGAGCCAGCACCGCGGGCCCCAACTCCTCACCGGCTTCGGTCAGGGCATAAGCAGGGGTACGCGCCGGCGCAGGTAGCACGATCTTGCGTACCAGCCCCTCACGCTCGAGATGCTTCATCCGAGCCGCCAGCAGGCCGGTGCCCAGCCCGCGAAGGCTGTGCTGCAGATCTCCGAACCGCTTCGGCCCGGTCAGCAACTCGCGCACGAGCAGCAGCGTCCAGCGCTCGCCAACGATGTCCAAGGTCCGGGCAGTGGCACAGAACTGGTTGTACGATCGCTGATCCACTTCAACATTCTAAGCTTCGGGCTTCCTGTTTCTGAACTTCGTAGTCAGAGGGCTTCCGCCCAGTCTGACTCTGGGCTCTGGCATGCGGAGCCAGACTGCTTCTTCGGCCTGAGCGGCCGGTGCCGGACTGGCGCTTCGGGCTGAGCAGCGGCGGTCGGGAGACGACGAAGACGACCCCCGCCCCCTGCCGACCTGCTCCATACGAACTAGCGAAACACGTGGCCATGGCCATATCCGGCCGACTTTTCCCGAGCACTACGTCGACCCTGAATTGCCGAATACCGAAATTGCTGCGAGGCTCAGAGTGGGCCCGGTGCGAGCGCCGATCGTGTAAAGCTGGGAAGAATTACACTGGTGCGTTGAATCCCTGACATGAGCCCCTGACCTGCGAATTTGATTGTCCTAGTAGCTCTGGACAATGTCCGGACGACTTTACATGTCAGATCGCTTGCCGGAGCCGGGCAGTGGCGGTCAGGGTGATGCCGTTCCCAGTTCCGGGGTTCGTTATCGGCGCCATTGACAGGCGTGCGGATATTCCGCTGAATCGCTGTACGCGGTTGATCGGAGACTCCCGAGTCGGAAAGTGCAGAGGATTTCTTTGAAAGGAGATCCGATGATCGGACGAAAAGGGATTACAGGAGCGGCTCTCGTCGTCGGGCTGACTGCCGGGCTTATGGCGGGGTCGTCAGCGTCGGCGCAGGCGGGGCAGGGGGTCACCGGTGTCTCGGACAGCTCTGCCGTCCTGGCAGCACCAGGCTGGTCGGCCAAGTCGTACCTGGGGATCAGCTACCACGACCGTTGCAAGGGCTGGCAGCGGATAAAGACCCCGTACAGGAGCGGCGCTTACATCACGACCAGCAGGCAGGTCCACTGCGAGAAGGGCGAGTGGGGCCGCCGGGCCGTGGTCAAGACGAGCCTCCAGCAGTATCGCGGACTCGGTTTCTGGCGGACGAAGGCCACCTCGGAGGTGAAGAAGGGAAGGGACGCGTTCACCGTGACGACGACACCTTCGTGGAAGTGCTCCGGCGGTAGCCAGCTCTACCGGAACCAGACGAAGGTGCATCTCTACTCCCTCCTGCGTGGCAGCGAAGTGGCCACCCTGTACAAGCGGTCGCAGGAGCGTCGGATCCGGTGTTGATCCCGGGCTGGGACGGGGACGTAGCTCGGCCGGACTTCCGCCCTTGGCGCTCGCGAGAGCGCCAAGGGCGTCTTCTTCCGAAGGAGTGAGCAGCGGATGGGATCGCGTGAGAGACGGCATGTCCCGGCGTGGCGCGTGATCGTCGGCGGGGTCGTGCCGGCCGTCCTGGCATTCGTGCTGTGGGCGACGGTCTCGGTGGCGGAGGAGAAACCGTACGAGGACGTCAAAAGGCAGTACATCGCCGCCGTAGACGCGGTGTGTGAGGAAGCGTCCCGACAGTCGGATCTCCGCGAGGAGCCACCTGCGAACCTGCGCGAGGAGGTGGACGAACTGCGCCGCGCTTCGGAGTCGATGACCAGCACCATCGCCGCGATAGAAGCGATCACGCCGCCCGGCGGTGACGTCCCGCGGGTGCGGGCGAGGTTCTTCGTGCCCGCCAGGGCGCTGGCCGCGAGCCTGCGCGAACTCAGCGGAAGCGCGCAGACGGCGATGCGCGCGGGCAGGAAGGGCGAGGCGAAGAAGGCGGTGGAACAGTCCCTGGAACCGGACGAGAACGAGAAGGCGCTGCGATCCTTCGCGGCGGAGTACGGCTTCCGGGCATGCGCGGGTGAATGACCGCGGCGCCCCCGAGTAGACCGCAGAATTCCGGACTTATTCGGACAATTCAGGTAATCTCATTTGCTCTCAGGTGTCACAGGCCATGCCAGAGTCGTCGGCACGGCCGGATGACGGCGCCGGACAGGGCAGGTGAAGATGCCGGAATTACCAGGGACATCAGGCTCGCAGGGGGACGAGCCTGGCCCGCTGCGGACAGGCATGGGATCGCGACCTGGGCGAAAGCCGGTCCGGCTGGACCCGGCCGCGGGCCCGGTGGCGGCTCTCGCGTATCGGCTGTGGGAGCTCAAGGCGGAGGCGGGGGACCCGTCCTACGCGGAGATGTCGACCCGCATGGGCGCGGCGGCCTCGAAGTCCTCGCTGGCGGCCGCCGCCCGGGGGCAGGTGCTCCCGACCTGGGAGACGACGTGGGAGTTCGTCCGGGTCCTCGCGGTCGACCGGCTGAAGCAGGACGCCGCGGAGGCCAGGCGCGAGTGGCGAGCTCACTGGGAGCGGGCCGCGAGCGCCGCACTCAGCGAGATCACCGAGGACCGTACGGGTCACGACCAGACCTACGCTGGGCAGGCGGAGCACCTCGAACGCCGAGCCCGGCCTCTCCTTGCCAGAAGGCTGGCCATGATCGCAGCGGTCGCGACCGCCGGTGCCGCCCTCTTCACCTGGCTCGCCCCATTCTCCGGAAAGAACAAGCCCACCACGTCGGCCACCCCGGCTCAAGCTGCCTCCTCCTACGACGATTCCGCCTTCGAGCAGGACGTCACCCATCCGGATGGCACGGTGGTGAAGACGGGGGCGGAGTTCACGAAGATCTGGCGAATCAGGAACACCGGCACCATCCCGTGGCGGGGACGCTATCTCACCCGGCTGAACGACACCCCCTGCCGCGCCCCCAAACGGGTCGAGATCCGCGTGGTCCAGCCGGGCGAGCCCGTCGACATCGCGGTACGCGTCCGCGCATCGGACTCCCCCGGCAGATGCAAGATCTACTGGAAGATGACCGACGAGACCGGGACTCAGCTGCTGTCCGCCAAGAAGCCGATCTTCCTGGACGTGGTCGTCGGCTGATCAGCTCTCGAAGCACGTCTTGGCCGGGTCGAAGGCCCCCTGTCATGGCCTCGGCCGCACGCCACCGTGCGGGTGGGGTGGCTCAAATGCCCCACGGCTTTGCCCCTCCGGGTGATGAGGGTGCTCAAGGGCGAGCGGCGTGGTCGAGTACGTCGTGGGTCAGGGCGACGCTCACACCGGCACGAGCCCTCAGAAGTACGGCAGTGACAGCACCCGGATCGGTGAGCAGCACATCATGTGGCCCGTCCAGCGCGACGGTTCGATAGCCGACCGCCTCGGCGAACCTGTCGAAGGCGAAGGTCTGCGGCCGGCAGTAGACCCCTGTCCCAGGGATCCGCTCGACGGCCCCGGTCAGGCGAGTGCCTTCGGTGAAGGTACGCAGCGGCTGCGGACGCAACCGCTCCTGAAGCCACGCGGCGTCAGCCGGATCGGTGATGCCGAAGAGCGTCGGCGCGGGAGCGGGCACCTGCCAGCCATCGGCCGAAGCCTGAACGAACTTCACGAACCCTTCGGGAGCAAGGCTGAGCAGGCTGTCCCCGTCCGTCCCGGCCCAGCCCTCCACCATGATCACATGGTCAACGCGTTCGGGACGGAGGTCGGCTGCCTGCCGTACCACCAAGCCCCCGTAACTGTGCCCGACCAGCACAACACCGCCACCAGAGCAGACATCGACCACGTGACGGCCCTCGGCCCCGGCCCCAGCACCGCCCTCAGCCCCGGCCTCCGTCTCTGCCCTGGCTCCGGCCCCCTTGGTCTCGACACCCTTGGTCTCGACGCCGGTCTCGGCTTCGAGACCGTCGATCGCGGCGACAACCTGTGCCACATGATCATGAAGACCCACGTCACGGCCATACACGAGGTCAGGAACGACAGTGCGCGCTCCTACGCGTTCGAGCAAGGGAACGACGCGATCCCACGCCCAGGGACCATGCCAAGCACCGGAAACCAGAACAAAGGTGGTCATGGACGGATCTCCACGCGAAGCCGCTGCAACACCCGGCCGGCGAACTCCTCCAACGCCGCGCGATGGTCATCAACGGCGAACCGGATCACCACGTGCCGCACCCCAGCCGAGGTGTACGCGTTCAGCCAATCGACCGCATCGGCCGCAGATCCGGCGAACGTCGCCTGAATGGACTCGATGAACTCGAGCGGCGCGTTGTAGTAGCGCTCAATGCTGGTCCGCAGACGGCCTCGCGCCCGCTCAGGGTCATCATCGAGACAGACCGTCGCGTACAACGCAGGCGTAATCACGCGCGCTCCCTCGCCCGGCACAGAGCCACCCAGGAGCGACGCGTCCCCCGCCACGCGAGCGCCGAGAGTTGCCGCATCGCCATGCATAGGCGCAGAACCGCGCAACCGTGCAGCCTCGCCGGACGCAGGACCGGGCAGATGTGCCGCCTCCCCGGCCCCATGACCGCCCAGATGTGCCACCTCACCAGACCCACGACCGCCCAGACGAGCCACCTCCTGGACCACGCCCCATTCATGGGCGTACGTCTCACTTGTCGGCGGATACGGCAACCACCCATCGGCCAGTCGCCCCACGCGTCGCAGCCCTGACGCGCCACTGCCCGCCAGCCAGATCGGCGGCCCCCCGACCTGCGCGGGCTTGGGTTCCAGCACCACATCTTGGAAGTCGAAATGCGCGCCCTGGTACGACACCGCCCCGCCGCCGGCCCACAGTCGCCGCATCACGTCGATCGACTCTTCGGTACGGCTGACCCGGCGCTTGAACGCGATACCGAGCGCGTCGAACTGTGCCTCGGTGTTCGGATGCGGGAATCCGGCGCCCATCCCGGCAATGAGGCGCCCGTCGGCGATCCGGTCCAGCGTGGCGAGTTGGTGGGCCAGCAGGATCGGATGACGCAAGGCGGGCAGGAGCACGGCCGTGCCGAGCGTCACCCGTTCCGTCATAGCGGCCACCGCGGACAGGAGCATCAGCGGATCCGCGCGGTGACGGGTCACCGGACTGTCGCCCGCCCAGACGGAGTCGAAGCCTAGTTCCTCGGCCAGTCGCGCCTGCTCGACCAGCGCGGACGGCTCCCGATCCCCCAGCACGACCCAGTCACGTGTCGGCAGCAGATAGCCGACCTGAGGCCTCGTCATAGTTCCTCCAGCGAAGTGATCACGGTGGGATCTTAAAGCATTGACTTCCTGTTTTTGAAGTCTAAGATTCACTTTCGAGAAGGCGACGATAAGGACTCCGACATGACGAAACCGCTCTATACCGCGCAGGCACAGGTGACCGGTGGCCGGGCACACGGGCACGGGCGTTCCAGCGACGGGATGCTGGATGTGAACCTGCGCCAGCCGAAAGAACTGGGTGGCGATGGTGATGGGACAAACCCGGAGCAGCTGTTCGCGGTCGGCTATGCCGCCTGCTTCTCCGCCGTCCTGACGATGCTCGGGCAACGGCAGGGATTGGAGGCTGGAGACGCGGCGGTGGACTCCAAGGTCATGCTGATCCCGAACGCCAACGGCACGTTCAAGCTCGGGGTCGAGTTGGACGTGACGCTGCCCTCGATCGAGGACCCGGCGCAGGCCGCCGATCTGGTGCGCACCGCACACCAGGTGTGCCCGTACTCCAACGCCACACGCGGCAACATCGACGTCGCGCTGTCAGTGAACGGCTCCACACTGTGAAGTGAACACCCGCCACGAGTCCAACGTGCCAGCTCAACGCCAGGGTCGCCGAGCAACGAACTCTGGGCTGCCCTGGGTTGGTTGTAGGCTCTGGTGATTTTGCCGGCGAGTAGCAGCAGCGTTTGCTGGCAGTTTCGGACAGGTTGCGGGCTGGACGGGGCCGGGATGTCGGTGCGAAATAGCAGCACCACGGGGAGCGTGGGCTTCTGGACGCCCGCCCCGTCCTGGCCCCGTCGCTCCGGATCAATGCGACCAGACGCAATGCAACTCCGAGTGATCGAGAGCAGGCGTGAACAGCGGCGCCAGGTGACCGCCCGCACCTCCCAGCCACGCCAGGTCGCGTGCCAGGTGAACGTGACGCGCACCTGACAGGGTCGAGCACAGACAGCCGACCGGGCCGCACACCCCACCTCGCACGTCCAGAACCTGGCAATATCCGCAGGATGGAAGATCCCATCGCTCGGACCACCGCCACGTACGACCGCATCGCCCCCGTCTTCGCATCCCGCTCCGAGAACCCCGACGCCGCGTTCCGCGCCTTTCGAGCGCGCTTCGCCGCCGCGCTGCCCGCCGGAGGACGCGTCGCCGACCTGGGATGCGGCCCGGGAAGGGACGCGGCCTGGTTCCGAGAGCAGGGGCTCTCCCCGGTAGGAGTGGACCGCTCGGCCGCCATGGCCGCACTGGCCGCCGACCGCGGCGTTCCCGTGGCTCTGGGCGACCTGCGCCACCCACCGCTGACTCCCGGCTCGCTGGCCGGATTGTGGTCGGTCGCGGCTCTCCTGCACGTACCGGCCGCCGAGACCGTCTCCACGCTGCGCGCCTGGCATGCGGCCCTGCGCCCCGGGGGCGTGCTCGGGCTGAGCACCTCGACCGGCGACGGCGAGGTCTGGGAGCCGGTCCCGCACGACAAAGGGCTCCAGCGCTGGTTCGTACACCGCAAGCCGCGAACGCTGCTCGCGGTCCTCGCCGAGATCGGCTTCGAGGTACGCGAGCACGCCGAGAACGCCACCCACCGCACGTGGCTCAGCGTGCTCG
The DNA here is from genome assembly GCF_040659625.1 of Nonomuraea sp. NPDC049750. Lineage (NCBI taxonomy): Bacteria > Bacillati > Actinomycetota > Actinomycetes > Streptosporangiales > Streptosporangiaceae > Nonomuraea > Nonomuraea sp. NPDC049750. The sequence goes on from NZ_JBFANB010000029.1 coordinate 7,284, forward strand.
CGATCCGCCGCGAGGTTCGGACCACCCGGGCCTGACAGGGTCTCGCCTGACGCACGGCTCGATCTTTCGGCGGCTGTCGATGTACCGTGTCGTCGACGCTGGGACGGGGTGAGCGGGATGCATGCGGAAGAACGTATCGAGCGGGCCAGGGTGTCATACGAACGCGCTGTCTACGCCGGTGAGACCGCTGGGCTGGCCGGAGCGGAGCGGGAGCTGGACAAGGTCGAGGCTGATCTTGCCTTGGCTCGGGGCCGGATCCTGCACGCGCGGTTTCTCGAAGACCGGCAGGAGGTCACGCATGAGTTGGCCTTGTTCGAGCGTGCGACGCAGCTGTATCGAATGCTCGGCGATCTTCCCGGCCTGGCCGAGTCGCTGTTCTGGGTGGGCTGTTTTCACCAGGTTGTACGGGGTGACACCCCTACGGCCATTCCGCTGTTCGAGCAGTCGTACGAATTGGCGACGCAGGCCGGAGATCGGTTCACCCAGTCCGAGGTGCTTCGGCATCTTGGGATCGCGGAGCATTCTGCCGGTCGGTTGGAGGCCGCGCGGGAGCGGCTGGAGGAATCGATACGGCTGCGCCGTGAGATAGGGCTGTTGGCTGGAGTCGCGGCCAATCAGGTCGGACTGATCTACATCGCTGCCGCGGAAAACCGCAATAGCGACGCGCTGGCGCTGGCGGACGAGGCGTACGCCACCGCGGCGGACTGCGGCGCCGAACGCATCATGCGCCAGGTCGAGGAAGCGCGCACGCAGATCACGATGCCAGCCGCCGATCAGGGCGAGACCCACGCCCAGAGTGGGTCCTGAGCCGCTCAACCTTCGATGGCACAAGATCACGGATCACCAAAGGCGGCGGTCACCGCAGCCGGCGGGCGACCAGCGTGCAGTCACTGCCGTCCGGTCACCACCGTCTGCGGGTCGGCCGCACAGCGGACGCGCCGAACGCCGTGTGATCGTGTGGACGTATCCCGGCGTTCTGGGACGTCCACAGCGGCTCGCGCGGCAGGGCCTAGTGGGACAGCTCCCAGCGAGCCCCGTGCGGCGTGTCCTCCACCGTGATGCCCGCCGCCGTCAACTGGTCCCTGATCGCGTCAGCCGCCTCATAGTCCCTGCGCGCCCGAGCAGCCTTACGCTGCTCCAGCGCCACGGCCACCAGCGCGTCGACCACCGGCTTGAGGTCGGACTTCGCCGAGCGCCACTGCGCCGAGCGCGGATCGAGGCCCAGCACGTCGAGCATGTTCTGGGTCTCGGCCAGCAGGCGTGCCACCGCTTCCTTGTCGCCCCTGGCCAGCGCCACGTTGCCCTCGCGGACCACCTCGTGCACGACGGCGAGGGCCTGTGGGGTGCCCAGGTCGTCGTCGAGCGCGTCGCTGAACGCCTGCGGCAGCGGAGCATCGGCGTCGACGTCGTGGATCACTTCGGCGGCCCGGGTCACGAAGCCCTCGATGCGCTGGTAGGCGGCCGCGGCCTCCCGCAGCGCCTCCTCCGAGTAGTCGATCGACGAGCGGTAGTGCGGTGCCGCGAGGTAGTAGCGCAGCTCCACCGGGCGTACTTTCTGCACCATCTCCGGGATCAGCAGCGAGTTGCCGAGCGACTTGCTCATCTTCTCGGCGCCGATCTTGACCAGGCCGTTGTGCATCCAGTAGTGGGAGAAGTCGTCCCCGGCCGCCTGGGACTGGGCGAGCTCGTTTTCGTGGTGCGGGAAGATCAGGTCGAGGCCGCCGCCGTGGATGTCGAACGCCGGCCCGAGATATTTGGTCGCCATCGCCGAGCACTCCAGGTGCCAGCCGGGGCGGCCGAGGCCCCAGGGGGTCGGCCAGGTCGGCTCGCCGGGCTTGGCGCCCTTCCAGAGGGCGAAGTCGCGCGGGTCGCGCTTGCACGACTCGTCGTCGGTGTCGGCCGCCGCACGCATGTTGGCCAGCTTCTGGTTGGACAGCTTGCCGTAGCGGTCCTCGTAGGAGACGACGTCGAAGTAGACGTCGCCGCCCGACGCGTAGGCGTGGCCGCGGTCGATGAGCCGCTGCATCAGGACGATCATCTCGGGCACGTGACCGGTCGCGCGGGGCTCGACGGTCGGGGGCAGGCAGCCGAGAGTGTCGTACGCCCAAGTGAAGGCGCGCTGGTTGCGCTCGGCGACCGTGAACCAGGGGACGCTCTCTTCGGCGGCCACCCGGATGATCTTGTCGTCGATGTCCGTGACGTTGCGGCAGAACGTCACGTCATAGCCGGAACGCATGAGCCAGCGGCGCAGCACGTCGAAGTTGACGCCCGAGCGGATGTGCCCGACGTGCGGGGGAGCCTGCACGGTCGCCCCACACAGGTAGATCGACGCCCGGCCGGCTTCGACCGGAACGAATTCGCGGATGGCACGTGCGCTGGTGTCGTAGATGTGCAGGCTCACGAATGAAAGGCTAACGCCTAAGCCAACGTCGCAGGTCCTTTAATCACGCACGCATGATGACCTTCTCTGGACTTATGCGGACAATTAGCCGCTCGACTCCTGGCTTGTCCTCCCAGGGCTTACCGGTGTACTTCAGCGAGAGCTCCTGGATGAGGTCGCCCGCGGGGTCCTCCTCCATGCTCACGCGACCACGGACCTCGGCGTAGCGGTAGGGGTTCGCCGGGTCGATGACGAGCAGGCTGGCCCGGGGGTCGCGCTCGAAGTTGCGCGGCTTGCGCCGCCCCTTGGCGGTGGAGAAGAGGACGTCGTCGCCGTCCGTACGCACCCACACGACCGTCGACTGAGGTCCGCCGTCGGGATTGATGCTGGTCACCGTCGCGTAATTGGGCCCGTCGAACAGCTCGCGCACGTCCCCTGAGAGCTCGGTCATGTATCTCCCTTGATCGGTCCTGCCCCCCATTCTTCTGTAGGCTCGAACCGCCATGGACGTGACTCCCCCTTCTACGCTCCGACGCCTGGGCATCGCCCTCGCCGGTCTCGCGGTGGCCGGCCTGACGGCAGTCGCCTGCGTGCTCTCCTTCGACGACCTGCGGGCGCTGGCCATCCGCGGCGAATCCCGACCCGACCTCGCCTTCCTCTATCCGGCCGGCTTCGACGCGCTTCTGGTCGTCGCGCTGATCGGCGTCCTCCTGCTGCGCTCGGCCCGCCTGCTGGTACGCGCCCAGGCGGCGCTCGTGCTGGTCCTGCTCATCGTGGCCGCCGCCGCGTCGAACGCCGCGACGGCGCTCCAGGTCCAGCTCGACGTACGGCCTCTCGCGGTGGGGGTGGCGGTCGCCCCATGGATCATGCTGGCGATCGCCCTCTGGCTGTGGTTGCTGCTCATCAAGCACGTCCAGGCCCGCAGGACGTCCACAGACGACGATGACGACGCTACGGCGGAGCAGGACATCGTGCCCTTCCACCGGAACCGCACCGCCGAGGACCCACCGCCGCTGACCAAGCCGCTGCACCACCCCGTGCTGGAGACCACCCCGGTCATCGGTCCCACGCCCGCCCCGGAAACCCCGCCCATCTCCGCCCGCGTGACCCACTGGCCCACCGCCCCCGCACAGGCTCCGGACGCCGGACCGACAGATCTGCCGCTACGCAGCCCGGAACCGACCACCGAGTGGCCCCGCCAGCCGGAGAGGGCTCAAGAGCCGGCCCCCAGACTCGAGTGGGCCCACCGGTCAGAGCGCGCCCCGGAGTCAGAGTCGGAGGCGGGCCGCCGCATCCACTCGGACGGACGGACGGAGCCAGACGGACGTGGTGAACCAGGCGGACACGCCGAGCTAGATGTACGCGATGAGCCCGGCGGACGCACCGAGCGAGGTACGGGCGCTGAGCCGGGCTTCCACACTGAGCCCGACGAAGGGCCCCAAAACACGGCACCGGCCCCGCCTGTCCTGGCACCCGAGCCGTCCCCAGAGCCCGAGCCAACCTCACCGCCTGAGCCAACCCCGGCTCCGAAGCCCGTGCCGACCTCCGAGCCCGAGCCAGCCTCTGAGTCGAGCGCCGAGCCACAGCCGGCCCCGGAGGCGAGCAACGAGCAGAAGCGTCCGGTGCGTTGGGGTGATCGGGTCAAGCCGACCGACGTCCTCGTCCACCCCCGCACCCCCACTGTCACCGACCGGGACACCGACACCCAACCGGTCCGGGTCTTCAGCGACATCCCAGCCGCACCGCCCCGCGCCAGAGCTGCCAAAGCCGCCGATGTCGCCGACCCCGCCGATGTCGCCGATGTCGCCGAACAGACCGAGGCCAGAGCCGGAGTCGCCGAACAGGCCGAAGCGGGGCACAACCCCGACCCCGACCACGGCCCGGAAGTCGCCGACCCCGCCGAGTCCGCCACCGCCCGTACCCGCACACTGCAGGACCGCGCCCTTGAGGACACCGCCCCTCACCCGGTCGTAGAAGACGACGCCCCCTCGGGCCGGCTCCGCAGCACCCCCCTTCCGCCCGAGGACTGAGCAGACCCACCAGAAGACCTGCCCAGCGCGGCAGAAGCGCAGCAAAAGACCCGCCCGGTGTAAGTACCGGGCGGGTCTTCGCGTACCGTTCCGCGCCGAAGGGGGTTCGGCACAGTCGCGGAACTGCCTAAGCCATCGTCTAGACGCTCTTGCCACTGCCCCGCCGCAGCCCTGCCACGAGCCCGACACCCACAATGGCCAGAACGACCTGCATGACGAGTTCGATCCAGTCGATGCCATTGGTGGTGGCGACGCCGAGCACCTGCGCGATGAGCGTGCCCACAAGGGCGGCGACGATACCGACGACGATGGTGAGGATCCACCCGATGGCCTGCCTGCCGGGAAGCAGCAGACGACCGAGGGCGCCGATCACGGCGCCGATCACGATGGCGCCAAGGATGGACTGGATTGTCATGACCAAACCTCCCAGTGAGAGTGAGCCGTTCACTCTCGAGGGAGATCAGTACCCGGCCACGCGCGAATATGCGTAGGTGCTGGGAAACGCCAGGTCAGATCGGCGTTCCTCCGGTACGACCGGTTTTTCCGGCGCTCACCCTGGCGACGATGAGGACCCCGATGACGGCCAGAGCGAGCTGGATGATGTGCTCCAGCCAGTCGATGCCCCGGGTGTCGGCCCAGCCGAACGCCTGAGCGATGAGCGTGCCGAGCAGAGCCGCCACGATGCCGACGATCAACGTCAGACCGATGGACATGTTCTGCTTACCGGGCACTATCAACCGGGCCAGTGCTCCGACAATGGCGCCGATGACGACTGCGGAAACAATCGCGCCGATCATGTGTAGCTCCCCCCGAAGACGTTCCACATGTCTTCAGAAGGACTTACCCGACATATCGGGAAAGTACCCTCGGGAAGGCGGCGATCCGTACCGCGCCAGTAACGGACCGCCGCCCCCGTTCGCTCGGCGGGCCGGAGGCAGCGCCCGCCGGGATACCCTCAACGGATCCCGTAAGAAGACGCCGCAGTGCCGGTAAAGGTTGACGAACCGCCTTAGACGACGACCAGAGCTAAAGCGACCAGAGCTAAAGCGACCAGAACTAAGCGACAACGAGCGCCGTCGCGATGGCCGCGACCCCTTCGCCCCGCCCGGTCAGCCCCAGCCCGTCCGTAGTGGTCGCGCTGAGGCTCACAGGCGCCCCCAGAGCGGCGCTGAGCGCCTTCTCGGCCTCTGTACGCCGAGGCGCGAGCTTGGGCCGGTTACCGATGATCTGGACCGCGACATTACCGATCTCGAAGCCCGCAGAACGTACCTGGCGCGCGGTCTCCTCCAGCAGCGTGACACCCGAGGCGCCCGCCCAGCGCGGGTCGGCGGTGCCGAACAGGCCACCGAGATCGCCGAGCCCGGCGGCGGACAGCAGCGCGTCGCAGGCCGCGTGCGCGGCGGCGTCGCCGTCGGAGTGGCCCGCGAGCCCGATCTCGCCCGGCCAGTGCAGGCCGGCGAGATGCAGGTCTCGCCCTGAAACGAACGGGTGGACGTCGACTCCGACGCCCACCCGTGGAAGCTTCGTGTTCAGGAGTTGAGAACCTCGTCGAGCAAGGCCTCCGCCTTGTCCTCATTGGTCTTCTCGGCGAGGGCCAGCTCACTCACCAAGATCTGACGGGCCTTGGCGAGCATACGCTTCTCACCGGCGGACAGGCCGCGCTCGCGGTCCCTCCGCCACAGGTCCCGGACCACCTCGGCGACCTTGTTGACATCGCCGGACGCGAGCTTCTCCAGATTGGCCTTATAGCGCCGGGACCAGTTGGTCGGTTCCTCGGTGTGCGGCATCCGAAGAACATCGAAAACCCGCTCTAGGCCTTCCTGGCCGACAACATCGCGCACGCCGACGAGTTCTGCGTTTTCTGCTGGCACCTGGACGGTAAGGTCGCCCTTGTCGACCTTGAGCACCAGGTAGGTCTTTTCCTCACCCTTGATGGATCGCTTCGTGATTGCTTCGATCCGAGCAGCCCCATGGTGGGGGTAGACGACAGTGTCGCCGACCTGGAAAGTCATGTGACAAGTACCCCTTCCGCTGTACTCCAGAGTACCACGCATCCACAGGCTCCCGGAACAGTGAAATCATCATAACTGCAGGTCAAAGCGGCATATTGGGGGTTGACAAGGCGTCAAGTCTATGAATCGCATATGCGCGCATAGCTAATGACCTGCAGGGGTGCGGATATGACCATGGATTCGGGTGGATATGGTGGGCGCTGCCCAACATGCATGTGCAAGACCCTAGGAGAACCCGCTCGTGACCCGCCGTCGCTGGATTGTCGCCGCTGCCGCGTTCCTGGCCGCCCCCGTGCTCGCCGGCTGTTCAGCTGGATTCGACGCAGACACCAACAAGCCGTACGCCCCCAATGAGGCCGGAGTCCTCTTCGATCAGGCCAAGAACTACGGCACGCATGGCATCCAGATCCCCCAGGCGTTCATCCTCGGCCCCGACTCCGGCGCACAGCTCGTCTACGGCGGCTCCGCCCCGGTCTACCTGAACATCCTCAACACCAACGGCGCCCCTGACACGCTCACGGCGGTCAACGCCGGCACCATGGCCACCGCGAAGGTGACCACGCCGATCCAGCTGCCGAGCAACCAGCTCGTCAACACCGGCAAGCCGAGCCCGCAGATCATGCTGGAGGGCATCTCCAAGGGCCTCAGGGGTGGCGAGAGCATCCGCCTGGACCTCCAGTTCGCCAACGCCGGGGTCGTGTCCATGAACGTCCCCGTGGTCACGCGCAGCCGCGAGTTCAAGGACTACCCGCCGGCGCCCAACGCGACCGCCGCGCCGACGCCTACGCCCTCGGCCACCGCCGCGGCCGAGGGGGAGCACTGACCCCATGAGAAAGCCCCGGTCCGGCACGAGAGATACGTGCCGAACCGGGGCTTGACTCTGTCAGCTCTCCAGCGCGTCGAAGTCAGCTCTCCAGCGCGTCGAACTTGTAGCCCAGCCCGCGCACGGTCAGAATGCAGCGCGGGTTGGACGGGTCTGATTCGATCTTGGCGCGCAGCCGCTTGACGTGAACGTCGAGCGTCTTGGTGTCTCCCACATAGTCGGCGCCCCACACCCGGTCGATGAGCTGCCCCCGGGTGAGCACCCGCCCGGCGTTGCGCAGCAGCACCTCCAGGAGCTCGAACTCCTTCAGCGGCAGCTGCACCTGGTCACCGCGTACGGCCACCACATGCCTGTCGACGTCCATGCGCACGGGACCCACCGCCAGCACCGCGGACTCCAGCTCCTCCACCGCGTCGCCCTGGCGGCGCAGTACGGCGCGGATGCGGGCGACGAGCTCGCGCGAGGAGAACGGCTTGGTGACGTAGTCGTCGGCGCCCAGCTCCAGGCCCACGACCTTGTCGATCTCGCTGTCCTTGGCGGTCAGCATGATGACCGGCACCTTGGAGCGCTGCCGCAGCGAGCGGCATACCTCGGTGCCCGGCAGTCCGGGCAGCATCAGGTCGAGCAGCACCAGGTCGGCGCCGCTCCGGTCGAACGTGTCGAGCGCCTCCGGCCCGGTCGCCGCGACGGAGACCTCGAAGCCTTCTTTGCGGAGCATGTACGACAAGGCATCGGAGAACGACTCTTCGTCCTCGACCACGAGAACTCGGGTCATTTTGCGGCCTCCAGGGTGTTCGGGGGTGGTACGACCACCGCGGTGCCGCCGAATGCGGGCAGCCGCAGCGTGAATGTGGAGCCGGAGCCTTCCTTGCTCCAGACGGAGACCTCGCCGGCGTGCGCCGCGGCGACGTGCTTGACGATCGCGAGGCCGAGGCCGGTGCCGCCGGTCGCCCGGGACCTGGCCGCGTCGACGCGGAAGAAGCGTTCGAAGATGCGCTCCAGCGACTCTTCCGGAATGCCGATGCCCTGGTCGCTGACGCTGATCTCGACGGAGTCGCCGGCCGGTCTGACGCTGACGACGACCCGGGTGTGTTCGGGGCTGTAGGCGACGGCGTTGTCGATGAGGTTGCGCAGGGCGGTGACGAGCAGTTCGTCGTCTCCCCAGATGCGCAGACCCTCCGTGCCGCCGGTGACGAGCGTGATGTCCTTGGCGATGGCTCTGGTGTTGCAGTGGTCTATGGCGTCGTGGACGGATTCGTCGATCGAGACCTGGCCGGGGGTGGGGATGGGCTCGGCGCCCTGGATCCGGCTCAACGTGATCAGGTCCTGCACGAGATAGTTGAGCCGGGCGGCCTCGTGCTGCATGCGCCCGGCGAACCTGGTGACGGCCTCGGGATCGTCCGCGGCGTCCTGGATGGTCTCGGCGAGCAGGCTCAGCGCGCCGACGGGGGTCTTGAGCTCGTGGCTGACGTTCGCCACGAAGTCGCGGCGGACGGCCTCGACCCTGCGCCGCTCGGTCTGGTCCTCGGCGAGCACCAGCACCTGGCCGTGCGAGCCGAGCGGGGCCACCCGGACCGCGAAGTTCGTGATCTCCTGGCCGAACTTGTGCCCGGCGACGTCGATCTCGCTCTCGCGGATCTCGCCGTCCCGGCGTACCTGCCTGGCCAGGGCGAGAAGCTCGGCGGCCATCAGCCGGTCGCCCTTGACCAGCCCGAACGCGCGGGCGGCCGAGCTGGCCCGCAGCACGCGATCGTGCGCGTCGAGCACGACGGCGGACGAGGGCAGCACGGCGAGCACCGAGGCGACACCCTGCGGCAAGGCGCCGGCCTCCTGGTCGCCGGCCGTCGCGGCCCTGTTCGAGGACTCGATCTGGTTGCGGTAGAACAGGACCGCCAGCGCTCCCACGACGAACCCCGCCAGGGCCGTCAAGCTCATGGCCATCTCACTCATGCTTTCGATGGTAGGTGGCCTTCTTCAAGCGACAGCCCTTCCACCTGCGGATGAACGGCTCTTTCCAGGAAAGTTCATCTCGCGGTAGGAGTTCGTTCATCAAGAGCGACGTACGGTGACGACATGCGCGACGCGTACCATGAAGAACTCGATTCCCTGACCGACAAGCTGGTCGAGATGACCAGACTGGTCCGCTCGGCCATTTCCAGAGCCACCACGGCCCTGCTCGACTCCGACCTCCAGCTCGCGGAGAGCGTGATCTCCAGAGACGCGGAGGTGAACGCGACGTTCGAGCAGCTCGAGGCGTCCATCTTCGAGCTGATGGCCAGGCAGCAGCCGGTGGCCGTGGACCTGCGGATGGTCATCACGGCCCTGCGGATGGGCACGGACCTGGAGCGCATGGGCGACCTGGCGGTGCACGTGGCCAAGATCGCGCGGCTGCGCCACCCCGAGACGGCCATCCCGGCGGAGGTACGGCCCACGATCGTGCAGATGGGTCAGATCGCCGAGACCCTGGTCACGAAGGCCGGCGGCTGCATCGCCTCGCACGACGTGGAGTCGGCGCTGGAGCTGGAGGCCGACGACGACGCCATGGACAAGCTGCACCGGCGGCTGTTCAGGAACATCCTGGCCAAGGACTGGCCCCACGGTGTGGAGCCGGCGATCGACATCACGCTGATCGGCCGTTACTACGAGCGTTACGCCGACCACGCGGTCAATGTGGCCGGTGACGTCGTCTACCTGGTGACGGGCTCCCGCCCGACGGCCACCTGACCCGAGCTGATGAGCCGATGGCGGCGGGGCGCGCGATGCGCCCCGCCGTCGGTGTTCAGCGGCCCTGGTTGGCGACCGCCTCGATCGCCGCCTTGGCGGCCTCCGGGTCGAGGTATTCGCCGCCGCGCTGGAGCGGCTTGAACTCGGCGTCCAGCTCGTAGCGCAGCGGGATGCCCGTGGGGATGTTGAGCCCGGCGATCTCCTCGTCGGGGATGCCGTCGAGGTGCTTGACCAGCGCCCGCAGCGAGTTGCCGTGCGCCGCCACCAGCACGGTGCGCCCGGCCGCGAGATCCGGGACGATCTCGTCGTACCAGTAGGGCAGCATGCGGTCGACGACGTCCTTGAGGCACTCGGTGCGCGGCATGAGCTCGGGCGGCAGCAGGGCGTAGCGCGGGTCGCCCGCCTGGGAGTATTCGTCGCCGTCGGCGATCGGGGGCGGCGGGACGTCGAAGGAGCGCCGCCAGAGCATGAACTGCTCGTCGCCGAACTCCTCGCGGGTCTGCGCCTTGTTCTTGCCCTGGAGGGCGCCGTAGTGGCGCTCGTTGAGCCGCCACGAGCGCTTGACGGGCAGCCAGAGCAGGTCGGCCTCGCCGAGGGCGAGCTGAGCCGTCTGGATGGCCCTGGTCATCAGGCTGGTGTGCACCACATCGGGCCGGACCCCGGCCTCCACCAGGAGCTTGCCGCCCCGGCGGGCCTCGTCCTCGCCCTTGGCCGAGAGGCTCACGTCCACCCACCCGGTGAACAGGCCTTTCGCGTTCCAGTCACTCTCGCCGTGCCGTAGCAGCACCAAAGTCGCCATGCGGGCAATCCTATGGCGAGCGTCAGTCGCCGGTCCGCGCCGGACCCGGGAAGCCCTCGGGCCCGCCGGACCCGGTCAGCTGTCGGTCCGCGCCGGATCCGCGAAGCGGGCGAACGCCTGGAGGTTGGCCAGCGACTCACCGCGTTTGGCGCGCCATGCCCACTCGCGCCTGATCGACGAGGCGAAGCCGAGCTCCAGGGCTCGGTCGAACCAGTCGTCGGAATAGGTCAGCACGCAGCCGAGCAACCGGTCGATCTCCTCTTCCGTGATCGCCGTGAGCGGCACCCGGCCGACGAGGTAGACGTCGCCGACGCTGTCGACGGAGAAGTGGACCCCATACATGCCGCCGTTCTTGGCGAGCAGCCATTTGTAGAACTCGGTGTGGTTCTCGTCGGGCTGGCGGCAGAAGAACGCCTCGACGTGCAGCGCTTGATCGCCGATGATCAACCACGTCATCGTGGCGAGTTTGTGCTGCCCGGGCAGCTTCACCAGGAACGCCCCCGGCCGCGGCTCGTCAAAGGAGACGTCCGCGGCCTTGAGCGCGGTTTCTACGACTTCGCGCATGTCGTACAGCCTACGGAACAGGCGGCCTATGAGATGACGGCGACCGGCAGCCGGTGCAGGTCGGCGACAGCGTCCGCGTAGACCTCCATCAGCCGCGACGACGTGGCCTGCCAGCCGAACGCCGCCGCGTGCTCACGGGCGCCGATCGACAGGCCGTCACGCCAGGCCGGCGCGGTGACGAAGCGGCGTAGCGCGCGTGCCCACTCGTGCGAGTCGTGGCCGTCCACGAGCACGCCCGACACGCCATCCTGTACGGCCGTGCGCAGCCCGCCCACGGCGGCCGCGGCGACGGGGGTTCCGCATGCCTGTGACTCCAGGGCGACCAGGCCGAACGACTCGCTGTAGGACGGCACGACGGTCACGTCGGCCGCGCGGTACCAGTCGGCCAGCTCGTGCTGCGGCGCGGGCGGCACGAGCCGGACGACGTCGGAGATGCCCAGCTCGGCGGCGAGCTCGGCGAGGAGGGACGGCCTGGCCAGGCCGTTGCCCGACGGTCCGCCTACGCACGCGACGACCAGGCGCTCGCGCAGCGAGGGGTCGTCGATGAGCATCCGCGAGGCGGCGCGCAGCAGCACGTCGGGCGCCTTCAGCGGCTGGATCCGGCCCACGAAGAGCAGGACGTGCGCGTTCTGCGGCAGGCCGAGGCGGCGCCGGGAGGCTCCTTGTGAAGCTGGCTGGAAGACCGTGAGGTTGACACCCGGGTTCACGACCGCGACGCGTTCCTCCTGCGCCCCGTACAGCTCCATGAGCTCGCCGGCCTCGTCGGCGGTGTTGGCCACCAGCCGGTCGGCGATCTCCACGACCTGCTGTTCGCCCACCACCCGGGCCTGCGGCTCGGGCTGGTCGTTCTGGGCCAGCAGCAGGTTCTTCACTTTGGCCATGGTGTGCATGGTGTGCACCAGGGGCACGCCCCAGCGCTCCTTGGCCAGCCAACCGACCTGGCCGGACAGCCAGTAGTGCGAGTGGATGACGTCATAGCGGCCGGGGTCGTACATCGCCTCGGTCCGCAGCACGCCGGACAGGAACGCGCAGAGCTGGCCGGGCAGGTCGGCCCTGGTCAGCTCCTCGTACGGTCCGGCGGTCAGGTGGCGGACCATGACACCGGGGGCGAGGTCGGCTACCGGTGGCAGGTCACGTCCAGTGGCCCGGGTGAAGATCTCCACCTCGACGCCGGACTCGGCCAGTCGCTTCGCCGATTCGACGATGTACACGTTCATCCCACCGGCGTCGCCCGTGCCGGGCTGTTCCAGGGGAGACGTGTGCATGCTGATGGTCGCGACCCGGTTGACCCGTCGTCGCCTCACCCGACACCACCTCCAAACGCAGTACAACTATGCAGAACATCCCGACATTCCCGACAAGCGGGGTGTCATGGGCAGTGCTGGCAAGATGTGTGGCATGAAGAAGACGGCTGTGGTGACGGGCGCGAGCAGCGGGATCGGTGAGGCGACGGCGCGGCGGCTGGCCGCCGAGGGCTACGACGTGGTGGCGGGCGCGCGACGTCAGGACCGGCTGGACAAGTTGGCCGCCGAGGTGCCCGGGATCCGCCCCGTGTCCCTGGACGTGACCTCTCAGGAGTCGGTGGACGCGCTGGCGGCCTCGCTCGACCGGTGCGACGTGCTGGTCAACAACGCCGGTGGCGCGCTCGGCATGGAGCCGGTGGCCGAGGGGCGGCTCGACGACTGGCAGCGGATGTACGACACCAACGTCCTCGGGTCACTGCGGATGACGCAGGCCCTGATGCCCATGCTCGTCGAGTCGGGCGACGGGGTGCTGGTGATGCTCACCTCGACCGCGGCGCTGGTGGCGTACGAGGGCGGGGGCGGCTACGTGGCCGCCAAGCAGGCCCAGCGGTCGATGGCCGAGACACTCAGACTGGAGCTGGTCGGGCAGCCCGTACGCGTCGTGGAGATCGCGCCGGGCATGGTCCAGAGCGAGGGCTTCGCGGTGACCCGCTTCCGCGGCGACGAGGCGGCGGCCGCCCGCGTCTACCAGGGCGTGCCGGATCCGCTGAGCTCCGACGACGTGGCCGACGCGATCGTGTGGTGCGTCACCAGGCCCGCGCACGTCAACATCGACCGCCTGGTCATGCGCCCGCGCGCCCAGGCCGCCCAGCACCGGGTGCACCGCGTCGGTGGCTAGGCCGGTCGGTTCGATCACCCGGGGCACGACCGGGCACAACCGGCTGCGGCGCGCCGACCGGTGGATCGCCGCCGCGCACGGCCGTCTGCTGCGCGGCGCCGTCCGGCCGCTGGCCGTGGACCTCGGTTACGGCGCCTCCCACACCACCACGCTGGAGCTGTTCACCCGCCTGCGGCGGATCAGCCCGGACATCGAGGTGGTGGGCATCGAGATCGACCCCGCGCGGGTCGCCCTGGCCAAGCCGTACGAGCGCGCCGGGCTGAGCTTCGCCCTGGGCGGCTTCGAGCTGCCGGTCTCGCGTCCCCCGCTGCTGATCCGGGCCTTCAACGTCCTCAGGCAGTACGGCGAGGCGGACGCCTGGCGCTACTGGGAGGCGCTGCGCGGCCGGTTGGCCCCCGGCGGCGTCCTGGTGGAGGGCACCTGCTCGGAGAGCGGCCATCGGGCGATCTGGGCCGGTCTGGATCGGGACGGCCCGCGCACGCTCACCCTCTCGGCCAGGTTCGACGCCTTCGACCGCCCTTCGGACCTGGCCGACCGCCTGCCCAAGACCCTCATCCACCGCAACGTCCCCGGTGAGCGCATCCATGCGTTCCTGAGCGACTTCGACCGTGCCTGGGCGAGAACCGCCCCGTACGGCGCCCATGGCCGCCGACAACGCTGGCTGGCCGCCGTGGACCTGCTGGCGAACTCCTGGCCCATCCACCGGCATCCGCCGCTCGGCGGCACGGCCAGATGGCGCCTCGGCGAACTGACCCTCCCCTGGGACTCCGTGGCGCCGCTCTGAAAGCCCTCCCGCCCTGAAAGCCCCCCGCTCTGAAAAGCCCTCCCAAAGAGGCGCGCGCTCTAAAGAGCCGCGGAGAACACCGCGTAAGCGACCGCGTCGAACAGGACGAACCGCACTTCGTCCACAGCTGTGGAAACCTCCCGCACAGTGCGCAGCGCGATGCTGGCGCCGTCGTCCAGCGGCCACCCATAGATGCCGGTCGAGATCGCGGGAAAGGCCACCGACCGGGCCCCCAGCGAGTCGGCCACCCGGAGCGACTCGCGGTAACACGAGGCCAGGACTTTGGAACGGTCATCGCTCCGCGAATAGACCGGCCCGACGGTGTGGATCACCCAGCGGGCGTCGAGCCGCCCGGCGGTCGTGGCCACGGCCTGCCCCGCCGACAGTCCCCTGCCGTAGTGGGACGCCCGCAGCGCCCGGCATTCGGCGAGAATCTCCGGCCCACCCCGCCGGTGGATCGCGCCGTCGACCCCGCCCCCGCCCATCAGCGACGAGTTGGCGGCGTTGACGATCGCGTCAACCATCTGTGCGGTGATGTCCCCCTGTACGAGCGTGACGTCCATCTCACCAGCATCCCGGATATCTGCTCGACGCTTTGTAGTACTACGCTGAAGAGTGTGAAGGGTCTTGGCGAGCTCGAACGCAGCATCATGGACATCATCTGGGCGGGAAGCAGTCCGCTGACGGCCCGTGAGGTCGGCAGGCTCATAGCCGACCGCGATCTGGCCCCGACCACCGTCATGACCGTCCTCGACCGTCTGACCCGCAAGGGGTTCCTCCAGCGGACCCGCGACGGCCGCGCCTGGCGCTACGAGCAGGCGGCGAGCCGCGACGCGTACATCGCTGAGCTTATGCTGGAAGCTCTGGACCTGACGGGCGACCGCTCGGCCGCCCTCACCCGCTTCGCCCAGGCCGTGTCCGGCTCGGAGGCGGAGATCCTGCGCAGGGCTCTCACGGAGCTGGAGCTGGAGGAAGAGTGACCACGGCAGCGACGCTGGCAGCGCTCGCCCTCGCGTGCGGGCTCGGCTCCTGGCGTCTCACGACTGCCCGCTGGACGTCTCGTGCCCCTCGGATCGCCATCATCCTCTGGCAGTCCCTGGGCGTGGCCTGGGGCCTGGCCACGACCGGCGCCATGCTGGCGTACGCCGTGCAGCCCTCGGGGTTGGGCATCCTGCCGGGCATGGCGGCCTTCCTGAGC
Source organism: Nonomuraea sp. NPDC049750 (assembly GCF_040659625.1). NCBI lineage: Bacteria > Bacillati > Actinomycetota > Actinomycetes > Streptosporangiales > Streptosporangiaceae > Nonomuraea > Nonomuraea sp. NPDC049750. The sequence goes on from NZ_JBFANB010000029.1 coordinate 22,740, forward strand.
GGCGAGCGCCCGCGCGGAACCTGGGATCCGCTGCACATGACGGCGATGATCGCCGGGCTGACCTCACTGACCGTTCTCATCGTGGTGCTGATCACCGCCGGCGTGCAGGCGCTGCAGGCGCGCAGGCGGCACCGCGTGCTGCTCGCCCTGATCGCTCGCGACGACCCGGGCGTGCCCGGCGTGCGGGTGCTCGACCATCCGAGCGCGGCGGCCTACTGCGTGCCGGGGCTGCGCTCGCAGGTGGTGGTCAGCGAGGGGGCGCTCAAGCTGCTGTCGCACGACGAGCTCACGGCCGTGCTCGCGCACGAGGCCGCGCACGTACGGGAGCGGCACGACCTGGTGCTGCTGCCGTTCGCCGCCCTGCGCCGGGCCCTGCCCTGGTCCAAGGTGGTCTGCGAGGCGCAGGCGCAGGTCGAGCTGCTCATCGAGATGGCCGCCGACGACCGCGCGCGCCGCTACTGCTCGCCGCGCAGGCTGGCCACCGCCCTGCTCAGGTTCGGTACGGCCGGCGCCATGCCGACCCCGCAGGGGATGCTCGGCGTACGCGCCCAGAACGTCATGGCCCGGGTGGATCGCCTGATCAAGCCGGGTCCCGCGCTGCCCACCACGATGCGCTTCAGCATCCTCGCCCTGTCCGTCACGTTGGTCACCGCCACCCCCTTCCTCTGGACCATCCAGTTTTAACGCTTGCTGGCGTTAGCTTTGCGTTTGCAATTGCAAGCACTCTGGGGCACACTAGAGGCATGGCACTACCGAAGGTCGGCTCGATCGGCGAATACATCCGCGAGCAGCGGCAGCAGGCGAAGATCTCGCTGCGCCAGCTCGCGGCGGCAGCAGGGGTGTCCAACCCCTACCTCAGCCAGATCGAGCGCGGTCTGCGTAAGCCGAGCGCGGAGATTCTCAACCAGATCGCCAAGGGTCTGCACATTTCATCGCAAGCGCTCTATGTGCAGGCGGGCCTGATCGAGGATCGCGAGCCGCCGAGTGATGTCATCACCGCGATTCGCGCCGACGCGAACCTGAGCGGGCGGCAACGCCAGGTGCTCATCGATATCTACGAGTCGTTTCGCAAGGAGAAGCGCGCCGAAGACGAGCAGACCTCCCAGAACGCTCATCTCCGGCACGACTCCGAATCGGACGACGAGCCGCTGCCTGAGGAATATCTCGCCGCGCTTGAGCCTTTCGCGGCGTCCACCGGCAATGGCACCGCCAACCAGGAAACCAAGGAAGGTTAACCCATGACGCTGGCCACTGAGGTCAAGAAGCTCACCGACTCCAAGCCTTTCTACGCCGTGGCGGGTGCGGGCGACTATGCCGTGGAGAAGCTGCGGGAGCTGCCCGAGCAGCTGCTGAAGCTGCAGTCCCGGCGCGCCGAGCTCGCCAAGGACCTGCCCGTGAAGGCCCGCACCTACGCCGACAAGGCCGAGGGCTTCGCCAGGGAGTTCCCCGAGAAGGCGCGCACCTACGCCGACCAGCTGACCGTGCTGGCCACCGAGGTCTACGAGGACTTCGCCACCCGCGGGCGCAAGGTCGTCAGCAAGACGACCGGCGAGGCCGCGCTGGAGCTGGAGGAGGTGTCGGAGGCCGCCGAGCCCGCCGTCGCCACTCCCGTCAAGAAGCCCCGCACCACCAAGGCCAGCACGCCCAAGGCCTGACACCACGCCGAAAGCCCGCCTCCGCACGGAGGTGGGCTTTCCGCTTCGGGGGTGCCCGTTTGTCGGGAGCGCCTACTAGGCTGGGGCCGTTTCATCGCGAGCGTTGGGCGGGACACACATGGAAATTGTCAACGGCGGCTTGAATCTTCTCTTCCTGCTGCTCGCGGTCGGCATCTTCGGCATGTCGATCTATGCGCTGGTGCACGCGGCGCGGGTGCCGGCCAACGCGTTCGTGTCGGCCGGCAAGCTGCAGAAAAACCTCTGGCTGATCATCCTGATCCTGGCCACGCTGTTCTCCGCCGCGGGCGCGTGGTCCTACTTCCAGGCCTTCATGTTCCTTGGGGGCAGCGAGTTCCTCGGGATCGGGCTGGGGTTCTTCTCGATCATCGCCGTCATCGCGGCGACGATCTACGTCGTCGACGTCAAGCCCGCCGTCAAGGGCATGGGCGGGCGCGGTGGCAACAACGGCCCCTACGGACCTTGGTGATCCTTCCCGGGTAGGCGGCCGATGGCGTCGGCCAGCCATTGGGCCAGGTGGAGGTGGCCCTCGGCGGTCGGATGGATGCCGTCGGGGAGCAGCTGGCCGGGCGGGGTGCCGGTGATCCGCTGCTCGGCGAGCGGGTCCAGGAAGGGGACAGCCTCCTGCTGGGCCAGGCCCGACAGCGCGTCACGCAGCCGATATGCCTTGCGTGGGGTGTCGTGCAGCCAGATGGGGCCGATCATGAGGATCCGGGTTCTCGGCCAGTGGGTCCGCGCCTCCGAGATGAGGCTGGCCGCCGCTCGCCGTACGTTCGTCGGCGACCAAGGGCTGTCGTTGTGGCCGCCTGAGATGATCAGCATGTCGGGCGCGGGGCGCCAGGCCAGCTCGGCCTCGAACGACTCCTGGAACGTACGCCCGACGCGGCCCTGGTTGAGATAGCCGGTGCCGCCCGCGCCCGCGATGACCGGCTGCCAGCCGAGCAGGCGGGCCGACTCGGTGGCGTACGTCCGCCAGAGCGGCACCGGGCCGGAACCGACCGTGAAGCTGTCGCCGACGAACATCACGACGGGTGCGGCCGGCCCGCTCCGCGGCAGAGGCGACTCAGAATGAAGCTGCGCCGGGCTCGGCCAAGGTTCACCAGCCCCACCGCCGCATCCCGATATTGCACAACAAATCCCCAATATCGCGACAGCCGGTGCGATCAGGGCTCGATCCAGCAGGCCGCGCATAACCACCTCGGGGATTAAGCTGCCGACATGACTCATGACCTCCACGGGCGGACAGAACGGCTCGAATTGTCGGATCAGGATCTGCGCGACTTCGAGGCCGTCGTCCTTGACTCCACACCCGACGGAATCGTGCTGAGCAAGTCGGCATTCTATCCGGGCGGAGGCGGCCAGCCGGCGGATCACGGAGTTCTGCTTTGGCTGGGGGTGGAAACTCGGATCGTCGGGGTGCGCAAAGGCGATGATCTGCACCTTATTCCGGCAGAGGGCGACCCGGTCCCGCCTGTCGGCACGGTCGTTCAGGGGGCGGTGGCCGACGCGCGGCGTTCCGCCCTGATGCGTACCCACTCGGGGCTGCACGTCCTGTGCGGCGTCGTCTTCCGCGACTACGGCTCGCTGGTGACGGGTGGCAACATGGACGAGCTGAGCGCGCGGATGGACTTCAACCTGCCGGAGCTGCCGCCGGGCTTCAAGGAGGCGGTCGAGGACGCGTGCAACGCCGAGATCGTCGCGGACCGGCGCATCGACGTACGGGTGCTGCCGCGCAAGGAGGCGTTCGACATCCCGGACATCATCCGGACGGCGACCAACCTGGTGCCGGCGCATGTGGAGGACGTCAGGATCGTCGACATCGTCGGACTGGACACCCAGGCCGACGGCGGCACGCATGTCGCCTCGACGAAGCAGATCGGGCGCATCAAGGTCGCCAAGATCGAGAGCAAGGGCCGCGGCTTCCGGCGCCTCCGCATCGCGATCTCGGACTGACGCCTCCGCGTCGCCATCTCCGACTGACGCCTCCGCGTCGCCATCTCCGACTGACGTCTCCGCGTCGCGGTCCCGGACCAGCGTCTCCGCGTCGCGGCCCCCGGCTGATCACCGCCTGGCTTGGCCCGCGGCCTCGATGATCCCGGCCAGGCCGTCGAGCAGCGATCGCAGACCGAACTCGAAGAGCCGGTCGAGGTCGAAGTCGAAGTCGCCCCCCATCCGCCGGATGACGTCGACGAACGTGGGATAGGCGCCCGAGGTGACGACGGCCGTCAGCCGCGCGTCCTGGGCCCGCATCCATTCGTCGTCGGTGAGGCCGGTCTCGGCCTGCGCCTGAGACTCCAGCTCGAAGTTGGCGGCGATCCCCTCGACGTAGCTGTACATCAGGATGTGCACGTGCATCATGCTCTCCGGATCGAGGCCGTGGCCATCGACCGCCGCCAGCGCCCATTCGGCGTGCTTGAGCAGACTGGGTGATGGCAGCGGCCGGCTCAGCGAGGTGATCCGGGTGAGCCACGGGTGCCGCCGGTAGGCCGCCCACTGCACGCGGGCCGCCACCTCCAGCCGGGCCCGCCAGCCGGGCGGCGGCTCGGCGGGGAGCGGGAATTCGCCGAACACCTGGTCGATCATCAGCTCGACCAGGTCATCCTTGCTGCCCACGTGGCGGTAGAGCGACATCGTGGCCACACCGAGCCGACCCGCGACGCCGCGCATGGACAGCGCGGGCAGGCCCTCGGCGTCGGCGATCTCGATGGCGGTCCGCACGACACGCTCCCGCGCCAGATCACGCGCGGAGTCACGGCCCAGGTCACGGCCCAGGTCACGTACCTGACCGCGGCCCAGATCGCGGCCCAGATCGCGGCCGGGGTCGTCGGAGGCGCCGTGCGGACGACGTGGTGACCGGGCCGACGGTCCGGCGACGACCGTGCCGACGCGCGACTCGGCCACGACCACGCCTTCCTGCGCGAGCCGGGCCAGCGCCTTGGCGGCCGTGGCCAGGGCCACATCCCAGTCCCTGGCCAGCTGCCTGGTGGAGGGCACCCGCTCCCCGACCCGCAACTCGCCGTCCGCTATGCGGCGCTTGATGTCGTCGACGATCCGCACGTACGGCGGCGCCGCTTCCGCGACCATCCGGCCTCCTTTGACACTGTACTAGTACAGAGATTAGCAGAACCCCTGTTGCGAACCCTGTCTGTACGCCGTACATTCACCTCGTACAGCGTCAACAACACACAGGGGAGATCAAATGAACGTCCTCATCTCCGGCGCCAGCATCGGCGGACCCGTCCTGGCCTACTGGCTGCGCGAGCACGGCTTCGCCGTGACCGTCGTCGAACGCGCCCCCGCCCCTCGCCGAGGCGGCCAGGCGATCGACATCCGGGGAGCCGCGCTGAAGGTGGCCGAGCGCATGGGCATCCTGGAGCAGGCACGAGCCATGAAGACCGACATGCTCGGCATGTCGATGGTCGACGGCGACGGCAACGAGCTGATGCGCACAACCGAGGAGACGATCAGCGGCGGCCGGCTGGACAGCCCCGACATCGAGATCATGCGCGACGACCTGACCGCGCTCGTCATCGCCGCCTCGGGCAGCGGCGTCGAATACCTCTATGGCGACTCGATCGCGGCGCTCCACCAGGACGGCCAGGGGGTCCAGGTGACGTTCGAGAGCGGCGGGCGGCGGCGCTTCGACTACGTGGTCGGCGCCGACGGTCTGCACTCGAACGTGCGCGGGCTGGTGTTCGGCGAGGAGTCGCAATTCATTCACCACCTGGGCATGTACGTGGCGATCTACAGCGCCGACAACTTCCTCGATCTGGACCGCTGGCAGGTGTGGCACCGCGAGGGCGACGCCGGGTTCGGCCTCTACACCGCCCCCGGCAACGCCTCGATCCGGGTCAACATCGGCTTCGGCGGCGAGGACGTCGCCTACGACTACCGCGACGTCGAGCAGCAGAAGCGGCTCATCGAGGAGCGCTGCTCCGGGCTGGGCTGGGAGACGCCCCGGCTGCTGAAGGCGATGTGGGCGGCCGACGACTTCTACTTCGACGCGATGGCGCAGATCCGGATGGAGCGCTGGTCCGAGGGCCGGGTGACGCTGCTCGGCGACGCCGGCTACTGCGCCTCGCCGCTGTCGGGCCAGGGCACCAGCCTGGCGATGGTGGGCGCGTACGTACTGGCCCAGGAGCTGTCCAGGGACCCGCAGGGCGCGTTCGATCGCTATGAGGCGCGGATGCGGCCGTTCGCCGAGGTCAACCAGGCCCTCGCCCTGGAGAACCCCGGCCAGGGCGCGGCTCCGGAGAACGTCCAGCGGGCCGCCAACGGCATCACGCTCGACTGATCCCGCCTGCCCGCACAAGGTACGAACCGCTACGATGTGCCGCCATGACGGGTATCAGGCGCACGCTGGCCATACTGGGGGCCGTCGCTCTGTCGCTGACCGCCGTCCCCGCCACGGCGGCGGCCGGGATCACCGACGAGGTGACCATGAGCCTCGCCAAGAACGGCACACTGCACGTGGTCGAGAAGATCAGCGGCGGCTCGGGGGAGCTCAAGCGGACGTTCCTCACCAGGACCCGCTTCGACGACGACAATGACCGGCTGTACCAGATCTCGAACGTCAAGGGCGGCACGCTCGCCGGCGACGTGCTGACCATGAAGGGGCCCGGGACCGTCGAGTACGACGTCAAGGGGGCCGTGACGCCCGCGGGCGCCATCGAGGAGCTGCGCTGGTTCGCGGTGAACGGCTGGAGCGAGCCGGTCACCAAGGCGACGGTCAAGGTGAGCGGCCCCGGCCAAGTGCAGAACCTGTCGTGCTTCGCCGGTGGGCTGACCTCGGCCATCGGCTGTACGTCCGCCTCCATGGACCACGGCGCCACCGAGGCCGCCTTCGAGCAGCAGAACGTGGGCCCCGGCCAGGCGCTGACCGTGGTCGTCGGCTACGCCAAGGGCTCCACGAGCGGCGCGCCGATCCTGGAGCGGCGCTTCTCGCTGGCCGGCGCGTTCACGCTGAACGGCGTCACCGGCGGCGCGCTCGCCGCCCTGCTGGTCCTCCTGCTCGGCGGCGTCGGCCTGCTCTACTGGACGCGGGGGCGCGACTCCAGGGCCGCCGGCCACGAGCGCAACTCGGTCGCCCCCGTGCAGAACGGGCACTTCTCCCCGCCAGATGGCGTCCGGCCCGGCCAGATCGGCACACTGGTGGACGAACAGGCCGACGTGGTCGACGTCACCGCGACGATCGTGGACCTCGCGGTCCGCGGCTACCTGCGCATCGACGAGCAGCCACGGCAGACCTACGACGCGCCCGACTGGACGCTGGTCAGGCTGCCGAACGCGCCGGTCAACACGCTGCTGCCGTACGAGCGGGCGCTGTACGACGCCATCTTCGACGGGCGCGACATGGTGCTTCTGTCTCAGATGTCCGGTTCGTTCGCCAGTCACCTGGGCAAGGTCCGCGACGCCCTCTACGCCGACGTGGTGACGCAGGGCTGGTTCGCCCGCCGTCCCGACACCGAGCGGACCCGCTGGACGGTCATCGGCGTGCTGCTCATCGGCGTGGGCCTGCTGGCCACGGTGGCGCTCGCCTGGTTCACCACGTACGGCCTGCTGGGCCTGGCGCTGATCATCGCCGGCGGCGCCCTGGCGGTCGGCGGCCAGTACATGCCCGCCAAGACCGCCAAGGGCTCGGCCGCGCTGGCGCACACGATGGGTTTCCGCGAGTACCTGTTCTCCGGTGACCTCGGCGAGGTGCCCGAACAGCACCGGGTGGAGCTGTTCTCCCGCTATCTCCCGTACGCGGTGATCTTCGATGGCGTGGAGCACTGGTCCCGGGTCGTCGCCTCGGTGACCGGCAACGGGCCCCAGTCCGACAACCTGTACTGGTATCACGGTCCGGCCGAGTGGGACCTGTCCAAGTTCGCCGGGTCGATGCGGACGTTCACCACGACGACCTCGGGCGCCATCTCGGCCAGCCGCCAGTTCCGCACTTTGTAGGGCCCCGGCGGCTCCCCGAACCCACCGTGGCGGGAAGCTGGCCGGCTTTCTTCGGGGCGTGCGGGCTGATCCTGCTGTTCTCGATGTCGATGGAGTGGCTGGCGGCTCTGGTGGGTCTGCTGGCGCGCAGCCCGGAGAGCGTCGTCGGCTGGGCTTCGTGATGATCATCCCGCTGACGTTCGGGAGCGACGTGTTCGTGCCGACGGCCAAGCCGCCCGAATGGCTACAGGTATGGGCGAAGGTCAGCCCGATCACCCGGCTCTCTGACGCCGCTCGGGCGCTCATGCTCGGCCAGCCCGTCGGGGACAGCCCCGAATAAACGGCTGGGGAAATGTCGGTGTCATTTGATACAACCGACCTTGCGGCGTCCTGGGCGGGGAGCGGCATGGCTCGGGGAGGCGCGGGTGACAGTCACAGGAGCGGTTCAACAGGCTGAGTTCTCGGTCGTTGGGGTGACCCACGACCGGCGTGGACCGGCTCGCTGGATCTGGTCCCATCTGCGCCGCCAGCCGCTCTATCTGGGCGTGTTCTTAGTCGGAGCCATCGCGATGGTGGTTCTGAACGCGGCGATACCCGGTCTGGTGGGTGCCGCGTTCGACGCGGTGGCCGGCCACGGTGAGCTGCTCCCCATCGTGGGCGCTCTGCTGGGGATCGTGCTGGCCCGCGGGTTGCTCGACATCGGCGCGCGCCTCAGCAGCGAACTGCTGGCCAGCCGGCTCAACCGGGATACCCGCGATGAGCTCTACGTGAGTCTGCTCGGCAAGAGCCAGACCTTCCACAACCGGCAGCGGGTCGGCGACCTGATGGCCCGAGCGGCCAACGACATCAAACAGCTGCGCATGCTGGTCTCACCCGGTCTCGACATGATCGTCGACTCCGGTTCGCAGGCCTTCATCCCCCTGGTCTTCATCGCGCTGATCGACCTGCGGCTGCTGCTGGTGCCGGCGAGCTTCCTGGTGGTGTTCGGGCTGGCGCTGTGGCAGTACATGCGGCAGCTCAACCCGGTCGCGACCGGGATGCGCGAGCAGTTCGGTTCGCTCAACGCCCACCTGAGCGAGGCCGTCCGGGGCATAGAGGTCATCAAGGTGACCGCGCAGGAACGCCAGGAGCGACTCCGGTTCCGCCGCAACGCGCGGCTCTACCGCGACCTGTCCGTACGCGAGGGCCTGGTCCGGGCCCGCTATCTGCCGACTTTGCTGCTCGCCTTGGCGATGGCCGCCGCCCTTTGGCACGGGATTGCCCTGCACACCGCCGGGGATCTCACACTCGGCCAGCTGATCGCCTTCATGGGTCTGATGACCCTGCTGCACTTCCCCACGAACGTATCGACCTTCACCTTCTCCCTGGTCCAGCTCGGACTGGTCTCCGCCCGCCGGATTCTCGAGATCATGAACGCGGACACCGAGCTCGACCAGCGGGCCGACGGCCATACCGCGGCCATGCGCGGTGAGCTCGTCTTCGACGGCGCGTCGTTCTCCTACGCGGGCTCGCCGGTGCTCAGCGGTGTCTCCTTCACCGTGCGGCAGGGCGAGACGGTGGCCATCGTCGGCGAGACCGGTTCCGGCAAGAGCACCCTGACCAAGCTGGTCCCGCGGATCTTCGACGTCGACTCCGGCCGGGTCCTGGTCGACGGCGTGGACGTACGCGACTGGAACCTCAACTCGCTCCGTTCGCAGATCTCCACCATCGAGCAGGACATCGTGCTGTTCTCCCGGTCGATCGCCGAGAACATCGCCTTCGGGCTGGGTCAGCGGGCCGACCGGGAAGCCGTCGTCCGCGCCGCCGAAGACGCGCAGGCGGCCGAGTTCATCGACGAGCTCGACAACGGCTACGACACCGTGATCGGCGAACGTGGCGTCACCCTCTCCGGCGGCCAGCGGCAGCGCCTGGCCATCGCCCGGGCGCTGCTCACCGACCCGGCCATCCTGATCCTCGACGACTCGACCAGCGCCATCGACTCCGCCACCGAGGACCGCATCCAGCAGGCGATCGAACGCGTCCAGTCCGGCCGGACCACAATGCTGATCACCCACCGGCTGTCCCAGATCCGCTGGGCCGACAAGGTGCTCCTGATCCGGCGGGGCGAGCTGGTCGACTTCGGCACCCACGACGAGTTGCTCGGCCGCAGCCCTCTGTATCGGCGGATCTTCTCGCACTACGACGAAGTGGAGGTGCCGGTCTGATGGGGTTCTTGATGGACGGCCTGGAGGCCGAGGACTACGACCGCACCTACACCGATCGTGAGCTGCTCCGCCGCGTCGTCGGCTACTTCTGGCCGAAACGCTGGACGATGCTCGGCGTCGCGTCGATGATCGTGCTCGGCTCGCTGACCCAGGCGGCGGTCCCGGTGATGATCAGCTGGGGCATCGACCGGATCGTGCACGGCGGCGGCATCTGGACACTGGCCGGGGGCATACTGCTCGCCGGTGGGCTCGGCTGGGTGTTCAACTTCGTCCGGCAGTGGCTCAACGCGAAAGCCACCGGCGACGTGGTCCTCACCCTGCGCGAGGACGCCTTCGACGCCGTTCTCGAACGGGACCTGTCCTTCTACGACGAGAACCCGTCCGGGCGGATCGTCAGCCGGGTCACCTCCGACACCGATGACTTCGCGAGCGTCGTCGGCCTCAGCATGGATCTGCTCAGCCAGGTGCTGGTCGTCGGGTTCGTCACCGCGCTGCTGTTCACCCGGAACGTCCCGCTGGCCCTGCTGACCCTGCTCATCGTGCCCATCGTGGTCGGCTGCGCGCTGCGGTTCCGGAAGATCGCCCGCTCCACCACCCGGCGGGCGCAGCGCTCGATGAGCCGGGTCAACGCCAATCTCACCGAAACCATGGGCGGGATCGCGGTCGCCAAGAACTTCCGCCAGGAGCAGCGGGTCTACGACGAGTTCCGCCCAATCAACGAGCAGAGCTACGCCGTACAACTGCGGCAGGGGTTCACCTTCGCGTCGATCTTCCCGCTGCTGTTCCTCGTCGCCGGGCTGGCCGAGGTCATGCTGGTCCTGGCGGGCGGCAACGCGGTCCGCGGCGGTGGCCTGTCGGCCGGTGACTGGTACCTGTTCTTGCAGGCGGTCGCGTTCTTCTGGTTCCCGTTGACGTCGATCGCCGCGTTCTGGTCGCAGTTCCAGCAGGGGCTGTCGGCGGCCGAGCGGGTCTTCGCACTGATCGACGCCACCCCCAGGGTGGTGCAGACCGATGCCTTGCCGGTCGAGCGGCTGGCTGGGCGGATCGAGTTCCGGGACGTCAACTTCGGCTACTCTACTGAGACCCCGGTCCTCGAGAACTTCAATCTCTCGATCGAGGCCGGGGAGACCGTGGCGCTGGTCGGCCACACCGGGGCGGGGAAGTCGACACTCAGCAAGCTCATCACCCGGTTCTACGAATTCTCCGGCGGCATCCTCCTGATCGACGACCGAGACATCCGGTCTCTGGATCTGGCCGCGTACCGCCGCCAGATCGGGGCGGTGCCGCAAGCGCCGTTCCTGTTCAGCGGCACGGTCGCGGACAACATCCGCTACCCGCGCCCCGAGGCGAGCGACGATGAGGTGCTGGAAGCGGCCATCGGTGTCGGCGGCGGCGACTGGATCGAGGCGCTGCCGGACGGCCTGGCCACCGACGTGGGCGAGCACGGCCGTTCCCTGTCCATGGGACAACGGCAACTCGTCGCCCTGGCCCGGCTGCTCGTCCAGGATCCGGCGGTCGTCGTCCTGGACGAGGCCACCGCCAGCGTCGACCCGCTGACCGAGGCCCAGATCCAGGAGGGGCTGGACGCGGTGCTGGCCGACCGTACCTCCATCGTGATCGCGCACCGGTTGTCCACGATCGAGCACGTGGACCGGATCGTCGTGCTGGACCACGGCCGGATCGTCGAGCAGGGCGACCACACCACCCTGCTCGCCCAGGGCGGCCGCTATTGCGAGGTGTACAACACCTACTTCCGCCACCAGTCACCCGACTATCGCCCCGGCACCGGCTTCGTGGCGGTCACCACGTGAACCCGCTCACTCGATCGAAGATCATCAGCCAGTCGTGATCGTCGACGAACTGGCGCTGATATGGACGCCGAGGACGATCGCCGCACTCAGCGCGAGACAGTGACCACGTGATGGGCAGCGTGACGGGCGATGACCCGCCCGAGCAGGCCATCCACGACGACGGCGAGGACGCTCTCGGCGCGGACATCGCCCAGTTCGCCACCTTGGAGCGCAAAGGCTGCTGGCTTATCTGGTCGCCAGACGGGTTGCTACGGGCCGCCGAGCACGCGCGGGCGGCAATCGACGGCATACGGGGGCAAGTTGCGCGGGCGGGTCACGGTCGGCACGATGCAGGGCGTCTGGGCCGGCCTGCACCGTGCGCTGGCCGGGTTGCGGAAGGAGCATCCCGGCGTGGTGGTCCGCCTGCGGCAGGCGGCGGTGGTCGACATCCGGCAGGCACTCCGGGACGGCGGCGTGGACGTCGCGGTCGTCGCGCTCGACCGCCAGCAGCAGCGAGGTCTGGAGACCCGGTTGTTGTCCCGGGAAGAGATGGTGCTGGTGACCTCGGCCGGGCGCGAGTTCCCTGGGCCGGTGACGCTTGCCAACGCGGCCCGACTGCCGCTGGTGGACTTCTCGCCCGGCTGGGCGATCCGGCACTCGGTCGATCAGGCGTTCCGCGCGGCCCAGGTCGAGCGGCCCACCACGTTCGAGGTGAACGACATCGTGGCGGCGTCCGAGCTCGTCCGCCACGACCTGGGCGTGTGCATCATGCCGGAGTCGATCGCGGCGAGATCCCCGGACCTGACCTCCCACCGCTTTGCCCAGCACGCGCCGAGGTGGAAGGTCATGGTCGTCCGACCCAAGGGGGAGGCGCCGCCGGCGGTCGCGGCGCTGCTCCGGCACATCGCCTGATCCCCCACCGCCGGGCTGTGTTTCAGTGCCGGCGTTCGGTTGCCCAGTAGAGCAGGGCGAGGACGGGAAGCGCGGCGGCCAGGACGGTCACGCCGGTCCAGCCGTAGGCGTGATAGATGATCGAGCCGGTTTGGGAGCCGATGGCCCCTCCGGCGAAGAACGTGGCGATGTAGACGCTGTTGAGCCGTGCCCGCGCACCCGCGTCCAGCCGGTAGATGGTGTGCTGGCCGAGAATGAGGGTGGTCTGCACCGCCATGTCGAGCAGGACGGCGGCGACGGCCAGCAGGATGATGCTGTGCCAGCCGAATCCGGCGAGCGCGGCCGCCAGTGCGGCGGCGGCGAACGCCGCACCGGTCATCGGGCGCACCAGCCCGCGGTCGGCCCAGTGTCCCGCGAACGGCGCCACCGCCGCTCCGGCCGCTCCGACCAGGGCGAACATGCCCACGCCGAAGCCGGAGTAGTGGAAAGCGGGGCCGGTTAGCTCGAACGACACCGTGGTCCAGAACGCGCTGAACGCGCCGAACATCACCGCCTGGTACAAGCCGCGCCGCACCAGCGCCGGGTGGGTGCGCACCAGCCGTGCGGTGGAACGCAGCAGCCGCCCGTACGACACGTTCGTACTGGGGGCGTGACGGGGCAGGGCCGAGCGCAGCGCCAACGCCAGCACGGCCATCAGGACGGCCGAGCCCAGGAAGACGACACGCCATCCGGACCAAGCTGCTCAGGGTGCGGGACAGCAGGATGCCGGTGAGCAGGCCGCTCATCACCCGGCCGACGACGCGGCCGCGGGCGTGGTCGGGGGCGAGACCGGCTGCGAACGGGACGAGGATCTGGGCGACGACCGAGGTTCCTCCGGCGATCAGTGAGGCGGCCAGCAGGACGGGGAAGGCGGTGGCGGTGCCCGCCAACACCAGCGCCGATGCGGTGACCGCCAGCGAGATCACGACCAGCCGGCGCTTCTCGATGCGATCACCGAGCGGAACGAGGAGCAGCATGCCCGCCACATATCCGATCTGGGTCGCGGTGATGAGCCCGCCGGCGGCGGCCGTGCCGATCCCGAAGAACGCGCTCAGCGAGGACAGCAGAGGTTGCGCATAGTACAGGTTGGCGACGGTCATCCCGGAGGCGACGGCCAGGAGCACGACGAGCCGACCCGAGGGCGTGGCCGCCGGCGTCGCGGTCCGCTGGGCGGCCTGGAGTTGAACGGAAGGAGTCACAGCTGCCTCTCAGAGTGGAGCCGTCCGAATGTCTTCGAGGCGTTCCAACGGCGGGCCTGCGCCGGCGCTTCCTCTGTCATAGCGATAATCAGCGATGACTGTCATCTTGATTGGAGATGGGTCAGTTCAGCAGGGCGGCCGGGGCGGTGCGGTCGAAGCGCCCGAAACCCTGGGTCTCCTGGTCGGAAAGCCTTGGCCGAGGAAGAAAACGGGTGGGCCGCCATTCGGGTCGAACATGAATGATCTTCTCAACGCGCTCTTGGCGCAAGGTTTATGCCCTGTTATCCAGGTCTATCCGTTTTAGCGGGGATGGTATAGCCGTGCCGGGCAACGGCGTCAGAGGCATGTTCCCATGATCCGGGGACCTGCGCCCCACAGGACACATTTGAGGAGAATCACATGTCCGATGCCGTCAAGCCTGCTCAGCCGGTCCTGGAACCGGCGGCAGCCGCCTTCGCGGACGCCACTGCCAATCCGCCGTACCTGTTCGACCTACCCCCGGCGGAAGGGCGCAAGGCCGTTGACGAAGTGCAGTCCGGCGAGATCGACAAGCCCGCGATCCACGAGGAGTGGATCACCCTCTCGGGCGGCCCGACGGGCAGCGTCCGCGCCCGTATCGTCAAACCCGCCGGCGCCGAGGGGACCCTGCCGGTGATCCTCTACATCCACGGCGCGGGCTGGGTGTTCGGCAACGCCCACACCCACGACCGCCTGGTACGTGAGCTCGCCGTCGGCGCGGACGCCGCCGTAGTCTTCCCCGAGTACGACCTGTCCCCCGAGGCCCGCTACCCGGTCGCCATCGAGCAGAACTACGCCGTCGCCCAGTGGATCGTCCAGCAGGGCGCGTCCAAGGGCCTGGACGGCTCCCGCCTGGCCGTGGCCGGAGACTCCGTCGGCGGCAACATGACCGCCGCGCTGACCCTGATGGCCAAGGAACGCGGCGACGTCCCGCTGCTCCAGCAGGTCCTGTTCTACCCGGTCACCGACGCGAACTTCGACACCGGCTCCTACCACCAGTTCGCCACCGGCTACTTTCTGCGCCGTGACGGCATGCAGTGGTTCTGGGACCAGTACACCACCGACGAGGCCCAGCGCGCCGAGATCACCGCCTCCCCGCTGCGGGCCACCCCCGAGCAACTCACCGGCCTGCCCCCGGCCCTGGTCATCACCGGCGAGGCCGACGTGCTGCGCGACGAGGGCGAGGCATACGCCAACAAGCTCCGTAAAGCCGGCGTGTCCGTCACCGCCGTGCGCTTCCAGGCCATCATCCACGACTTCGTCATGCTCAACGCCCTGCGCGAGACCCACGCCGCCGAGGCCGCCATCACCATGGCCATCAGCACCCTGCGCGCCGCCCTTCACACCGTCTGAACGCCCTTCACACCGTCTGAACAAGGAGAGAACCCACTATGACTTCCTCTACCCCCACCGTGGTTCTCGTCCATGGCGCGTTCGCGGACGCGGCCAGTTGGGCCGGGGTCATCACCGAGTTGCAGAGCCACGGTATTCCCGTCGTGGCCCCGCCCAACCCGCTGCGCGGACTGGGCTCCGACGCCGCGTATATCGCCTCCGTAGCCGCCCAGATCGACGGTCCCGTCGTGCTGGTCGGCCACTCGTACGGCGGTGCGGTCATCACCGTGGCCGGCATTACGGAGAACGTCGTCGGGCTGGTATACGTGGCTGCCTACGTCCTCGAAGACAGCGAGAGCCTCGGCGAGCTTCAGGGCCGTTTCCCCGCTTCTCCGTTGGTCGCCAACCTGAAGGAGGCGACCTACCCTGTCCAGGGCGCCGATCCCGCAGTAGAGGTCGCCATCACCCACGAAGCGTTCCCCACCATCTTCGCCGCCGACGTGCCGGGGGAAGTCACGAAGGTCCTGGCGGTGACGCAGCGTCCGCTCGCCGCCATGGCCTTCGCGGAGACAGCTTCCGCGGCCGCGTGGAAGACCAAGCCCTCCTGGGCGCTCGTGGCCACCGCGGACCAGGCGATCAACCCCGAGGTCGAGCGCTTCGGCGCGAGGCGGGCCGGAGCGACCATCGTCGAGATCGAGGGCGCCTCGCACGCCGTCGCAGTGTCCCGGCCGAAGGAGGTCGCCGACCTGATCCGCGACGCGGTACGCGCCACGAGCTGACCAGGCGGCACAGGCAACCCCACGGCCCCGCTGTCGAGCCCTCCTGGCCGCATTGTCGGCGACAGCCGGCGTCCGGTCGACACACGCCGTCTGCCGGTGCATCCAACCGGCCCCGCCTGTGGTGGGACCACGACGTGGAGCGCGCTGCCTCCAGTGCCCTCCCCGCGACACGCCGTTCCTTTTCACCGTCCTGGCCGTGCCCGATCCATACTCACGCCGAAGTCGCATCGGCGCTCGGCGACCTCACCCACGTGGCCTACCGTCACCGTCAAGAGCGCCTCGCACGCGGTCGCGGTCTCCCAGCCGGAGGCGGTCACCGACCTCATCAAGCGCGCGGCCCGCGACATCCGCTGAGACACCACTGCCCCGGTCAACCGAGAGGCGGCAGTCGGAGGAGTCGTCGCCCTCCTGGCGCAGCCGGGCCGAGTATCCGCGTTCATGACGTCGAGTCCCGCTGCAGCTGGGCGAGAATCTTGTCGGTGATGGCGGCGAGGGTGTCGAGTTCCTCGTCGGAGAGCGAGTCGAAGACGAGTTTCCGCACGGTGTCCACGTGGGCCGGTGCCGCCTGCTCGATGGCCGTGCGCCCGGCCGGCGTCAGCACAATGAAGGCGCCGCGGCCGTCGTCGGCGCACTCCTCGCGCTCGACGAGGCCGCGGCGTGCCATGCGGGTGACATGGTGCGACAGCCTGCTGCGTTCCCAGTGCAGGGCGCGGGCGAGGTCGGAGACCCGCATCCGGCCGTCGGCCGTGTCGGTGAGCTGGACCAGCACGTCGTAGTCCTGCAGGGACAGGCCGGCGTCCGTCTGCAG
Organism: Nonomuraea sp. NPDC049750; assembly: GCF_040659625.1. Classification (NCBI taxonomy): domain Bacteria; kingdom Bacillati; phylum Actinomycetota; class Actinomycetes; order Streptosporangiales; family Streptosporangiaceae; genus Nonomuraea; species Nonomuraea sp. NPDC049750. The sequence continues at coordinate 39,398 of NZ_JBFANB010000029.1, forward strand.
CTCACGGTGGAGAGCCGCCTGCAGTCGGGTGTTCAGCGTCAGCCACGTGCGCCAGACGTTCTGCTGATTCTCGGTCAGCCACGGGCTCGGTGCGTCCATGGACGGCGAGCCTACCGGAATAAGAGACACGTCACCTAAGTTGGGACATCATGTACGTGACGCGTCACCTAATGAGTGGCGCCAGACGATGAGGAGCAGAGCCATGACCATCGCCCAGACCGCCCCCGCCACGCTGGCCGACCTGTCCGGCGAATATGTCATCGACCCGGCGCACACCCGGATCGGGTTCGTCGCCCGGCACGCGATGGTGACCAAGGTCCGCGGGGCGTTCAACGAGTTCGAGGGACGTTTCACCGCCGACGGCGCCAATCCGAGCCGGTCCAGCGCGAGCGTGACCATCCAGGCCGCCAGCATCGACACCCGCAACGAGCAGCGTGACGCGCACTTGCGCAGCAACGACTTTCTCGCGATGGACGAGCACCCGCGGATCACCTTCGTCACCAGCGGCGTCCGCCAGGCCGACGAGACGAGCCTGGAGCTGACCGGTGACCTGACCATCAAGGGCGTGACCAACTCGATCACCATCCCGTTCGAGTACCAGGGCGCCTCGACGGACCCATTCGGGAACTTCCGGGTGGGCTTCGAGGGCTCGGTCCCGATCAGCCGCAAGGACTACGGCATCACCTGGAATGCCGCGCTGGAGACCGGCGGCGTCCTGGTTGGCGACAAGATCGTTCTGGAGTTCGAGGTATCGGCGATCAAGGCCGCCTGAAGGCCCGTACAGAGGGGTAAGGCATCATGAACGACATCGTTCTTCCAGCCGGCGTGGACATCCGCCGCGCCGGCGAGCGCTTCACGAGCAGCTTCGGCTGGCTGGACTCCAAGCACTCGTTCTCCTTCGGCCACCACTACGACCACCGCAACACTCACCACGGTGTGCTGCTGGTCAACAACGACGACATCGTCGACGCCGGTACAGGTTTCGACACCCACCCGCACCGGGACATGGAGATCGTCACCTGGGTGCTGGAGGGCTCGCTGGTTCACCAGGACTCCACCGGCCACAACGGCGTGATCTATCCCGGTCTGGCGCAGCGGATGAGCGCCGGCCGCGGCATCCTGCACTCGGAGAAGAACGACTCCTGGCGGCTCGGCGGGGACGTCCACCGCGACCCGGTGCACTTCATCCAGATGTGGGTCGTGCCGGATGAGAACAACATCACGCCCGGCTACGAGCAGCTCGAGATCGAGCACGAACTGCTCTCCGGCGGGCTGGTCCCGGTCGCCTCGGGCATGAGCAAGCACGACGGCGAGACGGCGATCCGCATCAGGAACAAGAATACGGCCCTGTACGCCGCCCGGCTCCAGCCCGGCCAGGCCGTCCACCTTCCCGAGGCCCCGTACCTGCACCTGTTCGCGGCGCGCGGCGCGATCGACCTGGAGGGAGCGGGAGAGCTAGCGGCTGGCGACGCGGTCCGGTTCACCGCCACCGGCGGACAGCGGGTGATCGCCACGGAGCCGGCCGAGATCCTGGTGTGGGAGATGCACGCCACCATCGCGGCCTGAGCAGGCACCCACCCCGGCGGCTTCACCGAGAGACCGACGCACGGTGCCCCTACATCAAGGTGGCGGCCTGCAAGGGGCGGCAACGGTGAGAGCAGTACGGCGCCCAGCAGCAGGGGGCCCGCCGACGGGCGGGTCGGTCCAAGCGCGCTCGCCGTACCCCTTGAGCACGGCAGCGCCGCTCGGGTAGGCGTAGCTCAGCGGAGGCGTAGTTCGCCCACGGCGCGTCCGCCGCCCATCAGCGGCGGGCGGGCCATCGTGTCCAGTTCCGGGGCGTCCAGGCCGAGCGAGCGCAGCGCCGTCACCGTGGCGGGCGTGCGGGCCCGCTGCGCGCCGTCCTCGACCTTGACGGTGCCCGCCCGCCCGTCCTCGAACACGAACGCGTTGAACCCCTCCGCGCCCACCTTGACCATCAACCCCGGCAGGGCCCGCATCAGCTCGGCCTCCGGCCTGATCGTGCCGGACGTCCACTCCGGATGCGCGCGCATGGCGTCGAAGATCCGCCGCTCGTACGAGCCCGCCTCCCCCAGAGCCAGCGCGCGGAAGGCCCGCGTCACGCCCACCATCGAGACGAAGAACAGCGGCGCGCCGCACCCGTCCACCCCCGACGCCGCGACCCGCTCGCCCGTCAACTCCTCCACCGTGCGGCGGATCGCCCGCTGCAGCGGGTGCGCCGGTTCCAAGTAGGTGGCCAGCGGCCAGTCGTTCAGCACACAGGTGGCGAGCATGGCGGCGTGCTTGCCCGAGCAGTTCATGTAGACGCGGCCCAGGTCGGTCGCCGCCCGGTCGAAAGGGTAGTCCTCGGGGCAGAGCAGCGCCGACTCCGTCAGCCCGGCCTCCGCCAGGATCTTCCGCACGCCGTCCACGTGGTACGGCTCACCGGAGTGGGAGGCGCAGGCCAGCGCGAGGAGTTCGCCGTCGAGCGCGAGCCCGGCGCGGAGCATGCCGACCGCCTGGAACGGCTTCATGGCCGAGCGCGGCGAGGCCGGCACGTGCACCGCGCCGTGCGCCGCGACCGGATCGCCCGCGGCGTCCACGGTGAGCATGCGCACGTGATGGGTCGACTCCACGAACCCGGACCGGACAACCTCGACGACCAGCGACATTCGCCTCCCCTTTCGGCGTGAGTCTACGAAGCTTTTGACCTGCGCCAGAATGAGGTCTCATGCGAGCAGTCGTGCAACGAGTCAGCACCGCGTCTGTGGTGGTCGACGGGGTGACCGTCGGAGCGATCGACGAGCCGGGCCTGCTCGTGCTGGTCGGCGTCACGCACTCGGACACCCGCGCCGAGGCGCGCAAGCTCGCCGCCAAGCTCTGGGGGCTGCGCATCCTGCATGGCGAGAAGTCCTGCTCCGACGTGTCGGCGCCGCTCCTGGTGATCAGCCAGTTCACTCTCTACGGCGACGCCCGCAAGGGCAGGCGGCCCACCTGGCAGGCCGCCGCTCCAGGACCGGTCGCCGAGCCGCTGGTGGACGCCGTGGTGGACGAACTCCGGGCGCTGGGAGCCCACGTGGAGACCGGCCGGTTCGGCGCGGACATGAAGGTGTCCCTGGTCAACGACGGGCCGATCACGCTCGTGGTGGACGTGTGAACATAGTCTCCGCCGACGACCTCGAGTCCTTCTACGCGATCGGCAAGAAGGCCGAGCCGGTTCAGCGGAGGCGGCGGCGCATCGCCGGGTCGATGGTGACGTTGCGGCCCGCGTCCGGGGGGACGATGACCTCTTGGGCGGCGGCGACGCCGCCCGCGAGCAGGGGCGCGTCGACCGGCACCGTCCGCTTGACCGTGGCCAGCGCGATCGGGCCCAGCTCGTGGTGGCGGGCGGCGGAGCCGACGACGCCCACCTCCTGGCTCTCGAAGATCACCGGTGCGCCATGCGCCGGCAGCGTGTCGACGCTGCCGTCGAGGTGCAGGAACACCAGCCGCCGCGGCGGATGCCCCAGATTGTGGACGCGGGCGACCGTCTCCTGGCCCCGGTAGCAGCCCTTGGTGAGGTGTACGGCGGTGCCGATCCAGCCCACTTCGTGCGGGATCGTCTTGTGGTCGGTGTCGAAGCCGAGCCGGGGCCGGTGCTCCTCGATGCGGAGCGCCTCGTACGCCCAGAGCCCGGCCAGCGGCTTGCCCAGATGGTCGGGCAGCTCGGCGCGTGGCACCAGGAAGTCCTCGGTCGCGGACGAGAGCACCGCCAGGTCGTCGGCGCGCGAGACCTCGACGCGGAGCATGAACCGCATCCGGTCGAGGTAGGCGACCAGACTGTCGGCGGTGCCCGGCTCGACGTGCGCCAGCACGGCCTCGCCATCGTCGACCAGCGTCAGGTGGTGCAGGACCCGGCCCTGAAGATCGAGGTCGAGCGTCTGCGTCCACTCGTCGGGCGCCAGCGTGTCGAGCTTCTGCGAGGTCAGGTCGTTGAGCCATTTCAGCCGGTCGGCTCCGGAGACGCGGACCACCTCGCGGTTGCTGCGGTCGACCACCGCCTCGCCCTTGATGAGCGCCCGTTGTTCGGCGAACAGGTCACCGTAGTGGGCGGCCACGTCGGAGTCGGGGCCGTCGGCGGGAACGGCACCGGGGAGATCGAGCAGAGGGCTGCGCATGCCTTCCAGGTTATCGGCAGTCGCGACGGCGCCCGAAGACGGTTGCGGAAACGCCCGAAGACGGTGCTATCGGCACTTGCTGCAACGCCCGAAGACGGTCAGGTGGCGTACGTCGGCCACGAAGCCCATCTCGCTGTCCAGCCCCTTGACCAGCCCGTCCGCGAGCTCGGGACGCACTTCGCCGACCTCGCCGCAGCCCCGGCAGACTAGGTGCAGATGGTCGGCGTCCGCCGCCAGGTGGTAGGTGGGGGCGCCGTGGCTCAGATGGGTGTGGGTGACCATGCCGAGCTCTTCGAGCAGCTCCAGCGTGCGGTAGACGGTGGAGATGTTGACGCCGCGGGCCGTCTCGCGCACCTTGACGGAGATCTCTTCGGGCGTGGCGTGCTCAAGCGACTTGACCGCCTCCAGCACGAGCTGTCGCTGAGGGGTCACCCGGTAGCCCTTGGCGCGGAGTTCCTCGTGCCACTGCGTCTCCGTCATGCCCCGAGTCTACGACCGAGTATTAATCGCTTGCCCCCTCCGCGACCGAGCGCATAACTTCTGGGGTACGCGGAAAGGAGGTGGTCCAAACAATGGTGATTCATAGTTGGACTAGCGAGGTGGTTGTCCGCTAACGACGCGGACTGTTGTCTCGCGTCTGCCTAGCGAATTCGAGACAACCACCGGGGCCCCTGGCAGCCGGAGGGCGGGATAGTTGTCCTGTCCATGGTCCATCCGGCCCGCTCGATCACGAGCGGAACGCCGCCCGGGGCCCTTTTTCATACCCTCTTCCCCGCAGCGCGCGGTCAGTGCTCGCCGCGAGCCGGGATGCCCAGCTTGTCGCAGGCGTCGCGATAGAGGCGTACGACCGCCATGCGCACCTGGGGGCGTTCGGTCAGCGTCTCTCCCCACGGCACCCTGACCAGCTCGCCACCGTCGATCGTGAACTCGATCGCCTCGGCGTCGACCCCGCTGGTGGCCGCCGTCGTCGCGGCGGGCCGGTCGCCCAGCCCGCGCACGATGATCAGCGCGTCGTCGGGGTGGTCGTCGTTCATGTGCCGCTTGATCGCCTCGACCGCCTCGGCGGTGAACGGGGTGCTCATATGGATCAAGCTACCTTCTTGAGCTCCGCCGACATGTGCGATGTGAGCGGGTGCCCGACCGCGGCCATGTCATAGGCCCACATGAGGTTGCCCTTGACCAGCCCGTACAGGCGGGTGGCCGCGGTGTATTCCTTGGCCGAGGCGGTGCGCGCGACCACGTCGGTGCGCAGCTCGATCTTGTGGAAGACGACCTCGCCGATGTAGATCTCCACGATGCCGGTCGGATGCGCCAGCAGCACCTCAAGTTGCCGGTCGGGCTGCGGCCGCCAGTAGCCGGACTCGGTGGCGAGCGGCCTGACCCGGTTTCCGTCCTCGTCGAGCAGCCAGGTGCGGCTCACGTACGACAGGAACGGTTTGCCGTTGTGGCTGAACTCGATCTCCTGACCGAAGTTGAAGCTCTCGATCGTCGGATATCCCCCGACACCGGCGCCCTCCCAGCGGCCGATCAGGAACGCGATGTGCTCCAGATCGGGATGCACCGGCACCTGGACCTCAGCATCTTCCATGGCACCAAACTGTACTGGCCGCCCGCGGTGAAGACGTCCGGTGGGAAGGGGTTTAGGGTGACGGACATGGCACGATCTCTGGTGATCAAGGTGACCGCCGGCGCCGAGGCCCCGGAGCGCTGCAACCAGGCGTTCACGGTCGCGGCCGCCGCGCTGGCGAGCGGCGTTCCGGTCTCTCTCTGGCTGACCGGCGAGTCCTCCTGGTTCGCGGTGCCGGGCAGGGCCAAGGAGTTCAACCTGGCTCACGCCGCTCCGCTCACGGACCTGCTGGACGCCGTTCTGGCGGGCGGCCGGGTTACGGTGTGCACCCAGTGCGCGGCCCGGCGAGACCTCACGGTCGACGATCTCATCGACGGCGTCCGCATCGCCGGCGCCTCCACCTTCGTCGAGGAGGCCGTGGCGGAGGGCGCGCAGGCTCTCGTGTACTGACCGCGAAAAACCTCCGGCTCGCGTGTCCGGGGTGGCGCGGTGGTTCCGACGTCTCTGGTGTACGGCACCGGGAGCGGTGCCGGCCGAGAGGAGAGATCGTGAAGTACATGATCATGATGAGCGGCACGCAGCGCGACTACGACAATCTGTCCGGAAAGCCCGGCAACCCGGTCTGGTCCGGGGAGGACGTCGCGGCGCTGCACGCCTTCATGGAGGCGTGGAACCACGCCCTGGTCGAGTCCGGAGAGTTCGTCGATGCCCAGGGACTGAGCGCGCCCGTGCTCGCCAGGAGGGTCGAGCTGAAGGACGGGGTTCCGGTCGTGACCGACGGGCCCTACTCCGAGACGCAGGAGGTCCTGGCCGGTTACACGATCGTCGAGTGCGAGAGCTTCGACCGGGCCACCGAGATCGCCGCGCAACTGGCCGACACTCCCCACCCCGCGAACGCGACCCCGATCCACGACTGGCACGTGGACATACGGCCGATCGTCGGAGGCTACGAGGAGCTGTGACGGCGGCAAGGTCCTGTTGTGACCGGGGGCGAGGCTGAAGGAACCGGTGTGACCGGAGGCGAGGCTGGGGAGCCGATGTGACCGGGGGCGAGATCGAGGACCTGCTGCGCGGGCTGGCGCCGCAGGTTCTCGGCGCGCTGGTACGTCGTTACGGGCACTTCGCCACAGCCGAGGACGCGACGCAGGAGGCACTGCTCGCGGCCGCCCTCCAGTGGCCCGGAGAGGGCCTGCCGGACAATCCGCGCGGCTGGCTGATCACCGTCGCCGCACGCCGGCTGACCGACCTGCTGCGCGGCGAGCAGGCCCGCCGGCACCGCGAGGACACCGTCTCGCGCTGGACGCTGCCCGACCAGTGGCTGGCCCCCGCCGCGGACAGGCCGGCGTCGGAGTCCGACGACACGCTCATCCTGCTGTTCATGTGCTGCCACCCCTCGCTCTCGCCCGCGTCGCAGATCGCGCTCACCCTGCGGGCCGTCGGCGGCCTGACGACAGCGGAGATCGCCAGGGCCTTCCTGGTCCCGGAAGCGACTATGACCCGGCGCATAACCAGGGCCAAACACCGCATCAAGGAGAGCGGCCTCCCCTTCGGCATGCCCTCCGGCCAGGACCGCGCGGAACGGCTCGCCGCGGTCCTGCACGTCCTCTACCTGATCTTCAACGAGGGCTACGCCAGCACCTCGGGCCCGGCCCTCCACCGCACCGAGCTGACCACCGACGCGATCCGCCTGACCCGCCTAGTCAACCGGCTGCTGCCGGACGACTCCGAGGTGGCGGGCCTGCTGGCCCTCATGCTCCTCACCGACGCCCGCAGACCGGCGCGTACGGGCCCGGACGGCTCCCTCATCCCCATGGCCGAACAAGACCGAACCCTCTGGAACCCGGCCTATATCACCGAAGGCATAGCCCTCATCACCGGAGCCCTCCCCCGCGGCCCGACCGGCCCCTACCAGCTCCAGGCGGCGATCGCCGCCCTGCACGACGAGGCGCCGACTGCGGCGGCGACCGACTGGCCCCAGATCAAGGCCCTGTACGAGGTGCTGATGCGCCTGTCCGACAACCCGGTGGTAACGCTCAACCACACCGTCGCGGCCGCCATGGTCGACGGCCCGGAAGCGGGACTGGCCCTGCTCGAAAAGCTGGCACACGACCCCCGGATAGCCGAAGACCACCGGCTGCACGCGGTCCGGGCCCACCTGCTGGAGATGTCCGGCGACCACCGGGCGGCCCGTGAGTCGTACGAGGCGGCCGCACAGCGAACGAACAGCCTCCAGCAGCAGCGCTACCTGCACGCCAAGGCCGGCGCGCTAGAAGGTCAGCTGCCCAGCACGGCGGCCAGACGCTCTCGCCGGAGCTGCTCGTAGCGGGTGTCGTCGAGCGGGGCCAGGTCGCCCGCGCGCCAGGAGAGCAGCAGGTCGGCGAGCGCCGGGTTGCGCGCCAGCGCGGGCCCGTGCAGGTAGGTCCCGACGATGTGCCCCGCGTAACACCCCTCGAAGCCGTCGCCGTTGCCCACTCCCACGGTCGTCCGGGACAGCGCCTTGACGCCGGGCCCCAGGCGGGTGACTCCCATGTGGTTCTCGAAGCCGGTGAGCGTCGGCAGGCCCAGCTCGGCGTCCACCTCGGCGACCAGTTCGCCGACCGCCCGTGCGGGGCCGCGGGAGCTGGCGATGTCGAGCACGCCGATGCCGTCGACCGGCTGCCCCTCCTCGCCGCCGAACGTACTGCCCATGATCTGGTAGCCGGCGCAGACCGCGAGCATCGCCGCGCCCCGCGCGATCGCGCGGTGCAGGCCACCGTCCTTGCGCAGCCGCTCCGCCGCGAGGATCTGCGGGCGGTCCTCGCCGCCGCCGATGAGGTAGATGTCGCCGCTCTCCGGCACCGGGTCGGCCGAGCGCACGTAGATGGTCTCGGTCTCGATTCCCCGGCGCTGGGCGCGCTGCTCCAGGACGAGCACGTTGCCCTGGTCACCGTACGTGCTCAGCAGGTCAGGATAGATCCAGACGATGCGAAGGGCGCTGTCAGACGGCACGACCGAACTCCGATCGGATCTGCTGGAAGGCGGTGTAGTTGGCGATCACGTCGACCCGGCCCGGCGGCTGCATGGATAGGGCTTCGCTGAACGTGCCGCAGATCGAGAACGGCACGTCGGCCACGTCGAGCCGGAGCGCCAGGTCCAGCCGCCGCTCACCGGTGACGAACACCGGGCGACCGCGCAGGATCCGGTAGTCGACGTCCCACAGCCAGGAGGTGTCACGCCCGTCGGGCCCCTGCGCGTTGACCGAGAGGATGATCGGCTGCTGGGGGTCGGAGACGTCGAACGCCTCCAGCCAGCCCGCCGGGTTCTTGGCCAGCAGCAACCGCGCGTGGCGGCCGTCGCGCTCGACCGTGGTGTAGCGGCCCGCGACCGAGGTGACCTCGCGCAGCCGGGGCAGCGCCCGCTCGACCGGCAGCCCGAACGCCTCGGCCACCGCCAGCGCCATCGCGGCGTTGGACCGGTTGGCCAGGCCGGGCAGCTGGATGTCGAGCAGCCACCGCTGCCCGCGCGGATCGACCACCGCGTCGTCGTCGAGAACCCACTGCGGCTCCGGCCGGTGGAACGTGCACTCGCGGCACGCCCAGTCGGCGTCCTTACGATCGAGCGGCCCGCCGCACTCCGGGCAGCACCAGGAGTCTTCCTTCCAGCGCTGACCGCCCGCGACCCAGGTCACCTTGGCCGCGGTCGAGGCGCCCCAGGTGACGAGCGGGTCGTCGCAGTTGGCGATGACGTGCGTCGGCTTGCCGGACAGCGCCCTGCGCCACTTCTGCGCGAGCAGCCAGATCTCGGCCGCGCGGTCCATCTGGTCGCGGCTGAGGTTCATCAGGCAGACGACGCCGGCGCCGGTGGTGTCGAGCACCTCGGGCAGGTATTTCTCGTCGACCTCCAGCACGCCGTAGGGGGCGTCCTTGTGCGTGGAGAGCGCCGAGACGTGCCCCGCGGGCATGTTGGCGCCGAACGCGTTGGTGGCCACCTCCCCCAGCTCCAGCAGCGCCGAGGTGATCAGCCGGGTCGTGGTGGTCTTACCGTTGGTCGCGCTGACCAGGGCCAGCCTGCGGTCACGGGCGAGCTGCCGGAGCAGGTCGGGCTCGAGCATCAGGCCGACCCGACCGCCGATGACCGAGCCGTCGCCGCGCCCGGTCATCCTCGACAGCGTGGCGGCACTGCGGCCCAGGGCGCTCGCGAGCTGAGCCCGCAGTGGAAGCTGGGTCATGGCACAGGATCCTAGTCGGCGTTGGGCTCTACTCTGGTGGGGCACACGAAAACGCGGCCCGGTTCGGTAGCCCGGGCGACGCTTCTCGTATCCGCCCTTCCAGGGATGTCCGGTGTGCCGGAAGCGGCCTCGTCAGGCCGTCGTTCGGCATACCCGCTGGAGGGCAACCATGGTGACGCTGTCGGTCTATCTCGACGGCTCGTTCTGGATCGGCGTGCTGGAGATCGTCGAGGACGGCGAACTGCGGGCCACCCGCTTCACATTCGGCGCCGAGCCGACCGACCCCGAACTGTACGAGCATCTGATGCGGCACGGCCTGGCGCTGCTGGCCCAGGCGTCGGCCGCGCCACCCGTTCCCGCCGGTTCCGGGGGCGGCGGGCGGGTCAATCCCAAGCGGGCCGCCAAACTGGCCGCGCGGGCGGCGGCTCGGGTCTCTTCGAGGAGTACGGCCGCGCAGGAGGCCATGCGGCTGGAGCTGGAGAGCCGCAAGCGGGAGGCCACCGGCGACCGCAAGGACCGCCGCGAGGCCCTGGCCCGGCACAAGCGCGAGGTCTCCCGCCGCAAGCGCATCGAACGCCGGCGCGACCGCTAGGACCTTCGTCCCCATGAGATAATTACTCGTACGGAGCCCTCTCGGCCTCGGGTCCAGCGACCCAGGCGGGAGGGTTTTTTCATGCCCGAAATCGCAGCGACGTCATCCTGCGGCAGGCATTCCCCGATCAAGGAGCATTCGATGAAACTCGGTCTGACCTGCCCTCGCTTCATCTGGCCCGGCGGTGACACCGCCATCGCCGAGAGGTTCGCGGCCGTCGCCCGCGGCGCCGACGAGGCGGGGCTGCACAGCCTGTGGGTGATGGACCATTTCTTCCAGATCCCCAACTTCGGCGCCGTGGAGGACCCGATGCTGGAGGCGTACGGCGCGCTGTCCTATGCCGCCGCCCTCACCCGCCGGGTCACGCTCGGCACCCTCGTCACCGGCGCCGTCTACCGTGCGCCCGGGTTTCTGGTGAAGCAGGTCAGTACGCTCGACGCGCTCTCCGGCGGCCGCGCCGTCCTCGGCATCGGCGCGGGCTGGTACGAGCAGGAGGCCCGAGGTCTCGGCCTCCGCTTCCCTGCCCTTGCCGAGCGGTTCGAGCGGCTGGAGGAGACGCTCCAGATCGCCAAACAGATGTGGAGCGATGAGGACAAGCCGTACGAGGGCACCCACTACCAGCTGGAGCGCACGCTCAACTCCCCGCAGGCCCGCCCCCGGATCCTGATCGGTGGCAGCGGGGAGAAGAAGACCCTCCGTCTCGTCGCCGAATACGCCGACGCCTGCAACTTCCTGCACGGCGCCGATGTACGGCACAAGCTCGGCGTACTGCGCGGCCATTGCGAACGCCTGGGACGGCCGTACGAGGAGATCGAGAAGACCCTCCACATGCGCGTCGCCGACGGCGAGAGCGTCGAAGAGAGCGTCCAGCGCTGCGGCGACCTGGCCGCTCTGGGCATCGACCACGTCATCGTGGCCGTCCCCGACGCCGCCGCCGACTCCTCACTCGCGCACCTGGCGGCGCTCGCCACGCAGATCTCCGCCATCACCCCGGCCGGACGCTGAGGGGGCTGGACCAGGGCGTTCCCGCCCCCGCCCGGACCTCGGTGGGCGATGATGTCCAGGTGCGGAGAGTAATCAAATCACGACGCTCAGTGCTGCTCTGGGTGAGCGGTGCGGCGTTTCTGATCGCCGTGGCCGCAGTGCTCGTGTTCTTTCTCCTTGGTTCGCCCGATCGGCTGGAGAAGGCCGACAAGCTCGCCAGCGTCGGCAGCCTGCTGTTCGGCGCGGTCTCGCTGCTGGTGTCCGTGGCCGCTCTGGGATGGGGTGCCGCCGCACCCCGGGGAGACGGCGCCGTCTCCCCGGCGGACGAGGCTCGGGCGCTGGATCCGTGGGTGGCCCGGCTGGCGGACCGGATTCGCGGCCAGTGGACCGAGGAGGCGGCGATGCGGACGCTGGGCCGGCCCGATCCGCTGCAGTTGCGCTGGTCGTCCTCGGGCCGTCCCGGTGCCTCCCCGATCGCGGTGCTGGGCAAGGGGACGATACCGGGGCGGCCCACGCGTCTGCGGCTGCACGGCAGCCTGAGCGACGTGGTGGCGGCGTTCCGGAAGCTCCCGCGCAAGCAGCTGATGGTCCTGGGAGAGCACGCGGCCGGCAAGACCGTACTGGCGCTGCTGTTCACCCTCGGCATGCTCCGAACCCGCGAGCCGGCCGAGCCGGTGCCCGTCCTGCTGACCGCGTCCTCATGGGACCCGGCCCGGGAACGGCTCGACGTCTGGTTCGCCAGGCGGCTGCGTGAGGAGTACCCGTTTCTGGCGGACCGGGACGTCCATGGCACCGACGTGGCATGGCGGCTGGTCCACAACGCGCGGGTGATGCTCGTCCTCGACGGTTTGGACGAGATGCCGGGCGGGCTGCACCCGACGGCGATCAAAGCGATCAATCGAGCCGTCCTCGACGAGCGCCCGCTGGTGATCACCTGTCGCGGCGCGGAGTACGCCGCCGCGGTCGCGGCGGAGGGCCAGCCACTCGCCCACGCGGCGGTCGTGGAGATCGAACCGGTCAAACCCGAGGACGCCGTCGACCACCTGCGCGCCGCCCTTCCCACCGGCGACGATCGCTGGGGGCCGATGTTCGATCATCTCCTGGCCTGCCCCGACGGTCCGCTGGCCCGATCGCTGTCGTCTCCGCTGATGGTCTCCCTCACGCGCTCGGCGTACGCGCCTCCCGGCACCGACCCGTCCGACCTGCTCGACCTCGGCAGGTTCCCGGACCGCTCCGCGATCGAACACCACCTGCTCGACGCGTTCCTTCCCACGGTCTATCCGGCGCGTTCGCTGCCGCCGCCGGACCGTCCCGGATCCCCCGCGACGCCCATCCGCGCGTACGAGCACGACCAGGCTCGGGCCTGGCTCGCGCACCTCGCCCGGCATCTGAGAGCCCTCGGCACCCGTGATCTCGGCTGGTGGGAGCTGCACCGGACCCTCCCCCGGGGCGGTTTCGAGCTCATGGCCGGCCTGGCGGCCGGACTGACGGCGGGACCGGTGATGGGGCTGGTGGCGGGGCTCGTGTTCGGGCGATCGTTCCTGACCGTCGCCGGGTGCGGGACCGGGCTCGGTGTCGGCGTCGGGGCGGCGCTGGTGTCCGGGTTCGGGAGAAGGCCGTCGCCTTCCCGGGTCCGGCTCCCGATCAAGGGCCGCCGCCGCCAGGTCCTCCGGGGAGTCCTCGTGGGGGTGGCCGTCGGGGTGTTCTCCGGCCTGGTGTTCGGGGTGGTCTTCTGGTTCATGACGGGCGGCTCGGGCATCGGGCTCATGGCCGGCGTGGTGGCCGGAGTCACCGGAGGGATCGGTGTCGGGCTGGGCGCGGGCCTGACCGCGCCGGTCGGGCCCGAGGAGAACATCAGCCCCCGCTCGCTCCTCGACCTGGACCGCGCCACCGCGCTGACCCAGGCGTTCGGCGGCGGGCTCGGCGCGGGGCTGATGGTCGGCGTCGCGGCGGCCCTGCTCGCCCATCCCGCGGCCAGGCTGGGCGCCGCGCTGGTGGCCGGCGCCGGGGTGGGCATCGGGGTCACTCTGATCGCGGTGAGCAGCACCGCGTGGGGGCGGTGGATGCTGATCCGCGCCTGGCTGGTGTTCAGGAGGAAACTGCCCTGGCGGGTGATGGATTTCCTGGACCATGCCCACCGTCACGGCGTGCTCCGGCAGGTGGGCGGCAGTTATCAGTTCCGCCACGCCCGTCTGCAAGATCACCTGATCGACTGCCCGGCGATCGGCGGAGACCGGGATTTCGCGGCCGGTCTCCGCTCGACGGGCATCGATCCATGCCCCGGTTGATCAGCTCCGCGTGCCGGTTCAGCGGCAGACCGTGCCGGGCGCGGGGAGCGTCCCGGAGACCAGGTAGCGGTCGATGCTCGCGGTCGCGCACGCGTTGCGCAGATACGCGGTGTGCCCGTCGCCGTCGGAGGTCAGCACCCGCGACCCCTTGATGCCCTTGGCCAGGCTCTCGGCCCAGGCGAGCGGCGTCGCGGGATCATGCGTGTTCCCGACCAGTAGCACGGGCGGCGCCTTGGTGATGCGCACCGGCCGCTGCGGATTAGCCGGCGAGGCGGGCCATCCCACGCATCCGGTCGTCATGTCCCAGAACTCCGACGTACCGCGCATGTGCGGGGCCCGCCGCGCGATGTCTCGGGCCCGCGCCCTGAGCTCCAGGAAGCCACTGATCTCCGGCTTGATGTCCTGGCAGAGGATCGCCCGATAGGCCGAGGTCGTCGCGGGGTTGTCCAGAGCCTCGGCCCGGATCTGCCCGAAGGTGACCGCGTCGCCCCGCTCCGCCTCGATGATGCCCCTGGCCAGACCGCCGTAGAAGTCGGGGGCGATCGTGAGCATCGCGTACGCGCTGTAACGCAGCTCCTCCGCCGTCAGAGGACGCCCACCGGCCACCGGAATCGGCGTCTTCTCCGCCCCGCGCACCAGCGCGTCCCACACCTGCGCCACGGGTCGGCCGTGCAGCGCGCATTCCGTCGTCCGCTCGCACCACCCGGCGAACCTCTCGAACGCGTCCTCCACCGCCGACGCGGCATCCCGCACCATCTCGCGCGAGCTCATCCCATGATCGACGACCCCGTCCAGAGCCATCGCCCGCACCCGGCCGGGGAACCGCCGCGCGTACTCCGTCCCCAGCATGCTCCCGTACGACCGGCCCAGGTAACTGACCCGCTCCTCGCCCAGCGCGGCCCGTACCGCGTCGAAGTCGCGCGCCACACTCCCGGTGTCCACGTACTGGATCATCGGCCCGCAGCTCTCGCCCACGGCCTGGTTGTGCGCGACGAGCCGGTCGTACTCCGCCCGCGTCGCCGGGAACTGCGTGACCGACGGATCATGCACCGCCTTCCCGCACTGGAGTTGCCCGCTGCCCCCGACCCCGCGCGGGTCGATCCCGACCACGTCGAAGCGTTCGCGCAACTCCGGCGAGAAGAACTGCGGCGCCCAGTCCCGCACCAGATCGGCCGCGCCCGTCCCGGGACCGCCTGGGTTGTAGAACAGCACCCCGATCCGTTCGCCGGTGGCCTTCCGCCGCGTCACGTTCAGCGAGATCGCCGGCCCGTCCGGCTTCGCCCAGTCCATCGGCACGGCAACCGTGCCGCACTCGGCCCCGGGCTCGGTTCCGCAGGCCCGCCAGGCGATCGTGCCCGTACCGCTCACGCCGGCTGCTCCGATCGTGCCCGTACCGCTCAGGCCGGCTGCTCCGATCGTGCTGGCCGCAGCGGCAGGAACCGCTGGAGCTACTGCCGCGATCAGCACCAGGCTCGTGATGAGGGGTGTCCATTTCATGATCGAGATCGTCCTCGGATCACCCGACGCTGCCATCGGCCTTTCGGGCACGCCGCATCCGCCGAACGGCCTTTGTTACCGCGGCTTCCGGGCCGACGCCCTGACGTCGTGCCGCAGGCCCTGCCCAACAGGTCGCGCAGCGTCCTGAACAGCCACGTGCGCTGATCGTCGATGACCGCGCGGACCGCTTCGCGCGGTGACTTGTCACCCCGTGCCCGCTCGACCGCGTCCTTGATCCCCTCGGCGGTGGCCTTGAGGTAGGCGACGACCAGGTCATCCTTGCCGGGGAAGTGGCGGTAGAAGGTGGCGCGTGTGACCGAGGCCTCGGTGATGAGGCGCTCGACGCCCACGGCGCGGATGCCCTCGGCGTAGAACAGGCGGGACGCGGTGCGCAGGAGCCGGTCCTTGGGGTGGAGGTCCTGGGCGATCGTCATCTCCCCATGCCCGAGCACTTCCGGGACGTCATCGCCGGGGGCTTGCCCGAAGCGACCACGAATGTCCTGGCAGTCACCCAGCGCCCGGTGCTCCAGAAGGCACTGACCGCCGAGCTGTCCGGCCAGCCCGCGTGGCGCACCCTGCCATCGTGGACGTTGATCGCGACACAGGACAACGCCATCCCGGCCCAGGCGCAGGAATTCATGGCCGAACGCGCCGGGTCACACGTGGTGCGCGTACAGGCGTCCCACTCACCGTCGATCTCACAGCCGGACGCGGTGGCCGACCTGATCATGGAGGCCGCCGAAGCGCGGCAGGGCCTGCCCCTTGAGTGAGTCCGAAGACGCATCAGGAGCGGCTGATCTCCTCATTCCTCATCAGGGGTCCAGCCGGCGTAAGCGACAAGTTCCGCTCCGGCGTCATACAGCAGCTCAAGACATTCGTATACCTCGGGCGCATCGGTCTTCGACATACTGACAGTCATGTCGAAGACGATGTCCGCAGGGCTGTATTCCTCGTTGGGGAACGTGCACTGCGCTCCGTCGGCCAGCAGCAGTCTGACCATGCCCAGCAGCGATGCGCGTATGCCATCGATGTGATCGATGCTGTAAAGGTTACGCAGCGCAAAATGCAGGGGAGTATTACCCTTATCGCGAGAGAAGGACAACAGCGGATCGATATCCGATCGCCGGCCACGGTACTTTTCAAAATAGGTGGAAAAAATGTCGAGCGGAGCCGTTTCATCGGCAAGTGCCGTGTTGGGATCGGCGTCGGCGTCGAGGAGGATTCGTACGGTTTCCACCGAGCCTGAGAACGTAGCCAGATGGAGCGGCGTAAGGCCGGACTGCTCCAATGGCCCCGTACCGATACCGCCCTCCAGAGCCGCCCGTACGGCCTCCACATCGCCCCATGCGCACGCCCGGCCGAACTCGATGGCGGCCGTTGATCGTTTGAGCTCGGAGAGCCTGTTGGAGAGCCAGACGCCGACCGGCGCCGATTGGCATCCCTCATGGTCGACGCGGTAGGTCAGCGGGTCGATCGCCGTCGCGGCCTCGGCCAGGTCGACGAGCAAGAACCATTGCCCCGAGTCCTCACCGACCGTGTACCAGGCGCGGTCCTCAACCACGAGACCAGGCTCGGTTTCCGAACCTTCGCCACCGTAGTAGAGGAGGGTCTCCCACTCGAATTCGTCATTCGTCCGCAGGCGTTGCTCTGCGGGCCAGACCACGGCCAGTAGCGCCTGGACAGACGGCGGAACCGGATATTCGCCCACGGGCGTGGTCACGATCCACTCGCGTGGCTCGAAGTCCTCGGGGATGTGGCCATGTAGCCGCTTGAGCTGGGCAAGAACTCCTGAAGACAGGTATTCGACCGGGGAGCCGGCATCGCCCGACATCGCTCGCCTTTCACAGGGGAAGATCAACTGGGGTTGCAGGCTAGCAGCGGGCAACGACAAGGGGCCGCGTTTCCAGGCTTGCTCTTGATCAACGATGCCGCCATCCCGATTCGTACCGGGCGACGACACCTTCAGCCGCAACACGCCGTCCGGCGCCCACCGGCCCTGGACGCACACGGCGTGGGGATGGCTCGCGCGTTGTTCGAGGTGACGGGTGACGGGTGACGGGTGACGGGTGACGGGTGACGGGTGACGGGTGACGGCGGCAAGGTCCACGCGACGCAGCCAGATCTGTGAAGTTGCTCGACTGGGGCCGTGCCTGTGACGTCCGTCACTCTTCCGCCGGGGTCGAGAACCTTGCCATGGGGTGCGGGAGACAGCAGGGTGACCGACCGACCTTAAGGAGGGCCGTTGACCGTTGAGACGGCCGAGAGCGACGACGCCGAGCTGATCAGGCGATCCGTCGGTGACCCGGAGCAGTTCGCCACGCTGTTCGACCGGTACGCACGGCAGATCCACCTGTACGCCGCGCGGCGCATCGGCACGCAGGCCGCCGACGACATCGTGGCCGAGACATTCCTGGCCGCGTTCCGGCGGCGCGGCTCGTACGACACATCTTTTCCGCTGGCACGCCCCTGGCTGTACGGCATCGCCACGACGCTCGTCGCCAGACACAGGCGGCAGGAGGAGCGAATGCTGCGAGCGCTGGCGCGTACCGGCCTGGATCCCTTACCCGAACCGATTGCCGACGCCGTGGTGCGGCGGGTCGCCGCGCGGGGCAAGGAGCGCGAGCTGGCGGGGGCGCTGGCGTCGCTGTCGCGCGGTGACCGCGACGTGCTGCTGCTGGTGGCGTGGGAGGGCCTCAGCTACGAGGAGGTGGCCCAGGCGCTCGGCATCCCGCCTGGGACCGTCCGGTCGCGGCTGCACCGGGCCAGGAAGAAGGCACGGGCCGTATTGGGAGATGAGGAGCTGTGATGAGCACGATCAAGGACTTCCGGCGGGACACCCCACCAATGACGGCACAGGCGGCGAGCGCCGCCCGAGCCCGGCTTCTTGCCGCGGCGCGTGAGCACGAGCCTCACCGTGAACCTCGGCGCGGGCCGCGGCTCGGCCGACGGCTGGTGCTCGCGGGCGCGCTGGCCGTGGCGGTCGGCGTGAGCGTGGTGGTGGCGAATGACCATCCGCGCGCGGTTCCGGTGGTGAGCGTGCGGGAACTGAGCGAGCGGGCCGCTCAGGCCGTCTACGACGACCGCGGACAGGCGCCGAACCCCGGCCAGTGGCTGTACATCAAGCAGCTCCAGGCCCCGCAGTCCGCGGACGGCGGCTATGGCGTCGACCTGTCCAGACGCGAGGTACGGGAGGAGTGGAACAGCGTGGACGGCCTGCAGATGGCGTCTCTGTTCCCCAACGGCAAGCTGCTGGTACAGGGCAACCACCCGGGGCTGAGCGCGGACGAGCTGGCCCGCCAACCAGTCACTCCCGAGGGGCTACTCGCGAAGATCCGCCAGAAGCTTGCGGACATGCACATCACGTCGGCGGGAACCGATGCGCCGCCCTCGATGGATGAGCGGTTGTTCCAGGCCGTCTACCAGATCATGGGCACCCAGGCGCTACCGCCGCAGGTGCGGGCGGCACTGTTCCGCGGCCTCGCCACCATCCCCGGGGTGACCGTCAACCAGAACGCCGTGGACGCCGACGGCCGGCAGGGCGTCGCGTTCAGCTACACCGGCGGATGGACCCGCTACGACCTCATTCTGGATCCCGTCGATTTCCGCTTTCTCGGCACATACGGAGTGACCGTGCAGGACCGGACCACGGACTATACCGACGGCCCTAATTACGTCGTCAAGGCCGGCACACCGCTTACCCTGACGGCCCTATTGGAGGCCAAGGTGGTGGACGGCCCCGGCCAGAAATGAGCCGCATCGGGCGTCGTGCCATCGTGCCTGGGCGGCGTACAGCGTGTCGGGGGTCAGCTGATCAGCGGGCCCTGCTTCGCACACTAGAACGAGGGCGGACGTGGGTTTCACCGAACCCCGATCCTTGCCGGCGGATCTCGTTCGGGATCACTTACCCGGGGTTACCAGCTCTCGCCCATACGAACACTTAGCTGCCAAGTGTTCGTATGGGCGGTACGACTGCCTCCCAAATCCGGCCATCCGGTCAGCCGAGGGTGACGCCGTACACCGCTTTGATGATCTTGATGGGGATGTCCAAGTTCTTCGGCTCGATGTTGGTGTGGACGGCGACGCCCTGCCGGCCGTCGTCGGCGCTCAGCGCGAGGGTGAAGGATCCGGGCAGGGTGCCGCTCACGCCTCTCAGCGTCAGGCCGTTGGTCCCCGCGCTGTCGAACTCGATCACGCCGAGGCCATAGCCGGCGTGCGGCAGCCAGACGGCGCTGCCGGAGGAGACCATGGTCCACATCTCATGGTGCTGGGCCGGTGGCAGCAGGCTGCCGGTCGCGATCGCCTTGAGGAAGCGGCTCAGGTCGCCGGTGGTGGAGACGATGCCGCCGGCCGCCCATCCCCATGAGGTGTTGAGCGCGGTGCAGTCGATGGGCGACAGGCCGGAGTCCTCCAGGGAGGCATAGTCCTCCGGGGTGAGCGATGCCGGGTCGACACCCTCCTTGAGCATATTGGCGACGTACGCCTGGGGGTGCGGGTCCGGGTAGCTGGTGTCGGTGATGGGCCGTACGTAGGTGCTGGTCAGGCCGAGCGGCCGGATGACTGTACGTTCGACCTCGGCGGCGTAGCTGTTGCCGGTGACCTTCTCGATGATCGCGCCGGCCAGGTAGTAGCCGCCGTTGGCGTAGACGAAGTCTTCGCCCGGCTCGCCGACCGGCGGCTGGGAAACCGCGAGGTTCAGCAGGTCGGAGGTGGTCCAGACGCGGGCCGGCTGGGTGACGATGCTGTGCTGTAGTTCTGGTGCGAGGCCGGTGAGAAACAGGCCGCTGGTGTGGTTGAGCAGCTGTCGAATGGTGATCTTGTTGCCGTCGTAGCCGCCCGCGTCCATGACACCGGCCAGCCATTTGTTCACCGGATCCTCGAGGCTCAACCTGCCTTCGGCCACCAAGGCCAGCATCGCGGCGGCGGTGAAGGCCTTGCCGGAGCTGCCGATGTGCAGGTATTCCCCCGGCTGACGGCGGCGTCCGGTGGCGAGGTCGGCCACGCCCGCAGTGCCGAACCACGTTCCGCCGGCGTCATGGACTTCGGCGACGATGCCGGGGATGCCGTCCTCGGCCACAGCCGAGTCCAGGATCTGCTGCACCTTTTCGTAGGTGTTGTCGGTCATTTTGCTGCCTTTCCGGCGGAGAGCGATTAAGCAGAGAACAAGGCGGCGTTCAGCGTCCTCTACGCATGTAGGCGCGCAGCGACAGCGGGACGAACACCGCCAGAAGGACGGCCGACCAGAGCAGGACGGTGGTCACCGGATGCACGAGCGGCCAGGCCACGTCGCCGGAGGGGGCGCCCGGGTTGCCGAACAGCTCACGGGAGGCGGCGGTGAGCGCGCTGACCGGGTTCCAGTCGGCCAGGAAACGCAGCCACCCGGGCATGCCGTCGGTCGGGACGAACGAGTTGGAGAGCATGGTGAACGGCAGGAACAGCGGCACCACCACCTGGGCGACGATCTGTTCGCTCTTCACCACCAGGCCCACAAAGACGCCCACCCAGCTCAGCGCGTACCGCAGCAGGAGCATCAGCCCGAACGCCTCGGCCGTGGGGATCAGGCCATGGTGCGGTTGCCAGCCCACCAGCAGGCCGGTGCCCACCATGATGGCCAGGAGTGGCAGGCCGACCAGGGAGTCGGCGCCGGTCTGCCCGAACGGCACCGCCAGCCGGGCCATCGGCATGGAGCGGAAGCGCTCCATCACGCCGCGGGAGGCGTCGGCGGCCGTGCGCGCCATGACTCCTTGCAGGGCGGTGAAGGTCACCATCGAGAACAGGCCGGGCATGAGGTATTCGCGGTAGTCACCGCCGCCCGGCACCTGGATCGCGCTGCCGAGCACGTACCCGAACAGCACCACCACGATGGCCGGGAAGAGCAGCGCACCGACGATCTCGCCGGGCTCCTGGCGCACTCGGCCCAGCTCGCGGCCGACCAGAGTGAGCCCGTCGATGAACGTCCAGCGCAGGCGGCGGCCCATCGGCGGGGCGAGGGCGGTCATCGGACGGTCTTCTTCTGGTTGGTGCGAGCGGTCATCAGATGGCTGGTCTGGGCGGTCATCGGACGATCTCCTTGCGGTCGGTGAGGCGCAGGAACACCTCGTCGAGGGTGGGGCGGCGCAGGCTCACGTCGAGCGCGGCGACCCCGGCGCGGTCGAGCTCGCGCACGATGTCGGCGAGCCGGAACCCGCCGCCGGGCAGGGCGACGCTGAGCCGGTCGGCGCCCGTCACCGTGGGTTCGGCTCCGGCCATGGCATTCAGCGCGGTCGCCGCCGGGCGCAGTGCGGCGGGGTTTTCGACGACGACGTCGAGGCGGTCCCCGATGGTGGCCTTCAGCTCGTCGGGAGTGCCCGTGGCGATCACCTGGCCGTGGTCGATGACGGCGATGTCGTCGGCCAGCCGGTCGGCCTCGTCCAGGTACTGCGTGGTGAGCAGCACCGTGGTGCCGTCCGCCACCAGCTCGCGGACGCTGTCCCAGATCTCGCCGCGGCTGCGCGGGTCCAGGCCGGTGGTCGGCTCGTCCAGGAAGAGCACCTCTGGGCGCAGGATGAGGCTGGTGATCAGGTCGAGGCGGCGCCGCATGCCGCCGGAGTAGCCGGCGACCTGGCGATCGGCGGCGTCCATCAGGCCGAAGCGTTCGAGCAGCTCGTCGGCCCGCCGGTGCGCCGCACGCCGGGACAGGTGGGAAAGGCGTCCGAACATGCGCAGGTTGCCGCGCCCGGTGAGCTTCTCGTCCACGGCGGCGTACTGGCCCGCGAGCCCGATCTTCTCCCGCACCTTGCCGGCCTCGCGGACGACGTCGTATCCGGCGATGCGGGCGTGCCCGGCATCGGGATCGGACAAGGTCGCCAGGATGCGCACCGCCGTCGTCTTCCCGGCGCCGTTGGGCCCCAGTACGCCGCAGACAGTGCCTTTCGGGACGCTCAGGTCGAGGCCGCGCAGTGCGTGGGTGTCGCCGAAGGACTTGTGCAGCCCTTCGGCGACCACGATCGGATCCATGATCCCCTCCATTGGGTACTTCGTACGCAGTTGCGGTGGCCAGAGTAAATTACTGGGTACCGCGTACGCAACTGGAGGGTTCAGCGGTGACCTGAATGCGGCCCGAGCGCCTGGCTCGCTGGCCGAAGCTGGCCTAGGTCCTCAACTGCATCGCCGCAGCCCTGCCGCCAACGGCCGAGTCTCCGACACCGGCGCACCGAGAGGGGCGGCAAGAACAGGACGGGCCGCCCGGGTCATAGTCGGTCACCAGCAGCGCACATCGCTCTACGGGACGGCACCTGTTGACTGGATCACCACCATGCAGATCGACGGTTCGGGGGGCGCCGGACCGTCGCGTCCTGGCGATCAGTACCCCCAGGCTGGCTAATCGTGAGCCTCGAGAACTCAGACCCCTCCGACGACCTCAACGAGCTGCTCAATGGGTTCCAAAAGGTGCACCTACCAGACCAGGCCGACGTCACGCTCATTTCGTTCAGCGAATCATGTATCGCACGATACATCTATGGCGTATCGTGCGATACATGGATGATGTTGAACCGGCTCTCGCCTTCGATGATCCACACCAAGCCAAGATCCTTCTTCGCGCCTATGTCGAAACTCAGCGCGACCTCGACGACCGCCGCGACCCCTTGGTGCGGGGCGCTTTGGCCTCCGGGGTTGACCCCTCCGAAGTACATGAGATCACCGGAATGTCCCGCTCCACCATCGACCGCATCCTGGAGCCCATGGCGCGCCGCGCCTATCGGCAAGGCGACCGTGACGCCGTTCTGGTCGCGGACCCCTTCCCGCCGGCCAACGAATACGCCTTCATCCTGCGCGCTCGTGCCGCGCAACTCTGGGACACATCGCCGCAGCAGCCCGCATCTCCCAACCCAGGCTCACTGATCGACGATGAACTCGCCGGGCGTGCCATGATCTACCGCGGCGCCGCCAAGATGCTGGAAGACGCCCCTCCACCCAACCTGACCGAGGACGCCTGGCTGCAATTAATGGCCGCCCGTTTCCGCCGAGCAGCGACCTCAAACCGCACCATGGCATCCCCATCCGCTCGCGGCCAGGCCGAGGGACGGACTTACCGGGAGACATATCTCCAGATGGTCCGTGAAATCACTGCAATTCGTCGCTACGGCCAAGCCGCGCTCGATCCCGCCACCGGCGTGTTCAGCGCGGAGGAGATCGCCGCCGGCCGCGACCTAAGCCACCCAAAGTGACGCCGGCTGAAGCTGAGGCGGGTTACGCCGGCCTTGTTCAACACCCGTCCTCAGCCACCGTCCAAGAGCGTCCACGCCAGCGCAAAAGGTTGCAAGCGCAGCTCTGCGTCCTGTCCGCCGCCGAGGAAAGCGGGCGCGGCCCGCGCCACTGCGGCTGCGGCTGCCAACGGCAATCCCCACAAACTGGGCTTCGGTGACCGTCCGCAGGAGCAGTACGGCCGGGCAGTCAAGCTCGATCAACCGGCAGCGCGAACTCAGTCAACGAGAAGACTCCTTTGGGTTCTGAAGTCGTCCCGTCTCTTCCCAATGCGATCTCCCTCCAACAGCTATCCTCACGGTATGAGTGCTCAGCCCCTCCGCCCGCACGTTCCTGGCGAGCCCAGGGTGCCGCGTACCGTCGATGGGATCGCCGCAGCTCTCCAAGGCGGCCGACGGATGGAGTTCTACCGCGAGCTCGGCACGGCACCGCTGGACCAGGCCGAGGCGGTCCTGCGCCGTTGGTGGTGCGAGGCGATGCTCGACACTGATCCTGAGGCCGATCAGATTCGCAAGGCCGCGCTGGAAGGCACCCTGCCTGTCGTCACCCTCGCAGACATCCTTGCCCACCGAGAGCAGCAGGGCCTGCCCCTTGAGTGATTCCGAAAAGGAGGGATGGCCCTGCCATTTCTCCGACGGGGTAGCGGAACTCCTGGCGGACCCTCAGATCAGCCCGACGTTGTTCTCGGCAATCGTCGCGTTGTCCGTTGAAATCAACGAGACGAGAGGCGACGTCTCCGGACAGACCACCTCCGCCCAGTGGCCACAACAGCGCAGAGTTCCACTCGGCAAGAACGGGATCTTGGGCGTGGCCGAGTACATCGTCGTTGCAGACGCAGCTGAGCCGCACTGCGTCATTACCCGCATCCAGCTGTACTAGCTGGCGGCGTAGCGCTCGCCCCCGCGGCGCGGCAGCTTACGGATGGTGCACGGTCATCTGCCGGATCGGCTCCCCACCTGCGATCTTCTCGCAGATGCGCAACATGTCCAGATTTCCCGGGTTGCGCAGCCGCAGATAGCCCTGCGGCGGATGCCACGAGCCGAGAAGTTCGCGCAACTCCTCCGCCGATAGGCCCTCGAACTCGCGCACCTGCAGGATCGGAATCGCGTACGCCTGCTCCAAGTCCTGGACGTACTCCAGGACACTGGCCCCGTTGCCGGGCCGCACCTGCTCAGCGATCGCGGCGATCTCCTGCGGGCTGCCCACGATTGCCGGACCCAGGTCGATGACTGCCGTCAGCCGGGAGACGGGCGCGTTCCGCATCAGGCGTAACCTCCGCGCGGATTCCGAGAGGACTCCCAGAGAGGGCCGCGCCTGGGATCAGCCGATGTACGCCAGCAGGAGTGTCTAATTAACGGCGGATCTGATGATCAAGGAGCTTCCTTCTGATGACGGAGACCGCCGTGGAGATCGAGCATGCCGGCCAGCCGATAGAGAAGTCGACTGTTGCAACCTCGGATGACCAGCTGATCGCGATGCTGGTTGATCGGGCTCGGAACCAAGGGCTGCAGCTGACCGGTGAGGGCGGGCTGTTGCAGCAGCTGACCAAGCGAGTGCTGGAGTCCGCGCTGGAGGGCGAGATCACCGACCATGTCGGCTACGACAAGCACGATGTGGCGGGGAAGAACAGCGGCAACAGCCGCAACGGCACCCGGGCCAAGACCGTGCTAACCGATGTCGGACCGGTCGAGGTCAGGGGTGCCGTGTGACACCGCCGGCACCTTCGAGCCGCAGATCGTCAAAAAGCGGCAGCGCCGCCTGACCGGCGTCGATGAGATGGTGTTGTCGCTGTCGGCGAAGGGCCTCACGCACGGGGAGATCTCGGCGCATCTGGCCGAGGTGTACGGCGCCGAGGTGTCCAAGCAGACCATCTCCACCATCACCGACAAGGTCATGGATGGCATGGCCGAATGGCAGAACCGGCCGCTGGACCGCGTCTACCCGGTCTTGTTCGTGGATGCCATCAACGTCAAGATCAGGGACGGGCAGGTCGCGAACCGTCCGATCTACGTGGTGATGGCGGTGACCGTGGAGGGCACCCGCGACATCCTCGGCATCTGGGCCAGCGACGGGGGTGAGGGCGCGAAGTATTGGCTGCATGTGTTCACGGAGCTGAAGAACCGCGGTCTGGACGATGTGCTGATGCTGGTTTGCGACGGGCTCAAGGGCCTTCCCGAGGCCGTGGAGACCGTCTGGCCTCGCACAATTGTCCAAACGTGTGTGGTTCACCTGCTGCGCAACTCGTTCCGATACGCCGCCCGCCAGGACTGGGATAAGGTCGCCAGGGCACAAGCCCGTCTACACCGCTCCCAGCGAGGACGCGGCGACAGAGCGGTTCCTGGAGTTCCAGGAGTCCTGGGGCCCGGAAGTATCCGGCGATCGTGAAGTTGTGGTCGGACGCCTGGGCCGAGTTCGTCCCCTTCCTCTCTTTCGACGTCGAGATACGTAAGGTCATTTGCAGCACGAACGCCATCGAGAGCGTCAACGCGCGCATCCGCAAGGCCGTCCGCGCCCGTGGCCACTTCCCGAACGAGGCCGCCGCGTTGAAATGCGTCTACATGGCGCTGGTGAGCCTAGACCCCACGGGGAAGGGCCGTAAGCGGTGGACCATGCGCTGGAAGGCGCCCCTGAACGCCTTCCAGATCGCCTTCGAGGGCCGCCTGACCCCGAGCAACAACTGACCAATCACCAGCCAAGATCAGCCGTTATTTGACACACCCGCGCCAGCATGCCGGTTAGTCGTTCGACCGTGTGCGTGGAGGCGCGGTCCATGCCTCGATCTCGCAGCAACCGGCGGGCCTCCTCAACACGGGGAGCACTCGTGATCGCGAGCAGGAGCCTCCGCCTGCGGTCGGTCGACCGGAATGCCCTGCCACGACAGGGTGATGCTCTCAGGCACAAGCGTTTGGTTTCGTTCGTGGGAACTGACCGCACTCTTGGTGGCTGTGGGTCTGCGGGCCGTGGTCGTCCTGGTGCGGGGTGAGCGGAACCGTACTCCCGCCAGGTCGCGGACGCCCGGGCATAGCCGGACAACGTGGGGAGCGCGGTGAGCGGTTGGCGCTTCTGCATCGGAGGTAGCGGGGGGGTGGCTAGTCGGACATGATGTGACGAATGACCACTATGCGCATGATTGCGGATCAAGAACCCGTCGAGATCGTCATTGCGGATGAGACCGATCTCCCCGGGATCGTCGACATCTTGAACAACGTGGCGGCAACCTCGATCGCAACCTTCGATACCCGGCCGACCAGCGTGGCCGAGCGGCACGCCTGGTTCAAGCAGTTCTCTCCGACAGGCCCCTACCGGCTGCTGGTCGCTCGGCGTCACGGTCGGACAATCGGCTACGCCTGTAGTCAGCCCTATCGGAACCACGAGGCGTTCCGGGACACTGTTGAGCTCAGCGTTTCTCTCGACGCTGGATGCCGAAGCGGGGGCGTGGGAACGTCGCTGTATCGAGCCCTATTCGAAAGCATCGCCGACGAGCCGATCCACGCCGTCGTCGTGGGAATCGCCATGCCAAACGACGCGTCGGTCGCCCTCCATCGCAAGTTCGGCTTCACAGAAGTCGGTACCTTCCGCGAGTACGCCACCAAGAACGGCCAGTACATCAGCTCGCTGTGGATGCAGCGACTCTTGTGACTGTCGGCTGCCCGCGCCGGACGCGGGCGGCGCCTGTCGCGTATCACCCAGAGGGCTGGCGAGTGCTCGCTCGAATCCGGTGAGGGCGTTGATGAGGTCGGGTGCCTCGAATGCGCGGTTGCGTCTTCCGATGGTGGTCTGTCGGAGTATGCCCACTGCTGCCATCTGATTGACAGCGTCATTGGCTCGCTGACTGGATCTTCCGATCAGGTCGGCGGCAGTGGCCACCGTGAGCACAGGAGCGGAGGGAAGCACCCGCGGCAAGAGATCGACAGAAGATCCCGAGCGGACGCTCCCCAGTTTTTGTCGCCGGTCCGTTTCCAGAGCGTCGAGGTCCGCACCGAAGCGATCCGTATCGACGATGGCGCGGGCGGTGTCCACGGTGAATCGATCCATGCACACGCCCATGGACTCCTGGGCCTCTGGGGAGTCAGCGGCTCCTTCATACCGATGCCTCCTCCAGACGGAGGACTACGCCCGAGCCCTACATCGAGCCAAGCAGCGCAGAACCGATGACGAGATTGAGCAGATGGTTGCCGTGCGTACAGCTCGGCAGGCGTTGCTCACACAAGCAGAAGCGCCGCAGTTCTGGACGGTGATCAACGAAGCGGTCATTCGCCGCGTGGTGGGGGGACCGGAGATCATGAGTGCGCAGCTCGCGCGACTCGTGGAGGCTACCAAGCTTCCCAACGTAACCCTTCAGGTACTTCCCTTCACCGCTGGAGCGCACGCAGCGATGGGCGGCGGATTCCATGCCCTCAGCTTTCCGCCGCCAGCGGGCGCAGTCGTATACATCGAGTATCAGACAGGTAGTCTGTATCTGGAAAAAAGCCCTGAAATAGACTCCTACATGGTGGCCTTCGACCACCTACGTGCATCAGCTCTACCAGCCGAAGCTTCCCGCGCCTTCATCGCGCAAGTGGCGAAAGAGATCAAATAGTTGGGCGCACCAGAGAGAAGGTCCATCAGGATGAACCCTAAGACGCAAGCTCCTATAGACTTATCTCGTGCCGAATGGCGTAAGAGCAGCCTCAGTAATGGCGATGGTGGAGCCTGCGTGGAGGTTGCCACCAACCTGAGCCAGGTCGTGGCCGTTCGTGATAGCAAGGACCGCCAGGGACCGGTACTCATCTTCACGCCTGCTGAGTGGCGGGCTTTCATCGGCGGTGCCCAACTTGGTCAATTCGACCTGGATGATTAAGCACGCACATAGTCCAGCCTTCAGAGGAAGCGCCCGGTCGCCTGCGTGGCGATCGGGCGTTCTCCTGTGCTGGCGGAGACGCAGCGAATTTTGATCATGGCTCCGGCGGCGGCTCCGCTCCGGAATGACCAGGCCAGGTGAGTAGTGGGAAGCCCCGGACAGCGCCCTTACAAGCCGATGAGCCGGAACAGCCGACGGCCGCCAGCGCGACGACTGTTATTACGATCATGCGTGAGCTGTTTTCATCCTCGGCAGAGGCCGGTGATCACAGCATGATCGCGAGTCGAGCATTCGTCTGAAAGCGTGGATCTCGAATTAACGCGGGCCGTTAGTACCAGGACATCGTCATACCCGCGTCCGCGCGAACGGCCGCGCTGTACGCCTTCTTGAGGTCGGCGAAGTACAGCGCGAAGTACTCCTCGTCGTCGACCTTGACGTTCTCGGTCGTCCGTAGGCCCGTCATGAACTGCTCGACAGTGACGGGCGAGAGGCGTTCCCAGAAGGCCTTGACCTGCTCGGAGGTGAGTCGGCCCACGAATCCTTCCTCCGACTCCTCGGCGTCAGCGCCGTCCGGACCTCCCTCTCCGTGAACGATCTCGTCGCCGTCGAGCCCCAGGGCATCCAGCCCCACGCGGAGATAGTGCGCGCTCGTGTCGAGGTCGTAGCTGCCAAGTTTCTTTCCGTCTCTGACGACGTCGATGTAGACGCAGACCCCCACGGTCGCCTCCCGTATACCGTGACCTGGCCTTCGGCGGCCGACATATATGTGCGTAGATCTTCGGGGTGATCGTAGCGCGGCACGGCCGCGCAATTGGAACATTGAACCTCCTTCATCCTCAGGCGGCCTGAGCAACGCGGTGGTTCTGAAGGACGGCAATGGCCTTGCAGAGGTGGTCGGCTTTGGAGGGGCTGCAGCGTAGCTTGCGCAGGATCTTCCAACTCTTCAACTGGGCGTTCGCGCGTTCGCCGGGCCCGCGCAGCTTGACGTGGGCGCGGTTGGCCCGCTTCTGGGAGTCGGGCTTGTTCTTGCCCTTGTACGGGGCGCGGACCGGCCCCTCGGCTACCTGATAGGCCTTGTCGGCCAGAGTGATGATCCCGGCCTGCTCCAACGCGCGCAAGATACCCCAGATGCGGGCGGCGCTCAGATCGTGGGCCTTGCCGGGCAGAGCTCCAGAGGTGGTGGAGCTGTCGGGCCGCCAAGGGCGATCGGAGGCGGCCCGACAGTCGCTAAGGTCTAGTCGGCGATCCTGGCGTATTGGTAGCGGGTCTGGCCGATTTCGTCTCCGGAGTGCTGGCGGCCGACCATGACTTCGTAGTCGCCCGCCTTGGAATGGCTGCTGCTTTCCCTCTGTCCGGGAGCCCAGCGGTAGGAGGTCAGTTCGACGGTCCTCCCCCACGCGCTCATGCTGGCGGTGGCGTAGCGCGTGGGCCCATGCTCATCGCCGGAATGTTGCCGGCCGACCAGGACTTCATTCCGCGGAGCCGCGAAGAACGAGTTGCTCTCTCGCTGGGCGTCGCTCCAGGACGGTGCGCCGATCTTGACGCGTTGCCCGTCAATAAGGATCAGGCCGCAGTAGTAGGTGGTCTCGCCGTTCTCGTCCCCGAAGTGGGCGCGGCCGAGCAGGACCTGATCGGTCGGGCAGGCGACGGGGATGCGGGCCGATTCCCTCACCGTCTTGGTGTAGCCGTCGATGATGACGATCTCCGCCGCGTGGGCGGCGGTCGCTTGTGAGACCCCGGCGATAGCCAGGGTGAGGAGTGTGCCAGTGAGGGCGGCGAGGGCTGTGCGGATCTGTCGCATGGGGGGACTCCATGATCGGTCACATATAGTAACTGGATAATTACAGCACCCCCAATCGTCGAGCGTGCCCAGGCAGCACACGTCGCACGTTTGCGCCCCATGGTCTGGCCGTGGCGGAGCGTGGGAGCGCGAGGGCCTGCCCTCGCATAGGAGGGGCCGAAGGCCCCGGGCAGCACGCCGAGCCCATGGGCGCGAAGCGCCGATCGGCGAGCCCTTGCAGTGCGCGACAAGCGCCAAAGGAAGAACGTCGAGCTTCCAAATGCGCGAAGCGCCGACTGCGAGCCCTTTGTGACGAGCGCCAAAGGAAGAACGCTTTGTAAAGCTCAGCCTGGCTCGGCGAAAGAGAGTTCCGGGGCGCCGTCCCGGTCGAACGGCAGCACGAACCGGCGCGGCCAAGACAGCACCCCCTCCAACCACCCAGCCCCCATCGTCTGCCCCACGTGCCGCAACCGGGACGACGGGTCGACGCCGATCGCGACCGTGCTGATGTCCCGCTGGACGCCCTCGCTCTCGTCGTCGCCCAAAATGACCCGCCAAGCCAGCGCCCTGTTGTGGTCGACCTCCATCGACAGCGGGTGGTGGCGCAGTGCCTTGGCTCGGTGGCCGAGCAGCTCCGATTGCAGCAGTTCGGCCGAGCTGCCGTTGGGCGCGTTGCGGAACAGGGCGTACTCCATCGGCGGTGCCGGGCTGCGCAGGTTCGGGGCCGGCTGGCCGTACGGGAAGAGTCTGTCGACCTCGTGCAGCCAGCGCACCTGCGGGATGACCCATGAGGCGCCGGGGCGTTCGCCGCCGCTGTCCACGGCGGCGAGGAGGCGGGTGGCCGTCTCGGCGGCCTTCTCGGTGAGCAGGGCCGGGTCGAACCAGCTGCGCAGCGACCAGGCCCGGCGCTGTACCGAGCGTTCGATCAGGGTGGCCAGCAGGCACTCCCGGCGCCTGGCGGGCAGTTCGGACCAGGCGGCCGTCAGCGCGCGAGGGACGCCGGGCAGGGGCCGGTTGCTCACGAAGGCCAGGACGACCGTGTCGCACCAGATGCGCAGCCAGGCCCAGTCGGGCGCGTCGGCGAGGACGTCGGCCTCGCGGAGTTCGACCAGGGTGCACGCCTGGCCGGTGCGGCACTGGCTGCCGCAGGCCGCCGATCTTCGGCCCCGGATCGGCGGGGCGGGGCTGGCCAGCAGCTTCTCGCGGGACTCGCCGAGCGGCACCCGGACGCGCAGCGGGCGGTCCATCCCGTCGGCGAACACCGCGGCTGAGCCCGGTTGCAGGGAGACGACGTGGCGGGACTGTTCCTCGCTGAGGTTCATGGCCGCGCCGACGAGTTGCCGGTCGTCCTCGGCGGGCAGCCGGTGGACGACCTTCAGCGCGGTGTTCTTGACCACGTCGGTGACGAGCTTGGTGGGGATCTGCTCGGCCACCACGATGCCCTCGCCGTACGCCCGGATCTCGGCGAGCATGCCGGCCAGCAGTTCGACCGCGTGGGTGGAGGCGCGGCCGGCGCCGCGGTCGCGCAGCAGCCGGTGGGCCTCCTCGATGACGATGACGTGGCGCAGGCCGGTGGACTTCTCCTGCCGGGCCCGCATCCGCAGGTGCTCGACGATGCGGATGATCAGCGTGCCCATCAGGAACGCCTTGTCCTCGTCGTTGGCCACGTCCTCGATCGCCAGCACCACGTTGCGTTCCAGCAGGCCGCCGATGTCGGCCGGGTGGCCGCCCTCGAAGAAGCGGCCGGCCGAGCCGACGCGGAGCGAGCGCAGCCGCAGCGAGATGAAGCCCTCCACATCGGCCTGGACCTCGCGGCCGTAGCCGATCTCCCGGATGACGTCCATGGCGTGCTGCTGGAGCAGTTCGAGGGTCGGCACGCTGGGCGGCACCTTGGAGCCCGGTACGGCGCCGCCGGTGACCACGTCCCAGCCGGTGGCCTCATAGACACGCTGCAGGGCCAGCGACATGATCTGCGGGAACGGCTCCTCGGCGTCGAAGGCCGCCATGAACAGCGCCCTGACCATGTCGATGTGGGCCTGGACCGGGTAGCCGGGCTCGGGTTCCAGCGGGTTGATGCTGAACGGCACGCCCGCGGGGGCCGACGGGTTGATCACAGTGACCGTGCCGGGCTCGATGCGGCCGGCCATCGCGGCGTACTCGGACTTGGCGGGTTCGATCGCCAGCCACGGGATGCCGGCCCTGCTGAGCTGCTCCAGCAGGTGCCTGACCGTCTGCGACTTGCCCGAGCCGGTGGCCCCGGTGACGAAGGCGTGCCGGTTGAGCGTGCTCAGCGGCACCCGGAAGGAGCCGACGCACCGGTCCTGCCCGTCGAGGATCTCCCCCAGGTCCAGCTCGCCCTCCTCGGCCTCGGAGGTCACGTCGAAGAACCCGGAGTCGAGCACCCGTACGCCAGGCACCTCGCGCCTGGGCAGCCCGGCCAGCGCCGCGAGGGCCCCGGCGGTCGCGGCGAAGGGCGCGGCGGCGCCGTCGGCCGGGTCCTGCATCGTCAGGGCGAGCGCCTCCGACAGGCCGTAGACGGCGCCCTGGGCGCTGCGCAGCCGGTAGGGGTGGTGGCTCATCTCGACGGAGCCGACCAGGACCGGCGCGATCTGCCGGAGCTCCTCGGCCGTGGCGCCGCCGGCGAGCACGCGTACGTTCCAGAGCCCCGCCTCGCGGAAGGCGTCGAGCTCCTGCATGCGGCGTTCGGCCCGCTCGGCGTCGAACCTGCTGCGCTCGGAGGCGTCGCCGTACTGCCTGAGCACGTTGAGCTGCGTACGCAGGTGCGCGACCTCGGCGTCGAGCAGGTCGGTCGGTTCGGCCACCACCAGCCACGCGAACGGCCTCGACATGAGCGTGACCAGCGTCGCCTCGAACAGCGTCGGCCGCTTCAGCTCGTCGGGTTCGAGCCCGCCGAACTCGCGGCGGCCGCCCAGCGGCGGCGCCTGCCGTCCCGGGCACGGCGTCCACACCAGGTCGGCGAGGTCGGCCAGGTACTCCTCGTCGAGCTGCACCCCGCGCGCCCCGCCGGGGAACAGCAGCGGCTGCGGCCCGGCCGGCGCCCCCGGCGCGTCGGTGGCGCGGCGCGGCTGGCGCGGCGGCGACAGCGGCCCGGCGTTGGTGATGAGTTCGAGCGGCGCCCCGGAGCCACGGGAGAGCCACCCGATGACGAACGGCCGGTCACGTTGGGCGGCGGACAGCACGGCGGGCAGCACGGTGACGAAGTCCCACTCCGCCGACGAGCTTCGCGAGGGTGCCGCGATCGACTGGATTCGGTACCAGGGCCCGCTCAGCGAGACACTCGACTGCATTTCATTCCCCCACAGACGGTTGCTAGTAAAATCCGCCTACCGTCAGCGCGCCACGTTGACATTGACCATGTCATTGCCTGTCCTTGCGCCAGTCCAGGCGTGGCGGCGGCGGGCCGAGGTTCGGAGGCGGCTCTCCGTCGCCGTCTGCGCCCTTGCCGTCGATCGCGAGTACGGCCTCGCGGACGTCGTCCAGCTCGCCGAGCGTGGTCTTGGGAAATGTGAGGATGGCCGGGTTCGCGTCGGCCAGGCGGACCCGGCGGCCCTGCGCTGTCGCGTCGGTGACGATCACGGACGTCGTGGGCAGCTGCTGGAGCTGGTGCGGCTCGACGAGGAACTCGCGCGAGCGCTGCAGCACCCGCTCCTTCTCGGAGATCTTGTCGGCCGTCCTGCCCCACTCCGTCGACTCCACGAGGTCCTCCGCGAGGTCCGTACGGTTGTCGCCACGCTCCTCCGTGGCATCCTCGACCTGGGAGATCGTGGAGGTGTAGCCGCCGTCGAGGCCGGGGATCGAGTCGCTGATCGTCTCGGTGAGCTGGGCCAGCTCCAGCCGGTGCTCGGTGCCGACGTGCTCACTGGCCACCCGGGCGTCCTCGGCGTTGCCGAGCCGCATGAACGCCACCGCCGCGTGGCCCCTGCCGAGCCGCTCCCGCACGGTCGGGGTCAGACTCCGGTACGTCAGCACCAGGCCGGTCCTGGACGTCTCACAGGCGTCCATGAGCCGGTCCAGCACGTCGCCACGGAGCTTGTCGGCCCCCGCCACGATGATCGTGTGATACCAGGGCCGGTCGGCGGCAGGCGACTGGCGCAGGATGTGGGTGAGCGCGGTGGCCACGTAGGTGCCGAGCACCCGGTTGCCGAACACCCCGGCCTGCCGGTCCATGCTCACCACCCGCAACCTGGCCGGCGGCAGCCGTACGGCCTCCGTGCCGAGTGTCTCCAGCTTGCGCAGCTGGGACTCCAGCGCCCAGGCCCGCTCGATCACCACGCGGTCGCTGACGCCCCGCCCGAACAGCGTGCCGATCCGTTCGAGCTGCGACGCCGTGATCAGCCCGAACCTCAGGTCGTCGCGCGGGTCGCCGACCTGGGCGAGGGCCCGCAGGGCGGCGGTGACCTGATTGATCGTGGCGTTCTCGCCGAGCACCTCCAGCACCCGCTCCAGGATCGCGTTGTCGAAGCTGAGGTCGCGCGTGGTGCGGTGTTCCTCGCTCACGCTGACCACGTGGGCGAGCACGTCGGCGAACGCCTCGGGCTTCAGCGTCGCGCCCAGGTCCAGCCGGGGCAGGTCCGTCGGCAGCACCCAGACCAGCGGGTCGTCGCCGCCCCGGCGGGCCAGCTCGATCAGGTCCTTGGCGATCGCCCCCTCGGACAGGTCGAGCACGGTGAGGTGGCCGCCGCTGTAGAGGCGGGTGGCGCCGAGCAGGGTGATCAGCGCCGACCAGCCGGGCAGCGTGCCGCCGGCCACGTCGATGCGGTCGATCTCGTCGGGGACGGCGACGGCGTACCAGGTGAGCTGGCGGTCGTGGCGTTCCTTGACCTCCTGCCACTCGCGGTAGCGCTGGGCGTGCTCCTCCTGCGCGCGGAACAGCTCTTTGTCACGTTCCCGTCGCTGCCGGTCGTCACGGGCCTGCTGCTCGCTCACCCGGTAGCGGACCGCCCGGTCACCCTGTACGAGCGCGTAGCTGCAGATGATCGCCACGCCGCCGGCCGCGACCAGACCGAGCAGCGCGAACGACCACTGCAGGTAACCGGCGACGGCCAGCCCGAGTATCAGCACGGTGAGGATGACCATGAACACCCTGAACACCCGCACGGGCCGGTTGAGCAGGTCTTGCTGGAAGCGTTCGCGGCGCAGCAACTCCTGGTCGGCCTCCGCGGAGGCGGCCTCCCCTTCGCCGGGCGAGGGGCGCTTGGGCGGCGGTCCCGGGTCGGGGTGCAGCAAGATGTACTGCCAGCCCAGGTAGATGCGGTCCGCCTGGAGCTGCGCATGCTCGGGATGCACGTCCGCCACGTGACCCTCCGGCCGCGATATGTCGTTAGTGGGGGCTGACCCTCCGCTCCGTGACAGCGTATGAGCTAGACCCCCTGCTGCGGCAGGGTTCTCGGCAATTAGACCAGCCAGATGGGAGGCTAGCGGCAGATGGGGCAAGCGTGACCTATTACCATCCTTACCCATGACGGAACCCTCCGGCGGCAGCAACAAGCCCAAACGCCCGGTAGCGGTGCCGGCAGTGGCCCTGGTGGCAGTCACCGCCCTCGGCATCACCGCCCTGCTCGGCGGTTTCGCCGAGGTTCCCGATCCGGCTCCACCCCAATACGGGGAGGGGGCGGTGCTCGACCAGGGGCAGTTCAGTACGCAGTTCGTGACGGCCAAACTGGCCACGCAGAAGGCCAAGGCCGACTGGGACACCGACAAACGCTTCGTGGAGCTGACCTTCAAGGTGACGAACCAGGGCAAGGCCACGGCCATGGTCGGCCTTCCGCCCAGCAAGCCGGAGGGCTCGATCTCAGCGACGAGCTTCGCCGGGTCGCTGGTCAAGGTGACCCCGCAGGTCCAGGCGAAGGGTGTGCCGACGGTCTACAGCCTGTCGAAGAACGCGCAGAGCGGCCAGCTTCAGCCGGGCGTCCCGACCACGGTCGTCCTCCGCTACGACCTGGACGGCGCGGCCAAGCCGCCGCAGAAGGTGACGCTGGACGTGGCGGGCTTCGAATACGAGCCGGGCTTCAACGACCCGTCCTTCCACTGGGGCCTGATCTCCGAAGAGACCGACTCGGAAGAGTCCGGCTCGGGAGTGCCCGGCAACGGACGGCGCCCCGTCATCCAGGCCCAGGTGACGCTCCCGGTGCACGGCGCGGAGGCGACATGACCGCCACCGCGTCCCGCCGCCCGCCCGGCCGCCGCTCCCGCGCCCGCCGGCAAGGTGGCTCGCGCGTGCTCGGCGCCCTCGTCGGCCTGGTGCTGCTGGGCGGCGCCGTCGGCCTTCAGACGCGCAACCTGACCCCGAACGAGATGGACGCCCCCATCACCACCGTCGGCGCGAAGGGCCAGGAGGTGAACACGGGCAGGTTCGCGGTCCGCGTCAACTCGGTCGCCGTGGCGCGGGCCGTGCAGGGCGCGAGCGGGAAGGTGGAGACCGAGCAGCTCTTCCTGATCGTCCAGGCGTCCGCGACCTCCGCCACCAAGCCCATACACCTGGGCACCCCCGCGCTGCTGACCCCGGACGGCGTCAGCTACGACGCCACGGACAAGATCGAGGCATCCGAGACGCTGGCCAACCCCTGGGTACAGCCGGGCTTCTGGGTCAGCGGCAACTTCGTCTTCGAGATCCCCGATTCGGCGCTCGAAGGCGCGCGGGTCGTGTTCAAGCTGCCCGGATCGGCACTGGTCGAGCCGTTCGAGCCGGAGGCCGAGGTCGATCTGGGCATCGACGGCCCGGCGGCGGCCCAGCTCAAGTCCGCGCCCAGCGACGTCTACATCCTGAAGAAGAGCTGATGAGCACAGACGACCGCGGCTGGTTCTCCCCTCCGGCCGGCCAGAACACGGACCAGCCCCAGCCCCAGGCGTCGCCTCCGTCCCAGCCGCAACCGCGATCTCAGAGGCCGCGGCCGCGGCGGCGCCGTTCGGCCGCGACGCGGGTGGTCCCTCCCGATCAGCAGGTGTGGCCGCCCAAGCGGACGGAACCCTCGGTGGACACCTCCACCCAGCCGATCCCGGCCATCCCCAGCGCCGGGCCACTTCCCCGGCCGTCCGTCCCGCCCCTCCCCGTCGTCCCACCCCTCCCCGCCGTCCCGCCCCCTCCCGAGGAACCGGCGGTTCCGGTCGTCGCCGAGGTGCCGGTCGCCGTGACTCCGCCGCCGCGCCGCCGCCGGCCCATGCTGACGGCGCTCGGAGCCGTGGCCGCGCTGGTCGTGGCGGTCGGGGCGACGACGTACGACCGCTATCACGTCTATCTGGTCAGGTCTGGGCAGCTTCCGGCGAAGCAGGAGCAGGTCGTACCGGCGGGGCAGTCCGTCACGGTCAAGCACGTCAGCTGGAAGTCCACGATGGAGACCGTGCCGCAGGTCCCCGGCAGCAAGCCCCAGCCGGGATCGGCCTACATCAAGATCGACATCACCCGGTCGGCCGTCGACGCGGACGGAGCGGTCAAGACGGCCAAGCCCAAGGACCTGTTCGTGACGGATCGACAGGGCCGTACGTGGGTGGCCCTGGTCGGTAACGACACGACACCGGCCGAGAAGATGGAGATCGGCGAGTCGTACCAGATGACGGCCTACGCCCGCGTGCCGCCCGCACAGGCGGCCGAGGTCGAGCTGCTGCTCACGCCGAGCAACTACCGCTCGGACATCCCCACGGCCCAGCTCATGACCGCGAAGACGGAACCGGAGCTGGACGTGCTGCGCTTCAAGCGCTGACGCCCGTCCGGCCATCTCGTACGGCGGGCGGTTCCGGCGCTTCGGGCGCCGGCGCCATCCGCCGGCCCCGCGTGGCCGCGATGTCGAACGCGGCGGCCAGCAGAGCCATGGTCAGGACCGTGACGAGCAGGTTCTTGACGAAGTCGACGGGGGCGCCGACGAGCATCCAGAGCCACTCCACCTTCGACCCGATCAGCGTCCGCACGCCGCGCATCGCGTACTCCGCGCCGACGTGCAGCGACACGTAGCACAGGCACATCATCCCGAACAGCGCCACGCCGCCCGTCAGCGTCTGCCTGAAGGAGTTGGCCAGGGGGACCCAGCGCTCCTGGAAGCCGCCGGTGATCCGCTCGACCGACTTCTGCGTGATCGAGTGGGTCGAGTAGAGCTTGTCGATGCCCTTCTCGAAGCGGGTGTCGCGGAGCATCGTGCGGGCGTCGTCCGCGTACGTACCGAAGACGAGCACCGCCACCGTCAGCCAGGTGAGCGGGATGAAGACACCGTCCACGATGTACGGCCAGACTTCACCGACCGCTCCCCAGAACGCCTCCCAGCCGGGGATGCTCTGCTCGGCCTGGGTCACGAGCTCGCCCGAGGCGGAGATGGCGAGGCGGTGCGAGACCCAGTCGGAGCGCGCGTTGGCCAGCACGAAGGTGGCGTTCAGGCCGAAGAACACGAAGGCGAACTCGGACAGGGCGGTGCCCAGCCCCGAGATCTTCCCGTCGCCCCGCTCCACCATTTTGCTGAACAGCGCGCGCAGCAGGAACGCCACGGCCATCAGGCCGAGCGAGATCCGCCAGTCGAGGTCGATGAGCCCCCGCCCGACCGTGCTGCTCCTGCCGAGGAAGCTGTCGCTGAAGAAGTCGTCGATGTTGTGCAGGTAGTCCGTCTGTACGAAGTCCCGGGCGTCCTCGACATGGAACCCCCAGGTCAGGTAGATGACCGCGAAGGCGGGGGCGACGCGGTTCATGGAGACCCAGTAGCGCTCGTCCTCATCACCGCCCGCCCGCCGGGCGTTGATCTCCCAGAGCGCGCCGCGTAGCGACCACAGCATGCCCGCGGTGATCGTCATCGACGCCATGACGATGAGCGTCAGCACCGCGATGGTCGCGACCAGGCGGAGCTGCCGGGCGTCCCCATGAGAGATCTCCGTACCGAGGTACAGCAACCCGAAGCGCACTGCCTGACCGGCCGAGAACCAGGCGATCAGCGGTAGCGCGCACTTCCCGGCGATGCGTAGCGCGTGCAGGGGCAGAGAGAACGGCGACGGCATCGGTCCCGGAACGGACACGGGCCGGGACGGGGCCATCACTCCTGACATCGCGGACACCCACGGGATCCTACCGACATGTCGAGACATGCGACTACCAGGCGTGATGATCGCCAAGCATTCATGGCGAACCGCCGGGAGATAGCGACAACAGACCAGGACGCCCGGCGCAATCCGGCGAGATGTGGGGGAACATGGCGACATGGAGGGACGGCCTGCGCTGGACACAGATCCGGTCATCGTCGGGCGACGGGTGCGGCTGCTGCGCCAGGCGGCAGGCGTCTCGCTGTCCGAGCTGGCCAGGCGCGCCGACATCGACCGGGAGACGCTGTCCGAGGTCGAGGACGGCCTGCTCAAGCCGACGGCGGAGATGCTCTGGGCCATCACCGCGCAGCTCGGCGTGCCGATCGGCGCGATACTCGACACACCGCCATCGCCGCAGGTCGTGCGCGGCACGGCGATCGAGGCCGCGTTGCTGGAGGTGTTCGAGGACGAGCGGGTGACCTATGAGTTCTATCGGCTGCGCATCCCGCCCGGCATCATCCAGACCTCCGCCGCGCATCTCGAAGGGGTGACCGAGCACCTCACGGTCTACGCCGGCACACTGATCGCGGGACCGTTGGACGCGCCGCTGACGGCGGGCCCCGGCCACCACATCTCGTGGCGCTCGGACGTCCCGCACGGCTACCGCGCGGTCCCGCCGGACGAGGTCAGAGCCTCACTGCTGATGCGCTACCCGACGGACACCCAGACCTGACGGACACCCGCATCCGACCGGACACCCGTACCTGACGGGCGCTCAGGACGCGCCCCCAGGACGGGCGCTCACGGCGGCGGCCTCAGGACGGGCGCCTCAGGCGGCCAAAGCGGGCCGGCAGGTGCGGCAGGGCCGGTAACCGGCCTCCTGGGCCTGGGCGATGCTGCGGAAGCCGTGCCGGTGCGCGGCGGTGATGCGCCGCGCGTTGTGGCAGGTCGGGAAGCACACCACGCCGGTGGTGTCGCTGGCCAGGTAGAACACCCGTGCCCGCGCCAGCCGCCGCACCGCGTCCAGATCCACGCCCTCGGCCACCAGCAGCCGCTCCTTGGCCGCCGCCCCGAACACGTAGTCGCCCGCCACCCCATCGGATCTGGTCACCCGGTGGCACGGGACGAGCAGCGGCACCGGGTTCGCGCCCAGCGCCGCGCCCACCGCGCGTACCGCCTTGGGCCTGCCGATCTGAGCCGCGATCCAGGCGTAGGGCCGTACCTCGCCCC
Source organism: Nonomuraea sp. NPDC049750 (assembly GCF_040659625.1). NCBI lineage: Bacteria > Bacillati > Actinomycetota > Actinomycetes > Streptosporangiales > Streptosporangiaceae > Nonomuraea > Nonomuraea sp. NPDC049750. The sequence goes on from NZ_JBFANB010000029.1 coordinate 79,790, forward strand.
TGGGGATCGTCCGGGCGGCCAGCAGGACGTCGCGCTGGAAGTCGCTCAGCCCCCGCAGGTCGAGCGCGACCCCCGAGGAGCGGCCGGTGCGCAGCGCGGGCAGCAGTCCGGCAGGCGGCCGGTCGGCGGGCAGCAGCGGGCGTCCGGCCCGCGCTCTGAAGGCGGCGGCGAACCCGTCGCCCTGATGGACGTAGGCGATGCCCTGGCCGGTGAACGCGACGGACAGCTCCCCGAGCGGGCTCGGCGCCGTCACCCAGCGCGCGGCGATCCGCTCGAGCAGCCCGTCGGGCGCGTCCGTGGCGAGTGCCGCGAGTCCGGCGAGCAGCGGATCCCGGGTCAGGTCCTGGGTCATCGGACACCTCCAAGTGTGCGCAGTCGCCGCAGACCCCGTGACACATGCGATTTGACCGTGCCCTGCGGAATCCTGAGGACTGTGGCGATCTCACTGACCGGTAGATCGACGACATGCCTGAGCACAACGGCCACCCGCTGATCCTCCGGCAGCATGCCGAGCATTTCGGCGAGTTCGTCACCGGTCTCGTGCCGCACCGCCGCGTCCTCGACGCTCTCGCGTGGATCAACGGTATCGACCGGCTCCTCGCGCAGATCGGGTGGCGGCTTCCGGGACTTGGTACGGGCGCAGTTGCGCCAGATGTTCAGCAGGATCGTCAGGAGCCAGGCCCGCGGTTGCAGGGCGGCGATCCGTTCTCGGTCATAGCCGGCGACGGCACGGTAGGCACGCAAGAACGTCTCAGCGGTGAGGTCCTCGGCATCGGCCCACCGCCCGCTCAGCCGCAGGGCGGTCGAGAAGACCACGCCGCGATACGCGCCGAACAGCTCGGCGAACCCTCCGTCGAGGTCGTCGAGCAGCGCCTTTCGCACCGGGTCGAGGCAGTCGATGTCACTCACACCAGGTACAACACCGCCGGGCCGTAATCCGTTGCACCCTTGACCGGCCATGGTCTCACCGTCTCGTCACGGCGCCCGGCCCCGTGCGGGTCAGAGGCCGTATTCCTGGACGCCACAGACCCCGTGCGGCGGGTGGCGGCCAGCCAGGCCGTGCCGTAACAGAAAGTAGCCTTTCTGTTACGTAGAGAAGGCGCTCCGTCTTCTCCCGCCCCCGGAGGGGGATCCCTCCCAAAGGGCCCCCAGCCACCACGGACCGGCTGCTTCCTCTCCCCCCGGAGGGGGTATCCCCCAAAGGCTCCCAACCACCACGGACCGGCTTCTCCCGCTCCCCCCGAAGGGGGGATCCCTCCAAAGGGCACCAGCCACCACAGACCCGGAAAGCAGAAGACCCGCGTCCGAGATCGGACGCGAGCCTTCTGCTAGATATTGCGGTGGGTCAGACGGCGACGGCCAGCTGAGCCACTTCGCCCAGCTTCGCCTGGACCTTGACGTCACGCGTGACGCCGCCGCCGGCGATGATGCGCACCGTCCAGTCGCCAGGCGCGGCGAAGAAGCGGAACACGCCCTCGTCGGACACGACGACCTCGCCGGTGAACTCGCCGGAGTGGTCGAGCAGCCGCGCGTAGGCGGTGCCGGCGCCCGTCACGACGCCCTGGATCACGGACTGGGTGGACAGGTCGATCCCCGCGGGCAGCGCGATGGTCTGCTCCGGAGCTCCGCAACCCGGTGCGGTCTGTACGTTCTGGGCAGTCTGAGTGGTGGTCATCAGCGGGCCTCCCCCAACTCGATCGGCACGCCCACGAGCGAGCCGTATTCGGTCCACGAACCGTCGTAGTTCTTCACGTTCGCCTGGTCGAGCAGCTCGTGCAGGACGAACCAGGTGTGCGCGGAACGCTCGCCGATGCGGCAGTAGGCGATCGTGTCCTTGTCGAAATTGACCCCCGCCTCGCCGTAGAGCGTGCGCAGGTCTTCGTCGGTCTTGAACGTGCCGTCGTCGTTGGCCGCCTTGGACCACGGGATGCTGCGAGCGGTGGGCACGTGGCCCGCGCGCTGCGCCTGCTCCTGCGGCAGGTGGGCCGGGGCGAGCAGCTTGCCGGTGAACTCGTCGGGAGAGCGGACGTCGACCAGGTTGAGCTTGCCGATCGCGGCGACCACGTCGTCACGGAAGGCGCGGATGGACGTGTCCTGCTCCTGGGCCACGTAGGAGGTCTTGGCGCGCTGCGGCACGTCCTTGACCAGCTCGCGCGAGTCGAGCTCCCACTTCTTACGCCCGCCGTCGAGCAGCTTGACGTTGTCGTGGCCGTAGAGCTTGAAGTACCAGTAGGCGTAGGCGGCGAACCAGTTGTTGTTTCCGCCATAGAGCACGATGGTGTCGTCGTTGGAGATGCCGCGCTCGGACAGCAGTGTCTCGAAGCCGGTCTTGTCCACGAAGTCACGACGGACCGGGTCCTGAAGGTCCTTCTGCCAATCGACCTTCACGGCGCCACGGATGTGGCCCTTGTCATAGGCGCTGGCGTCTTCGTCAACCTCGACGAGAACGACGCCGGGGGTGTCGAGGTTGGCCTCGACCCATTCGGCATCCACCAGGACGGCGGAGCGGCTCATTGGGGAACCTCCAATTTGGCGGCGGGCAGTAGTCGGCGAATCAGCAGGTACGTCTCGCAGCCGAGGCAGAATCCGAAGGCTGCGTTGAGGAAGGCGGCGAGGAGTGCCGCGGCCGTGGCCACGAGGGCGAGCGGCGTGATCCCGGCGAGGTATCCGACCAGACCCACGACCGCGAAGCCGAGCCCGACACCCTGCGCGAAGCGGGGTGGGCGGGCGTCCTCCGTCTCCCTGGGAGCGCTCTTGACGAGCGCCTTGAAGAGCACCACGTAAGGCGAGCGCCCTGCCACGCCGAGTGCGAAGACCACCGCCTGGGCGGCCAGCAGCACTTGGGCAGCCAACGGCCAAGCGCTCCCCGTCACCAGGACGATGGCGAGGATCGCAGTCGTGATGGCCGCGCTGAAACGCAACGCTCTAGGGTCGGCACGCATCGAAGGATGCTCCTGAAGGGGGTCGGGTTGGGGCGGATCGGAAGTCCGCGCGAGACCGTCCTCAGGCAGCGCGACAGAGCGCGGTGGCTACGCGGCAGAAATCAACCGCGCGCCGCTTCGTCAGCAGCTCTGTCGATGGGTTCATGGCAAGGACACTACTCGCCGTCTCGGCATCTGTCACATCTCGTCCGCGTTCTGAGACGAAACGTGGGACACTGCCCCGGCCAAGGCGGCGAGTACGTCCGCTTTGCGCGGCTGGCCAGACGCCTTTTTCACGATATTTCCGGCGCTGTCGAGGATCAGGACCGTCGGCGTACGCATGATGTCGAGCCGCCGGACGAGATCAAGCCGCGACTCGGCGTCGATCTCGACATGCGCCACCCCGGGCACGAGCCCGCTGACGTCGGCCAGCACCCGCCGGGTCGCCCGGCACGGCTGGCAGAAGGCGGTCGAGAACTGTACGAGCGTCGCCCGCTCCCCCAGGTCAGCGCCCAGGTCGGCGGTGGCCAGGCGGTCGTCCGCCCGAGCCGTGTCGCGCACCCTGCCGTCGCGGCGCAGTCGTACCACCCCGATCACCGAGCCGAGCGCCAGCGTCGCCAGCGCCACCCACAGTCCTGTCATCTCGTGGTGCAACCCCGGAGGGGACGCTTTACTTCCCCTTCGGGGCCGGGATCTTGACGAGCACCTTTCCGGCCGAGTCGACGACCTCGAACCTGGCGATGTCGTTCATCAGGATCCGCGTCTGGCGCGGGAAGACGGCCTTGTTCTCGTAGGTCTCCCGGCTGACCTTCCAGCTCGTGGTGGAGTCGTACGCGCCGTTCTTGGCGAACACCACCAGCCGGCACGTCGTACCGAGCGGCAGGCCGCTGACCCGCACCGACAGTTTCGTCACGTCGCCGCCGGGGAAGGCCGTCACGCTCGCGTGATAGCCCTTGGCCGCGTTCTCGCCGGGGAATTCACGGCCGGGCGCCGTCTGGCTCGCCGACGGCCGCGGAGTCGGCCGCGCCTCGGACTTCTTGAGCCGCGCGTCATTCGGCGCGGTGTCCTGCGCCGCGTACGGCGCGACCGCCTTGGACTCGACCTCCCCGGAGGTGGCGGCGGGCTGGGCGGCCGACTGGGTGTGGTTCGCCTGTTGCGAGCCCATCCACACCGTGACGCCGACCGCCATCACCGCGACGGAGGCGGCCACGGTCAGCAGCGCGCGTCCTCTCCGGTGGCGCCGGGCACGGGCGTTCAGCAGCCGGTCGAGCACCTGACGCGGGGGGCTGGAGACCAGCTCGACGTCGCGCTCCGACACCTTGCCGAGGAACGACGCGACGCCCTCCAGGTCGAGCAGCTCGGCACCGCACGCCTCGCAGGTCGCCAGGTGGGTGTCGATCTCCATCGCCTCGTCGGGGTCCAGCGCGCCGAGCGCGTGCGCGCCCAGTGCCAGCCGCACCTCCTCACACGTCATCACGGCGCCAGCCCTCGCTCCTCGAGCGCGAGCCGCAGCGCGCGCAGCGCGTAGTAGGTGCGTGACTTGACCGTGCCCGGCGGGATGCCCAGCGTGGCCGACGCCTCCTTCACCGATCTCCCCCGGTAGTAGACCTCCATCAGCACCTCACGGTGCTCGGGCCGCAGCGCGGCCAGCGCCTCGGCCACGGCCCATGACTCGACCGCCCGCTCCAGCTCGTCGTCAGCAGGCAGCACGGCGAGCGCCTCGTCGCCGGTCTCCTGCGGGCGCGCCTTGCGGGCGCGGTGCTGGTCCACGACGAGATTACGGGCGACGGTGAACAGCCAGGCACGTATCGGGCGGCCGGTGAGGGCGTCAGGATGCCGCCAAGCCCGCAGCAGCGTTTCCTGCACGACATCCTCCGCTCGTCCCGAATCGCCCGTGAGTCGCAACACGTATCCGTAGAGTGGCCCAGCGTGCTCGTCGAAGAGGGTCCTGACCAGTTCCTCGTCGGCGGTGTCGGCTGCAGTCACACCCTCATCACGTACGGCGGGACCGACCGGTTCGATGTCATCCACGGAGTGGCACGTCAGACGCTTCGGCCGCGAACTCCAACCCGTCGGCCACGCTCTTCACTCCGGTCACCTTCACATCGAACGGGAGCTTCCCCTTGAACGGGATCGTGTAGGTCACGAACTTCGCGAGCGCGTCGGGCACACCTTGGATCTTCTCCGCCTGGAGCTTGATGCCGCCGTCGGCCACCTGGACGCGCATCTCCGCGTTGAACTTCACCTTGTTCACCCCTACCGTCACCTCACCCGACGCGACGAGCCGCTGGCCGTTCCCGGAGATCTTGACGCCCTGCGGTGCGTACTTGTCGATCGTCGCCCTGGTCAGAGTGCCGTGGACGGTCAGGCGCCCGGCCCGGACGTTGGCTCTGTTCTGGAGCACGTCGGCCAGCGGGGCGGTCACGTCGTAGGCGACGCCCTGCAGGTCCTTCACCGGAACTCCCCCGTAGGTGAGAGTGCCGAGATTGAACCGTACCTCTGGATAGCGGCCGGAGACCGCCTGTGTGAGAAATGGGATGCCCTCGATGGTCACCGTCGGCTGGTTGTTGAGGTCGGCCGCGGCGGAGATCCTGTTGGCCAGGTCGCGCTGCACTCCGGTGACCGCCACCCGGTCGACGACAGCGAGGAGAACGACCAGCACGATCAAGAAAACGATCAGTTTGCGCATCGGACATCCTGTCTCACGGGGGATCATGAGCTTATCGACTGGAATGCCTCATTCCCTGGCCGACCGCTCGATCACCCCCCGGCGAAGGGCGGCAGCACCTCGACCGTCGCTCCGTCGCCGAGGATCACCTCCTCGTGTGCCCGTTTGCCCACCGGCGAGCCGTCGACCAGGAACGACGAACGGCTGACCACGCGGGCCAGTTCGGCACGATTTTGTGTGATTTTTGTCATGAGTTCGCCAAGTGTGGCCGCGTCGAACGGCTCCTCGGCGACTCCGGCCGCCTCTTTCGCGGCGGCCCAATAACGTACCTTTCCCGTGGCCATGGCCACCTCACATTCTTCTCGGCTCCATTGTGCGACCGCGTTAACATCGGCGTTCCAGGGTTTGCGCTGTTCATCTGGTGGACGCGCAATGGACGCGAACGCCGCGTGAGATATCCTCGCCTACAGGACCTGGGCGACGAAGCCCCCGGGTCCTTGTGTGTTTGAGGAGGCCGATATGAGCAACCTGCTCCTGCTGACCAACGCCCTTGAGCCGTCGGCCGAGGTGCTTCCGGCGCTGGGGTTGCTGCTCCACTCGGTCCGCGTCTCGCCCGCCGAGGCGTCCGCGCTGATCGACACGCCGCCCGCCGACGCCGTTCTGGTCGATGCCCGAAAGGAGCTGGTGCAGGCCAAAAGCCTGTGCCGGCTGATCCGCACGACGGGCATCGACTGCCCGCTGCTGGTGGTCGTCACCGAGGGCGGGCTGGCGGCCATGACCGCCGAGTGGGGGGTCGACGACGTGCTGCTCGAGAGCGCGGGGCCGGCTGAGGTGGAGGCGCGGCTGCGAATGGCCGTCGGCCGTACGACTCAGGCCGAGGATGTTCCGGACGAGATCCGTAGCGGTGATCTGTCCATTGATGAGGCGACATATACGGCGCGGCTGCGGGGGCGGGTGCTCGATCTGACGTTCAAGGAGTTCGAGCTGCTGAAATACCTCGCCCAGCATCCGGGCCGCGTGTTCACCCGCGCCCAGCTGCTGCAGGAGGTGTGGGGTTACGACTACTTCGGGGGCACCCGGACCGTCGACGTGCACGTCCGGAGGCTGCGCGCGAAGCTGGGCACGGAGTACGAGTCGCTGATCGGCACGGTCCGCAACGTGGGCTACCGCTTCGTCCCCGACCGCACCGACCCGGCCCACGTCTGATCCTCCACGGTTGACATGTGACGCACCCAGGGTTCCACTGATGTGACAGGGCGGCCCTCAGCCGTCGTATCGCTGTCATGTCGTTCGGTCGTGGACACCGCCGTCCCGAGAGGGGTGGTGTCGGGGTGGGGATCTTCCGGTCGCTGGTCGAAGAAGGCGCGCGGCCCCGAATCTTTCGGCGTAACGAGAGCATTTGTTCGGCATTTCGGCCGAGCAACCGAGTATTTGTGATCGATTATGGCTATGCGCGGGAGTATTTAGCGGGCGGCGAGCGCGACGGCATTCACGATCTGCGGGCCGGCGGCGATCTCGTCGGGGAATTGGCGTTCTGGAGTCCTGGCGAACGGGTGCGGATCGACGCGCTGACCGAGGTACGCGCCTGGTCCATCGACGTACGGACATTGCGCGAGCACGCCGCGGCCAATACGGCGGTGGCCATGGCGCTGGTGCAGGAACTGTTCGCCAGAGACGTCGCCGCTCGCCGCCATGAGGCGCTGGCCCGGGCGCCCGTCGCCGCGCGGCTGGCCGTGTGGTTGCTGCACCTGGACGAGCGCTACGGGCTCGCCGGCGAGTCGGCGCCGCCCCTGTCCATGGAGACGCTGGCCGATCTGGTGGGCAGCGCGCCCGATGTGGTGCAGCGGCAGCTCACCCGGTGGGTACGGCAGGGGTGGCTGGTCCGGCCCGGCTATCGGCGGCTGCGGATCGCCGACGCGGCGGCGTTGCGGGGCGTCGCCGGGGCCTGGGAGCACTTGTCCGCTCCCTGGGAGGGGCGGGTCACCCAGTTCCTGACCCGGCCGGGCGCGTCGGCTGAGCCGTTGCCCGCCGGAGAGGTGCCCCGGCCCGCTCAGCTGCCCGCCGACGTGTCCGACTTCACCGGGCGGCAGCAGAGCCTCGATCTGCTCACCTCATGGCTGGACCGGCCACGCCGCCCGAACACGATGGTCGTACAGGGGCTTCCCGGCGTGGGGAAGACGGCGCTCGTCACGCGCTGGGCGCACCAGCAGGCGGCCCGGTTCCCCGACGGGCAGATCGTGATCGACCTGCGCGGGCAGTCCCCCAGCCAGCCACCCATGACCCCGGCCGAGGCGCTCGGGCAGATCCTGCGCTCGCTCGGCGTCGGCGAGCACATGCCCGCCGCCGACGAGGCCGAGTTGATGCTGCTCTATCGCAGCCGGCTGGCCGGGCGGAAGCTGCTGCTCATCATGGACAACGCCGCCGACCCGGCCCAGGTGCGGGCGCTGCTGCCCGGCAGCAAGGACTGCGTGGTGCTGGTGACCAGCAGGACCAGGATGGCGCCGCTGCGCGCGACCGGGCACGCCGACCTGATGGACCTGTCCGTCCTCGATCCGGGCAACGCCGTCGCGCTGCTGGTCGCGGTGCTCGGCGAGGAGTCGCCACGGGCCGCCGACCGCGACGCGCTGGCCGAGCTGGCCAGGGTCTGCTCGTATCACCCGTTCGCGCTGCGCATCTCGGCGGCCAAGCTCGCCGAGGACCCCGGGCTGAGCGTCGAGTCGCGCGTACATGAGCTGCGCGGTCCCGACCAGCGGCAGCCGCTGTCCGGCGATCCGGAGGACGCCTTCCGTTCCGCGCTCGACCTGGCCTACGAGTCGCTGTCTCCGCCGCAGCGGCGCGCGTTCCGGCACGTCGGGCTGCTGCCCGGCCGGGACTTCACGCCCGAGGTGCTGGCCGCCGCGCTGGGCGGCTCCGTCAGCGAGGCGGTGATCGCGGTCGAGGGGCTGCACCGGGCGTACCTGGTGGAGCCGATGGCCGAGACACGCTATCGCGTGCACGACCTGGTCAAGCGGCTGGCCAGGGAGCTGGGCCGGCACGCGGAGGCGGGCGTGCGCGAGGCCAGGGTCCGCCTGCTCGACCACTACCTGGGCATGGCGACCGATCCGGCCACGCCGCGCGCGTGGTTCGAGGCCGAGCGCCGTTCGCTGGTCTCGGTCGTACGGCTGGCGGAGGAGACCGGCGCGCACCACGCCGCCTGGCGGCTGGCCGAGGCGGTGTTCGAGCCGTTCAGGCGGCTGCGGTACTACCAGAACGACCTGGAGATCCAGCAGATCGGGCTCGACTCGGCGGCGCGGATCGGCGACCGGCGGGCGATCGCGCTGATGCGCAGCCATCTCGGCTCGATCTACCGCGACATCGGCCCTTCCACTCAGGCCGCCCGCTACATCGGCGAGGCGCTGTCCGACTTCACCTCGCTCGGCGACCGCGAGGGCCGGGCCCGCGCCCTGAACGACCTGGCCGAGGTACACGGCATCGCCGGCAACAGCGGCGACGCGCTCAAGTGCGCGGGCGAGGCCCTGGAGCTCTACCAGGAGATCGGCGACCTGGCCGGGGTCGCCGACTGCCTGCACTCGCTGTCGCGGCTGCACCTGTCCCAGGAACGGCACGAACTCGCGCTGCACCACGCCGGGCGGGCGCTGGAGGTACGCGAGCAGCTCGGCGACCCGCACGGCACCGCGCAGAGCCTGATCATCCTGGCCCGCGTACAGCACCACCTGGGCGAGCCGAACGCGGCCCTGTCGGAGGGGCTGGAGGCGCTGGCGATCTGCCACGACCTGGGCGATGAGCACAGCGAGGCCGAGACGCTGCTCTGCCTGGCCGAGATCTACGACTCGCTCCGGCTGCCGCACGACGCGCAGCGCGACGCCGAGCGGGCCCTGGCCGGGTACACGGCCACCGGCGACCAGCACGGCTGCGGCCGGGCCCTGTGCACGCTGGGGCGCATCGCGCGCAACGGCTCCCGTTACGACGAGGCCCTCGAACACTACGAGCAGGCGCTGGCCGTACAGCGGGAGCTCCATCACGAGCAGGGGCGGGCGGAGACGCTCGGCGACATCGGGCTGGTGCACTGGCGGCTGGCCGACTACCTGCGCGCCGACGACTACCTCAACCAGGCGCTCGCGATCAGCCGGGAGATCCACGACCTGCCGGTCGAGGCGCGGATGCTCAACCGGCTGGCGCGGGTACGGCGCCGCCAGGGGTTGCCGCAGGTGGCGTTCGTCCACGCGCTGGAGGCACTGGACCTGGTCCAGGGCATGGGCAACCGCCGGGCCGAGGCGGACGTCCAGGAGACGCTGGCCTACACGTACCTGTCGCTGGACCGGCACCAGGACGCGCTGCGCGCCGCCAAGGCGTCGCTGGCGATCAGGGAGGAGCTGCGCGACAACAAGGCCAGCTCGCTGCTGTCGATCGCGCAGGCCATGCACGTCGCGGGCAAGCCGGCCGCCGCGCTCGGGTACGCCAGGGAGACGGTCGAGCTGCAGAACGAGAGCGGCACCCGGGACCGCTGGGCGGCGGCGCTCACCACGCTGGCCATGATCCTGCTGGACCTGGACCGGCCGGTGGAGGCGCTGACGTTCGCGTCGCAGGCCAGGGACGTGCATCTCGACTCCGGCACCCGGCGCGACCTGGGCTGTGCGCTGCGGGCCATCGGCCTGATCGCCCACCGGGTCGGGGACCGCGCGGAAGCCGTGGCCCACCTGAGGGAGGCGGTACGCATCCTGGAAGAGGTGGGCGACGTCTTCGAGCTCAAGAAGGCCACCGCAGAACTCCGCCAAATGTCGTAAATTTCGCGACCTGAGGTCGCAGATCTTGACCGGCTCCCTGCCGTTAGCTGGTGCTACCAGCTACTCCAACGGAGGTGAACCGGATGCTCAGAAACCAGCCGCGTCGAGACCTGCGCTGGCTCAGTCGGGACCTGCACTGGCTCAAGCGACAAGGACGCAAAGACCGGCGGATCACGCTCTCCGTGCTAGCCGGAGTGCTCGCCGCCTGGATCCGCCAACTCTCCCCCACCGACCCGATGCCCGGGTCGGGCCCCCTGCTGGCCATCTCGCTGGGGCTGGTGACCGCGTCGGGGGCGGCCTGGCTGGTGGCGGCGGGCTTCCTCGCCATCACGGCTCGGCCGCGGCGGGAGCCGGCCGAGGCGTTGCGGTGGGTGTCGCATATCGCACGGGCCAAGGAGTGGGCGTTCTGCTCGCTCAGCGCTTATGTGGCGTGGCACCTGCTGCAGTTCGTCACCGCGCTGCTGGTGAGGTAGCCGCCGGGGGTCCTGGGCCGCACGGTCTTGGGCCGCGCGGTCCTTGGGCGACGGTGGGGGTTGTGCGTTGGTGGGGGCGGGGGGCGTCGACGCGGCGCGGGGCCGTACTGACGCCCCCTCAGAGCTCGGCCGACTCCAGCGTGTCGAGCCGCACCCCGGTCCCTGTGAAGACAGCCTGGACGATCTCGGCCGCGGTGAGCTCCGCGAGGCCGATCGGCAGGTCGGCCCGCTCGTCGCACCACCCGACGATCGCCTCGGCCGTCGTCACGGACACGGGCTCGGCGAAGTGGACGAGGCTGACGTACCAGCGATCACGCACCCGGCCACGCTCGAAGTCGCGCACCCCACGAGCGGCCAGCCCGTGCGCGAACCGCTTCTGGAGGGTGACCAGCGCGTCGTCGACCGGGTAACCACAGGCGAGCACCCCACCCGCGTGCGGACTCACGCCCCGCAGCACCACCCGGACCGGCGGCAACCCCGCGACCGCCTCACGCAGAGCGTCGGCCCAGGCACGCCGTAGCGGATCGTCCATGCGGATGACCGACCGGTAATGCTCCAGGGACCGCAGTGTGACGTGCAGGCAGTCCGCGCCGTGCGCCCAGTGCCCGGGCCCGGCGACCGTACTCGCCTCACGGGCCAGCTCCACCAGCCGGTCGAGCACCGTACCGGCGGGCCGCAGGACCGCGGCGGCTCCCCAGCGCGCGCCACCCTGCACCATCGGCCGGTCGTGGACGGCGCGCCCCGACAGGAGGGCGTCGCGTCCGGCGGCAAAGAAGGCAGCGAAGTCGGACATCCGGGCAGTATGCCAGTCAGGACTGCCGTCCGCCGCGGCCACCGGGGTCGGGCAGCACGTGCGGGGCCTCCGTCTTGACCGCCTCCAGCAGCTGATCCTTCGACGGGTTCACCATCGTCTTTCCGGCCACCGTCACGGTCGGCACGGTCTCGTTCCCGTTCGCCACCGAGCGGACGAACGCCGCCGCCTCAGGGTCTCGCCAGATGTTCACCTCGGCGTGCCGCAGCCGGGTGAAGCGCAGACGCGCGCGGAGCCTCATGCAGTACCTGCAGCCGGGCCGCCAGTAGACGACCACGCCCGTTCTATCCGCCAGCGCGTGCGACGTCGCCCGATCCCGGCGGGGCAGGTTCGCGATGATCATCCACGCCGCATAGAGGACGAGGAAGGAGATCGCGATCACAGAGAGCGCACTGGAGATCACGGAGGACATATGGGAAGTATCTCAAGCGAGTCTGACGATGACAGTGGCGGGCGGGACGCTGACAGAGATCTGGCAGTACGGACAGGCATGGTCGCACCATGACCGAGAAGACGAACGTACTCATCGTCGGCGGCGGCCCGACCGGGCTCACTCTCGCCGTGGATCTGGCCAGGCGCGGCGTCGGCTGCCGCATCGTGGAGCAGGCGCCGGAGCCCTTGGGCGGCTCCAAGGGCAAGGGGCTACAGCCCCGGACACAGGAGGTCTTCGATGATCTGGGGGTGATCGACCGGGTCCTGGCGGCTACGACGCTCTATCCGCCGCTTCGGGGGAGGATCGGCAGGGTGCCGGTGTACCAGGGCCGCATGCACAAGCTCGTCACTCCCACCGACGCGGTGCCGTACCCCATGGTGATGATGCACCCGCAGTGGCGCACCGAGGCGGTGCTGCGCGAGCGGCTCACCGAGCTGGGCGGAAAGGTGGAGCAGGGCACCGGGTTGACCGGTTTCGAGCAGGACGCGCGCGGCGTGACGGCCAGGCTGAGCGCGGGGGTGACCCTGCGGGCGGACTACCTGGTCGCGGCGGACGGCGGCAAGAGCTTCGTACGCAAGGCGCTCGGCATCGGTTTCGCCGGGGAGACCCGCGAGGAGGAGCGGATGGCCCTCGGCGACGTACGGGTCGAGGGGCTCGGCCGAGACCACATCCATGTCTGGTATCGGCCGGGCAAGGGAATGGTGGTGCTCTTCCCGATGGCCGGCACCGACACCTTCCAGATGCTCGCCCCGCTGAAGCCGGGCGTGGTGCCGGACCAGACGCTCGCCGGCTTCCAGCGGCTCTTCGGGGAACGGTCGATGCTGGGCGGGGTTCGGATCACCGAGCTGCTGTGGTCGTCCCTGTACCGGGTGAACATCCGCCTGGCCGACAGCTACCGGACCGGCCGGATCTTCCTCGCCGGGGACGCCGCCCACGTGCACTCGCCCGCCGGCGGGCAGGGGCTCAACACCGGCGTACAGGACGCCTACAACCTGGGCTGGAAGCTCGCCAGGGTGCTGGCCGGGGCGCCGGAGGCGCTGCTCGACACGTACGAGGAGGAGCGGCGGCCCGTCGCCGCCCGCGTACTCGGCCTCAGCACCGACCTGCTCGACAAGAAGACCCACAAACGCGACGAGGAGACCCACCAGCTGATGGTGAGCTATCGGGGCGGCTCGCTGGCCCGGCGGGGCGGGGACCGCGTGCCGGATGGTCGGGTGCGGCTGGCCGACGGGTCTCAGGTCCGGATGTTCGACCTGTTGCGGGGGACGCACTTCACGCTGCTGTCGCCCGATCCGGCGCCGCGCGTGGTCGGCGGGCCGGAGGTGCGGGCGTACGAGCTGGCCGAGCCGTACGGCGCCGAGCGCCACACGCTGATCCGGCCGGATGGATATGTCGGGATCTCGACCTCGTCAGCGGAGGAGCTCGCCGCTTATCTGGCCATGGTGTGACTGAGCCTTGTCGTGATCAGCGCGACGAGGCGCTTGGCGGCCGGCTGGCCCAGCAGGATGCCGGAGAGCACCAGGATCAGCCCGCAGACCTGTTGCGCGGTGAGCGTCTCGCCGGCGAGCACGGTGCCGAGCAGTACGCCGGTCACCGGGTTGAGCAGCCCGATCAGACCGACGGTCGCGGCGCTCAGGTGCCGCAGCCCCGCGAACCAGGCGGCGAACGCCAGCGCGGTCGCGACGACCGTGACATAGCCGAAGCCGAACAGCGCCGGGCCGTCCAGCGACGGCGGCGCGCCCTCCACGGCGACGGCGACGGGTAGCACCGCGATCCCGCCGGCGATGAGCTGCCAGGAGGTCAGCGAGAAGACGTCGACCCCCGCGCTCCACCGTTTGGCCAGCACATAGCCGGCCGAGGACATGACCATGGCCAGGACGGAGGCCAGTACGCCGGAGGCGTCGACCGACGCCGTACCGTCGAGCAGCAGCAGGCAGACGCCCGCGATCCCGATCCCGGCCCCGGTCAGGTGCGCCATCCTTGGGCGCTCGGCCAGCGCCGCCCAGGCGAACAGCATCATCATCACCGGGGAGGTCGCCATGATCGTCGATGCCATGCTCGTCGGCAGCTTCTGGGCGGCCAGGTAGACCAGCGCGAAGAACGCCCCCATGTTGAGCGTGCCGAGCACCAGCGAACGCCACCACCACGCTCCCCGGGGGAGCCTCCGGGCGAGCAGCAGGAGGAGTAACCCGGCCGGCAGGGCCCGGATCACCGCCCCGTACAGCGGATGATCGGGTGGCAGAAATCGGTGGGTGACCAGATAGGTGGAGCCCCAGGCGATCGGCGCGAGCGCGGTCACAGCCGCCCACCGAAAAGTACCTTCCATGGAAGCAATATAGCTTCCGTGGAAGCTATATTGGAATCGTGACGAACGACTTCGACCACGTCGCCCGCATCCAGCAGGCGTGGGCCCGCGAACGGCCCGACCTGGACGTGAGCCCACTGGGCGTGATCGGACGGCTGCACCGCCTCGCCGGTCACCTGACCGAGCGGCTGTGCGTGGTCTACCGCCAGTACGGGCTGGGCGAGGGAGACTTCGACGTGCTCGCCGCCCTCCGGCGCGCTGGAGCGCCCTACGAACGCGCGCCCGGCGAGCTGGCCGCGCACACCATGGTCACCACGGGCGCCATGACCAAGCGCATCGACCGGCTCGAACGCGCCGGTCTGGTCACCCGCCAGCGCAGCGCGAGCGACGGGCGCGGCCGGGTCGTCGCGCTCACCCGAGCCGGCCGGCAACTGTTCGACCAGGCGTTCACCGAGCACGTGGCGAACGAGCGCCGCCTGCTCGACGGCCTGACACCCGAACAGGCCGCCCAGCTGGAGTCGCTGCTCACCACCTGGCTCGCCTGCTTCGAGGCGCCGCGGCCCGCGAAGCTCGATGATCAGGCCTGAGGCGATCTATTGGGTCATGACGGGCCGAGGCCGGTTCCTACTCTGACCTCACGTGACCGGCCGATACGCGCGACCAGCCGCCTCTATGTGCGCCTTGGCCGCGCGCCGGGCGGTCTCCGGGTCTCCGGCGCGGATTCCGGCGACGATGGCGCGGTGCTGTTCGGTGATCGCACCGGCCCAGTGGGGGTCATCCAGGTTCGCCACGGTGGTGACCGCGATTCGATCCCACACACGGTGCAGGGCGTCTTCGAGGAAAGCGTTGCCCGCCGCGGCTCCGATGGCGCGGTGCAAGGCCAGGTTGGCCTGCGCGGAAGCGCGCGCGTCCTGCGCCTTCACCGCGATCTCGACCTGGTCCACGGCTCGATCGAGGGCATCGACCTCGATGGGGGCGAGCTCGCCATGCGCCTGCCGCTTGGCCGCCAGCTCCGCGGCCAGCGCCTCGAGATCGGCGCGCAGTACGAACAGCTGTTGCGCCTCTCTTGAGGTCAGCGCCGCGACGGCGACCCCTCGCGCCGCCGGGATGACCAGCCCTTCGGCCAGCAACCTGCCGATCGCCTCGCGCACCGGCGTCCGGCTGACCCCCAGGTCCGCGGCCAAAGCGGTCTCGGTGAGCCGCTGACCAGGCGCGAATTCGCCATCCGAGAATCTGTGGCGCAGTGCGACGTACACCGCGTGGGCGCTACCGGGCTGGGAGTCCGAGGAGATCGCCATTCGCTCAGTATACGCTGCATGCAAATCAGTCGACCTTGTGAACGCCGAATGAATCCTTGACATGCATTGCATGCAGTGGATACTTAGTACCCAGACATTCGAGACAAGGAGCGCCGTGCTGGACCCCCTGCGATTGACCGTTCTCGCCGTTGCGGGCTTCCTGGCCGGTGCCGTGAACGGGGTCGCCGGCGGCGGCTCGTTGATCTCGTTTCCCACACTGCTGGCCATGGGCTACTCACCCGTGGCGGCCAACGTCACCAGCGCGCTGGCCACCCTGCCCGGCTATGTGGGCGGGCTGGTCGGATACCGTGACGAACTGGGCACGGTCCGCCCGAAGGTCCGGCAACTCGCCGCGGTGAGTGTCGCCGGCGCGGCGTGCGGATCGGCGATCCTGCTCGGCGCGCCGGCGGAGCAGTTCCGATCCATCGTCCCGGTTCTGGTCCTCGTGTCGGTCATCGCCCTGGCCTTGCAAGGCATGGTGGCGGGACGTCTCGACAAAGCGAGAGCCGCCGGCGGCGGGCGCGGGCTGCTGATCGGCCAGTTCGCGGTCTCGATGTACGGCGGCTACTTCGCCGCGGGGCTCGGCGTGATGATGCTCGCCGTCCTCGGCGCCTTCGTGGCCGCGGACCTGCACCGGCTCAACGCCCTCAAGGGCGCCCTGTCACTGCTCGTCGGCTCGGTCTCCGCGCTGTGCTTCACCATGTTCGGGCCGGTGGAATGGATCCCGGTAGCCGTCATGTCGCTCACCGGCCTCGCCGGTGGCCGAAGCGGAGTGGTCCTCGCCCGGCGCGTGCCACCCCGATACCTTCGCTGGCTCATCGTCGGCGCCGGTCTCGTCCTGTCCGTCGCACTCTTCATAAGGTAACCATGCGTCAACGACACAACCTGCTCATCGCGGGCACGCACGTGATCTCGATGGATCCCGCCATCGGGGACGTTCCATCCGCCGACATCCTCATCCGCGCCGGTCAGATCATCGACGTCGGCCCGCACGACCCGGACCGAGAGGCCGGCGACGCGCAGATCATCGACGCGGCCGGAACAGTCACCCTTCCCGGCTTCGTCGACACCCACTGGCACCTGTGGAACTCGCTCCTGCGCGGCACGGTCGGCGACCGGCCCGGAACGGACTACTTCACGGTCAAGCGTGCGCTCGCGCCGCATTTCGAGCTGGACGACTTCTACTGGGCGGCCCGTCTCGGGCTGGCCGAGGCGATCAGCGGCGGCATCACCACGGTGCACAATTTCGACCACAACGTTCGCGGGCCTCGCGACGCCGACGCCAACATCCAGGCGCATCTGGACTCCGGCCTGCGCGGACGCTTCTCCTACGGTCCCCCCGACTCGGCCGCCCCAAGCAGCACGAACGACCTGGACGACCTGGCCGCGCTGCGGGCGCGCTGGTCCAGTGACCGTCTCGACGGCCGACTGGACTTCGGCGTCGCCCTGCGTGGCCCTTACCGCACCCCTCCAGAGGTGTACGAGCGCGAGTGGGCGGCGGCGCGGTCACTCGGCCTGCCGATCACCATGCACTGCGATCGATGCCTGCGTGAGGAAGGCTGCCGCAGCTGTGGCCTGGTCCGCCTCGAAGAGCTCGGACTGCTGGGTGAGGACGTACAGATCGTCCACGCCGTCCATGCCAGCGAGCAGGACATCCACGCGCTTGCCCGTACTCGGACCCGGGTGTCGCTGAGCCCGATCACGGAGATGCGGACCATGGGGTTCCCGTTGCTCACGGAACTCCTCGAAGCCGGCGTGCGGGTATCGCTCTCCCTGGACACGCTCGCCATGCCGACCAGCGCCGACATACTCGGGCACCTGCGCACGATCATTTCGGTTGAGGCCGCCCGTACCGGCTCCGGTACGGTCACACCGCGCAGGCTGCTCCAGTTCGCGACGATCGACGGTGCCAAGGATCTCGGACTGCAGGAGATCGTCGGTTCGGTCACCCCCGGCAAGCGCGCGGACCTCGTGATCCTGCGCTCGTCCGACATCAACCTGGTCCCCTCCGGCGACCCGGTCGAGGCGCTGGTCTACACGGGCCAGGTCGACAACATCGACACCGTCATCGCCGATGGCCGGATTCTCAAGCGACACGGACGGCTTGAGCCCACCGACGACGCGGACAACCCCGTCCTCGTGGCCGCCGCCCGCCGCGACGCGCTGCTGCGCAGGGCCGCGGCGGCCGGCGACTGGCCGGCCCACGGCGCCGGCACCCCGTCCCAGCCCATCTCGGATCCCCCAACGATCGCGGATGAAGGAAGACCACGATGAACGCCACCCCCCACTCCATCCTGCCCTCGCCAAGGGAAAGCCTGGCTCCCAGAGCCGCGGTCGCGATGTTCGGCCTGCTGCTGCTGGCCTACGCCGTCAACGCCATGGACCGCATGGTCTTTCCGATCCTGCTCGTCGAGGTGCGTGGCGAGTACGGCTTCAGTCTCGAGGCGGCCGGGTTGCAGGCCACCGTGTTCGCCATCGGGATGGGGCTGGCGGGCCTACCCGCCGGACGGCTCCAGCGAATGCTCGGACGCAAACGGACGATCGTGGCCGGCACCGTCGTGTTCTCGCTCGCGACCGCCCTGACCACGGCCTCGTTCGGGTTCACGGACATGGTGCTGTGGCGCGTGCTGTCCGGAGTCGGTGAGGCGCTGCAGCTCGCGATGATCATCGCTGTGGCTTCGACCGCGTTCCCGGCCCGTCGCGGCGTGGCCATCGGCAGCGTCAACGTGGCCTTCGCCGCCGGGTCGGTCATCGGCCCGTCACTCGGCAGCGGCCTGCTCGAGAGTCACGGCACCTGGCGGGCACCGATGCTCGTGTTCGCCGCCATCGGCATTGCCCTCGCGCTGGCCATCGTGGTGCTGGTGTCGCCACGATTCACAGAGGTGGACTCGTCGGCGAGCCAGTCCCCGCACATCGGTGGCGCGGACACGCTCCTCTCGCGTAACCCGCTCGTACTCGCCGCCATCGTCGCGCTCTTCGGTCTTGCCGATTTCGCGTTCATCGGCCTTTACGCCAGCTATCTCCGTGAGCAACTGGACTTCACCCCCGGCGGGGCCGGGTTCGTCATCGGGCTGTCAGGACTGGCGGCGTTCGCCTCACCACTCGGCGGCCATCTGGTCGACCGGTGGAGTCCGCGGATCGTGCTGCCGGCGCTCAACCTCGGTGTCGCGGCGTCCGGCTGTGCCCTGTTCCTCGGGCCCGGCTCGACGTCCTGGCAGGCGACCTTCTCGTTCCTGTTCGGGCTCTTCGCGAGCAGCGGTGTGTACGTGGCCGCGGCCGGCTACCTCATCAAGTCCGTCAACAGCGAGAACGTCAGCCGCGCGGCCGGACTGTTCGTCACCTGTATCTATGTCGCCGCCGGCGTCGCCGGTCTGCTGTTCAGCCGCCTGGTCTCGGCCACCGACTGGATCACGGCGGGCATGGTGCAGATCGTCGGCTTCTCGGTGCTCGGCGCCGTCCTCGCTCTCACCCTGCACCCGCACCTGTTCAGCAAAACCACTACGACTCAGGATCACTGACCCATGACCGCACCTGTGCTCTGGCAACTCGCCCAGACCACCCTGCCCGTTGTCGGAAGGCCGAAGTCCTTCCCGGTCCGTCGCGTCTACTGTGTCGGGCGGAACTATCTCGACCACATCCAGGAGATGCGGGAGGGCAGCGAACGCGACAAACCATTCTTCTTCCAGAAGCCGACGGACGCTGTCGTCCCCGACGGCTCCGCCATCCCCTACCCGCCTCAAACGGAGGATCTTCAGTTCGAAGGGGAACTGGTCGTCGCCATCGGCGCGGCCGGGTCCGGCATCAGCCCGCAGGACGCGCCGGGGCACATCTTCGGCCTCGCCGCCGGCATCGACCTGACCCGGCGCGACCGGCAGCGTGACTGCCGCGACATGGCCCGTCCCTGGGAGGCCGGCAAGTCCTTCGACCACTCGGCGCCCTGCGGCTCGATCCTCCCCATCGAGAAGGCCGTCTCGACCTTGTCCGGCGAACTGCGGCTGAGCGTCAACAACCGCCAACGGCAGCACACCAGCCTGGACCTGATGATCTGGAACGTTCCGGAGATCATCAGCCAGCTGTCCCACTCCTACCGCCTGATGCCCGGCGACCTGATCTACACCGGAACTCCCGCCGGCGTCGCCGCCGTACGCCCCGGTGACCAGATTCGCGTCGAGATCACCGGCCTGCCCGCCCTGACCGTGACCATCAGCGAAGGAGACGCCCATGCGTCCCAGTGAACGGCTCGAGTACGACCCCATCGAAGGCCGCTCCACACTCGCCTTGCCCGATGGCAAGCGAATGGTGGTCTGGGTCATCGTCAACGTCGAGACCTGGTCCGACACCGATCCCATGCCCCGGACCGTCCTGACCCCTCCGGCCGGTGGCATCCCGGCACCCGACGTGCCCAACTGGGCCTGGCACGAGTACGGCAACCGGGTCGGCTTCTGGCGCATGCTCCGGTCCCTGGACCGCCAGGGCGTACGAGCGTCGTTGGCGATCAACGGCCAGTCCGTCGAGGACTACCCGCAGATCGCGCAGGCGGCGCGAGATCGTGGATGGGAGTTTCTCGGCCACGGGTTCACCCAGAAGAACATGCAGAAGGTCGAGGACGAGCGAGCCGACATCCAGGCCACCACGTGGGCGATCGAGTCCGTGACCGGTGCCCGGCCACGGGGCTGGCTGGGCCCCGGACTGACCGAGACCTGGGAGACGCCGGACATCCTGGTCGAGGAGGGATATGAGTACGTATGCGACTGGGTGCTGGACGACCAACCCGTGGAGCTGGCCACCCGGACCTCGCCCATCGTCAACATTCCCTACACCCAGGAGTGCAACGACGTCGCGATGATGCTGATCCAGCACCATCCGGCTCGTGAGTACTTCCAGCGGGCGGTCGACCAGTTCGACCAGCTGTACAAGGACTCTGCCGAGTCTGCCCGGGTCATGGCTCTGGTCGTACACCCCTACATCATGGGCGCACCGCACCGCCTGAGGTACTTCGAGCAGGCCCTGCAGCACATCCGCGCCCACCAGGACGTCGAGTTCTGGACCGGTGAGCAGATTCTCGACTGGTACCGCCAAGCCCGCTCCGCCCCACAGCCATCACCGGAGCACGACTCCTTGGTCGCGCGCTAGCGAGCCTCGTTGTGGCCATCGCACTCCCGGTCAGAGGCCGAAGGCTCCGCCTTGGACGAGGATGAGCAGGCCGATCCCGATCAGGACGATGGGCAGGAGAATGTGCCCCCACCGGCTGAGAGCCTTGGCGATGACGGGTCGGGTGGCGAAGAACCTGCCCGCCAGGCACCAGACGGCGACCAGGACGAGGAAGACGACGGCATAGACGCTCATGCCGCCGAGACCAGCGGTGGCGAAGACAGGGACGTAGACGCCGATGTTGTCGCCGCCGTTGGCGAAGGTGACCGCGGCGACCTCCAACGCCTTGGGTCCACCCGAAGCGGCCTGCTCGTTGTCGGCGTCCTCGCCGTTGACGTGGTCGCGCCACGCCTGCCAGCCGGCCTTGAGACCCAAGGCCAGCGGTAGCAGGCCGAGGTACGGGATGACGGGCTCGGGCAGGAAGGTAGCGCCGAAAGCGGCGGCGATGGCGACGACGAGGATGGCGGCGAACCCGAGGTATTGCCCCAGAATGATCCGCGAGGTGGCGCCGCGGTGCCCGGCCCCCTGGGCGAAGAACAGCGCCAGGATCACGATGTCGTCGATGTTGGTGACGGCGAACAGGCCGGCGGCTTGCCCGAAGATGCCGACGTTCACGAGGGGCGTGGTTCCTCTCCAAGAGGCGGGAGTACCTGAGGAACGTATCGGGCTTGGTCTCAGGACGCCGACTCAGCGTCTAGCGTGAAGCCCGCGAGTATGCCGCGCCGCCGGGAGTCCTCACGTGATCCAATCCAGCAAGGTCCTCTACATCATCGTGTGCGCCGCGGGCGCCGCCGCCGACGTCGGCCGCCTGGTCACCGACGCCCAGGACGAGGGCTGGACGGTCCAGATAGTCGCCACCCCGTCCGCCCTGGACTTCATCGACGTTCCCGAACTGGAGCGGCAGACCGGCCGCCCCGTCCGCAGCCAGTACCGCAAGCCGCACGAGCCGAAACCCCCCAGAGCCGACGCGATCATCGTTGCTCCCGCGACCTACAACACCATCAACAAGTTCGCCCAGGGCATCGCCGACACCTACGCTCTCGGCCTCCTCGCCGAGGCGCCCGGCCTGGGCATTCCCGTCGTCGTCCTGCCCTTCGTCAGCAGCGCTTTAGCCTCCCGCTACCCCTTTCTCCGAAGCGTCGAAAGCCTGCGCGCCGAAGGCGTCCCCGTCCTCCTCGGCCCCGGCCAATTCGAGCCACCTCCCGCTGAGACCGGAGGAGAGAATCTGGACACTTATCCCTGGGCATTGGCGCTCGAGGAGATTGGGCGGCACTATCCCCGCTAATGATGTGGAAATCCCGCTCCAATCAGCTGGTCCCGGGCGAAGCGGAGGGCCTTACTCATGATTTCTCAGTGTTGGGATCGGTGAACGCTCGTAGACGCAGCCGCGCTGCTACGTTGCCGGCGAACCAAGCGAAGAAGTCGCTGTCCGGGTCATGGGCCGCGCGAACCGTCTCGCACCAGTCCTCCCGGTCGAGCACTGCCAGGTACCGGCGTACGAGGCGGTCTCGCTGTTCGGGGGTGTAACCGAGTCTTTCCGCCGGTTTCTGGGCCAGGTGGTCGGCAATCATGGCGGCGTCGACATACCTGTTCAGGGTCGCTGTCTGGCGGCTGAGATGACCGACGTACGCGTCCAGGACGATGCGTGCCAGCGGATAGCGCTCCAGGGTCAGACCCATGCCGCCGCAGTCGGCCATGGTCTTCAGTAGTCGGCCGGTGTGATCGATCAGGTCGTCGTCGACATCGGGCCCGGTGGTCGCTTCGTGGAGGTGAGCGGAGGTGGCGACCTGGCCGGCGAAGTAGCCGTTGAGGAAGTCGCCGTCGCAGGAGTGACGCAGCAGCCATGGGCGCGCCTTGGACGACGCGCTCCCCCGGCAGAGTTCCTCAATGACGTAGACCCGTCCCCATCCGACGACCCTTTGAGCGAGCCACATCAGTGCCTCCTGGCCACCACGATGGCGTCGTCGCAGGGCATCGGCGGCCAACGGACCGAACCAGTTCGACAGCAGCCCAATCGTCCGGATCAGCGGGATGTCCTCTTCCGCCCAATCGGCGGCGAGCAACGCCAGCCCCACGACGGCGGAGCGCCGATCGCCGCTGTGGCGTACGAGCCATCACCCGGTCTGCTGAACACGCTGTGCGTCCGCCCGCAGCGCTGCGGCGGCGATGTGCTCGTTGCGATGGATCGGGACGTCAACGTCGTGGAAGGCATCGGCGAGTTCGCTGGGCGGTGCATCGGCTCTGGCGAAGTGCCCGTCCGGGATCACGGCGACATCCACGCCGACCAGCCGTTGATCTTCTGGCATATCTCGTCGCGATCGTCGGCGGTACTGCTCCTCGTCGGGGTACGGGTCGCCGTCACGCGGCAGAGGAGAGTTCGGATCTAGCTGGTGCAGGCTCAGCGCGTACTCGAACAGGCTGATCCGGGGTCCGAGCGGTCCAGGCTCGGTCATCGCGCTCACCGGCGGACGAAGGACTCGATTCTCTCGATCATGTTCGGCATGATGCCAGCCCAAACCGCCCAGAGGCAAGGAGTGGCGTCACCCGAAGAATCTAGGCCGATCTCCTCAACGCGCAGGAAGCCTCCGATCTGGCTCTTCATCTGAATGGTGACGCGGAGACCCGGTCCTTCAGGGGCGGGAGGAAGCGCCACCCTTCCTTTCGAAAACAGTATGGAAACTATCGGTCACGTTCGGTAATGTGTGCGGTGAGTGAGGACGCTGTGACAGGAGGTGCGCGATGGCGATCCGCCGCTCCGCCACCAAACGCCACGGCCTGCCCACCGTCGTGCAATTGCGGCTCACACCCGCACCGGTTCAGGGCGATGCGCTGGCGGCGGCGGTGCTGCTGTGCAATCAGGCGGCCACCGTCGTGTCCCGGCTGGCCTGGCAGCACCGCGTCTTCGCCGTGGTGGAGTTGCATCGGCTGGCCTATTACGAGGTGCGCGGGCAGGTGGCTGGGCTGGGTGCGCAAGCGGCCGTGCGGGCGATCGCCCGGGTCGCCGGCGCCTACGCCAACCGGCGCGCCAGCAAGAAACGCGCCCACATCTTCCGCCCGCACGGCGCGGTCCCCTACGACGCCCGGCTGATGAGCTTCAACCGTGACGCCCGCACCGTGTCCCTGTGGACCCCCACCGGCCGCGTCACCCTCCCCTACACCGGCCGGCCAGAAGACCTCAAAGCCATCGACACGCTGCCTCTCGGCGAGGCCGACCTGATCTACCGGCGCGGCGTGTGGCTGCTGCAGGTCGCCGTCACCCTGCCCAAGCCGGTGGTGCGTGAGCCGGTCGGCGGCTTTGTCGGGGTTGATCAAGGGGTGGTGAACCTGGCGGTCACCTCCGATGGTGCGGTGCTGCCCGGCCCGGCCCTGCCTGGGCCGGTCGGCGGTAACGGCCACGTCCGCACCCTGCGCGAGCGGCGGCACCGTCAGCGCCGACGGCTGCAGAAGAAGGGCACGTCTGCGGCGCGGCGGGTGCTGCGCCGTCTGTCCGGTCGTGAGCACCGGATGATGACCGACCTCAACCACCAAATCTCGAAGTTTGTGGTGCGTGAAGCCGAACGCACCGGCCGCGGCATCGCCCTGGAAGACCTGCAGGGCATCCGCAGCCGGGTAAGGGCTCACCGGCTCCAGCGGCGCACCCTGCACACCTGGGCCTTCGCCCAGCAGATCACCTTCACCCGCTACAAAGCCGCCCGCGCCGGAGTCGCCTTCCTGCTGGTCGACCCCGCCTACACCTCCCAGGCCTGCCCGGAATGCGGGCACGTCAGCAGGGCGAACCGGCCGGCGCGGGGCCGGTTCGTCTGCACAAGGTGCGGCCTCGCTGGGCACGCCGACCACATCGCAGCCCGCAACATCGCCACACGCGGCATAGCGGGCTGGGCTGCCATCAACCAGCCACACGCTACCGTCCTCCCTTCAGCCAGACGGGACCGCGAGAGCAAACCACCAGCTTCAAACGGTGGTAGTTGATTAGCGTTTTCAGCACCGCGTCCCTCATGATCGAAAGAGATCCGCATGGCCCCCGCCCGTAAGACATTCCTCACCGGTCTGACCGTCTTCGCCGCCGGGTTGGCGCTGTGGTTGTTCGGGCTCGACACCGAGATCTTCGTGTTCACACC
This sequence comes from Nonomuraea sp. NPDC049750, assembly GCF_040659625.1. Lineage (NCBI taxonomy): Bacteria > Bacillati > Actinomycetota > Actinomycetes > Streptosporangiales > Streptosporangiaceae > Nonomuraea > Nonomuraea sp. NPDC049750. The sequence goes on from NZ_JBFANB010000029.1 coordinate 104,752, forward strand.
GACGAAGGTCGGGCTGGTTCTGATGGTCCTCGGCGGTCTGGAGGCTCTGTACGGGCTCTACAAGATCGTACGCGGCGACGGCGCGGAGCCGCGCTGACGCTGTGACCGGCGGTGGCGACTATGTAACCTGCCAATGATCAGCCAGGAAACCTCTTCCAGGCGCGTCGCCCCCCTGAGCGAGATGCCGTCCTGGCTAGAACAGGACCCTCATTACGGAATACGGGGGTTCGATGCTGAGACGTCAGACGAGACAGGCGGCAGGGGACCGCCGCAGGCCACCATCTGGCAGACGAGATCGGCCGGTGCGGCCGTCCCGGGTCTGGGTGTTGGCGGCGGGGGTTGTCGTCGCAGCGGGGTTGGCGGTGCCCATGGCCGAATCCGCGCCGGCGACCGCCGGCCCACGACTGACCCAGTCCGCGGCGGCGGCCACAGAGCCACAACTGACCAAGTCCGCCGATCCACAGCTTCAGGACTTCCTCTACGTGGCCAACAGCGGTTCCGACAACGTGTCGCTGGTCGACACGTTCTACAAGACCGTCACGCCCGTCGGTGTCGGCAGAGCTCCCAGCCAGGTGGCGATCAACCTGGCCGGTACCCGCCTCTACGTCACCAACAGCACCTCGGCCAACGTGTCGGTGGTCGACACCGAGACCAAGGCCGTCACCACGATCGACGTCGGTCGTTCGCCGAGTGGTGTGGCGGTCAACCCGGACGGCACCCGCGTCTACGTCGCCAACAGCGGCTCGGACAACGTGTCAGTGATCGACACCACCGCCACCCCGCCCTCTGTCACCACGATCGCCGTCGGTCGTTTTCCGACCGGTGTGGCGATCAACCCAGACGGCACCCGCGTTTACGTCACCAACTACGGGTCGAGCAGCCTGTCGGTCATCGACACCGCCACCAGCAATGTCACCACCATAGGCGTCAAGTCCTGGCCCAAGAGTGTGGCCGTTACGCCCGGCGGCACCCGCGCCTACGTGACGCACTATGGGGCGGCCAACCCCAATCTCGTGTCGGTGATCGACACCACCACCAGCAAGGTCACTGACACCATCCGCGCCGGCGACCATCCGATCGCGGTGGCGATCGACCCTGCGGGCACCTTCGCCTACGTCGCCAACCACTTCTCGGGCACCATTTCGGTAATCGACACCGCCACCAACAAGGAGACCAGCACCATCCAGGTCGGTCAGTCACCGAGTGGTGTGGCGATCAACACCGCGGGCACGCGCGCCTTCGTCACCAACAACCGGTCGGACAGCGTGTCAGTGATCAACACCGCCACCAAAGAGCAGGTCACCACCATCAACGTCGGCCGGTCTCCGATCGGTGTGGCCGTTCTCGACAGACCTGTGGACCGGACCGCCGTCGTCTCCCTCGGTGACAGCTACATCTCCGGTGAGGCCGGCCGTTGGAAGGGCAATGCCGTACCGGCGAGCAACCGGGGTGACCGCTGGGGGACCGACCGCGCCGCCTACAACTGCACCGCGATCGGTTTGCGGTGCGGTCACAACGGCCGGCGCGTCTACGGTGAGTCCTTCGACAACGGCTGCAACCGCTCGGACTCGGCCGAGATCCAGAGCGCGGCCATCAACGTGCTGCGCCGGATCAACCTCGCCTGCTCCGGCGCCAGAACCGTCAACGTGATCGGGGCCGACGCGGGCGGGAAATCCTTCAAGGGCGAGCCTCCCCAGGCCGACCAGCTCCGCCGGGCCGCCAAGCGGTACAAGGTCGAGTTGGTGGTCCTGTCCATCGGCGGCAACGACCTCGGCTTCGCCTCCGTCCTTGAGAAATGCGTCAAGAGATGGCAGAAGCAGCATGGGATCGAGCACTGCCACGTGGACCAGGAGCCCGTCTTCCGTGACGGCCTGGCAAAGACGAAGCCCAAGGTCGAGCAGGCCGTCCAGGAAATCAAGCGGGCCATGACCGATGCCCACTACGCCGATGGCTCCTACCGGCTCGTCCTGCAGTCCTACCCGTCTCCCGTTCCGCTGGGCGACCAGAACCGCTACCACGAGTTCAGCGACTCGCGCTTCACCGTGGGCGGCTGCCCGATGTTCAACGACGACTCCGACTGGGCCCATAACACCGTCATTCCCGCGATCTCCGACATGCTCAAGGACGTCGCCCGCACCCAGAACGTGGAATTCCTCGACCTGCGCAACCTGTTCGACGGCCACGAGGTCTGCGCCAACCGTGCGCAGCAAGCCACCGCCGCCAACTCTCTTGAGAACCCGCTGCCCGGCGACATCAGCGAATGGACTCGTTTCCTCGTCGTCCTGGAATCCCAGGGCCAGAGTCAGGAATCCATTCACCCCAATTACTACGGCCAGCGGGCCCTCGGCACCTGCCTGACCAAACTTCGGGACCACTCGGGAACCGAGAAGAACCACGTCTGCACCGGCACCCCCGGCCGCGCCCCGGAGGAGGTGAGCCTCACCAGTAGCGACTGGTGAGCCGGGCGGGCGGGATCGGCACAGCCGATCCCGCCCGGCTCGCCTTCCGGGCGGCGGACGCCGGTGGAGGCAGGCTCGCGCTGTCTGCACAATGGTCGCCATGGACGAGAACAGCCTGGACGAGAACATCCGGGACGAAGCATGGTGGAGGCGGCAAGCCGCCGCACAAGGAGAATGGTGGCGAAAACGGGCGGCAGCCCATCAGGAGCAGACCCTGCGGCAGAACAACCTGATGTACGGCGGCTTGATCGCCATCGGAGTGGTCTTGGTGCAGCCGTTCCTGACCCCCGGAGGCGCTGCCCTTGATCTGTCCGCCCAGATCTGCGTGGTCGCTTTCTCCTTAGCCATCCCCCTCTTGTCCGCTCTTATCGTGTTGAACCAGCATGAGACCTTCCGTCGGCGCTCGACGAGCTCCGTTTTCGTGCTGGTGGCGCAGCAGGCCGCGCTCGGGCTCGGGTACGCCGGGGTGGTCGCCGGTTTCTGGCACATCATGACGATCGCCGGGATCGCGATCCTGGTTGCCACGGTCTTGGGCGTGGCCGTGCATTCCGCGGGTTATGTGCAGGTGGAGGAAGAAGACGCCAAAGCCACGCCAGGTGCGGAGCAACCACCCGAAAGTCATGATGACTACATGAGCGAAGTCCTGAGATATGCCGCTTTCACCACTACTCCCGCCGGCGGCAACCCCGCCGGAGTGGTCCTGGATGCCCGGGCGTTGTCAGACGCGGCGATGCTCGCCATCGCCGCCGAACTCGGCTACTCCGAGACGGCCTTCCTGCACCCCACGGACGAGCGCCAGTACCGGATCCAGTACTTCAGCCCACTCGCCGAGGTCGCCTTCTGCGGCCACGCGACGATCGCCGCCTCGGTCGCGCTCGGCGAGCGGATCGGCCCCGGAACCGTGAACCTCACCACCCAGGCGGGCCCGGTCCCGGTGGACATCGCCGCGGATCCGACCGGGGAGATCACCGCCACCCTGACCAGCCCGCCGACCTCCACCCGCCAAGCCTCCGAAGAGGAGGTACGGCCCGTGCTCGCCGCACTGGGCTGGTCGGCCGATGACCTGGACCCCGCCTACCCGGCGCACGTCGCCAACGCCGGCAACGACCATCTCGTCCTGGCCGCGGCCAGCCGGAGCCGCCTGGCCGATCTCGACTACGACTTCGAGGCCCTGGGCAAGATCATGGCCGACTTGGGATGGACCACCGTCCACCTCTTCTGGCCCGAGTCCCCCACCGTCTTCCACGCCCGCGACCCGTTCCCACCTGGCGGCGTCGTCGAGGACCCGGCCACCGGCGCCGCGGCCGCCGCCTTCACCGGCTACCTGCGTACGCTGGGACGCCTCGAAGACGGCACCGTTCTCACCATTCACCAGGGCGTCGACATGGGGCGGCCCAGCCTCCTGACCTGTAGCACCATTCCCGGCGACTCCCGCGTCAAGGTCTCCGGCACCGCGGTGCCCATCCAATAACCGACTGATCACTCGGGATCTGAGCCGGCCGTCCCGAGTTCCCGGCGCAGCCTGGCCGGGTCGACCTCGGTCACGGCTGTCTTCCCGTCCAGCTCCCAGCCCTTCCCGTACGCCGTGGCGAAGGCTTCCTCCCCCAACACGGCCCGCGCACGGCGAGTGAGCTCGCGAACCTGCTGGTCGGTGCGGTCGTGCGTGCCGCGCAGCCGGGAGGCGACGCCGAGCAGGACGGCAGACTCGTGATGCCGCCCGTGCGCCTGGGCGAGCGCGGCCGCGTTCACCGCCCCCAGCGACAGGATCGGCAGGTCCCGGGCGTCCAGCGCCGCCGCGTACGCCTTCGCCAGCATCTTCTCCGCGCCGGCCAGGTCGCCCAACTCCAGACAGAGCGCGGCCCGTACGCTGCCGGCCAGCGCCCGCGCGTGGTCACCGGGGAACCTGGTGTCGCCGTGCAGAGCTCGTTCGGCCTCGTCGAGCAGCTCCCGCGCCCGGTCCAGGTCGCCGAGCCGCACCCGGAAGGCGGCCTCCCACGCGTCGACCAGGGCCGACAGCTCCGGCGAGGCCGCGCGCAGTGCCAGCTCCCGGGCCGAGCCGACCATCGCGATCGTCGAGTCGGTGTCGCCACGCCGCAGGTGCAGGTCGATCCAGCGCAGGTGGAGAAACACCTCGTCGCTGAGGCTGAGCGAGCCGAACTCGCCGGCCAGCGACTGCGCCTCGCGCAGGTCGGCCAGCGCGCCGTCGAGGTCGTCGTCGTACTGCCGCTGCTGGGCGCGCATCGGCAGCACGGTGGCCTGACCCCAGCGGTCGCCGGCCTGCCGGAAGCAGGCCAGGGCCGCCTCCACGTCGGCGCGCATGGTGTCGAACTGGCCCGCGTTCTCGGCGAACTGGGCGCGGAACATGCGGGCCAGCCCGGACAGCCACACGTCGTCGCCGTCGGCCAGGCGCGCGATCTTCGCGTACACGGTCTCCTCCTCCCGCAGGAACGCGAGCGTGAGCGCGGTGAGCGCGCCGCACGGGCCCGGCAGTTCCGGGTAGGCGAGCAGCCGGTCGGCCAGCTCGCGCAGCCGCGCCTGGTCGTCCGCGACCTCCTCGGTGGTCAGCCCCGGCCGGGTGTCGGCCCGGTTGATCAGGTGGATCGCGTGGGCGCAGTCGCGGCCGGGCGTCGGTTCGCCGCCTCCGGGCACCGCCAGCGCCTCGCCCAGCCAGTAGGCCGCGTCGGGGTGCCGGCCGAACATCTGCCAGTACCAGGTCAGGTTCAGGGCGAGAGCGACCGCGCCGGTGGCGTCGCCGGTGGCGCACCGACGGCGCAGGGCGGCCAGCGTGTTGTCGTACTCGGCGCTGATGACCCGGATGGCCGTCAGCTGGCCGGGCCCGCGCAACCGCGGGTCGTACCGGGCCATCAGCTCGGCGAAGTGGCCGGCTGCCAGGTCGCGGACGGCGCCGAGGTCGCCCGTCTCGGCCAGGCGGTCGGCGCCGTACTCGCGCAGCGTCTCCAGCATGCGGTAGCGGCCCGGGTCGGGCGCGAGCTGCAGCAGGGACCGGTCGACCAGGCCCGCGAGCAGTTCGGGGATCTCGGCGACCGGCACCGCGGTGCCGGCGCAGAGCGCGGTGGCCGAGGCCGGCGTGACGCCGCCGGGCAGGATCGAGACGCGTTCGGCGACCGTACGCTCGTGCTCGCTCAGCAGTTGCCAGCTCCAGGCGATGACCGCGCGCAGCGTGCGGTGCCGGGGCAGCGCGGTACGGCTGCCGGTGGTGAGCAGCCGGAACCGGTCGGACAGCCCGTCGGCCAGCTCGGGCAGCGACAACGTCCGCAGCCGGGCGGCGGCCAGCTCCAGCGCCAGCGGCATCCCGTCCAGGCCGCGGACCACCCGCCGGACCTCGGGCAGCGTCGTGTCGTCCACGTCGAAGCCCGGGCGTACGGCCGCCGCCCGCTCGGTGAACAGGCGTACCGACGCCGCCCGCCGGGCCTGCTCGACGCCGTCGTCCGGGCCGGGCAGCGCGAGCGGGCCGAGCGGCACCAGCGCCTCGCCGTCGACCGCGAGAGGTTCGCGGCTGGTGGCGAGTACGCGCAGCTCCGGGCAGCGGGACAGCAGCGCCGCGGCCAGGTGGGCCACGGCGTCGACCAGGTGCTCGCAGTTGTCGACCAGCAACAGGATCTCCCGGCCGCCGAGCCGGTCGGCGAGCACGTCCAGCTCGTCGCCCTCGACCCGCGTCCTGGCCTCGAACATCGCGCCGCCGCGCAGCCCGATCCCGGCGAGCACGGCCGCGCCGACCTTGGCCGGCTCGGTGACCGAGGCGAGGTCGATCAGCCAGGCGCCGTCACGGTAGTCGTGGCCGTGGCGGCGGGCGGCCTCGACGGCGAGGCGCGTCTTACCGGCGCCACCGGGGCCGAGCACGGTGACCAGGCGCCCGGCGGCGAGCAGTGTGTCGATCCGGGCGAGGTCGTCGTCGCGCCCGATGAAGCTGGTCAGCGGCGCGGGCAGGTTACTCGGCCTGGTCTGCGGCGCGGGCAGGCTACTCGGCCCGGTCTGCGGCGCGGGCAGATTACCCGGCCCGGTCTGCGGCGCGGGCAGATTACCCGGCCCGGTCTGCGGCGCGGGCAGATTGCCCGGCCTGGTCTGCGGCGCGGGCAGGTTACTTGGCTCGGTCGGCGCGACGTCGGCGGCCGGGGCGGGCCGCTCGGCGCGCAGCAGGCGCAGGTGGCGTTCGTGCAGGGCGGTGCCCGGGTCGGTGCCGAGGGCGTCGGCCAGGGTTTCGCGGACCCGCTCGTACAGGGCCAGAGCGTCGGCCTGGCGACCCTGGGCGGCGAGCGAGTCCATGAGCAGCGCGGCCGCCCGCTCGTGAACGGGGTGCTCGGTGAGCAGGGCGGTCAGGCGGACGGCGGCCGCGTCGGCACGGCCCAGGGACAACTCGGCGTCGGCGAGATCGGCGACGGCCTCGATCGAGGCGTGGGCCAGCCAGGTCGCGACGGTGGGCGCGACCTGAGCGACGACCGCAGGCTCGGCTCCGGGACGGTCGCCCCACAGCGCCACGGCCTCGCCGAGCACGGCCGCCGCGCCATTGGGGTCGCCGGCGCGCAGACGGTCACGACCGGCGGCGGCGAGCTGCTCGAACCGCAGCGCGTCCACATCGGCCGCGTCCACGCTCAGCCGGTAGCCGCCCGCGACCTGCGCGACGTCGCCGGCCGAGCCGATGGATCGGCGCAGCCGCGAGACGAGGGCCTGAAGGGCGTGAGCGGGGTCGGCCGGGAGGTCATCGGCCCAGATCGCGTCGATCAGGACGCCCTGCTCGACCGCGCGCCCGCCGGCCAGCGCCAGCCGTACGACCAGGCCCTGCGACCGCGCGCCGGGAACAGGCAGGGCGGCGTCACCGCGAGACACCTGAAAGGCGCCGAGCAGCGTGACGCGAAGCCTCGCATCCCCGTCCATCTTCCGAATCTTCGCGCGCGTGCCATCGAGTGTCCAAATCAGGACTTGTCACCATGTGAGCGCCGTGTGTGCCCCGTGTGAGCGGCCCGCGTCAGTCTTCGCATGCCCCGGAGAACGTCGTGGGGCGCGCGGAGGGGCCGCGCAAAACGCTCTGGAATAGCGTTCCAATAACTTTCGGAAAGGGGGCTTCCGTGCACGACGTAGTGATCGTGGGCGCCGGCCCGGTTGGTCTGTTCCTCGCCTGCGAGCTTGGTCTCGCGGGCTGCTCTGTCCTGGTGCTTGAGCGGGAGCCGGAGCCCGGCTCCCCGTGGAAGGCGGACCCGCTCGGGATGCGGGGCCTGTCCGCGGCGTCGGTGGAGGCGTTCTATCGGCGGGAGATGCTGCACCCGCTGTTGACGGCCTCAGGCATCCCTTCCGGCGGGAACTCCGACACGGACGAGCCGTCACCCCCTCGTGGCGTGGGCCACTTCGCCGGCATGATGCTCGATCCGGCCAAGGTCGACGTCGCCGCCCTGCCGTTCCGGCTGCCCAGCCCGGCGATGGACGGCGTGATGACGAACCTCGAAGCGGTCGAGGCGGTGCTGTCCGAGCGGGCGGCCAAGCTCGGCGTGGAGGTCAGGCGCGGCGTCACGGTCTCCGCCATCGCGCGGACCGATGAGAGCGTGGTCGCTCGAGCCGGCGGGCACGAGTACGCGGCGCGCTGGCTCGTCGGCTGCGACGGCGGACGCAGCGCGGTGCGCGGGCTCGCGGGTTTCGACTTCGTCGGCACCGAGCCGCAGTTCACCGGCTATGTCGTGCTCGCCACCATCGCCGATCCCGAGAAGCTGCGCCCCGGATTCAACCTGACGCCGACCGGCATGTACCTCCGGACGCCCGCGGACGGGTACATCGGCATGCTGGACTTCGACGGCGGCACGTTCGACCGCTCGCGGCAGCCGACTCGCGAGCATCTCCAGGCGGTTCTGCGCCGTGTGTCCGGCACCGACGTGACGCTGAGCGATGTCCATCTCGCCTCAAGCTTCACTGATCGGGCGATGCAGACGACGACCTACCGGCAGGGACGCGTCCTGCTCGCGGGCGACGCCGCGCACATCCACTCTCCCCTTGGGGCGCAGGGACTCAACCTCGGCATCGGCGACGCCTTGAACCTGGGGTGGAAGCTCGCGGCGACAGTGCAGGGGTACGCGCCGGACGGGCTCCTCGACACCTATACCCGCGAGCGTCATCCGATCGGCGCCTGGGTACTGGACTGGACGCGCGCCCAGGCGGCGGTCATGCGGCCGGACCCGCATGCCCAGGCGATCCAGGCGGTGGTCCGCGACCTGCTCGGAACCCGTGACGGAACGACGTACGTGTTCGAGAGGACATCGGGATCATCGCTCCGTTATGACCTCGGCAGCGAGCAGCAGCTGGTCGGCCGCAACGCCCCGGAGCTCTGCCTTGAGGACGGCACTCGCCTCGGCGAACTGATGCGGGACGGCCGAGGCGTCGCGCTCGATTTCAGCGCCGACCGACGCCTGCACGATTCAGCGATGGGCTGGGAAAACCGGATGCGGTATGTAGCCGGTCCGGCGAGAAACGACTTCGGATTCGGGGCCCTGCTTGTCCGGCCCGACGGCATAGTCGCCTGGGCCGGTGATCGCGCCCCTGATCGTGACGCGTTCGAGCAGGCCGCCGGCCATTGGTTCGGTAGCCCGGCGATTTAACGCCGCACCGCCCCGAAATCAACTACCACCCGCTGAATCTGGTGGTTTGCTCTCGCGGTCCCGTCTGGCTGAAGGGAGGCCGGAAGCGTGTGGCTGGTTGATGGCAGCCCAGCCCGCTATGCCGCGTGTGGCGATGTTGCGGGCTGCGATGTGGTCGGCGTGCCCAGCGAGGCCGCACCTTTCGCAGACGAACCGGCCCCGCGCCGGCCGGTTCGCCCTGCTGATATGCCCGCATTCCGGACAGGCCTGCGAGGTGTAGGCGGGGTCGACCAGGACGAAGGCGACTCCGGCTCGGGCGGCCTTGTAGCGGCTGAAGGTGATCTGCTGGGCGAACGCCCAGCCGTGCAGGGTGCGCCGCTGGAACCGATGAGCCCTTACCCGCCCGCGAATGCCCTGCAGATCCTCCAGGGCGACCCCGCGGCCGGTGCGTTCGGCTTCACGCACCACAAACTTCGAGATTTGGTGGTTGAGGTCGGTCATCATCCGGTGCTCACGACCGGACAGACGGCGCAGCACCCGCCGCGCCGCAGACGTGCCCTTCTTCTGCAACCGTCGGCGTTGGCGGTGCCGCCGCTCGCGCAGGGTGCGGACGTGGCCGTTACCGCCGACCGGCCCCGGCAGGGCCGGGCCGGGCAGCACCACGCCGTCGCAGGTGACCGCCAGGTTCGCCACCTCTTGATCCACCCCCACAAAGCCGCCGACCGGCTCACGCGTCGCCGGTGTGGGCAGGGTGAGCGCGACCTGCAGCAGCCACAGGCCGCGCCGGTAGATCAGGTCGGCCTCCCCCATCGGCAGCGTGTCGATGGCTTTGAGGTCTTCTGGTCGGCCGGTGTAGGGGAGGGTGACGCGGCCGGTGGGGGTCCACAGCGACACGGTGCGGGCGTCACGGTTGAAGCTCATCAGCCGGGCGTCGTAGGGGACCGCGCCGTGCGGGCGGAAGATGTGAGCCCGTTTCTTGCTGGCGCGCCGGTTGGCGTAGGCGCCGGCGACCCGGGCGATCGCCCGCACGGCCGCCTGCGCGCCCAGCCCGGCAAGCTGCCCGCGCACCTCGTAGTAGGCGAGGCGGTGCAACTCCACCATGGTGAAGACGCGGTGCTGGAAGGCCAGGCGGGAGACGACGGTGGCCGCCTGATTGCACACCTGCACCGCTGCGGCCAGCGCGTCGGCCTGGGCCGGGGTGGGCGTGAGCCGTAGTTGCACGACGGTGGGCAGGCCGTGGAGTTTGGTGGTGGAGCGGCGGATCGCCATCGCGCACCTCCTGTCACAGCTTCCTCACCCACCGCACACATTACCGAACGTGACCGAGCCTTTCCATACTGTTTTCGAAAGGAGGGGGTGGCGCTTCCTCACGGCCTTGAAGGACAGGGCGTCCGCGCCACCATTCAGATGAAATTTCCTCTCCTCGACCGAGATTCAGGAGCACAAATGACGATCACCCTCCGACCGGGAAGCACCGTGATGTTCACCGGCGATTCGGTCACCGACTGCCAACGGCTGGAGAGCGAAGACGGCCTCGGCTTCGGCTACCCCCTGCGCGTCGCGGGCGAGTGGGGACTGCGGCACCCGGACCGGCCCGTTACCTGGCTGAACTCCGCCATCGCCGGCAACAAGGTGATGGATCTCGAAGCCCGCTGGCAGGCGGACGTGCTCGACGCGCGCCCGGACGTGGTGTCGATCCTCGTCGGCGGCAACGACGTGGCCTGGCACACGTACGACCCGGACGGCTACGTGATCTCCATCGAGGAGTACGCGGCAGGCTACGACCGCCTGCTCGCGCCCCTCGCCGAGGCCGGCGTCGAGCTGATCCTCATCGAGACGTCCCTCCTGCCGATCAGCGGCCTTGTCGAGGTCGGCGACGTGCACATAGGCGAGAAGGAGCGGAAGGAGTGGCGGGCCGACCTGGACCCGAAGAACCAGGTCGTCCGCGAACTCGCCCGCAAGTACGGCGCGCACCTGCTCGCCGCCGACGGCATGTTCGCCGAGCTCGCCGCGACGACCGGGCCGGAGTACTGGGCCGCGGACGGCGCGCACCCGACACCGGCCGGTCACGCCGCACTCGCGGCGGCCTGGCTGCGCCTGGTCGCGTGACCGGGCCTCGCCGGCGGTAATTCGCGTATCACCGTCCGATCTTTATCTCCGCGCGACCACGGAGATAAAGATCGGGCTTACCTTTGCCTAGTGATCGGTGATCTGCTCGACATCGTGTTGGTCGCCCTGGTGATTGCCTTCGGCTTCTCCGGATATCGCCAAGGGTTCGTCGTCGGGGCGGCGAGCTTCATCGGTTTCATCGGCGGATGTGTGTTCGGGATTAACCTCGCGCCGCCCATCGCGGGCGCGGTTGTGGACGGAGACGTCCCGCAGTTATTACTGGCCCTGGTAATCGTGCTCCTGGCCGCGATGATCGGCCAGTTCATTACATCTACCGTGGGAGCGGTATTGCGTTCCCATCTGCGGGACGAACCTGCCCGGAAGCTGGACGCAGTAGGCGGAATGCTGGTCGCCGCCTTTTCGGTGTTGGTCATCGCCTGGCTGGTCGGAAGCCTGCTGGTAGCCACCTCGCTGGTGCCGGTCGTGGAACAGATTCGTGGCTCGCTGCTCCTGGCCACGGTTGATCAGGCGGTCCCGGACGCGGCGCGCGACTGGCAGAAACCGTTCAAGCAGTTCATCGACCGGTCCGGCTTCCCGCCGGTGCTGGACGTGATCGCCGGCCAGCCGCTCGTCGACGTTCCACCGCCGAGCGCGGCAGTGCTGAGGAGCCCCGCGTTACAGCAGTCACGTGCCGGGATCGTGCAGGTGCAGGGGACGGCGAGCTCGTGCCGTAAGCGCATCACCGGCTCCGGATTCGTGTACGCGCCCGACCACATCATGACCAACGCGCACGTGGTCGCGGGGGTGGACGCGGAGTTGCAGATCATCGATCACGAGGAGCGTCCTCGCCCAGCGGTGGTGGTTCTGTACGACCCGCGACGGGATGTGGCGGTCCTGCACGTACCGGGCCTCGGACTGCCGCACCTGACCTTCGACGGCGAGGTGGACAAAGGCGAGGACGCCATCATCGCGGGCTACCCCCAGGGCCGCGGGTTCACTCCGCAGCCGGCCCGGGTCGCGGCGCGGCAGAGCGCCGCCATCCCCGACATCTACCGAGGGCCCGAGGTGACGCGGGAGGTGTACCTCATTCGAGGCAAGGTCGAGCACGGCGACTCGGGCGGTCCTCTACTGGCCACCGACGGGCGGGTGCTGGGCGTGGCCTTCGCCGCCGTCACCAGCCAGGAGGACATCGGTTACGTACTGACCGCCAGCGAAGTCGCCGCCGACGCCCGTGAGGCCGCGACCGCCACCAAGCCCGTCAGCACTCAGGTCTGCGACTGATCCCATGGCGGATCACGGCCTCGCAGGCCCAAGCACTCGGCGCTCGGGCCATATAGGCCCGAGCGCCGAGTCAGAATGAGGCGGAAGCGGCCGCGTCGCCGGATCTCAGGGCCGCCTCGACGATGCAGAGCGCCTCACTCTCGTCGATGCCGACGCTCGCCACGACGGCCGCGTAGTCGGCGGCGGCCTGGCGGGCTCGTTCGCGGGCCTCCTCCCCCGCCGCCGACACGAACGACCCCGCCCGCCCCCGGGTCTCGATCAGCCCGGCCTCCTCAAGCTCCCGGTAGGCCCGGCCGACCGTGTTGACGGCCAGGCCGAGGTCGGCCGCGAGCCGGCGGATGGTCGGCAGCCGGGAGCCCACGGCCAGCGTACGGTCGTGGATCTGCCGGGCGAGCTGGGCCCGCAGCTGCTCGAACGGCGGCACCGGCGAGCCCGCGTCGATGACGATCATTCGACGCCGACCACGTGCCGCGCTGTGTCCGCGCACGACGGCGTCCTGGCATGGGCGGCGATGATGGCGGCCAGGCCCAGCACCATGAAGCCGAGGGAGGCGGCGGTCCACCAGCCGGGCGCGGCCCCGGACAGCAACACCACCGGCAACCCCAACAGCACGCTCGGCGCGTTGCTGTCGCGCGCGTCCTCGATGCGCATGATGACGTCGGCCGTCAGCGACACCTCGTCCTCGGCCACGACCGGCCGGGCCAGCAGCTCGCGTAGCTGCAGAGCCAGGCCGAGGCCGGCCCCGGCCACGGCGACCAGCAGCACGACAGCCATGTACCGCACTCTGCCCTCATCGACGGACAGTGCGCTCACCCCCAGCGCGAGCGCACCGGCGAAGATACCGGCCACCAGGACGGCGTACCTCCTTCCAAGGAGGGCCCGCCAGCCGAGCTGTACCGGATGGGCCACTCGCCGCGCCAGCGCGGCCCCGGCCTGCCGGTCGACACGCCGTACCCAGGCGTCGAGCAGCATCCGGGCCAGCACCAGCCCGATGATCGACACGCTCAGGGCCAGCACCAGCGTCGGCCGCGCCGGCCAAAGTCCGCCGGATGCGGCAGTGGCCATCAGGTCAGTGGCCTGTGCCAGCGCGGCCGCGATATACAGCGCGGCCAGCAGGACACTGCCGAGGAGCCGCGTCCGCCGCCGTACCGCCAGTCGTGTGGTCAGCAACGGTGTCGGTGGGCTGCCGCCGAGGCCGTGCTGCCGCAGCCAGGTCTCCGTGCTTCGGACCTCCGCCGGCCGCGGGTCGGCGCTCGGCATGGAACTGTTCGCCATACCGTCTCCTTTGTCGCAAGGTTTGTATCAACATGTTGCGCCATAGCTTGCGACAAAGTCAACAGGGCGACCAGGCATCGCCTGACGCAAGGCGGACGAGTCGCCTCCAGGCGCGGAGGCGAGGCTCTGGGTGTACGGAGTAGCCAATCCGGCGAAGGGATCCCGGAGTTCGAGGGCGCCGCGCCGCGCTCGAACCAATCCCATGAATCTCCCGCGCATAGTTTGACAAATTCGCCATTATATGTTCTCTTGATTTTCCCTTAGAGCGCCTTGATTTAATTTGTCAAATCGGCTCGATAAAGGCTTGGGCATACGAAATGAAGGGCTAACGTAAATGCATGGAATTTCGTCGTCTCGGCCGTAGCGGTCTCTCTGTCAGCGCTATCTCCTATGGGCACTGGCTCGCACACGACACCCCGGACCAGGAAGAACGTGCGCGGGCGTGCGTCGCGGCCGCGCTGGACGCGGGTATCACCACGTTCATCACCGCGGACGCGTACGCGAACACCGCGGCCGAGTCGGTGCTCGGCCGCGCCCTGAAAGGACAGCGGCGGGAAAACCTGGAGATATCCACGAAGGTGTTCTGGCCCACTGGGCCGGGCGGGCCCAATGACAAAGGACTTGGCCGCAAGCACGTCATGGAGTCGGCACGCGCGTCGCTACGGCGGCTGGGCACCGATTATCTGGATGTGTACCAGGCGCATCGATTTGACCGTACGGTGCCGCTGGAGGAGACCATGCTGGCCTTCGCCGACCTGGTCCGGCAGGGCCATGTGCTCTATGTCGGCGTCTCCGAATGGACGGCCGAGCAGATCACGAGGGGCGCCGCGCTCGCCCGGGAGTTGCACGTGCCGTTGGTCTCCAACGAGGCGCAGTACAGCGCGTTGTGGCGGGTGATCGAGGCCGAGGTCATGCCGGCGTGCGAGCGAGAAGGGCTCAGCCAGCTCGCCTGGTCCCCCATCGCGCAGGGCGTACTGACGGGCAAGTATCGCCCTGGGCAGCCGTCGCCCGCCGGGTCGCGCGGCGCGGACCTGAGCGGTGCGGGCAGCTTTATCCAGCCCTTCCTGCGTGAGGACGTGCTGGTACGGGTGCAGCGGCTGCTTCCCCTGGCCGATGAGGCCGAGCTGTCCCTGGGGCAGCTCGCGCTGGCCTGGGTGTTGCGGCGCCCCGATGTGGCTTCGGCGATCATCGGTGCGTCGCGGCCCGAGCAGGTGAGGGAGAACGTCAAAGCGGCCGGGGTCCGGCTCGACGCCGATCTTCTGGGGCGCATCGATCAGGTGCTGGACGGCGTCATCGAAACGAGCCCGGCGCTGACGACGAGCCCGTAACGGGATGACAGGTCGCGGCCTGGGGCGGAGTGCGTCAGCGTGACCTGTTCGCCTTGACGTACTCGGTGCCAAGGACGTTCAGCAGAGCCAGGGCTTCGGCGCCAGGGGATCCTGAGGGCGCGCTGTAGAGCACGAGGTGCTGGTCGCGGTCCGTGAGCGTGAGCGAGTCGCACTCAACGGCGATCTCCCCGACGACCGGGTGCCGGAACGTCTTCGTGAGCGTTGGCGCGGCCTGCACGTCGTGCCGCTCCCAGAGCCGGGCGAACTCGTGGCTGGCGTCGCGGAGCTCGTCGACGAGCTCGGTCACCGTAGGGTCGGCCGGGTAGCGGGCGAGGGTGGCTCGCAGCCCCATGACGACATGGTGGCGGAACTCCGCGGCGTCGGAGACCCCGTACAACGTCTCATCGGCGCGCTTAGGGCCGAGGAATGCCCGGCGCGCGAGATTGCGGTCCCGTGGGGCGAGCTCGGCGAAGTCCTCCATGAGCGCGGCCGCGAGGTCGTTCCACGCGAGCACCTCGAACGCGGCCGAAATCACGAAAGCGGCCGTCTGCGGCAGCCGCTCTAGGAGCGCGAGGATGCTCGGGCGTACGTCGCGCCGGTGCAGTCCGGTACGGTTCGGCGCGGTCCCCGCCAGGACGTGGAGGTGGTCGGACTCGGCGTCCGTGAGCCGCAGCGCGTCCGCGATCCCGGCGAGGACCTCGCCCGACGGTCGCGGCGCCCGGCCCTGTTCGAGCCGGACGTAGTACTCCGTGGAGATGTGCGCGAGGACCGCGACCTCCTCGCGGCGAAGTCCCGGTGTCCGGCGTCGCGGGCCCGAGGACAGGCCGATGTCCTGCGGCCGGAGCCGCTCGCGACGGCTGCGGAGGAACGCCCCGAGCTCCTGTTTGTCCATATGCCCAGTGTGCACGCTTCGCGGCGATCGATCCTGGTACCGTCTGTGCCTGCATCCGGCCTGACACTGTCGTCATGACGAACACCACTGACATCGCACCCATCGGCCTGCTCACCGGCAAGGTCGTGTTCATCACTGGCGCCAGCCGGGGCATCGGGGCGGCCGCGGCCCGGCTCTTCGCCGCCGAGGGAGCCGCCGTCGTACTCGCCGCCCGCGGCACCGACGCCCTGCGGCAGATCGTCACCGAGATCCGCGCCGAGGGCGGCGTCGCCGACGCCGTCACCCTGGACCTCGCCGACCGTACGAGCATCCGCGCGGCCCTCGACCGCGTCGAGGAGCTGCACGGACGGCTCGACGGCGCCTTCAACAACGGCGCGGTGGCCCAGCGGCCCGGTCCGCTCGACACCACGAGCGATGAGGACCTGGAGCAGCAGTTCGCGGTGAACTTCCGGGCGCACTGGACCGCCATGACGGCTGAGGCCGCACTCATGCGACGCGACGGTGGCGGAGCGATCGTCAACACCTCGAGCATCGGCAGCCGCCGCGCGAACCCCGTACTTCCCGCGTACGGCGCCATGAAGCGCGCGCTCAACAGCATCACCGAGACCGCCGCGGTGAGCTGGGCCCGTGATGGCATCCGGGTGAACGGCATCACCCCCGGCGGCACCGCCACGAAGATGATCGACGATTGGGAGGCGGCGACCCCTGGCATCCTCGAGCAGGTGAAGGCATCGGTCCCGCTCGGACGGATGGCCGAGCCCCACGAAGTCGCCGAGGTGGCGGCGTGGCTGCTCAGTGACCGGGCATCGATGGTGACCGGCGCGATCGTGCCGGTGGATGGCGGCGCCGGCGCCTGAAAGGGCTAACCCCGTGCCCGCCGCTTCGATACCCGATTTCGGAGCTTTTGCCGGTCCCGTTCATAGGGCTGGCGTGCTAGAAATGAGAGTTCGCCCGTGATCTAGGAAAGGGGCGTTCGTGGGGATCGAGTCCGTGAAGCGGCCTGAACGAGTTGCGGTCATCGGAGTGGGCATCCTCGGAGCCAGCGTGGGCTGGAACCTGTCCCGGCACGGCGCCAAGGTGGTCTTCATCGACGCGGGCCAGCCGGGCGAAGGCGTCACCAACTGGTCCTTCTCGTGGGTCAACGCCAGCAACAAGACCGTGCGCAGGTCCTACTTCGACCTGAACGTCGCGGGCATGGCCGCCTACCGTGAGCTCGCCGAGACCATCGGGCCGGACTCATGGTGGTATCCTAGCGGCCACCTGCGCTGGACAGACGATCCCGCGGCGCAGGCGAAGCTCCTGGAAACAGTCGGGCTGCTGGCCGGCTGGGACTACCGGGTCGAGGTGTGCACGGGGGCCGAGGTGCGCCGCCGCCTCGAACCCGCTCTCACGATGCCCGACGAGGCTCCCGTCGTGTTCTACCCCGACGAAGCCTGGGTGCATGGACGTCATCTCGTCGGCCGCCTGGTCGGCCAGGCCGTCGCGGCCGGCGCCGAGCACCGGTTGGGCACCACGGTCCGTGACATCGGCACCGGTGCCGACGGGAGCATCCGGACAGTCGCTCTCTCCGATGGCAGCCGTCTCGACGTTGACATCGTCGTGAACGCGGCGGGCCCCAGCGCCTCGCACGTCGCCGGGCTCATCGCCCGGCACTTGCCGATGCGCCGGGAACCCGGCGTCGTCACCCGGATCGGCTGTGCTCAGGTCCCGATCCACCGGGCCATGCACGCACCGCACATCGAGATCCGTCCTGACGGAGACGCTTCGATGGTCCTGCACAGCCGCGAGATCGACGCACTCATCGACACGGTCGAGGATCCGGCGGAACTCGCCCGGCTGCTGCACGAATCGGCGCGGCAGGTCGTTCCCGAGCTCGGCGATTCCCGCGTCGTACAGACGCGGGTATCCAACCGGCCCATCCCAGCCGACGGATTCCCTTCGGTGGGAGCGGTGCCGTCTGTGCCCGGCTACTACGAGGCCGTTTCCCACAGCGGCATCACGCTCGGGCCGGTCATCGGGCGACTGCTTGCTTCGGAGATCGTCAGTGGGGAGAGAGATGAGCTGCTCGCGGACTTCCGTCCGGAGCGGTTCTCCGCGTGACAGTCCGGGCAAGTCTTGACAGTCCGGGCAAGCGCCGCCCAAGCCCGTAACTGAGTGCAGGTCCGGATCTGCTGCTTGTGCAGGTTGGGAGTGTTGCTCGACCCATAAAACATCAAGATCTTTTAGCGTCTCGGAACTCGCATGTCCGGCCGGGGGTCTCCCCAAATCGGGCATAGGCTCGCCAGAACCCACAGATCGCTCCGCCGAGTGCTTTACACCCCTCGCCGTGCGCTTCGATCAGCACCACAAGCGGCTCGACTTGATCGGGTGATCGTAACTCCTTCTGCGATGCATCCGACTATCATCGGCTTTCAAAGATCCGATAAAGGCCGGTCACCTGGAGCCGCACGGATGCAGACCCACGTCCTAGAACTCTGGGAGCGCCTGTATGTCCGCTTCATGCTCAGCGCGAAGCTCGATTCCCTGCATGGGAACAGCTTCGAGGAGTTCTTTCTCAATCTGATGTGCGAGCGCAACCAGGGCTTCTTTGATATCCGCACGCGCGGAAAGCTCGGAGACCTTGGCGCCGATGGCCTGATGATCGACGGCAAGAAGTTGTTCGCCTGCTACGGACCTCAGATCGTCGATGAGAAGAAGATCCAGTCAAAGATAGAAAGTGACCTCGCCAGCGCCATACGGCAGCGGCCCGGAGCCTTCGACACGTTCGTCTTCGTTCACAGCGACCGGCGGGGAATGGACCCGGTCGTCTCGACGGCGCTGACGGAGGCCAAGAAGGGCTTCACCCATATTTCGTTCGAGAACTTCGGCTTCCGGCGGTTCAATCACGAATTGAACCAACTCTCCCGCTACCAAGTCGAGGACCTTCTCGGTTGCGAGTTCCCTGCGAAGAAGGTGGTCACAGGCGTCGCATTGAAGGATGTACGTCCGCTTCTTGAGCACCTGGCACGCGAGCGCATACCACATTTCGGTCTGGGCCAGATTCCCATCCCGTCGCATCAGAAGATGGAATTCAACGAGTTCTCACCCGACGCGATGACCCAGATGACGAACGCGATGGCGTACGTACCGTGCGTCGAGACGTACTACCAGAACGTAGTTGATCCGACGGAGCGCGACGATGTCGCGGCTGGCTTCCGCGAGCACTACTTGATGCTCGCCGAGGCCCACAGCGACCCGGATCGGATCCTGGAAGAGCTGATCGGCCATATTCTCGGCAACGAAGCCAAGGGCTTCGCCGAGTTCTTGAACGCACTCGTCGTCCTGATGTACTTCTTTGGGGAGTGTGACATCTTCAAGATGCCACCATCCTCATGGCCTACCATCCCCGAGCTGAGGTAGCAGATGATCGTTCCAACCAAGGGAGTCGCGCCCCAACGCGCGCTGCTTGCCGTAGGAGCGCAGATCATCCTCGCTACGGGCGCACAACCCATCACCGTGACCCAGGCGTGGCGAAGGCTGCTGGCATGGCGTGCGGATCACAAGCACGACACCCCGGTGCCCTTCTGGTGGTTCGCCTTGGCGCTCGACGTCCTGTACGCGATGGGGCTGGTCGACCTTGATGCCCACATGGAGCTGCTGACGTTCCGTCCCCGGGAAAATGCTGCGTAGCCTCGGCGCCGACGACGAGCGATTCAAGACCCTGCATTTTCGACCGGGGCTGAATCTCCTCATCGCCGACCGCACCACACACTCCGCCGACACCGACAGCCGAAACGGCGCGGGCAAGTCGAGTATGGTCGAACTCTTGCATTACCTGCTGGGAGCAACCAGCCAGAAGCACTCACTCTGGACCCACAAGGCCCTCGCTCGGCATCGCTTCCAGCTGATCATGGACTGGCCCGGGCGATCCGACCCCATCAAGATCGAACGTCGGCCGTCGTCCCTGAAGGTCTACCTCCAGCCCGATGTATCGCGCTCTGCCACCCCTGATCTCTTCGGGCAGGAGTTCTCGGCGGAGATCACGTTGAAGGACTGGCAGTGGGCCATAGCCCGCGACCTGTACCGGATCCCTTCGCCCGAAACGCCGGTAAGCGGGCGTACGTTGCTGTCGTTCGCCATGCGCCGGGTGAACTCCGGGGGTTTCCTCGAGCCTACGAGCACCTTCTCTGGGCAGTCACCGCATGAAGCGATGATCTGTCTCAGCCACCTATTCGGCCTTGACATCGGCCTCACCACCGAGTATCGAACGCTGTCGCAGCAGGACGCGACGCGGAAGAAGCTGGTGGAGGCGGCGAAAGACCCTGTGTGGGGGAAGATCGTTGGCCGCTCGGCTGAGCTTCGGGCGAGATCAGCGCAGTCGAACAGAGGATCATCGAACTTCGGCAACAGGTCCAGGCCTTCCAGGTAGTGCCCGGATACGAGGATCTGCGCCGGGATGCGGACGCGGTCGACCGACAAATCCGTGAGCTTCGCGACCTCGATGAGGTCGAACGCCACAACCTTCAGCAGATGGTGCGTGCCTCCACCGATAATATGGAGCCCGATGACCGCTATCTCGAACAGGCCTTTCACCAGCTGAACGTCGTCCTGGGCAGTGAGGTTCGGCGTCGTTTCGACGAGGTGCGAGCCTTCCACCAGACCGTTGTGCACAATCGCGAGAAGCAGCTCCGGGAAGAGACCCAGCGCGTCGAGCAACGACTGGCGGAGCGCGAACAGGAACGGGAACGTCTGGGCAAGCGGCTCGCCTCACTACTCCAGACCCTCAACGAGGGAGGCGCCCTCGATGCGCTCACCTCGCTGCAATCTGTACTGGCCAGAGAACAGGCGACGCTGGAGGCGTTGCGGAACCGATTCCAGGCTGCCCAGACACTGGAGGCAAGTCGCCGGGAGATCGAAAGCCGTCGACTGGCCTTGGAGATGGCGATGGCCGACGATCTGAACAACAGATCGGCCCTCACTTCCGAAGCCAGTCGGCTGTTCAATGTTTTCGCACGCCAGCTCTACGGCCAGTCACACAATCCGTACCTCGCTTTCGAGGCACGCAAGCAGCGATTGGACATCGAGACGCGGATCGACGCCGATGGCAGCCGCGGCATACACAACATGGTCATCTTCTGCTTCGACCTCACCGCCGCCGTAATTGCCCACCGCAACGGTCGTGGCCCGGATTTTCTCGTCCATGACAGCCACCTATATGACGGTGTAGACGAGCGTCAGGTCTCTGCAGCACTGGAGCTCGCCGCCAACGTGATGGACGACGAGGGCATGCAATACATCGTCTCGATGAACTCCGACGACCTCCATAAGGCTGAGGCCAAGGGCTTCAACCCCGCCCCATACGTCATCGAACCGCGTCTCACCGATCAGCCGAATGGCGGCCTACTCGGCTTCCGCTTCTAAGGCACAAACCTACGGCTTTCCGAGAACCCACGTTCAAGCGGCATAAAGGAAGAGAGCCAGCACCGAGATCTGCCGTGGGACCGGCGCCAAGGGAACGTCACCGGTGCGGGTAAAGCCCGCCCGGATGAGCGTTGGTTGCTCACCCGGGCCAACTTCACGACCTCGACAGTTGCCGACCAGAGAGCGTAAGGGTCCATGCTGCGGTCAGCCGCAAGCATCGCCGGCGAAAAGGGCAGCGTCCGACCCGCTGCGCCTCGCCTGGCCCAGGACATAGCCATCACCGCTCCGCTCAGCATCCACCGCGCAGTCCGCGACTGGGAGTCCTCGCGTGACCCAATCCGACCCACCACACGGCCAGCTCAGACGTGCCGGACTCCTGACGTGCGGCGGCCCGCAGTCCGTTACTGTCCTTGGACTGGTTAACTGGGCGTGCGAAGGATCGCGGCGGCCATCACATGCCGCCCCGCTTCCAGGTGATGTGACGGCAGGAGCGGTACCCGCTGTCGCCGTCCAGCCGGGGTAGCCGGGATGATCTGGATGCCGGCCAGGGCGTCGAGAATGGGCTGTCCGGTGAGGATGGCGTTCATTGAGTCACTCAGAATTCGTCGTAGCCGGAGACCTGCCCGATCGGGAAGATGTGCCGGTTGGCGGCGCAGATCGTCTCCAGGACGTGGACGGGCGTGTCCTCGGTGGAATAACTCGCCCTGAGAACCTGGACGATCCACTCGCCGGGCTCAAGCTCCAACGTCTCGCGCTCGAAAGGTGTCGGCGGCCGGGCGGTCAGGTTCTCCTCCGCGTGGCCGAAGGCATAGCCCAGGGCAATCAGCGCGGACTGAAGCGACGGCTGTACGAACTCCGGCTCGGCAAGGCGGGTGTCACCGAACAGGTCGGCGCGGAAGTAGCTGGTCGCGATCCGTACCGGCACGTCGTTCGCGGTCATCATCTTGCGCCGAGCGACGATCTCCGCACCGGACTCGACCCGCAAGCAGGCCGCTACGTGATCGCCAGCGGGCTCCAGCCCGACGTACAGCATCCGGCGGTCGGCCTTGAGTCCCTGCCGTTCGGCCTCGGCGAGAAAGAGAGACTTCGAGCCTCGTACGGCGGGCTCGGTCGGCAAGGCCCGCTGCACCAGCACCCTGGGTGCGGGCGACGCAGGCCCTTCCGGCGCTCGGGCAGCCGGTCCTTTCCTCATCTGCGAGATGCGGCCGGGAGAGACACCGAGCCGACCGGCGATCTCCTCCAGGCTCATGCCCGACTCGCGAGCCTCGGCGATGGCCTGCCGTCGCATCTTCGCCGCCTCGGTGACCAAGCCCTGCTCCTCGGTCATGAGTCGGCTGAGGATCCGGGCTCGTTCCACGGGGTCGCTCACCTCGGCAACTTCCCTCAGCGTCTTCAAGTCCATCCGGGCATTGCCTCCTCGGTGGTCGATGGCGACCGATTTTAGCCCCCCTATTGCGAGGAGCTGAATCCAGGATCTACTCTCGACTTTAGCCCCCCTATAGCGGGGGTCTTAAGGAGACCCCCGCCTATGGGAGAACGGTGCTGGAACACCGCCCACAGACGAGGGTCTGAAACGCATCGAGAGCTTTGGGGCGTCAACGATGCAGAACCAGATTACTGCCGTGCCTAAGAACGGCAAGATAACTCAAGCCAGGCTGTCCGCAGACCTCCTACGCGACGCACTGCAGACAGAACACGGCATAACGGCAGACACGCACGACGGGTACGACCTCGCTCTGGTTTCGGTCTGGGCGGGGTTGGTGGTGTGGTGCGACGGCGAGTGGTTCTGGTGGCGTGCGGGCTGGGACGACGGTCGCAAGCGAGTGGTATACGCCCGGCATTCAGCCATCGAACCTTCACGGGCCGCTCGGCGGGTGGCCTTCCGATACGTCGATCTCCGCCGACACCATCCGCTCTCGGAGGCAATCGACGATCCGTCCTCCGCTACCAGCGCAGCAGACGCGGGCGCCCTGTGAGCTCCTATCGCCAATGGCTGGGGTGCCGCGTCAAGATCGTGGACATGTTGCACAGTCCGGCGCGAACCCGGGCCTTCGGCGCATGGCTGGCAGGACTGCACGGGACGGTGGTGAACATCCTGCGCAACGAGACTCTGGCCCTCATCGAAGTCGACGGCGAGCTGAACGAGCTGGCCAGTATCGCGCGACGCTGGCCCATCCAATGGGATGACCTGCTCGTGTACACGGTGAAGCCTGGGCCTCTGGAGCCTTCCGATGGCTTCCGGCTCGGGCTGTCCGGCGCAGGACGAGAAGCCGTGCAACATGCCGTACGACTCGACACGAAGCTCAGCCTGTGCTTGGAGCCGGTGTCTCCGCTGCCGATCTGCGACTGGTCGATGCCGTTCTCCCCCATCGCTGCTCGCGCATGTCCAACCTGCGTCCGTCTGGCGGCGATGACCCCATAGAAGATGTGGCGGCGCCGGTGGGCTCTCCAGCGTTACCGCGCCCGGGGCAGAAGCCTGCGATCCTGCGGTGCTCCCACGGCCGCTCGTCCCCGCCCCCGATTGCGTCCCGACCACGGTGCCAACTCCGCCTCGGGTCTGGGTCAGGCCATGGGAGTCGGTGCCGGTCTAGATGATGTTGCCGCCAAGGTCAGGCCGCGCCAACCAGCCAACCCGGCGAAGCGTTCTTGAAAGGCGGTCCGAGCGCAGCGAGGCCCTTCAGGGGGCGGGCGTCAGCCCGCCTGGGAGGACGTCCGGAGCGAAGCGGAGGGCCTTTGTGGGCGGGCGGGCAGCAAACGGCCAACCACCGAATCGGGTAAGGGGTGGGAGAAAGAGGCTAGGCCGACTCTCGGACGATCAGGCTGGTGGGGAGGGCTATCGAGTCGACCTGGTCGGCGCCGTCGATCAGGGCCAGCAGTAGGCGTACCGTCTCCTGAGCCACGTCCCTCAGCGGTTGCCGGATCGTGGTCAGCGGTGGATGTGTGGAGATCGCCACCGATGAGTCGTCGAAGCCGCCCACCGCCACGTCCTCCGGCACGCGCCGGCCCGCCGCCCGCAGCGTGTGCAGGGCCCCCGAAGCCATCACGTCCGAGGCGGCGAAGACCGCGTCCAGGTCTGGTACGCGTTCCAGGAGGCGGGCCATGGCGGTCTCGCCGCTGGCGTGGGTCCAGTCGCCGTGTTCGATCAGCTTCTTGGACGCCTTGCGGCCGAGGACGTCGGCGAAGCCTTCGAGGCGCTGGATGCCGCCCGGCGTGTCCATCGGGCCGGTGATCATCGCGATCTTCTTGCGGCCCCGTGAGACCAGGTATTCGGCCATCTGGCGGGCGCCGCCCCGTTCGTCGCAGGCCGCGTACGGGATCACCGTCTCCCTGCCGATGACGGCGCCGCAGGAGACCACCGGGATGCCGGCGCCGTGGAGCGTGTCGACCAGGGGGTCGCCGGCGTGGGTGGACAAGAGGAAGACGCCGTCGGCGTGGCCGCCCCGTACGTAGCGCAGGACCTGTTCGCGTTCCCTGTCGTCGCCGGCGATCATCATGACCAGCGACAGGTCGCGTTCGCCGAGGCGGCGGATCGCGGTGCGGATGGTGGTGGTGTAGTTGGGGTCCTCGAAGGGGGGTTCGGACAGGACCATGACGACCGATCCGGCGCGCTGTCTGACCAGGTTGCGGGCGTTGCGGTTGACGACGTAGCCGGTCTCGGCGATGGCGCGTTCGATGGCGATCCGGGCCGCGGGGCTCACATAACGGTCGCCGTTCAGGACCCGCGAGACGGTGCCGCGTGAGATCCCGGCCGCCGCGGCCACGTCATGGATGGTCGGCCTTTTCACGCGTTCAGCATCTCACGGTCCAACGCCGACACGCTGTGAACGTGCACACACCTTTTGGGCCGTTTAACGACCCCGTAACGAGGGGTTGACAGGCGCAGATGGCCGGACACACGCTGTGAACGTTCACAGACCCCCAGGACGCTGACTCCCCCAGGTCGAGGTACCCATGCACATGAACAGGCTTGCCGCTGTCGCCGCGGCCGTCACCCTCGTGGCCGGCTGCTCCAGCGGTGGCGCTCAGCAGAGTGCCGCCCCATCGAGCTCCACCACACAGAAGGTCGCCCTGACCTACTGGAACTGGGTGCCCGGCATGGACAAGGTCGTCGCGGTCTGGAACAAGGCGCACCCCGACATCCAGGTCACCTCCAGCACCCAGGCGGGCGGGGACGACTCGGCCACCAAGTTCCTCACCGCCGCCAAGGCCGGGAACCCGCCGGATCTCGTCCAGGCGGAGTACCAGGCGCTGCCGTCGTTCGTGGCGGCCGAGGCGGTGGCGGACATCAAGACGGCGGCGGATCCGGTCAAGGCGCAGTTCAGCGAGGGCATCTGGGGGCAGGTCACGCTCGGCACCGACGCGGTCTACGGCATCCCGCAGGACAGCGGCCCGATGCTGCTCTACTACCGCGAAGACCTGTTCAAGAAGTACGGCATAGCCGTACCGAAGACCTGGCAGGAGTACGCCGACGCGGCCAGGACCGTGCACGCGAAGGACCCGAAGGTGTACCTCGGCACGTTCTCCAGCAAGGACCCGGGCTCCTTCGCGGGCCTGGCCCAGCAGGCGGGCGGGCAGTGGTGGTCGATCAGCGGCGAGGCGTGGAAGGTCGCCATCAACGATGAGCCCACCAAGAAGCTCGCCGACTACTGGGGCGGTCTGGTCAAAGAGGGCGTCATCGACAACATGCCCTACTTCACCCCCGAGTGGAACAAGGCCCTGAACGACGGCAAGCTGCTGACCTGGCCGTCGGCCATCTGGGCGCCCGGCCCCCTGTCGAGCAACGCGCCCAAGTCCAAGGGCAAGTGGGCGATAGCGCGGCTGCCGCAGTGGAACGCCGGCGAGAACTTCAGCGGCTTCTGGGGCGGCTCGGCCGTCTCCGTGTCGGCGGGCTCCAAGCACAAGGAGGCCGCGGCCACCTTCGCCACCTGGCTCAACAGCGACCCTGAAGCGCTCGCCCTGCTGGTGAAGGAGGGCGCCGTCTATCCCGCCGCGACCAAGGGCGCCGACCTGCTCTCCGAGCCGCCCGCGTACTTCTCCAACATCCCCGACTTCTGGAAGCAGGCGGCCGGGTTCGGCGCGGGAGCGCGCGGCTTCACCTTCGGCCCGAACGTCAACGTGGCCTACAACGCCTTCAAGGACGCCTTCGACAAGGCCGCGCTGAACAAGACCTCCTTCAGCGGCGCCCTCCAGAGCGTCCAGGACGCCACGGTCGCGGACATGACCAAGTCCGGCTTCAAGCTCGCCCAATGACGAAGCGTCAAGTTCGCCCAATGACCCCGAGGAAAAGCTGGGCGCCGTACCTGTTCCTGACCCCGGCCGTCACCCTGTTCGCCCTGTTCCTGGCCCTGCCGATCGGCTACACCGGCTACCTCAGCCTGCGCCGGACCAAGGTGTCGGGGCTCGGGCTCGGCAAGGGGTCGAAGCGGGAGATCTTCGTGGGGCTCGACAACTACGCCGCCGCCATCGGCGACGGCGAGTTGTGGACCGGCTGGCTGCGGGTGCTCGGCTACGGCGTGCTGGTCCTGGTCGTGATGCTGGGGCTGGCGCTGGTGTTCGCGCTGATGCTGGACGCGGCCAGGGTACGGCTGGCGCGCTTCTCCCGGATCGCGATCTTCCTGCCGTTCGCGGTGCCGGGCGTGGCCGCCAGCCTGATGTGGGGCTTCCTCTATCTGCCGAGCGTCAGCCCGATCAGCGAGCTGTTCGGGGTCTCGCCGCTGAGCCAGAGCGCGGTCGTGTACTCGATGGCCAACGTGGCGGTCTGGGGCGGCACGGGCTTCAACATGCTGGTGCTCTACACGAACCTGCGGGCCGTGCCCCAGGACCTCTACCAGGCGGCGCGCATCGACGGCGCGTCCGAGCTGCAGATCGCGCTGCGGGTCAAGATCCCGATCCTGGCTCCGGCGATCATCCTGGTCACCGTCTTCTCGGTCATCGCCACGATCCAGGTGTTCACCGAGCCCACCACGCTCCGGCCGCTCACGAACACGATCAGCTCGACCTGGAGCCCCTTGATGAAGATCTACCGGGACGCCTTCGTGACCGGTGACCTGTATTCGGCGGCGGCCACGGCCGTGGTGATCGCCGGGATCTCGCTGGTGCTGTCGTTCGGGTTCCTGCGCGTGGTGAAGAACCGCGCGTTCGGGGAGACCTGATGGCCCGCTCCGCCTCTACGTACGGGCTGGTCCCGACCGGGGTTCTGCTGGTCGGCGCGGTGTACTGCCTGTTCCCGGTGAGCTGGGTGGTGATCGCGGCCACGAAGACGTCCGGCGAGCTGTTCTCGACCTCGATGTTCTCGCCCGGCACCGGGTTCTTCCAGAACCTGGCCGATCTGGCCGCCTATCGGGAGGGGGTGTTCTGGCTGTGGATGCTCAACACCCTGCTGTACGCGGGGGGCGGGGCGCTGCTGTCGACCGCCGTGTCCGCGGTGTCGGGCTACACGCTGGCCAAGTACCGTTTCGCCGGCCGGAACCTGATCTTCAACATCCTGATCGGCGGCATCCTGGTGCCCGCGGTGGTGCTGGCGATCCCGCAATACCTGCTGTTCGCCAAGGTCGGGCTGGCGGACACCTACTGGTCGGTCCTGCTGCCGCAGATCCTGCATCCGTACAGCATCTATCTGGCCCGCGTGTACGCCGGCGCGGCCATCCCCGACTCGCTGCTCGAAGCCGGGCGCATCGACGGGGCCTCGCACTGGACACTGCTGACCCGGGTGGCGTTGCCGCTGATGGGGCCGGGGATGGTGACCATCTTCCTGTTTCAGTTCGTGGCGATCTGGAATAACTTCTTGCTGCCGTTCATCATGCTCGGCGACGACGGCAAGTTCCCGCTGACGGTCGGGCTCTACACGATGCTGGCCGCCGGGGCCAACCATCCGAGTCTGTACAACCTCATCCTCATCGGGACGTTTCTGGCACTCATTCCGCTGATCGCGCTCTTTCTCACGATGCAGCGGTTCTGGCGCACCGACCTCAGCAGCGGCGCCGTCAAGGCATGAAAAATGGGGGACTTACATGATCGAGGGCATGGCGTTCGGCGGGGACTACAACCCGGAGCAGTGGCCGCTGGAGGTGCAGGAGGAGGACGTACGGCTGATGCGGCAGGCCGGGGTGAACCTGGTCAGCCTGGGCATCTTCGCGTGGGTGCTGATGGAGCCCGCCGAGGGCGAGTACGAGTTCGGCTGGCTCGACACCATCATCGACCGCCTGCACAGCGCGGACATCTCGGTGAACTTGGGCACCCCGACCACGGTGCCGCCCGCCTGGTTTTCCAGAAAGTACCCCGACGCCTCCCCCATGACCCGCGAGGGCCTGCGCGTCGGCGCGGGCGCGCGCGAGACCGCCTGCTCCAGCCACCCGGCCTTCCGCGCGGCCAGCGCGCGACTGGCCGAGCGGCTGGTGGAGCGCTACGGCGAGCATCCGGCCGTGGTGATGTGGCATGTGCACAACGAGTACGGGGCGCCGCTCGGCGAGTGCTACTGCGAGTCGAGCGTGGCAGCCTGGCGTGAATGGCTCCGGCACCGATACGAGAGCCTGGACGCGCTCAACACCGCCTGGGGCACCGCCTTCTGGGGTCAGCACTACGGCGAATGGGACGAGATCGACGCGCCCCGGTGGAGTCATACCGTGGTCAACCCGGCGCAGCGCCTCGACTACGCCCGATTCGCCAACGAGGAGCACCTGTCGCACTACCGGCTGCAGCGCGACATCCTGCGCCGCAGCGGCAAACCGGTCACCACGAACTTCGCGGGCACGGTCAACTGCAAGTCGATGGACCTGTGGCGCTGGGCCCCCGAGCTGGACGTCATCGCCAACGACCACTACCTGAACGGCGAGCAGCCCGACAACCACATCCACCTCGCCATGTCGGCCGACCTGAGCCGCTCCCTGGCCGGCGGCGGGCCGTGGCTGCTCATGGAGCACTCGACGAGCGCGATCAGCTGGCAGCCGCGCGGCATCGCCAAGCGGCCCGGCGAGATGCGCCGCAACAGCCTCGCCCACGTGGCCAGGGGCTCGGACTCGGTGCTGTTCTTCCAGTGGCGGGCCTCACGGTACGGCGCTGAGAAGTGGCACTCGGCGATGATCCCGCACGCGGGGACCGACTCGCAGATCTGGCGCGACGTCGTCTCGCTCGGCGCCGACGTACGCCGCCTGGCTCCCGTCAAGGGCGAGCGGGTCACGAGCGAGGTGGCGATGGTCTGGGACTGGGAGTCGTACTGGGCGCTGGAGCTGGAGTGGCGACCCTCGGGCGACCTGCGCTTCCACGAGCGGGTGGACGCCTTCTACGAGGCGCTCTGGCGGGAGCACGTCACGGTGGACTTCGTCCACCCTTCCGCCGATATTTCGGGATACAGGCTGGTTGTCGTGCCGAGCTCGTACCTGCTCGCCGAAGGGTCGGCCAAGAACCTGCAGCGCTACGTCGAGGCCGGCGGCCACCTGCTCGTGTCGTACTTCTCCGGCATCGTCGACGAGAACGACACCGTCCACGCGGGCGCCTACCCCGGCGCCCTGCGCGAGGTGCTCGGGCTGTCGGTCGAGGAGTTCCACCCGCTGCGCGAGCTGGAGACCGTGACGCTCACCGGCGGGGCCACCGGCCGGATCTGGTCCGAACGGGTCCGCCTCGAACGCGCGGTGGCCGTACGGCACTTCACCGACGGCCCCGACGCCGGGCACCCCGCCATGACCGCCAACGCGTTCGGCGGCGGCACGGCGAGCTACCTGGCCGCCGCGCTCGGCGGCGACGACCTGCGCGCCCTGCTGGGCGAGGTGCTCGACCGCGCGGGCGTCTCCCGGCCGCGCGACCTGCCCGACACCCTGGAGCTGGTACGGCGCGGCGCCTGCGTCTTCCTCATCAACCACGGCGACGCGCCCGTCACGGTGCCCGGCCTGACCGGCACGGACCTGCTGACCGGCGGCCCCTTCACGGGCGAGGTCCCCGCGGGCGGGGTGGCCGTCGTGCGCTGAGGGCGCTGAAGGCGCTGAGGGTTGGAGGACCCCGCGGGCCCTCGGCGCCGCGCCACGTCGCGCGGCGGGTCCTTCGGTGGCGATCGGGCGCTGAGGACCGTCCGCCGGGCGCGAGGTTGATCAAAGTCGGCCCCGCCGAGGTTGATCAGCATTAGAGTCCTGGCGTGATCGTCCCCTCCCCGTCCTTCAGCCGGACGACTTCGCCGAGCGGCACGACCGTCGCGTTGGTCTCCGTCCTCGCCGTCGTCATCTGGCTGGCGGGCTTCGTCGCCTGGATGGCCGTGTCGCTCCTCGGGGACAAGGCGTGCGAACTCGGCGCGCTGACCTATGACCAGACCGCGGAATGCGACGCGGCCAGCACGTGGGGCACGATCACCCTCTCGACCTGGCTGCTCGCGCCGATCGGCTGCGCGGTGCTGCTCGCCCTGCTCACGGCCATCCCCGAGCGGCACACGGGCGCTCGTCAGGCGGCCCTGTACGCCGTGCCGCTCGTGCCGCTGCTGGTGATCGCGGAAGCGGCGTTCGCGTACGCCCTGTGATCATCCCTCTCTTCTGGCTTTCGCGCGGCGCTTGCCCTCGTGCATCGCCTGGACGCGGGCGATCGGGATCGTGTGCCCCTCCTCGACCAGGTCCGCGGGCAGTCGCTGCGGCTCCGGCATGAGCTCCGCCCACGGATCGCCGTCGGCGAGCAGGCGCGCGGCGGTGTGGACGGTGAAGTCGGACGGCACGACCCGGTCGAGGTCTTCCCACGCCACCGGGAAGGAGACCGGCGTACCCGGACGAATGCGCGGACTGTAGGCGGCCGCCACCGTCGCCCCACCCGCCCGGGTGGAGTCGAGGAACACCTTGCCCTCGCGGTCCTCCCGGATGAACGCCGTGGTGGCGAGCGCCGGGTCGACGCGTTCGGCGCGCGTGGCCAGGGCTCGGGTGGCCGCGGCCAGGTCGTCCATCGCGGTCCCCGCCACCACGGGCACGAACACGTGCAGTCCCTTCGCCCCGCTGGTCTTCACCGCCCCGGCCAGCCCCGTGTCGTCGAGGGCCTGGCGTACCAGCCGGGCGGCCTGGACGACCTGCGGGAAGGCGTCCCCTTCCGGCGGGTCGAGGTCGAGCACGAGGTGGGTGGGATGCTCGCCGCGGAACAGCGCCGGGTGGTATTCGACTGCCCGCTGGTTGGCGAACCAGAGCAGGGTCCTGCGGTCGTCGCACAGGGCGTAGGACACCTGCCGGTGCGACGCCTCGGCCCAGACGGAGACCGTACGGATCCAGTCGGGGGCGTACTTGGGCACGTTCTTCTGCATGAACGGCGCCTGGCCGGGCCGTACGCGGATCACCGACAGCGCGCGGTCCCGCAGGACCGGGATGATGCGGTCGCGTACCGCGTCCAGGTAGTCGACCAGATCCCGTTTGGTCGCGTTCGATCCGTCGAACAGCGGCTGGTCGAGATTGGTCAGCGACACTCCGTCCCGCGTCTCATCGCTGGTCACCCGGTTCACGATGCCGAGATACGGACGTGAGGTCAACTTTCCGCCCAACACGGGTGGGGCTGGATTTGCGGGGGAAACAACCCACTGCAAATGATTGACGTCCCGTAGCCCTTTCATTACCGTCCTAAGTTAAATATTGTCTGGGTGTAACGAACGGGCGTGGCCATGAGCGATCTGAGCAGACGCGGATTCCTGCGGGTCGGTGTGGCAGCCGCCGGGGCGTTAGCCCTGGCGGGCTGCGCGGGCGGTGGCGGCGGATCGGGCGGGGCGGCCAGCATGCAGTTCGCCTGGTGGGGCAGCACCGCCAGGCACAACGCCACCCAGCAGGCCCTCGCGGCGTTCCGTAAGAAGCGGCCCGGTGTCCAGGTCAGGACGCAGTTCTCCGGCTGGGACGGCTACTGGGAGAAGCTGGCCACGCAGACCGCTGGCGGCAACGCCCCCGACGTGATCCAGATGGACTACTCCTACATCGGGGAGTACGCCCGGCGTGGCAGCCTGCTCGACCTGGGCCCGTACCTCGGCAAGGGCTTGGACCTGTCCGGCTTCGCGAAGGACGTCGTCGACGCCGGGAAGATCAACGGCAAGCAGTACGGCGTCAACTTCGGCATCAACTCCATGGCCCTCATCTGGAACCGCACGCTGGCCAAGGAGATCGGCGTCGAGGTGCCCGAGACCTTCACCTGGCCGGAGTTCGGCGAACTGGCCAAGAAGATCGCCGAGAAGGCGCCCAAGGGCGTCTACGCCAGCGAGGACGGCGCCCAGGACGGCGGCGCGTTCGAGAACTGGCTGCTGGAGCGGGGCAAGATGTTCTTCACCGCCGACGGCAAGCTCGCCTACGACGAGAAGGACCTCACCGAGTGGTTCACGTTCTGGGACGGGCTGCGCAAGGCGGGCGCGGCGGCCCCGCCCGACGTGCAGGCCACGGCCTTGGGCGATGTGCAGAACAGCCTGGTCGCCACCCGCAAGGCGGTGATGGACTGGGCCTGGTCCAACCAGCTCACCGCCTACATGAGCGTCACCAAGGACGATATAGCAGTCCACGCCTTCCCCACCGGGGACAAACCTGGCCAGTACTACAAGCCGTCCATGCTGCTCACGGTCAGCGCGGCCACCAAACGGCCGCAGGATGCCATCGCGCTGGTCAACGCGCTGGTCAGTGACGTGGATGTGGCCACGCCGCTCGGCTCGGAACGCGGCGTACCGCCTTCTTCGGCGATCCGGGCAGCGCTGGAGCCGAAGGCGTCGCCGTCGGAGAAGCTCGTCTACGCCTACATCGAGTCGCTCTCCGACAAGGTCGGCCCCTTGCCGCCTCCGCAGCCGCTCGGCGCGGGCGAATTGCACAACAAGGTGCTCATGAACATCAACCAGCAGGTGGGCTTCGGGAAGCTGTCCGTTGCCGAGGGGGTGTCCCGATTCTTCGACGAAGCGCGCCGCGTACTGAAATAACAGCCAAGAGGAGAGAAGGGCGGTCGGCGTACCTCTTCCTGTTGCCGTGGTTCGCGGGGCTGCTCCTGCTGACCGGCGGGCCGATCCTGGCCTCGCTGTTCCTCTCGTTCACCGACTTCGACCTGCTCACGACGCCATCGTGGGTGGGTCTGGACAACTACGCGCGGATCATGGACGATCCACACTTCGGCAACGCGGTGCGGGTCACGATGATCTACGTGGTCGCCTCGGTGCCGCTTTCTGGCGGGTTCGCCCTGCTCGTGGCGGTGCTGCTGAACCGGCCCATGCGCGGCGTGGGCGTGTACCGCGCGGCTTACTACCTGCCGTCGCTGCTGGGCGGCAGCGTGGCGATCGCCATCCTGTGGCGGCAGATCTTCGGGCCGGACGGCCTGGTCAACGACGTCCTGTCGGCCTTCGGGATCGTCGGGCCGAGCTGGATCTCCACGCCTCAGTACGCCATCTACACCCTGGTGGCGCTGCACATCTGGCAGTTCGGCTCGCCCATGCTGATCTTTCTGGCCGGCCTCAAGCAGATCCCGGCCGAGTTGTACGACGCCGCGGCGGTCGACGGGGCAGGCAAGGTGCGGGCCTTCTTCCGGATCACGCTGCCCATGCTCAGCCCGATCATCTTCTTCAACCTGGTGCTGCAGACGGTCAACGCGTTCAAGGCGTTCACCCCGGCGTTCATCCTCAGTGGCGGGACGGGCGGCCCCGCGGACTCCACGCTCTTCTACACGCTCTACATCTACCAGGAGGGGTTCGGGAACTTCCGCATGGGCTACGCCTCGGCCCTGGCCTGGCTCCTGCTCCTGGTGACCGCGGTCTTCACCGCGGTGGCCTTCCGTTCGTCGAGGTACTGGGTGCACTATGCCGACTAGGTCACGCTGGGCCGTTCACGTGCTGATCGTCGTGGGCGCGCTGGCCATGCTCTACCCGTTGTTCTGGATGATCAGCTCGTCGTTCAAGCCCAACGACGAGATCTTCGCCGATCCCGGCCTGGTGCCCCAGACCGTCGTCACGGACAACTACACCGATGGCTGGAACGCCCTCGGCGTGCCCTTCACCGGCTTCTTCGCCAATTCGTTCATCGTGGCGACGGCGGCCGTCATCGGTAACGTCATGTCGTGCTCGATGGCGGCCTACGCCTTCGCCAGGCTGTCGTTCCGGTTCAAGGGCGTCTGGTTCGGCGTCATGCTCGGGTCGATCATGCTGCCGATCCACGTGCTGATCGTGCCGCAGTACACCCTGTTCAAAGCGCTGGGCTGGGTCGACACGTTCCTGCCGCTGATCGTGCCGAAGTTCCTGGCCGTGGACGGGTTCTTCGTCTTCCTGATGGTGCAGTTCATCCGGTCGCTGCCCAGGGAGCTCGACGACGCGGCCAGGATCGACGGCTGCGGGCCGATCCAGGTGTACTGGCGGATCATCCTGCCCCTGTCGAGCCCCGCGCTGATCACCACCGCGATCTTCACCTTCATCTGGACCTGGGACGACTTCTTCAGCCAGCTCGTCTACCTCAGCGACGTGTCGACGTACACGGTGCCGCTGGCGCTGCGGGCCTTCCTCGACTCCAGCAGCGGCTCCACGTGGGGGCCCATGCTGGCCATGGCCGTGCTGTCGCTCGTGCCGATCCTGGGCTTCTTCCTCATCTTCCAACGGCGCATCACCGAGGGCATCTCCACGACCGGTCTCAAGGGCTGACGGGTTTTGCTCAGCTCGGGTGGCATGATGCGGGAATGGTGGTAGTTCCCGAACTTCCGGCGGGCGACAGACTCTTGCTTCGCCCGTGGCGGCTGGATGACGTCGTGGCGGTGCAGGAGGCTTCCGAGGACGCCTACATCCCCCTGGTCACCGGCGTGCCACCGAATTACTCGGCCGCCGAGGGCATCGCCTTCATCCAACGTCAGTGGACCAAGGCCGCCGACGGGATCGGCTACTCCTTCGCGATCGCGAATTCCGGCGACAACCGAGCCGTGGGCCAGATCGGATTGTGGCCGGGTCTTCATGGGCGGGCCTCGGTGGGTTACTGGGTGGCGAAGTCGGCCCGAGGCCAAGGCGTCGCGGGCACCGCCCTGCGGGCCATCTCGTCGTGGGGCTTGGAGCGGCTGGGGATTCCACGGCTGCAGTTGCACGTGGAGCCGTGGAACACGCCGTCCTGGAAGGCCGCCGAGGGAGCGGGGTTCCTGCGGGAGGGGCTCTTGCGCAGTTGGCAGGAGGTGGGTGGTGAACGTCGCGACATGTACCTGTACTCGAAGCTCATCGACGAGCACCTTCGCCTTCGCTAAGGGAGCTCGGCTTCGATGAGAAAGCGATGATCGCGAGCGGTGAAGGCGCCCTGGGAACAGATGCGCTCATGCAGCGCGCGTAGCCGCCGGTCATAACGGTCGAGGTCGAAGTCGCGGACCTGCCATGGGACCGCGCGCAACTGGAAGACGACAGCGCCGATGTCGTGAAAGACGTACTCGACCATCTCCTCGCGCGCGTCCAGCACCCGCAGCCCGGCGCGGCGGAGCCGATCGACCGCGACTTCCAATGTCCAGCTCGCCGGATCGATCGGCGGCGGTGCGCCCAGGGCGTCATTCAGCTCCAGCCCATTACGGCTGCCTACTTGCTGGGTGAGCAGCCGTCCCTGCGGGACGAGAACGCGCGCGATCTCGGCGGCATTCAGCGCGCCGTGCCTGTTGAGCACGAGATCGAAGGTGGCCTCGCGGACGGGGATCCGATCGGCGGCAGCGCCCAACACCGCCACCCGCAACGCTCTCAGCCGTTTGCCGGCGATGGGGATGTTGGGCGGCCATCCCTCCATGGCGACCGTGTGCCGGGGAAGCGGAGACAGCGAAGCGAGCAGCTCACCTCCGCCGGTGTCCATGTCGAGCAGCCGCCGCGCCGTCGGAAGGAGCGACGAGGCTCGCTCGGCGTACACCCACGACGGTTGTCCACCGCTCGTCCGCCCGCGCAGCCAGCTGAAATCCCACCCGCCGAGGGATGCCTCCGTGGCCTGCTCGACGAGCCGTTCATAGCTCGGTGGGCTATTCGAACCCGACGGAATCCTCAACGCGCGGGCTGGGTCGGATGCGGCTCGCTGGGAACCATGCCGGCCATGGCGTTGGTGATGACCCACCGTTCGTGATCCCGCCAGGCGCCGTCGATGAAGAGCAGCTCGGGTGAGCAACCCTCGCTGCGGAACCCGTGGCGCTGGACCAGCTTCAGGGAGGCCTGGTTGCCGGGTTGGATCTGGGCTTCCAGCCGGTGCAGGCGCAGCTCCTCGAACGCGTAACGCAGCACCAGGCGGAGCCCTTCGGACATGTACCCCTGACCGGCGGTGGGGGCGAAGGCAGCGTAGCCGAGGGAGGCGGTCTGGGCGCGCCCGCGGATGATGCTGTTGATGTTGATGTTGCCCACCATGGCACCGGTGTCGCGCAAGCAGACCACCAGGCCTTCGGCCAGCAGCGGGTCGGCGAATTTTCCGAGAAAGACGTGGAAATCCTGCGGCGTGGTGGGCAGGGACATGTACGGGCCGTACAGGTCGGCGCTGGACCTGACCAGCTCGGTGAACTCAGCCTGATCATCGACGGTCATCCGGCGCAAGGTCACGCGACCGGAATCTCCCCCAAAACCGGTCAGGATGCTCTCATCGCTGCTTTTGACGCCATCGTTCTGAATCACAGCCCACAGGCTAGCTGATCGACTTCGGCCGGTTGAGTCCTCTCGCCGCGGCCGACCGTAGGAAAACGAGTGTCCTCCAGCTGCCCATCGGTGAGCTGCCTTTCAGAGGAAGTTCCATGATCGTTACCTTGGCCGCGTCGGGTGCGCTCGGCCGCCTCGACATCGACCAGCTGCGGACCCGGGCGGAGGTGGTGGCCGCGGTACGCGACCCCGGACGGGCCCCCCTTCTTCCGCGTGCTGGCGCAGCGTACGGTGGGCCTTCTCTAAGATCCGGTATCCACACGGTCTAGAAGCGGGAGCTATGGCGGCAGAGTTCGAGCTCGGCGATTACCGAAGGTCCGCAGAAAGCCTCGGCCTTCAGGCCGGGGATAAATGCGGTCCCCCTTTGGGGGATGGCCCGCCGTAGACGGGGCATCCCGGAGCGCGGAGCGTGGATTTGGGACCTCAGGTGGGGCGGCGCTGCTGTTCGATATACGCCTTGATGATCGATAGGGGCGCTCCGCCACAGGAGGCGGCGAGGTAGCTGGGTGACCAGAAGGGGTCGTGCATGGTGGCGGGGTTGATGCGGCTGGTGAACTCCTTGCGCAGGTAGTGCGAGGAGGCGCTTTTCAACGAGTTGACGAGTTTGCTGATCGCGACCTTGGGCGGGTAGTGGACGAGCAGGTGGACGTGGTCGTGTTCGCTGTTGAACTCGCGGAGTT
>NZ_JBFANB010000030.1:0-132989 GCF_040659625.1 Nonomuraea sp. NPDC049750
TCCACCACGGCGGCATGGGCGGTGCAGGGAGCGGTCGCGGTGAGCCTACTCACCCACCGCCCCCATCAGGTGATGGGTGACCAGGCGGCATCGACGCGTGTACCGCACGGGCTGGAGCCCAACCTGCACCCTGCCCACCCCCCGCCA
Organism: Nonomuraea sp. NPDC049750; assembly: GCF_040659625.1. NCBI lineage: Bacteria > Bacillati > Actinomycetota > Actinomycetes > Streptosporangiales > Streptosporangiaceae > Nonomuraea > Nonomuraea sp. NPDC049750. The sequence goes on from NZ_JBFANB010000030.1 coordinate 148, forward strand.
CCACGATATGTGACCGTAACGCTACCAAGAGTTGGCGTCTTTGGGTAGAACACGTGAGCGATACACCTCGAGCTGTGGAGCCGCCGGTGACGACGCCCGCCATCGGGGCTACCCTCTCCGCAACCCGTCCGAATGCCCTTGAATTGCTGTCATACACGCGAGGATGATCGCCCCTATGCGAGTTGTCGTTCTCGTCTGGGAAGGTCTGCTCGGACTCGCCACGATCGGGATGATCGTGGTAGCGCTGCTGAGCGCGCCGAGCGTGCATCTGGTCAACGTGCTGGCGCAGGCCGGGCCCTTGGGGCTGGTGGCGACAGGGCTGGCACTCTCGTTCCGCGCCGGGACGCCCAACGTGGCCGTCGGGTCGATCTCCGCTCTCACCGGCATGGTCACCGCGTCACTGGCGACACAGGGACTGGGCTGGGCCGCGGCGATCATCGCGATCGTGCTCGCCACGGTCGGCGGGCTCGTGCTGGGCCTGTTCGTCGCCGCGCTCTCGGCTCCGGCGTGGGCCGTGACTCTCGGCGCGGCCGTGGCCTGCGAGGCGGTGGTCATCGCGATAGCGGACGGCCAGACCGTCTTCTTCCAGCCCGGCGGTGACTTTCCGGGCTTTGTGTGGTTCGTGCTGTTCGTCATCGTGTCCTTGGGCGGCGCGCTGGCCTGGAGCGCCCTGCGCCTGAAGTCGGTGTGGCTCGGCGCCATCGTCGGGCTGGGCGGGTCGAGCCTGCTCGCCGCCCTGGGCGGAGTGGCGCTGCTGACCCGCCTCCACGCGGCGAGCCCCGCCTCGGGCTGGACCACCACCATGACGGCCCTGGCCGCGGTCCTGCTGGGCGGGATCAGCGTGCACGGCAAGCGGGGCGGCGTGGCGGGCACCGTGCTCGCGGTGCTGTTCCTGTCGCTGGTCCAGGCGCAGCTGGCGATCTGGGGCACGCCGTTCTGGGTGTTCATGCTCGTCACGGGAGGGGTGATCCTGGCCGCGCTGCTGGCCGGTCGGCTGGCCGACCTCGCGGCCCCGGAGGCACCCCGGCCCGTGACGCCGGAGCCGCGCATGCCCGTGTGACACGGCCTTTCCCTCGATCACAACTCTTCCGTCGGGAAGATCGCATCATGTATGTTCGACCCATCATCGAAGGAAAGTTTCACGTGAAGAGGGGCAATGGGCAAGAAGCTTCAGATGCTCGCGCTACCGATCGCAGCCGCCGCGCTGGCCATCCTGCCGACCATTCCCGCCCAGGCCGCCACGGGCTACGACCGGTGCCATGACGGCAACTACTGCATGTTCTCCGGCCTCGACGGCACGGGCGACATCATCGAGATCCAGAGCGACACGCCGGATCTGGCCGCCTTGAACATGGCCGACCGGGGCAAGTCCGACTGGAACCGGACGAGCTCCTGGATCCACCTCTACTCCGAAGCCAATTACGGCGGCTGCTCGGCGGTGACGTCTCCGGGCGGCAAGGGCAACTTCTTCTCCACCTACCGCGACTTCTTCGACTCCGTCCGCTTCGACGGACAGAACGGACCGTCCTGCGGCATCGAGGACACCTTCCGGGTCAAGTCCCACTTCTGACCGCAGCATGAAGCTGACAGCGACACGAAGCTGATAGCAGTACCTGGCGCCCCGGCATCGCACCCGCGATGCCGGGGCGCATTCATGTCCGCTCGGTTGCCCACTGAACGTCCCGGGGTTCGTGCGCGTATCTCCTCATGGGTCGGCGCACCACACCCCTATCGCCGTTAGTACGGAACCGCGCAGGCCGTCCCCGCGCCGAACAGGCCATCACTTCTGTACGGTTCCGGCCAACGGTGGACTGTTACGAGGAGGCATCGTAGTGGCCGTGCCGACAAGGCTTGGGCGGATGGCTATGGCCGCGGCGCTGGCGTCGCTCGCATGGGCCGCCACCGCCCCGGGGAGCGCCGTCGCCGAGCCGGCGCCCACCCCGCAGGCCAAGGCCAAGGCCAGAGCCAAGCTGGTCAAGCTGAACGAGCAGGCCGACAAGGTGGTCGAGGAGTACAACCAGGCCACCGAGAGCTACCAGAAGGCCAAGACGAAGTACGACGCCCTCAACGCCGAAGTCGGCCGCAAGGGCGTACAGGCCGACGCCCTGCGCAGAGACCTCGCCGCGGTGGCGGTGAGCAACTATCAGTTCGGCGAGTTCGCTGGCTGGCAACGCTTCGTCGTCGAGGGCACCCCCGAGGCGACCCTGGGCGGCATGGCCGCCCTCGATCAGATGGCGCAGGACAGGGCGGCGAAACTCCGCGCCTACGAGGCGACCACCAAGGACCTGCGCGATCGGCGCGACGACGCCAAGACCGTCCTGGCCGAGACCGACGCGGCGCGCGACAAGGTGCGCGGGCAGAAGACGGAGGTCGAGAAGCTCATCGCCGAGCAGACCAAGATCTTGCGCAAGCTGGGTGCCTTCCAGACCGGCAACCCCAACAGCACCGGCATCAAGTACACCGGGCCGGCCTCCGGCAACGCCCTCGCCGCGCTCCAGTTCGCCTTCGCCCAGGTCGGCAAGCCGTACCGGTACGGCGCCACGGGTCCCGGCTCCTACGACTGCTCCGGTCTCACCCAGGCCGCCTGGCGGGCCGCGGGGGTCGGGATCCCCCGCACGACGTACACCCAGTGGAGCTGGGGCGCGAGCCGTCGCGTGTCACTCGACAAGCTGCGGCCCGGCGACCTGCTCTTCAGCAGAGGGCTGGGCCACATGGGGATGTACGTGGGCAACGGCAAGATGGTCCACGCGCCGCAGACCGGGGACGTCGTCAAGGTGGTCGACCTCGACGACTACTGGCGTGCCCGCCTCCTCGGCGCCATCCGCCCCTGACCACAACGCGCGGGTCGCAGTCCGTACGAGCTCACCCCTGGCGCTCATCGTCACTTAGAGCGATCATAAATGTGCTTTAGGTGACGACGAAGGAGTGTGACCCCCTGGAAGAGAACCCGTCGACAGCGCTCGGTACGGCCATGCCCGCGGAGCTCATGGCCGCCGGAGCGCCACGACCGAGTCACGACCTCAGAGTGCCCGCGGACCTGGTCGCGGCGGCCGAGCACGGACTGGCCGCCGGCGGCCGGCCGCACAAACGCGTACTGATCATCGGTGGCGGAATGGCCGGTCTGGTCGCCGCCTACGAGCTGATGCGACAGGGGCACGAGCCCATCGTCCTGGAAGCCCAGCAGCGGGTCGGCGGGCGCGTGCTCACCCTGCGCGGATTCGCGCCCGGCCTCTACGCCGAGGCGGGCGCGATGCGGATCCCACGCGTGCACGACCTCACACTCGCCTACTGCGAGAGGTTCGGGCTGACCCTGCGGCCGTTCGTCATGGGCAACCCCCGCGCCCTGGCCTACATCCAGGGCATCAGGACCACGATCAAGGAGCTCAACGACAACCCCGACATCATCGACTTCGGCCTGGCCGAGCACGAGCATGGCCGCACCTACGAGGACCTGTGGCGCACCGCCACCCAGGAGATCCACGACCTCTACGCGCAGGAGGGCGAGAACGCGCTCGACCGCATCTGCGCGGAATATGACCGCTACTCCATCCGCAGCTTCCTTCGCGAGCGTGGATTCTCCGAGGGGGCCATCGAGCTCTACGGCGTCATGAGCTTCCGGGAGGCCAACCTCAACGCGGCGGTCATCGAGCAGTTCCGCGAGATCATCGGGCGCGCGTTCGAGGACATGCAGGAGATCGAGGGCGGCGCCGACCGGTTGCCGACCGCCTTCTACCACGAGCTCAGGAACCACATCCGGTTCGGTCACGAGGTCTCCGCCATCGAGCAGGACGACCACTCGGTCACCCTGCACCTCAAGACCGGATCGGGCCGGACGACGCTCACCGGCGACTACGCCATCTGCACGATCCCGTTCTCGGTGCTGCGCGACGTCGAGACCCGGCCCGCCTTCTCCCGCCGCAAGCAGCGCGCCATCCGCGAACTCAACTACAACGCCTCCACCAAGATCCTCTTCCAGGTGCGGCGGCCGTTCTGGGAGCAGACCGACGGCATCATCGGCGGCACCACGGTCACCGACCTGCCGATCCGGCGCATCTGCTATCCCTCGCATCCCGTCCCCGACGAACGCTCGATCATGCTGGCCAGCTACACCTGGGGCCAGGACGCGCTGCGCTGGGGCGCGATGTCCTCGCAGAAGCGGATCGACCAGGCGCTCGAGGACGTCGCCAAGATCCATCCCCACATCTACGACCACTTCGAGTTCGGCGTCACGCACGCCTGGTACAACGACCCCTACGCGGCCGGCGCCTTCGCCCTGTTCGAGCCGCACCAGCAGAGCAGTCTGCATGACGCGATCATGGCGCCGGAGGGCCGCGTGCACTTCGCCGGCGAGCACTGCTCACTGTGGCACGCGTGGATCGAGGGCGCCCTGGAGTCGGGGCTCAGCGCGGCCCGAGCCGTACACGAGGCGGGCTGAGCACAGTCGGCGGGCGGGCGCGTCAGTGGCGCGCCCGCCCGGCGTAGTGGCGCAGGTGCGCCGCCGCCGTGGTCAGGTCGGCGGCGGCCGCCGCGCAGGCGGCGACGTGGGCGTCGATCGCCTCGCGCAGCCATGGCGGCGTCCCACCGGCCAGCTTGGCCTCGATCTGGCGCAGACGTACGGCGCAGTCGGCCAGCGCGCGGATGTCGGCCTGCAGGAATGCGGCGTGGGCGGCGATCGCCGCGGGATCGGCTGTCATCGGTCCTCCGGTCGGGGGGTCGGCCGCTCAGGGAGTCGGGAGCGCAGGTACCTGGCGGTTCGGGGGTCGGATAACGCTCGTGGGGCGATAGCGCAGCGGGGCGGCAGCTCAGGGGAGGTCGGCCGCTCAGGGGGTCGGAAGCGGGGCGGCGGCGTCGCGGAGCGTCTGGCGGGCGGTGGCCGACAGGCACAGCAGCGGGCGGGCGCCGTCGAGGCCCAGCTCCCGAAGCTGGCGGGCCAGCGGGTGCGCCGACCCCGGCGCCACGGCCAGCCGGAGCCGTGGCACGGGATGCAGGCGGCCCAGGCCGCGAGTCCGTACGCAGGAGCGCAGCGCGCCGCCCTCCGCCCCCCGCGCGTAGCCGACCAGGTCGCGGTCGCTCACGGGCAGCCAGGGGCCGAGGACCCCGCTCAGCGTGAGCAGCCGGTCGTCGAGGCCGCCGACGGCGATGCGCGCGTAACCGGAGGTGAGCTCGAACTCCAGCGGCACCAGGTACGGCTCGCCGCCCCACAGCCGTGGCGCCACGGCGCCGAGGGCGGCGGCGTCGATCACGGAGCCGGCCAGGAAGCTGCCGGAGCGCCGACGGTCGGCCCCGCGCGGCAGATCGAGCCAGACGCGCGGCGACCTCGACCGCCACGGGCCGGGTACGACGATCCCGAGGTGGAGCTCGCGGTAGCCGCCGCCCGCGCTGGTACGCCGGTCCCAGGAGGCGTGCACGGCGACCAAGGCGCGCCCGCCGACCCGTACGGCGGGCCCGAACCCGGTCCCCTCCAGCAGTGCCGCCGCCCCGGCCGGGTCCGCGGCGAAGTAGGCCGTGAGGCCGCTGCCGTTGTGGCACCTGATCGGCAGCTCGATCCCGTTCATGGCATACGTGGGCACCGTGAGGAAGGGCGAGCCGGCGGGGCGGGGGGCTCGGTCGGACAGCCGGTACGCCTGCGAGCGGACGACCTGCCCCCGGAACGGCCCGAGCCGCCCGTCGATCCGGCGACGCGCCTCGGGCAGGTCGTCGGCGATGTTGGCGATGTAGTGCTCGATGCTGTGGCAGAGCGGGAACAGGTGGGTGGCGTCGAAGTAGTCCACGACGTACCAGTCGGGATGCAGGTCGAAGCAGGTGCCCGCGCCCTGCCCGTCGAGGGTGGGGACGATGTCGTGCTGGTTGGTGACGCTGGCGACCCAGGTGCGCGGGTCGGCGGGCCGCTTGAAGTCGACGGGCGAGCCGACCGCGACGGCGTGCGTGACGGTGTAGCGGGCGCAGAACTCCGCGTCCTGGGCCAGGTTCATGATGGCCGCGCCGCCCGCGCTGTGGCCGATGAGTGCCAGCTCGGCGCCTTGGGGCAGACCGTAGTCGTCGATGGCCTTGGCCAGCGCGCGGCTGTAGGGGCTGCTGTCCAGCACGGCGCTGCTGAAGGCGCCGAGCAGGTCCTGGGGCGATTCGCCGTCGAGCCGTCCCGCCCGCATGCCGGGCGCCTGGACGACGTGACGCACCGCTCCGTCGAGGCCCGCCACGCTCTGGATGAGCACCCGTCCCGTCGTACCGACCACGCTGATGTTGCGCAGGAACCCGAGCAGCGAGCCCTGCGGGCTCAGCCGCGCGGATTCGGCCGCGGACAGCTCGACCCGGCGCGCCGCCCCCTCCCCCGTGTCGAGGACGGCGACCATCCTGTTGCTCATGCCGGTGATCGGGTCGGCGGTGGCGTAGCCCTTGCCCGTCGCGATCAGCCAGGCGGTGTCGTCGTTGAGCGGGTTCTCGTCGAGCAGCGCCCGCAGGGCGAGGACCTCGCCGAAGACCGGGGCGAGGGCGCTGAGCGCGCGTACGGCGCCGCGGTCCTTGAGCAGGGCGCGCAGCGCGCGGACGGCCTCCAGGTCGCGGTCGGCGGCGGCGGCCTCGATGAGCCGGCCGAGCATGGGGTCGGTGCTCAGCTCGGGGTGGTCGAGGGCGACGGCGGCGATCCGCAGCCGCAGCGAGGTGGCCAGCACGCGTACGGCCAGGCTCTCCGTGCCCGCCATGCCGCCGAGCTTGGCCGCCAGGGTGCCCAGCGGGCCGCCGGTGAGCGCGTAGCCCAGCCCCGCGCCGTTGGTGATGGCGCGCAGCAGCGCGCGGTGGGCCAGGTAACCCGCTGAGGGGGCGTGCGGCAGGGCGCGCAGCAGGGCGCCGTCGGTGAGCGCGGCCGTGGCGTGGCCCGCCGCCTCCCGGATCGTGACCCCGATGTCGACCAGCTCACGGGCCGCGGCACGCATCGACCCGGCGGCCGGGTCGCTCCCACCTCTCACCGAGCCTCCCGCCCAACCACTCACCGAGGCACTCGACGGGCCGCCCGTTGGGCCGACCGGAGGGCCGCTCATCGGGCCGTCCGTCGCGTCATGCTGACGAAGCGGGGGCTCGGATCCTCCGGGACGTTGCGGTGCAGCACGTCCGACAGCGTCCGCGTGCTCGCGATGATCCGCATGCCGTGCGGGGAGAAGGTCGCCGCGTTGGACACCCGCGGGGCCAGCAGCGGATTGGTCAGCGCCTGGGAGAAAGCGTCGATGGCGATGATCTTCGTGAGCAGCGGCGGCAGGATGGCGTCCGGGTTGCCGGGCTCCTCGGCGAACAGGCCGACGTAAAGGTCGAGGTCGTCGACGCTTCGGTAGAGCTCCCGCAGCGCGCCGCTGACCCGCTCGTCGCCGGAGACCTGGTCGAAACCGCGCACCCGGGGGAACCTGCAGTGTTCGCGGTAGCTGTTGTAGGGGGCCAGGCCGAGCGTGCGCGAGTCGGCGATGCTGGCCACGTCCACCTCCCTCAGGAGGGGGTCGGTGTTGAACAGGCCGACGCGGCCGGCGCGCTGGCGGGAGGCGTCCTCGAAGAGCCGGCCGAGGCCGTGCTCGGGGATCAGCGCGCCGCCGAGAAGGGTCCGCGCCATCGGCAGGTCGTGGCCGCCCACCGACAGCTGGGAGGGGATCAGGCTGTGCCAGCGGTAGACGAGGTTGAACTCCACCGAGGCCCAGTTCTCGCGGTGCCAGGGCACGTGGGCCAGCTTCGCCGACAGGCGCGAGTCCAGGGTGAAGCGGAAGTGGTAGGGCGTGATGTGGTTGATGTACTCCTCGACGACCAGCTTGATCAGCAGCACGATGAGGATGTTGCGCGCCGTCTGGAACAGGCGCTCGTCGTCCCAGCGCGGGCAGAGCTGGCCGAGCAGGCGGGCCACCCTGTTGTGCTCGCGCAGGAACAGCACCGTCAGCATGGTGAAGCCGAGCTGGATGTTGCCCCGGTCGCTCCCGGTCGCGAACAGGGTGTCGCGCTGCTGGTCGGTGAGCTCGGCGAAGCGGATGACGCTCAGGGCGGCGAACTCCGGTTTGATCTTGCCGTTCTCGCACAGGTAGGGCGGGAACTCCCCGCCGTTGATGAACTGGCTCTTGAGCAGCCCGCCCTGGAAGGTACGGAGCGCCGCCGTCGCCGTCTCGTGCAGGCCGTAGACCTGGTTGAGGTCGATGTGGTGATTGGAGCTGTTCTTGCGGGGGTCGCGCGGGAGGTGGACGTCACCGCGCAGGAAGCCGTCGGTGAACCACTGGGCGAAGTAGGCGAACAGCACCGTGGAGCGCGGGCACGGGATCATGCTCTCGCCACGGGTGAACAGGTCTGCGGCCTTCTCGGGGGTGGGCCGGGCGCTCTCGGGCACCGCGAGCGGGGGCAGGTGCCTGCCGCTGTAGGTGCGGTCGGTCAGCGAGGCCCATGAGGTGTAGTCGGCCATCGTGCTCAGCGGCTCCGGCCGTGGCGGCATCTCGCGGACCGCCTGGTCGATCAGCAGGGCGTTGAGGCGCCGCCGTACGGGCTGGATGGACTGGACGAGATCCCAGAATGGCCGGCCGTTGGTCAGCGCCAGGAACCTAAGCCGGTTGACCGCCCCGTCGGTGGCGATGCTCCGCGCCGTCGTCCGGCTCTTCGCCGTGGTCCGGCGCTTGGCCATCGTCATTGTTCCTGGCCTTCGGCGCCGAGCCCGAGGACGAACCGGTCGGGGAAGATCCCGCCGGCCCGGACGACCCGCCCCTCCGGCGGCGGGAGCAGGCGCACCCCGGGACGCAGCAGCAGCCGGCGTACGGCCTCGCAGATGACGGCCCTGGCCGGATGCACGCCCAGGCAGGCGTGCTGACCGAAACCGAAGAACAGCTGATGGTGGCCCGGCCGGTCGAGGCGGAACTCCTCGGGCTGGGCCACCACGTCCGCGTCGAACATGGCCGAGGCCGGCGCGGCGAGCACGAGCGTGCCCGCCGGGATCATCGTGGCGCGGGGGGTGCCGGCGGCCAGGACGTAGTCGCGCTCGCACAGCCGGGGCAGCAGCTTGAAGAACGGGTTGAACCGCAGCGCCTCCCAGACATGACGGTCGAAGGGGGCGGGGTCGGGGTCGCCGGCGGCCTCGATGGCCTGAGCCAGCACCTCCGGGCGCAGCAGAAGCTGCTCGACCGCCTCGACCATGGCTCCGGGCGCGCTCTCCACGAACCCCAGCGGCAGGCCGGCCATGTTGATCAGGATGCGTTCGTCGTCCACGCCGATCTCGGCGGGCAGGGCGGTGGCGGCGAGCCGGGTGAAGACGTCGTCGGGCAGGCGCCGTCCCGCCCGCAGCGCGGCCCGGCGTTCGGTGAGCCGCTCGCGCAGGTAGGCGATCATCTCCGAACCCGCGCGGACCGACGCGGCCTGGATCTTCGGATCGCCCAGGAAGTTGGCGAAGCCGTCGGTGACGATGGCCCGCGTCCACCGCGACAGGGTCTGCGCGTCGGGGCCGGGGAAGCCGAAGTAGGTCGCGGACACGCCCAGGGCGACGGGGCGGAACAGCCCGTGGACCGCTTCGACGCCGCCGGACGGCCAGGCGATGTCGAGCCGCTCGTCGGCCAGGCGCCCGGCCAGCTCGCGCACCCCGGCCACGTCGCGCGGGTCGAGCATGACCTGCATCAGCCCTTTGTCCCGCCAGTTCATCGGGGTGGCGTCCCGGCCCAGCATGAAGGGGCCGCCCAGGGCGGCGTCGAGACGGGGACCGAAGGCGCGTACGGAGAAGACCGTCTCGCGGGAGAGCACCTCGGTGACGTCGGCGAAGCGGGTCACGACCGTGAAGGCGGGCGTGACGAAGATGGGGCGGCGCTCGCGCAGCTCGGCGAACAGGGCCCGCCAGTCGCTGCGCAACCACTCCCGGACCAGGCCGAACGCGGAGATCGGATCACGCGCCAGCGCCTCGTCGTATCTCTCCAGATGGCCGCCCGTGGTTGTCTGATCGACAGCACCCATGCCGTATGGCCCTTCTGTCCGACGCCGGAGCGAACAAAGATCATTACGGTCTGTAGCCGCAACTAGGCATGCGATACCCATTTCTTGGTGACTACCCTATGGAGTGTTTTGATTCCCCTGAGTGACGGGTTCATCACTTCCAGGTCATTGCCGTGCGCTGGGGACGCGGCCGTTGAATGAGGAGCCCAATCGTCCTCGCCGATCATGGGAGGCAGTGTGAGCTCGTCATCCATCCCGCAGCCGGATTCGGGCAGGGCGGGCTCGGACGCCACGGATTCGGGCAGGACGGATTCGGGCAGGACGGAGACGGTGACGGCCACCACCGGCCGCCGGACCGTCTATCTGATCGTCCTGGTGGTGCTGCCCGTGCTGCTTCCCGTCCTGGCCGTGCCCGCCGCCTGGGGATGGGGCGTCGGCCCGCATGACGTGGTGATCGCGGTGGTGATGTACCTGGTCAGCATCTTCGGGATCGCCATCGGCTACCACCGGCTCTTCACCCACCGCGCCTTCAGGTGCAACCGGCCGCTGCGGGTCGCGCTCATGCTGGCCGGCGGCATGGCGGTCGAGGGCCCGGTCACCCTGTGGACGGCCGAGCACCGCCGGCACCACAAGTACGCCGACCGCGAGGGCGACCCGCACTCGCCGTGGCGTTACGGCGACAGCGGCCTGGCCCTGCTGCGCGGCATGGCGCACGCCCACATCGGCTGGTTCTACACCGCACGCGACCGCTCCAGCCGCCGGCACTGGGTGCCCGACCTGCTGGCCGACCCGGACGTGCGGCGGTTCGACGCCGCCTATCCGGCCGTGGCGGCGTTGTCGTTCGCGCTGCCGGCGGCAGTGGGCGGGCTGTGGTCGATGTCGTGGGCGGGCGCGTGGACGGCGTTGTTCTGGGGCGGGCTGGTCCGCTACGCCGTGGTACACCATGTCACGTGGTCGGTGAACTCCATCGCGCACACCTTCGGTGATCGCCCGTTCCGTACCCGGGACCGCTCGTCGAACGTCCGGTGGGTGGCGTTGCTGACGCTCGGCGAGGGCTGGCACAACTGGCACCACGTGGAGCCGACCTGCGCGCGGCACGGGGTGCTCAGCGGGCAACTCGACCCCAGCGCCCGGCTGATCCGATGGTTCGAGCTGGCGGGCTGGGCCCACGGCGTGCACTGGCCGGACCCCGACCGCCTGAGCGCCCGCCGCGTCGACCAGGGCGATCAGCGCCCCTGACTGCGCCGAGCGTGTCGGCCAGCGCGATTGACGCCCCTGACAGCGCCGCCCCGGCGGTCGAATGGACGACCTCGGACGGACATCAAGCGTTCAACTGTCCGCCTCGCACATACCGCTTTACCGGGCGTTTTTTGGGCAAGTCGGTTGTTATGGAGCGGGTTTCTCTGCTGGACTCCACCCCAGGGCTGCTGGTGGACGACAGCGACGACGACGATCCGGTGCTGCTGCGGCCGGACGGCAGCCGGGTCGACACCTGGCGTGAGCACTATCCCTATCCCGAGCGGCTGCCGCGGGAGAAGTACGACCACGACAAGCGGCTGTTGCAGATCGAACTGCTGAAGCTGCAGTACTGGGTCAAGGCCAACGGGCAGCGCCTGGTGATCCTGTTCGAGGGGCGTGACGCGGCGGGCAAGGGCGGCACGATCAAGCGGTTCATGGAGCATCTCAACCCGCGCGGGGCCACCGTGGTGGCGCTGGAGAAGCCGTCCGAGCGGGAGCGTACCCAGTGGTACCTGCAGCGCTACATCGCCCATCTGCCCGCGGCCGGGGAGATCGTGCTGTTCGACCGGTCCTGGTACAACCGCGCCGGGGTCGAGCGGGTGATGGGGTTCTGCACCGAGGCCGAGTGCCGGGAGTTCATGGTGCAGGTGCCGCAGTTCGAGCGGGCGCTGGTGCGCGACGGCATCCACCTGGTCAAGCTCTGGTTCTCGGTGACGCGCTCGGAGCAGCGCACCCGGTTCATCATCCGGCAGGTCGATCCGGTCCGGCAGTGGAAGCTGTCGCCGATGGACCTGGCCTCGCTGGATCGCTGGGACGACTACACCAGTGCCAAGGAGGAGATGTTCCTCAACACCGACATCCGCGAGGCGCCGTGGACGGTCATCAAGAGCAACGACAAGAAGCGGGGACGCCTGGAGGCGATGCGCCACGTGCTGAGCCGCTTCGACTACGACAACAAGGACCACGAGGTGGTCGGCACCCCGGACCCGCTCATCGTCAGGTCGGCGTCCGACATCTACGACGAGGACCACACGGCAAGCTCAACCCCCTGACCCGTGGAAGGTGACGGTCGGCTCGCCCTTGTCGACGTCGACCGTGACGGTCGAGCCCTCGGGGATGTCGCCGCTGAGCAGCGCGCGGCCGATCCTGGTCTCGACCTCGCGGGCGATGAAGCGCCGCAGCGGCCGGGCGCCGTAGACCGGGTCGTATCCCTGGTTGGCGATCAGCCGCCGCGCCGCCTCCGTGACCTCCAGGGTGAGCCGCCGGTCCGCCAGCCGCGACCGGATGTCGTCGAACATCAGGTCGACGATCTGCTCGATCTCGTTCTCGGTCAGCGGCTTGAACAGCACGATGTCGTCGACCCTGTTGAGAAACTCGGGCCGGAAGTGGCGGCGCAGCTCCCCCATCACCCGCTCGCGCGCCTCGGGCTTGATCTCGCCGTCGGAGGTGACCCCGTCGAGCAGGTACTGGGAGCCGATGTTGGAGGTCATGATGACCACGGTGTTGCGGAAGTCGACCGTACGGCCCTGAGCGTCGGTCAGCCGCCCGTCGTCGAGGACCTGCAGCAGCGTGTTGAACACGTCCGCGTGGGCCTTCTCGATCTCGTCGAACAGCACCACCGAGTACGGCTTGCGCCGCACCGCCTCCGTCAGCTGGCCGCCCTCCTCGTACCCGATGTAGCCCGGAGGGGCGCCGACGAGGCGGCTGACCGTGTGGCGCTCCTGGTACTCGCTCATGTCGATGCGGATCATGTTGTCCTCGGTGTCGAACAGCGCCGCCGCGAGCGATTTGGCCAGCTCGGTCTTGCCGACACCGGTCGGCCCGAGGAAGAGGAAGGATCCGATGGGGCGTCTGGGGTCCTTGATGCCGGCGCGGGCGCGGATGACGGCGTCGGCCACCAGCCGCACCGCCTCCTCCTGGCCGATGACGCGCTCGTGCAGGATCTCGTCCAGCCGCAGCAGCTTCTCGCGCTCCGCCTCCTTCAGCCGGCTCACCGGGATGCCGGTCCAGCGCGAGACGATGGAGGCGATCTCCTCCTCGGTCACGACCTCGCGCAGCAGCCGGTGCCCGTGCTGCCGGGTGTCCAGCCGCTCCTCCTCGCCACGCAGCCGCCGTTCCAGCTCGGGGAGCTTGCCGTGGCGCAGCTCGGCGGCGCGGTTGAGGTCGTAGTTACGCTCGGCCAGCTCCGCCTCCCGCCGTACGGACTCGATCTCCTGCCGCAGGGCCTGGACCTTGCGCAGGGCCGAGCGCTCGGCCTCCCACTGCGCCCGCATCGCGTCGGCTTCTGCGCGCAGGTCGGCCAGCTCCTTGCGCAGATCGGTGAGGCGGGTCCGGCTCGCCACGTCGTCCTCCTTGGCCAGCGCGGCCTCCTCGATCTCCAGCCGCATCACCCGCCTGGTCAGCTCGTCGAGCTCGGCGGGCATGGAGTCGATCTCGGTACGGAGCATCGCGCACGCCTCGTCGACCAGGTCGATCGCCTTGTCCGGCAGGAACCGGTCGGCGATGTAGCGGTGGCTCAGATTCACCGCGGCGACGAGCGCGCTGTCCTGGATCTTCACCCCGTGGAAGACCTCCAGCCGCTCGCGCAGTCCGCGCAGGATCGAGATGGCGTCCTCCACGGAGGGCTCCTCGACCAGCACCGGCTGGAAGCGCCGCTCCAGGGCCGCGTCCTTCTCGATGTGCCGGCGGTACTCCTCGACCGTGGTCGCGCCGATCATGTGCAGTTCGCCGCGCGCGAGCATCGGCTTGAGCATGTTGCCGGCGTCCATGGCGCCTTCGGTCGCCCCGGCGCCCACCACCGTGTGGAGCTCGTCGACGAACAGCAGGATCCGGCCCTCGGCCGCCTTCACCTCGTTCAGCACGGCCTTGAGGCGTTCCTCGAACTCCCCGCGGTACTTGGCGCCGGCCACCAGCGAGCCCATGTCCAGGCTGAAGATCGTCTTGTCGCGCAGTCCCTCGGGGACGTCACCGCGCACGATCCGCTGGGCGAGCCCTTCGACGATGGCCGTCTTGCCGACACCGGGGTCACCGATCAGGACAGGGTTGTTCTTGGTCTTGCGGGAGAGGATCTGGATCACCCGGCGGATCTCGGAGTCGCGGCCGATGACCGGGTCGAGCTTGTCCGCGCGGGCCTCGGCGACCAGGTCGCGCCCGTACTTCTCCAGTGCCTCGTAGGCCACTTCGGGCATGGCGGAGGTGACCCGCTGGTTGCCCCGGACGGCGGTGAGCGACTCCAGGAAGCGGTCGCGGGTCAGTCCCTGGCCGTGCAGCAGCCGTCCCGAGGCGCCCGAGGTCCCCTCCTCGATCATGGCCAGGAGAAGATGCTCGACGGAGACGTACTCGTCCTTGAGCCGCTTCGCCTCCCGCTCCGCGCTGTCGAGCAGCCGGGACAGCCGCTGGGTGACGAAGACCTGGCCCGGTGTCGTGCCCGGCCCGCTGACCTTGGGCCGGCGCGAAAGCTCCGCCTCCAGGTCGGTGATCAGGCTGTCCGTGTTCGCCCCCGCCGCCGCCAGCAGCCGAGGTGCCAGCCCTTCCGGTTGTTCGAGCAGGGCCAGCAGGAGGTGCTCGGCGTCGACCTCGGTGTGCCCGTGGCGTATGGCCTTGGTCTGGGCGTCGTGCAGGGCCTCCTGCGATTTCTGCGTCATCCGGTTCGGGTCCACTCCAGCCCCCTTTTAGTGTCGTTCAGACAAGCGCCGCAGGTTTGCTTCCAGCTCCTCGATCCGGTCGAGCAGGTCGATCACCAGGCCGATGGCGGCGTAGTTGATCGACAGGCCGTGGTGCAGCCGCTGGATCCGGGCGGCCACGGCCACCTGGGCGGGCGGGAAGCACAGCTCCCCTCTGGCGTCCCTGACCGGTTCGAGCAGGCCGAGCGCCACGAGCCGGCGGATGGCCTCCGGGTGCAGGCCGGTGGCGCGCGCGTAGGAGTTCAGGTCCAGGCGCGCCGGCCGTACGAGTGCGTAGGTCATGAACGCCCCCTCGGGTCGAAGGCCGAGACGGCGGCGAGCTGCTCGAACAGCCGCCGCTCCTCCTCGGTGAGCCGGGGCGGCACCATGACGCGGACCTCGGCGAAGAAGTCGCCGGCGCCGCCGCCGCGCGGGTCGGGCATGCCGCGCCCGCGCAGCCGCAGGCGGCGGCCGGTCGGGGTGCCCGGCGGCACCTTGAGCTTCGCCTCGCCGCCCGGCGTGTCGATGGCGACCGTGGCGCCCAGCGCGGCCTCCCAGGGCGCCAGCGGCAGGACGGCGTGGATGTCGCGTCCCTCGACGCGGTATCGGGGATGGTCGGCGATCCGGACGATGAGGTAGAGATCGCCCCGCGGCGCGTCGCCGCTTCCGTGGCCGCCCTCACCGGCGAGTCTGACGCGCCGGCCGTTCGTGACACCCGGAGGGATCGTGACGTCCAGCCGCCGGCCGCCGGGCAGCGTGATGGTGCGGCTGCCGCCCTTGTACGCCTCCTCGACCGTCAGCGTCAGCTCGGCCTCCTGGTCGGCACCGGGCACCGGCCCCCAGCCGCGCCCGCCTCGGCTGCCTCGGCCACCTCGGCCGCCGAACATGCCGCCGAGCAGGTCCTCGATGTCGATGCCGCCCTCGAAGCCCTCTCCCCCCGCCGGACGCCACTGGCGGCCGCCCCCGGCGCGGGCGTACTGCTCGGGGTCCATGTCGGGCGGCACCTGGCGGAAATCAGGACCGAACGCGTCGTACCTGCGGCGCGTTTGGGGATCGGACAGTACGGAGTACGCCTCCGAGATCTCCTTGAACCGGTCCTCCGCCCCGGGATCCTTGTTGACGTCGGGATGGTTGGCGCGTACGAGCTTGCGGTAGGCCCGCTGGATCTCGTCCTGGTCGGCCTTGCGGTCGACGCCCAGCACTTCGTAGAAGTCCCGCCGGACGACCATCACTCCGCCTTCTTCGACACGACCACCACCGCGGGGCGCAGCTGCCGCTGGCCGTCGCCGTAACCGGGACGCACCACCTCGACGACGGTGCCGGGCGCGACGTCGTCCCGTTCGACGGTGGCCACCGCCTCGTGGTGGACCGGGTCGAAGGGCACGTCCCTCTCGTCGTGGCGGGCGTACCCGAGGCGGGACAGCACCGCCAGGGCCTGGTCCCGTACGGCCCGCACCCCCTCGGCGATGGCTCGCGCCTCGCCTTTCTGACCGGCCGCGTGGCCCAGGGCGAGCTCCAGGTTGTCCAGGATGGGCAGCCACTCGGCCGCCACCCTGTCCCGTTCCTCGGCCCGCAGCCGTTCGGCGTCGCGGGCGATGCGTTTGCGTACGTTGTCCAGTTCGGCGACCGAACGCAGCCAGCGGTCCTCCAGTTCGGCGAGCTTCGCGTCGGTCTCCGCGGAGGCGTCGGCGGATGTCTCCGCAGGCGCCCCGGCAGGCGGTTCCGCAGGCGCCTTCACGGGCATGTCGGCGGGCGTGGGCCTGGGCGCGTCCGCCTTCGCGGGCGTGGACCTGGGCGCGTCCGCCTTCGCGGGCGCGCCCGGTGCCTGCCGAGCCGGCGCTTCGGCCTGGTCCGTCCGGTTCGTCCGGTCTTCGTGGCCGTTCATGTCACTCCGAGTCGGATGTGGTGAACTCGGCGTCGATCACGTCCTCGTCCCGGCCGGCAGCGGCCTCCGTCCTGCCCTGCGGCGGTACGCCGGCCTGGCCCTCCGGCCGGCCGCTGACCGCGAGCCCGTGATAGACCTGCTGGAGTTCGCCGCTGAGGCCGCGCAGCCGGTCGAGCGGCGCCTCTTCCTTGACCGCCTGCCGGGCGTCCTGGACGAGTTGCTCGGCACGCGCCTTCTCGTGGACGGGGACACCGTCGCCGAGCTCCTGCAGGCGGCGTTCCACCTGGTAGGCGACCGAGTCCAGCTCGTTGCGGGCGTCGATCGCCTCCCGGAGCCGGGCGTCCTCGTCACGGTGCTGCTCGGCGTCCTTGACCATCCGCTCAATGTCCTGCTTGTCCAGGTTGGAGCTCTCGGTGATGGTGATCTTCTGCTCGGCACCGGTGTCCTTGTCGCGGGCGGTGACGTTGAGAATGCCGTTGGCGTCGATGTCGAAGGTGACCTCGATCTGCGGCTCTCCCCGGGACGCGGGACGGATGTTCTCCAGCCGGAAGCGTCCGAGCACCCGGTTGTCGGCCGCGCGCTCCCGCTCCCCTTGCAGGATCACGATGTCGACGGCGTTCTGGTTGTCGTCGGCCGTGCTGAAGGTCTCGGTCCGGCGGGCCGGGATCGTGGTGTTGCGTTCGATGACCTTGGTCATGACGCCGCCGAGCGTCTCGACGCCCAGCGAGAGAGGCGTGACGTCGAGCAGGACGACGTCCTCGACCTCGCCCTTGAGGATGCCCGCCTGGATCGCCGCGCCGATGGCCACGACCTCGTCCGGGTTCACCGTCATGTTGGGGTCCTTGCCGCCGGTGAGCCTGCGTACGAGATTCTGCACGGCGGGCATGCGGGTCGACCCGCCGACGAGGATCACCTCGTCGATGTCCGACGGCCTGAGCTTGGCGTCCTCCATCGCCTGCTCCACAGGATGGACACAGCGCTCGACCAGGTCGGCGGTGATCTGCTCGAACGTGGAGCGCATGAGCGTGGTGTTGAGGTGCTTCGGCCCCGCGGCGTCCGCCGTGATGAACGGCAGGCTGATCGTGGTCTGGGTCACCGCCGACAGCTCGACCTTGGCCTTCTCCGCCGCCTCGAACAGCCGCTGCAGGGCCTGCGGGTCGCGGCGCAGGTCGATGCCCTGGTCCTTCTGGAACTCATCGGCCAGGTAGTCGACGATCCGCCGGTCGAAGTCGTCGCCGCCGAGGTGCCCGTCGCCGGAGGTCGAACGTACCTCGACGACCCCCTCACCGATGTCCAGGATGCTGACGTCGAAGGTGCCGCCGCCCAGGTCGAAGACCAGCACGGTCTCGTTGGACTTCTTGTCCAGCCCATAGGCCAGCGCGGCGGCGGTCGGCTCGTTGATGATCCGCAGGACCTCCAGCCCGGCGATGCGGCCCGCGTCCTTGGTCGCCTGGCGCTGGGCGTCGTTGAAGTAGGCCGGGACGGTGATGACGGCCTCGGTCACCTTCTCGCCGAGGTACTTCGCCGCGTCGGCGGCGAGCTTTCGCAGCACCAGGGCCGAGACCTCCTCCGGCGCGTACTGCTTGTCGCCGACCTGGAAGCGTACCGATCCGTCCGGCCCTTCCACCACGTCGAAGGAGACCGCGTGGATCTCGCTCTCGACCTCGTTGTAGCGGCGGCCGATGAACCGCTTGGCGGAGTAGATCGTCCCCTTAGGGTTGAGTATGGCCTGTCGGCGGGCCAGCTGGCCGACCAGCCGTTCGCCCTGGTCGGTGAACGCCACCACCGACGGTGTCGTCCGGGACCCCTCCGCGTTGGGAATGACCGTGGGCTGACCGTCCTCCGTGGCGGCGATCACCGAGTTGGTCGTACCGAGATCGATACCGACTGCTTTCGCCATGGCGAGCTCCCCCTAGCCGCTTTTTTCGCCGGCCGCTTTTTTCGCTAGCCGCTTTTTTCTTTTTGCTAGCCGCTTGTCTTGCCGAGCAGTTCCTGGGCCCTGGCCACGTGTTCGGATTCGACGAGGACGTCGTACTTGTCGGCTACCAGCCCGCTCTCCGAGACGAAGTCCCGGCGGCCGCCGTGCACCGAGTGCGAGATCAGGCCGTAGATCGCTCCGGCGATCAGCCCCCACAGCAGGCCCCACAGCAGCAGGCCGACCATGGCCGAGGGCCTGGGCGCGAAGAAGATCCCCAGGAACAGGCCGATGAGCACACCGAACCAGGCTCCGGACGCGGCGCCCAACCCGGCGGCGCGCAGGTACGTCATGCGCGAGACCACCCGCTCGATCGAGCGCAGTCCCACGCCTACGATGAGCGTTCCCTGTACGGGGAACCCGTGGTCGGACAGGAAGTCCACGGCCTTCTCGGCCTCGGCGTACGTCGGATAACTGGCGACCGGGACCCGGTTCGCGGTGATCGGGCCCGGGGATGCTAGAGACACGGCTCCTCCTCGCGTTCAGGCGGGATATCTCTGCGTACGCTTACGAGTGCGTACGCTTTCGAGGCTTCACCGGGCATCCGTCCGCCACATCCCCCAGATGTGTAGTCATCACCGTCTGCGCGGTCATACGGGCTCAGGCTCCTGCCACGCCGGACGGGCCGGTCTCGATCCTTTCCTGCGACACCACGAGGCGTACGAGCTCGATGCGGGAGTTGATCTGCAGCTTGCGGTAGACGTGCCGCAGGTGGAAGGCCACCGTGTGCACGCTGATGAAGGTCTGCTCGGCGATCCGCCGGTTGGTCCATCCGTCGGCGACGAGCAGTGAGATGTTCCGCTCGGTCTCGGTGAGGCTGTCCCAGCCGGAGACCGGCCGCTCGGCGTAGCTCCAGTGGCGGTGACGGACGCCCATGCCGCGCAGCCGCTTACGGACGCGCGCCGAATCCCTGACGGAGCCGAGGTCCTGGTAGATCTCGAGGGCGCGATCCAGGTTGCCGGCCGCTTCCTCGTGCCGCCCGGCCGCGACGAGCGCCATGCCGAGGTCCTCCACGGCCGAGGCCCGCCCCCACGTGTCGTCCGTCCGCTCGGCGGCCTGGGCGAGGGCGTCGCAGTCGCCGTCGAGCAGGCCACGGGCGTGCGCGGCCGAGGCGACCAGCGCGGCGAACTCCGGGTTGCCCTTGCTGAGCGCCTCCACGGTGGCCACGACCGCCTCGGCTGCCGGACGGTCGTCGGCGGCCAGGGCGACGCGGACCATCCACGCACCCGCCGTAGGGTCCACGGCGAGCATCGAACGCAGCCGGCCGAGTGGCGTGGGGAGGTCCGCGAGCCCGGGTGGGGCGGGAGAGTCCTGCCCACGCGGGACGGGAGAGTCCGCGAGTCCGCGTGGCGCGCGAAGATCCGCCTGCCCGCGTGCAGCGGGAAGGGCCGTTAGCAGCGTCATCGCGCTCAGTGGCCCGTCGCGTACCTCGGCGACCTGTGCCGTCAGCAGGGTGTGGCGTGGATGGCCGTCGAGTGGGCCGCCTGTTGCGTCCGCGACGTACCGTGACGCCGCGCGCAGGTCGCCGCGCCGTAGCGCGACGGTGGCGAGGACGGCGTTGGCCACCGTGGCGGGCAGTGGGGTGCCCAAGGTGGTGGCCAGGTCCAGGGCTCTCTCCGCCTCGGTGACGGCGTCGGCGAAACGGCCCGCGGCGAGCTCGGCCCGCGCCTCCAGAGCGGAGGCGTACGCGGTCCAGGTCAGGTGGCCGTCGGCGGACATGTCCGCACGGGCCTCCCGGAGGATGGCGCGGGCCTCGTCGAGCCGGTGGATGTCCATGAGCAGCGCGGCGGAGACGAGCAGGGATTCGTAGCGATGCACGGGCGAGTCGTCCGTCCCGGCCGGCCGCTCGTCCGTGACGGCCAGCCGCCGGGCATCCTCGGCGAACGCCAGTGCCTCGGAGAGCCGGCCCTCCTCCCACTCGGCGACCGCGAGCGTGACCAAGGCCGCGACCGTGGCCACCGGACCGTGCCGGGAGCCGCCTTCCAGGACCTCGTACGCGTACTCCTGGGCGGATGTGCCCGACCCCCGCAGGCGCGTCAGGGCGTACAGCCGGACCAGGACCGCCCGGTCGCGCACGTGGCCGGGCAGATCGGGCACGGCCAGCACCGTCTCGGCCAGCCGCAGGGCTTCCTCGATCCGGCCGGTCAGATACATGATGTCCGACAGGAGGCAGCGCAGTTCGGCCGGGTCGTCCGCCGGGTCGCGATCGGCCAGGCCCTCGTTGACCAGCCGCTCGGCCTCCTGCAGCCGCCCCCCGGCGATCGCCGTGTCGATGACGGCGACCAGGTGGCCGGGGCTGCGGCCAGGGTCGGGGCCATGGCTGGAACTGTGGCCGGGGCCGGGGCCGGAGACGTCCGGCGACCGACTCGCCGGTCCGGCGTAGATGGCCGGTGGCAGGCTTGCCGGCCCGGCGTTGACATCCGATGGCCGACTCGAAGGTCCGGCGTGGACATCCGGAGGCCGGCTCGCCGGTTCGGCGTGGGTGCGGACGCCGAGTTGGTCCAGCAGCGCGTGCCGTACCGGTTGCGGGACTCGCGTGGCGACCACGAACCTGACCAGTTCGTGGCGGAAGGTGAGGCCCTGTGGGGTGGCGGCCAGGATGCCCGCCGCCATGCACTCCTCGACCAGCGGAAGCAGGGCGGCCGGTGTGGTGCCCAGCAGTGACGTGGCCTGTTCCGGCGAGAAGGACCGGCCCAGCACGGCGACGGTCTCCACCAGATTCCTGGCACCCGTGCTGAGCGCCTCGATCCAGTGGCGGACGACCATGCGCAGCCGGTGGGGAACGTATCCATGCGGCAGGACGGCTCCGGCTCCCAGCCGCCCTTCGTCCCGGAGACCGGCGAGCAGCTCGCTGATCAGCAGCGGATTGCCGCCGGCGCCGTCCGCCAGTGCCAGCAGGGCCGGCTCGGGTGACGCCCCGAGCGTCTGCGTCATCAGCCCGACGACCGCCTCCGGCGAGAGCGGCGTGAGCTCGACTCTGGCGGCTCCTTCTCGCTCCAGGAGATCGAACAGGAAGGCGGCCTGGCCCTGTTCCACTGCGGTGGATCGGCTCAGCAGCCAGCCGATGGGCCGGGACGCGAGCACGTGGTGCAGGGCGCGCAGCACCATCAGCGTCATCGGGTCCGCCCAGTGCAGGTCGTCGAGCACGACCAGCACCGGTCCCGTGGCCCGTTCCTCGAGGCCGGATCTCAGGCGTTCGAGGGTACGCGCCCGCGAGTCGCCGGGATCACCGCCGGCGGCGGGCTCGAAGCGCAGGTCGAGAGCCTGGTACAGCATTCCGCAAGGGATCAGCTCGCCCAGCTCCCCCGGGCCGCCCTGGAGCACGCTGATGTGGCGCTCGCCCGCGGCGCGGGCGGCTTCGGTGAGTAGGCGGGTCCGGCCTGCCCCCGGTTCGCCGTCCACCAGCAGCGTCCCGGCCGCGCCCCCCTCTATCGTGCGCAGCAGGCTCTCGACACAGTGCCATTCCCGATCGCGTTCCCACATTCGCATCCCCCAATTCCTGGCTTTCCGGACAGGAGGTGACAAATCTCATGCCGGGGGAGATTTTTCCCTCTTGACCCAGACTTACACAAGAACCCATGATAAGTGGCCATGCGACGTAGAACCATCCCGTTACTCTGCGCCACCCTGCTGCTCGCACCGTTCACCCCCTTCGTTCCAGCCGCCATGGCCGGTGCGAAGGCCGCACAGCTCTGGGTCGAGAGTCCACAGAAGACCGTCTACCGCACGACGACGGTCCCGCAGATTCCGAGCACCTCCATCAATCTCGTGGCCGCCCGCGGTGAGTACGAGAGCGCGCAGATCGCCGTGCGCGCGAAAGAACGGCTGCGTATCGAGCGCGTACGGTTCGGCAACCTGACCGCGGGCGGCAAGCGGCCGATCGCGGGAGCCAACCTGAGCTACCACTTCGTCGCCTACAAGGACGACAGCAAGGTCGCGGCGAACCCGTTCTTCCCCGACCGTGAGGGCAACCTGCTCTATCCCGAGTCGGCCATGCCGGACCCGCTGTCCAACGACCAGGCGACCTGGGTCGAGGCCGGCCAGACTCAGCCCGTCTTCGTGACCGGCTTCGTGCCCCGCGGCACGGCGCCCGGCACCTATCGCGGTACGGCGACGGTCGAGACGACTCGCGGCACCTACCCGGTCCCGATCCAGGTCAATGTGAGCAACGTCGAGGTCCCCACGATCGACAAGTCACCGTTCACCAATTACCACTGGACGATGACGAACGGCTTCACCTGGGACGGCTTGAGCTGGAACGGTGCGGCCAGCCAGGCCTACGACGTCGGCAAGTATTACTACGGTGTCGAGACCTACAGCGACGCGTGGTTCCGCCTCATGGACGAGTTCGCCCGCAAGCTCGCCGAATATCGCACCAACATGGTCTGGCTCCGCACCGACCTGTTCCTGCAGTCCACCGGCACGGAGCTGTCGGACTTGGTCAAGGGAATCCCGGGCGACATCGACTGGACGAACTTCGACCGCTACGTCGAGACGTTCAAGCGGCGCGGGATCACCAACTTCGCCAACCAGCATCTCGTTCACGCGCTGAACAAGATGCCGGACAACGAGAAGCCTGACGACAGCTGGAACACCAAGCTGCCGGACAGTCTGCCGGTCACCGACGCCTTCCTGACGAACTATCTGACCGCGCTGTACAAGCACCTGAAGAGCAAGGGCTACACGAACGGCCTGACGTGGTATCAGCACATCAGTGACGAGCCCATCACCGCCAACCAGCGCAACCTCTGGACCTATGTCGCGCGCAAGATCAAGCAGATCAATGCCGATATCGGCGCCGATTTCCGCACCATGGACGCCGATCCCGATGGCATCCTGCTCGACGACAGGACCAAGCCCTATGTCGACACCTGGGTTCCGCTGACACCGGCGTTCGAGCGCAAGAAGGCCGGCTACAAGGCACAACAGGCCGCGGGTCAGGACCTGTGGGTCTACACGTGCGAGGTCAACACTCCCCCGTGGCTCAACCGCTTCTGGACGCAGCCGACGATGACCGGCCGCATGCTGTTCTGGGACCTCGAGCGTGAGGGCGTGCAGGGTCATCTGCACTGGGCGTGGAACGCGTGGTACGTGGGTCCCTGGAAGGGCGACTCCTATATCGTCTATCCCGACAAGGCCAACTTGACGGTGAAGAGCAGCGTGCGCCTCGAGGCGCAGCGCGACGGTCTTGAGGACTACGAGCTGCTCTACATCCTGAAGAAGCGCGACCCGGCCTTGGCCCAGCGGATCGTCGACAGCGCGATCAGCCCGGAGGACCCGCGGCGCTACACGCTCGACCCGGCCTATCTCGACGCTCTGCACGGCTACCTCGTGCGGGCGGCCGCGGGCGAGCCTGTCGGCGCCGTTCCCCAGCCGACCAGCCCCTACGAGGGCCAGGACGTCCCGAACACCTTCCTGGTCGACAACACCGACAGCGGCATCGGCTACTCCGCCGGCTGGGCGCCGCGGCAGCGGCAGTCCGCGTACCTCGGCAGCGTGCACATCGGCAAGAGCGCCGGTGACAAGGCGACCTACGAGTTCGAGGGCACCGGTATCGACGCGTTCTTCGAGAAGAACACGACGACCGGAAAGGTGTCCGTGTCGGTCGACGGTGGGCCGGCCACGGTGCTCGATCTCTACGAGGCGGTCCAGTACGACCGCTTCACCGCGTATCAGAAGACCGGGTTGAGACCGGGCAAGCACCAGATCCAGCTCACCAACCTGGAGAACAGAGAGGTGCGGCTCGACGGATTCCGTGTGCGACTCGCGCCCGGGCAGCAGCACTTCGACGCGACGTTGAAGGATCTCAAGCTCACCAACGTCTCGGAATTCTCCTTCGAGGGATATCGCGGTGACTACACGCTGCTCGTCAACGAGGGCAAGAGCACAGTCGGCCTGACCCCGACGCTGACCGACGCCGGCGGCACGATCACCGTCGACGGCAGCCCGGTCGCCAACGGTGCGAGCGTCGACGTCAACGTGGCGAACGGCAAGAACAAGGTCGAGATCCGCACGCTGGCAAGCGATGGCAAGACCGCGAAGACCTATGCGCTCACGCTGGTGAAGGGCGCGGTGAACACGGCGGAGGCCAACATCGCCCGAAGCTATTCGGCGGTATCCGCTTCGGCCGCCCGCGATGGCGACGGCGGCGTGCAATACGGCCCGCAGAAGATGGTCGACGGCGAATACGGCACGATGTTCGCCGCCAAGCAGGGCTACACCGACGCGAATCCGTTCCCGCACGAGATCGTGCTGGACTGGAAGGAGCCGAAGGCGTTCAACACGCTCGTCGTCGCGACCCGTGGTGGCATTCCGCAGGGCCTGACCGATGTGGACGTCGAGGTCTCGGCCAACGGCACCGACTGGACGACCGCGGTGCGGGGCGCCGCGTTCCGGTGGACGCACGACGATGACGACGGAGTCATGGAGTATTCGGCCGCCGATCTTCCCGACCTGCAAGGCGTCAGGAAGCTACGCCTGAAGATCAACGATGCGAACTACACCCGCTGGAGCATGTACGCCGTCTATGAGCTGGAGCTCTACAACCTGCCGGCCATCCGTTCGGCGACGAACGGTCAGCCCAGGTAGCCGCCATCTAGCACGCCGGTGAGCAAGCAGATTCGCGCCCGTCGCCTTGGTCAGGCGACGGGCGCCATCCGCGGCACCGCGACAGCGATGATCCTCAAGCGGATGGCTTGGGCAGGGGAGCGTCGAAGTCGTAGAGGCGGGCGTCGACGTGATCGAGCGCGCGCCGTACCGCACCCAGGACCACGGCCTGCTCCCCCAGGTCGGAGATCACCACCACGGGGGGTTCGAGGCAGAACGGGTCCAGGTGCCGGCGCACCGGCTCAAGCAGCACGTTGCCCGAGCGCGAGACGCCGCCACCGATCACCACCAGTTCGGGATCCACGGTCAGCACCAACGCGGCGATGCCTTCGGCCAGGTCGCGCGCGTACTGATCGACCGCCCACTGAGCGGCCGGGTCGCCGGACCTGGCCACGGCGAAGACCTGGGCGGCGGCGTCCTGCGGCGCCGTGCCGGGCGGCAGACCCTGAAAACCGGTCAGATGGACGGGCGCGCGGTGCCAGCCGATCAGCGGCAGCGCGCCGATCTCGCCCGCGCCGCCCCTGGCTCCTTTGAGCAGCTTGCCGTCCACCAGGATGCCCGCGCCGGTGCGCACGCCGGACAGCACGAACACCAGGTCGTCGATGTCGCGGGCCTGGCCGCGCCAACGCTCGGCGAGCGCGGCCAGGTTGCAGTCGTTCTCCACCAGTACGGGGCAGTCGAAGCTCGCCCGCAACTCACCCGCCAGATCGAGGCCGGTCCACTCGGGCAGGCCGACCGACAGTTTCACCACGCCCTCGGGGGTCACCACGCCAGTGGTGCCCGCGCAGACGGCGGCGACGCTGTCGGCGGTCAGCCCGGCGGCCGCCAAGGCGCCCGCGATCGCCCTCCTGAGGCCGGCCAGGCGCTCGGCGCGGCCGGCGGTGGCGGTGGTCCGCTCGTCGTGCGCGGCCACGACCGTGCCGTCCAGATCGGCGACGCAGGCCCGGAGCGTAAAGGAGCCGATGTCGATCCCGAGCACGTGACCGCCCGTCGCGTGGAAGGCGAACAACCTGGCCGGCCGCCCCATCTGGCCGCTCTCCGGCGGCAGTTCCCTGAGCCAGCCCGCCGTCAGCAGCTCCTCGACCAGGCCCTCCACGGTCGGCCTGGACAGCGCGGCCTCCTTGGCGAGGTCGGTCAGCCCGAGCGGCCCCCGCGCCCGGACCGTGCGGAGCGTCGTCACGAGATTGATCCGGCGTAGCCGCGAGGTGTCGCCGCCGCGGATAGTCATGCTTGCCCCCTTGACAGATGCTATGCGGCAGAAATAAAAACATCCTTCATTAGTAAGTCTCACTATAGGGGATGCGAATGGTCACTCTTGCCGTGATTGGAGCGGGCCTGCGCGGCGCAGGTTACGCGAGGCTGGCGCGCGAAGCCGGGTCGGCCGAGGTCGTGGCCGTCGCCGAGCCCGACCCGGCCAGGCGGGCGGAGTTCGCGGCCGAGCACGGCATCGCGGCCGAACGCGTCTTCGCCGACTGGCGGGACCTGCTGGCCGGAGATCGGCTGGCCGACACGGTGATCGTGGCCACGCAGGACCGCCTGCACCTTGAGCCCGCCGTACGCGCGGCCGATCTGGGCTACCACATCCTGCTGGAGAAGCCGATGGCCCCGACGGAAGAGGACGCCGCGGCCATCGCCGCGGCCGCCGACCGCAACGGCGTGATCCTGGCGGTCTGCCATGTGCTGCGCTACACGCCCTACACCACCAGGCTCAAGGAGCTCCTGGACGCGGGCAGGATCGGCCAGATCATGAACATCCAGCACCTGGAGCAGGTCGGCTGGTGGCACCAGGCACACTCCTTCGTGCGCGGGAATTGGCGGAACGAGGCCGAGTCGGCCCCGATGCTCCTCGCCAAAGCCTGCCATGATCTTGACTGGCTCGTGCACATCAAGGGTGAAGTGCCCGAGCGGGTCTCCTCCTTCGGCAAGCTGGCCCACTTCACCAAGGAGAACCAGCCCGCGAAGGCCGCCGAGCGATGCCTGGACTGCTCAATCGAACCCACCTGCCCCTACTCGGCCAAGCGGCTCTACATGGACTCCCTCGCCGATCCGAACCGGCACATCTGGCCACTCGGCGCGATCACCAGGGACTTCACCGAGGAGGGCGTGCTCACGGCCCTGCGCGAGGGCCCGTACGGCAGATGCGTCTACGCCTGCGACAACGACGTCGTCGACAGCCAGGTGGTGATCATGGAGTTCGCCGACGGCACGAGTGCCACCTGCACCATGACCGCCTTCGGCGCGCTCGAGCACAGGAAGACCAGGATCTTCGGCACGCGCGGCTCGATCGAGTGCGACGGCGAGACGCTGCGCGTGCACGACTTCCTCACCAATGAGGTGTCGGTGATCGACGCCCTCGCCGGAGCGGACGCCTCGGCCGCCTCCGGGCACGGAGGGGGTGACGGGGCGCTGCTCAAGGCGTTCTTCGCCGCCGTCCGCGACAACGACCCGGCCTTGGTCTCGACCAACGCGCAAACCAGCCTCGCCACCCACCGGGTGGTCTGGGCCGCGGAACAGGCCAGGCACACCCGTACCGTCGTCTCGATAGAAAAGGCCCCCCACCATGCGTAAATTGACGGCCGTCCTCCTGATCGGCGCCCTCGGCCTGGCCGCCTGTGGCAAGAAGAACAGCGGCGAACCCGCCCAGCAGTCGCTGTCGTACCGCTCGTCCTGGGGCGCGGCGGAACCCCAGTCGAAGATCATCAAGACGATCTTCGACGACTTCGCCAAGGAGACGGGCACCAAGGTCGACGTGAAGTTCGTCGGCCGCACCGGCAACGAGAACCTCAACGCCGAGATGGCCTCCGGCCAAGGCCCCGACCTGTTCGACACCACCACCGGCGACATCGACACGCTGACCGCCCAGCAGATCATCGGCCCCATGGACGACGTGGAGAACGCGCAGGTCCCCGGCGAGGGCAAGACGGTCAAGGACGTGCTCCCCGAGCCGGTACGGCGGGCCTCCTCCGGCAAGAACGGCCTGGCCTACCTCCCGCACACGATCATCTCCACCGCCATCTGGTACGACGCGGCCAAGCACCCCGGGCTGAACCCGCAGACCTGGGAGGAGTTCATCGCCTTCCTCGACGAGTCCAAGAAGTCCGGCCGCACCCCGATCGGCCAGGACGGCACCATCGCCTTCTACAACGTCTTCTGGTTCTACAGCCTGCTGGTGGGCGCCAACGGCGCCGGGAGCCTCGCCGAGCTGGCCAAGGACCCGGCCAACTGGGACAAGCCCCAGGTGCTCGACACCGCGAAGAAGGTCGAACAACTCGCCAAGGGCGGCTACTTCCAGCGGGACTTCATGGCGACCAAGTTCCCCGCCGCGCAGAACGCCTGGGCGGCGGGCACGTACGACCTGAACCTCAACGGCACCTGGCTGGCCAGCGAGGTCCAGCCCCAGCTGGCTCCCGGCTTCAAGGTCGCCTCGTTCCAGGTACCCACCGGCGGCAAGAAGTCCATCGAGGTGGGCACCCTCGGCTGGGGCGTGAACGCCAAGGGCAAGAACGTCGCCACGGCCAAGAGGTTCCTGGCCTTCGCGCTGCAGAAGAAGTACATGGAGCAGTTCTCGACCGTGGCGCTGAACATCTCCTCGCGCGGCGACGTGCCCGCGCCCGCGAACATGGCCAACGTGCAGAAGGCGGTGCTGGAGGCCAAGGAGACGCACCTGAGCTACGACTACGCGGGCGCCGACAAGACCTGGTGGGGCGACATGTTCCTGCCGCTGAACGACAAGCTCCTCTCCGGCAAGATCGACGCGACCACGTTCGTCCGCGAGGGCAAGAAGCGCACCGCCGAGCACCTGGCGACTGGATGAAAACCTATGAACGGGCCTTCTGGCCCTTTCTGCTGCCCGCGCTCCTGATCTACACGTTGCTGTTCGTCGCACCCTCGCTGTTCGGGATCTGGGTCGGCTTCACCAAATGGTCGGGGCCCGGCTCGGAGATGACCTGGCGCGGGCTGGACAACTACATGGCGCTGCTGCACAACGACGTCTTCGTCACGGCCTTCACCAACACCTTCGTGATGGCGGTCGTCGGCGGCGTCCTGATCTTCGGCGCCACGTTCCTCGCCATGGTCGTGCTCAGGCAGCTCAAGGGGCGGGCCTTCATCCGGGCCGTCGTCTTCCTGCCGATGGTCATTTCGATCATCGCGATCGGCGCGGCGGTGGGCTTCCTGCTCAACCCCGAGGGCGCGGTCAACACCGTGCTGGAGTGGATCGGCCTGGACCCGCGGCCCTGGCTCGGCCCCGACATGGTGTTCCGCTGCGTCGTGGGCGGGCTGGTCTGGTCGAGCACTGGCTTCTACGTCGCGCTGATGATGTCGGCGGCCGACGCCATCCCGACGCATGTGTACGAGGACGCCCAGCTCATCGGGGCCACCAAATGGGAGCAGTTCCGGCACATCACGCTGCCGTTGACCTGGGACGTCCTCGCCGTGGCCGCCGTACTCTGGGTGGTCGGCAGCCTGAAGATCTTCGACATCGTGCTGGCCTTCACCACCGCGGGAACCGCCGCCGCGCCGCCGATCCCCGCCCGCACGATCGCGGTGCAGCAGTACATCGTGGTGAAGGGCGCCGGCCTGCCGGATCTGGGAAGCGCGGCCGCCATGGGCGTGATGACGCTCCTCGTGACGGCCGTACTGATCGTGCTGACCCGGCGCATCACCAGACGTGAGCGAGTGGAGCTGTCATGAGACGTCTGATCGGGGACATCCTGCTGCCCCGGGCCACGGCCATCGCGTTGTGGGCCTGGGTGGCCTTCAACCTCGCCCTGGTCGGGTGGGTGGGCATCCAGTCGCTGAAGGATTCGGGCGAGGTGTGGCTGCATCCGTTCGGCCTGCCGAAGAGCCTGCGCTGGGACAACTTCAGTTCGGCGTGGCAGGCGGCGGAATTCTCCGCCGCGGCCATGAACAGCGTGGTGCTGACCCTTCTCGGGTCCGTGCTGATCGTGGTGGTGTCCGCCCCCGCCGCCTATGTGCTGGCCCGCTCAAGCCGGCGCGTCGCCGGCCCCGCGATCAGCTACTTCGCGATAGGGCTGAGCATCCCGATCCAGACGATCCTGGTGCCGATCGTGGTGATCAAGCTGTCGGTCTACACCTTCATGGAGGATTGGGTCACCGGCTGGTGGGACAACCGCATCACCTTGCTGGTCTTCCAGGTGGCGCTGTCGGTGCCCTTCGCGGTGTTCGTGCTCACCGGGTACATGCGCTCGCTGCCGCACGAGATCGAGGAGGCGGCCGAGATCGACGGCGCCGGCCCGCTCCGCGCGTTCGTTCAGGTCATCATGCCCGTGGCCAAGCCGGGCTTGACGACCGTGTTCGTGCTCAACGTCATGGGCCTGTGGAACGAGACCCTGCTGGCCCTGCTGATCGCTCCTCTCCCCGAGGAACGCAACCTGCCTGCCGCGCTCCTCGGTCTGTACAGCAGCATGCAGTACAGCTCCGACTGGGGCGGCATGTTCGCGGGCATCGTGATCCTGGTCTACCCCATGATCGTGCTCTACCTCTGGCTGGGCCGCCGCATCGTCGACGGCATGACCGCCGGAATCAGCAGGTGATCGGCGAGATGCGTGACTTCTCCGTCGATGGCGGCTCATTCCGGCTGGACGGCGCGGAG
The DNA here is from genome assembly GCF_040659625.1 of Nonomuraea sp. NPDC049750. Classification (NCBI taxonomy): domain Bacteria; kingdom Bacillati; phylum Actinomycetota; class Actinomycetes; order Streptosporangiales; family Streptosporangiaceae; genus Nonomuraea; species Nonomuraea sp. NPDC049750. The sequence continues at coordinate 31,053 of NZ_JBFANB010000030.1, forward strand.
TACAGGGTGCTGTCGGGCGCGGTGCACTACTTCCGCGTGCACCCCGAGCAGTGGAAGCACCGGCTGGCCATGGTGCACGCGATGGGCCTCAACACGGTCGAGACCTACGTGCCGTGGAACCTGCACGAGCCGCGGCCGGGAGACTTCCGCCGCCTGGACGATCTCGGCGCGTTCCTCGACGCGGCGGCGGCCGAAGGACTCCTGGCGATCGTGCGGCCCGGGCCGTACATCTGCGCCGAATGGGACAACGGTGGGCTGCCCACCTGGCTGACCGGTGCCCTTCGCACCAGCGACCCCGGCTACCTGGCCCACGTCGACCGCTACTTCGACCGGCTGATCCCGCGGGTGGCCGAGCGCCAGGTCACCCGGGGCGGCAACGTGATCATGCTCCAGGTGGAGAACGAGTACGGCTCCTACGGCAGCGACCACGCCTACCTGCGCCACCTGGCGGACGGCCTGATCAGCCGCGGCATCGAAGTGCCCCTGTGTACGTCCGACGGGCCGGCCGACCACTACTTGACCGGTGGCACGATCGACGGCGTGCTGGCCACGGTGAACTTCGGCTCCGAGCCCGAGCGGGCCTTCGCCACGCTGCGCGCCCACCGGCCGGGCGACCCGCTGTTCTGCATGGAGTTCTGGTGCGGCTGGTTCGACCACTGGGGGCACGAACACGTCACCCGTGACCCGCGGGACGTCGCGGACGTCCTGGAACGGATCCTGGCCGCGGGAGCGTCGGTGAACCTGTACATGGCGCACGGCGGCACCAGCTTCGGCACCTGGGCGGGCGCCAACCGCACCGGGGACGACAGCGCCGGCCCATGGCGGCCCACGGTGACCTCCTACGACTACGACGCGCCCATCGACGAGCGCGGCGCGCCCACCGAGAAGTACTGGCGGCTCCGGGACGTGCTCTCCCGCTACAGCGGCGAGCTCCCCGACGTGCCACCCGTACCCGCCACGCTGCCGCCCGCCACGCTACGCCCCGCCCATTCGGTGCCGCTGCGCGAGGCACTGGAGGCCATCGCGCGGCCGGAGACCACCGCGCCGATGCCGCCGACGTTCGAGGACCTGGGGTTGGAGCACGGCTTGGTCCTGTACCGGGCGACCGTTCCCGGTCCGCGCGGACCGTACCCGCTCACCCTGCGCGAGGTACGCGACCGCGCGCACGTCTTCGTCGACGGCCGCCTCGCGGGCGTCGTCGAGCGGGACGCCGATCCTCCCGCGCTGCTCGCGGCCGGGCACGCCGCCCTGGAGATCCTCGTGGAATCGATGGGACGGACCAACTACGGTCCGCTGCTCGGCGAGCGCAAGGGCATCCTCGGCGGTGTCCTGCACCACCACCAATACGTGCACGGATATACGGCGCGGCCGATCCCGCTGGAGGACATATCACGGCTGAGATTCCAGCCGGGAGCGACGAGCGAGCCGCTCTCGTTCTTCCGCACCACGCTCGAGGTGGCCGAGCCCGCGGACGCGTTCCTGGCGCTGCCCGGCTGGGGCAAGGGATACGTCTGGATCAACGGCGTCCTACTGGGCCGCTACTGGAAGCAAGGACCTCAGCAGACCCTGTACGTCCCGGCTCCCTTGCTCGAAACGGGCACCAACGAGATCATCCACCTTGAATTGGACCACGTGGGCTCCATGCTGCAGATTCGCGCCCGGCCTTCGCACAACGGCTCGACGTCGCCCGCCCGGTAGCCGGGCTCACCGCGGCAGGTCCTGGCGATGCACGCGCGGGTGGTGGAACGTCCGCGGCTCCTAGACGCGGCGTCGGTCGCCGCGGAAGGCCCCGAGCTCGGCCGGGCGGCGGCCGGTGACGACGTAGTCGGCCATCGCCCGGCCGCTCGCCGGAGCGAGTGTGATGCCGAGCATCCCGTGCCCGGTGGCCGCGTAGGCGTTGGGGGTGCCGGGGACCCGGTCGAGCACCGGCAAACCGTCAGGAAGCATGGGCCGCCCGCCCACCCAGGGGTCGCGGATGAGCGCCATCAGGTCGTCGGGGGTGTCGTACCACGGGCCGAGGTAGTCGCGGCTGGCGCGGGCGATGGCCACCACGCGCCGCCAGTCGAGGCGCCGGTTGTTGCCGCTGAGCTCCATCGTCCCGGCGATGCGGGTGCTCCCCGCGATGGGTGAGACCGCGACGTGCTTGTCCCCGAGGTACATGGGGTGCTCCGGGGCGGGGTCGAGGTCGACCGAGAAGCTGTAGCCCTTGCCCGCCTGGAGCGGCATCCGCATTCCGAGGCCGCGCAGCAGGTCCGCCGACCAGGACCCGGCGGCCACCACCACGGCGGAGCAGTCGAGATCGCCCTCGGGCAGGCGCAGCGCGGCCACCTGGCCGCCGCGCATGCGGAACCCCCGCACGGCCGCGTGCTCGGTGATGCTCACCCCGGCCTTGCGCAGGTGGGCGGCGAGCGACTCGACGAAGGCCGTCGGGTCGAGCACGCCCTCCCCGCGCACGCGGTAGCCCGCCGTGACCTTGCCGCCGAGCGCGGGGTCGAGGTCCAGCAGGTCTCTGCCGGTGAGGATCTCGTCGGGTACGTCGTACCCCGCCCATGTCATGGCCCGCTGGGTGCGGTGGAAGCGCGTGGCCTCCTCCATCGAGAGGAACGCGTGTACCAGGCCGGGTCTGGTCAGGGTCGTGTCGACCCCGGCCGCCGCCAGCTCTCCGTAGCGCTCGAAGGCGGGCTCGGCGAAGCGGGCGACGGCGGCGTAGCCCCGCTCGAACACCTCTCTGGTGCTGCTCCGCCGGAACTTCAGCAGCCAGCGGGCGAAGGCCAGCGTCGGTTGCGGCCGCACGTACAGCGGAGAGTCAGGACGGCCGATCGAGGCGACGGCGTACCGGACGACGCCGGGCGCGGGCACCGGCGCGGAGTGGCTCAGGCAGACCCAACCCGCGTTGCCACGTGAGGAGCCGCCGCCGACGGGACCCCGGTCGACGACGTGCACCTCCGCGCCCTGCCGCCGCAGGTAGAAGGCCGTGCAGAGGCCGACGGCGCCGCCGCCGATCACGACCACGGGCGGCGCGCTCACCGTACCGGCCCATAGGAGGCGAGGAAGGCTTTCGTCCGCGCCTCGCGCGGGTCGTCGAGCACCTTCTGCGGCGGTCCTTCCTCCACGACGCGGCCCCGGTCGAGGAAGGCCACCCAGTCGGAGATCTCCCTGGCGAAGGGCACCTCGTGGGTGACGATCAGCATGGTCATGCCGTCGTCGGCCAAGGTGCGCATGACGCGCAGCACCTCGCCGGTCGACTCGGGGTCGAGGGCCGAGGTGGGTTCGTCGAACAGCAGTACCGCGGGCTTGAGCGCGAGCGCCCTGGCGATGGCGACCCGCTGCTGCTCGCCGCCGGACATCTGCTCGGGGAAGGCGAGCGCACGGTGCGACAGTCCCACCCTGCGCAGGAGCTGTACGGCCGTCGCCACCGCCTCGTCCTCGCCGACGCCGGCCGCCTTCATCTGCGCGAGCACCACGTTCTCCACCGCTGTCAGGTGCGGGAAGAGATGGAAGCGCTGGAAGACCATGCCGACGCGCTGGCGCAGCCTGGCCAGGTCGCCGCCCGCCGGGTGGACCCGTTCGCCGGCCAGCTCGATGATGCCGCCGTCGGGCCGTTCCAGCAGGTTGACGCAGCGCAGCAGGGTGCTCTTGCCACCGCCGCTCTGGCCCAGGATGCTCACGATGTCGCCCGGCCGTACCTCCAGGCTGACCTCATCGAGCACCCGGCGGTCGTCGAAGGACTTGATCAGCCCGTCGATCCTCACGAGCGGTGTCATGAACCCTCCAGCAGCGCGCGGGCCTTGCGCAGGCGGCGACGCCTGCCCATGAGCAGCGGCGATCCCGCCCTGACCCGCCGTTCCAGCCAGAGCAACGCCTGCGACAGCGGATAGCAGAGCGCGAAGTAGATCGCCGCGATGACGAGGTAGACCTCCAGCGCCCTGAAGGTGTCCGACGTGATGAGCTGCGCCTGGGTCATGAGCTCGGCCGCCGAGATCGTCACCAGCAGCGAGGTGGACTTCAGCAGGTCCACCAGCATCGTGTTGGTGCCGGGCAGGGCGAGCCTGAGCGCCTGCGGGAAGATCACGTGGGCGAACGTGCCGAGCGTGCTCATGCCCAGAGCCTGGGCGCTCTCCCGCTGGCCGCCGTCCACCCCGGCCAGCGCGGACCGGAAGATCTCCGACAGGTAGGCGGCGTAGAAGACCACCAGGCTGAGCGCGCCCGCCTCGATCGCGCCCAACCGGACGCCGATCGAGGTCAGCCCGAAGTAGGTGACGAAGATGATCGCCAGCAGCGGGACGTTCTTAAAGACTTCGGTATAGATCGAGGCGGGCAGCCGCACCAGGCGCGATCCGCTCAGCCGCATGAGCGCGAGAAGCAGCCCGAGCACGACCGCTCCCGCGAAGCCCAGCACCGCGTACTCCACGGTGCGCAGCAACCCCTGCAGGAGCGCGTCGGTGTAGTCGGACCAGGGAACCTTGAACACGTCGCGCCTCCGTTACAGGCTGGGCGGCTGCCAGTCGGCCGGGCGATCGACGCCGCGCCGCTGCTGGGCCATCCACGGTGAGGGCTTGAGGAACTGCTGGGCGTCGCCGCCGTACTTCTTGATCAGCGCGGCCATCTCGCCGCTGGCGTACATGCCTCTGATCGCCTGGGAGACGGCCTGCTCCAGCTTGGGCTCCTCCTTGGGGATGTAGAAACTGGTCATGTACGGCCGCAGATACTCGTACGCCGCCTGCTTCTTGACCTCCTCATCGGTCGGGGCGGTGAGGTATCGGGTGCTGAACCGCATGTCAGGGCGCTTCTGCTGGGTATAGATGATCAGCAGCGGATCGAGGAAGCCCACCTGGATACGGCCGGCGGACAGGTCGTTGAACACCCCTTGCGCGTCGGGGTAGGCGTGCAGCTTGGCGCCGGGGATGGCCTGGATCGACTTCACCCAGACGTAGCCGGTCACGGTGCCGAGCGGGAGTCCTGCGAGGTTCGCGACCGTGGCGTACCGCTGGTCGCCGTGCACCGCCATCGCCGGCGGCGAGTAGTAGGGCGGGTCGGTGAACAGGCCCTGGGTCTGCCGCTCCTTCGTCCACGCGATACCGCCGATGGAGATGTCGACCCTGCGGGCCTGCACGTTGCCGAGCATCCCGCTGAAGTCGGTGACCTGAGGTTCGAGCCTCAGGTTCAGCTTCTTCGCGACGGCCTGGAGGATCTCGCTGTCGATGCCCACGAGGTCCTGGCCGCGGACCGCGGTGTAGGGCATGTACGGCTGGACGGCGACCTTGAGCACGCCCGGTTCGAGAGTGTTGTAGGAGTTAGCGGAAGGTTTGTCGGATCCACACCCTGCAAGGACGTTAATCGCGATCAATGCGACTATAAAGCCGCTTTTCCGACTCATGGCGACCTCTTTCCGATATGTCCCCCAGAACTCGTATTGCGCCCACCGTAGACGAGCTTCACCTGAGCGTCATTGGACGATAAATTCATAGTTAGCGGGATATTTCGGTTCTTTGTCGTACGATTCGCACGATGGAGGTGGCGCGCATGTCACAACCCTGGCCGCCGGTCCTCACGCCCACCCTCGCCCAGGGGATCGCCGGCGACACCAGCGAGATCATCGGCTTCAACGTGCTGATCACCGATCCGGACGGCCTGGTCATCGGCAGCGGCGACACCCGCCGCATCGGCTCCTTCCATGAGGCGTCGGTGGAGGTCATGCGGACCCTGAAGTCCGCGGCGCACTCCGCGGAACAGGCCCGCCGGTTGCAGGGGGTACGGCCCGGCATCACGCTGCCGATCATCATCGACGGCAGGGCGCTGGGCACGGTCGGCATCACCGGCTCTCCGGCCCGGGTCCAGCGCTTCGGGCTGGTGGTCAAGCGGCAGACGGAGATCATGCTGCAGGAGTCGATGCGGCTGCGCTCCAGGTTGTTGCTGGAGCGGACGGTGGAGGACCTGCTCCGCGACATCGCGCGGTTCGACCCGGATGTGGTCAACCCCGAAGATCTCGTCGCGCGGGCCGGCGAACTCGGCTACGACCTGCGGGCCGAGCGGACCGCGGTGATCGTCGACGTCGGGGAGGGAGCGCCGAGCCACGACGGATCAGGCGTCCGCTCGATGCTGCTCCGTGCCATCCGCGAGACGTTCTCCGGCTCCCAGGACCTCGTCGCCGCGATGACCTCCAGCCGTTTCGCCGCGCTCCCCCGCCGGCCCGCCGGCACCGACCTCCGATCTCTCTGCCTGCCGCTCGCCGGCCACATCCGCCAGCGGATCGGGCTGCGGGTCGGGATCGGCCTCGGCGTCGCCGCCGACTCGGTCCCCGGACTGCACGACTCCTACGAGGACGCGGCCACGGCGCTGCGCCTCGGGCCGCGCGTCCACGCCGACGCCCAGGTCCACTCCATCGGCGACCTGCGCGTCCACCAGTTGCTGGCCGCCGCGCCGCGCAGGGCGCGCTCGCGCTTCGCCGGCGTCTCCACCGCCGGGCTGAGAGCCCGCCCCGACTGGCCGATGCTGCGCCAGACCGTCATCGCGTACTGCGAGAGCGGCTTCAACCTGGTCCGGGCCGCGGCCGTCCTGAACATCCACCGCAACACACTGCTCTACCGCCTGGACAAGATCTCCCAGCTGTCAGGCCGGCCGGCGGACGATCACCGAGCCCGCCTGGCCCTGTACCTGGCCTGTGTGGCCGACCAGATAGAACCCTGAGCGGGGCGGGATCAGGTTTCCGCTCCGGCGGCCTTGCACGCCACCACGGCCCGCGTCTTGCGTATTTTTCCGGTTTATTGACGGAAAAATAGGGCGCCGACAGACTCTGCGGCATGCCCCAACCCCATGATCGTTTGTCGCGGCTCAGCCGGGCCCTCGGCCTCACAGTCCTGCTGTCCGGCCTGGTCATCGGCCCGCCGGCGGCGGCGCAAGCGCCGAGCACGTACGCCAACCCGGTGTCGGCGGGCGTGGTCGACACTTTCCCCGACCCGACGATGATCCACGGCAAGGACGGGTTCTGGTACGCCTACGGCACCCAGAACCCGGTGTTCAACAGCAAGGGCGAGGACGGCGAGCGGATCTTGCCGATCCTGCGATCCAAGGACATGGTGCGCTGGGAGTACGCCGGGCAGGTCTTCACCCCGGAGACCCAGCCCGCCTGGCACAACGCCGCGCGGCTGTGGGCGCCGGACGTCAGGTACATCAACGGCAAGTACTACCTCTACTATTCGGTCTCTTCCAACGGAGGTGATCTCGGGCTGGCGACGGCACCGACCCCGACCGGGCCGTGGACCGACTCGGGTGACGTGCTGCCGTCCTCGACCACCTGCCCCACGGGCAACATCGACCAGGCGCAGTTCACCGACATCGACGGCACCCCGTACATGTACTGGGGAAGCTACGACGTCATCTGCGTCGCGAAGATGAACGCCGACGCCACCCGCATCGAAGGCGCGGCGACCCAGGTGGCCAGGGGGCGCCGGATGGAAGGCGCGTACGTCGTCCGGCATGACGCCTTCTACTACCTCTTCTACTCCGACGCCGGCTGCTGCCAGGGCGCCTACAGCGGTTACCAGGTCAAGGTCGGCCGGGCCACCACCCCGTCGGGCCCGTTCGTGGACGACGAGGGCGTCAACCTGATGGACCTGACCAGCAAGGGCGCCATCGTGGTCGGCGCCAACGGCAACCGCTGGGCCGGCCCGGGACACAGCGGCTTCCAGACCGACCTGTCCGGCCAGGACTGGCTCGTCTACCACGGCATCTCGACGGCCGACCCCGACTTCCCGCCGATCGGCGGCGGGCGGCTCGCGGGCCTGAGCAAGCGCCCGCTGCTGATCGACCGGCTGGACTGGATCGACGGCTGGCCGGTGGTACGCGCCGGAGCCGGACCGTCCGAAGGCGCCCAGCCCGCGCCGGTGGCCTCCTTCGCCGCCGGCGGCACGTTCAACGACGGCTCCCTGACCGGCTGGCGGGCCGAGGGCGGCTGGTCGGTGCGGACCGATCAGGACGCGCGGGGGTACGCGAGCCACGCCGGAAGCGCCACCGCGTACCTGGTCTCTGCGAAGAAGGCCCCCACCGCCGACGTACGGGCGCAGGCGGACCTGCGCGTCACCGCCGGCGCCGTCGGCCTCACCCTCGCCTATGCCAACCGCGAGAACAACGTCGTGGCCTGGCTGGACCGGGACAGCCGCGCGCTGGTCACCGACGTGGTGATCGGCGGCAGGAGCCGCGGCAGGTCGGTGACGGCGCTGCCGGCCGGGTTCGACTTCGGCACCTGGCACAACGTGGTGGCCGAGCTGCGCGGTACCGAACTGAGGGTCAAGGTGAGCGCCGACCAGCTCGGTGACCCGGTCGCCGAGCAGACCCGTCGCCTGCCGGAGGCCGCGGCCCGTCACGGCTCGGTCGGCGCGGTCGCGCGCGGCGGCGGCGCCGATGCCGACAACGTCGGTGCCGCGAAGCTGTACACCCCCGTCACCGAGCGGGTGCCCGACCCCCAGCCGGGTCCGTTGCTGCCCGCCTACAGCGACGAGTTCAACGGCGACACCGTCCCCGGCTCGCCTTGGCAGTGGGTACGCGGCCCGGCGGCCGGCGTCACCATGACCGGCGGCGCGCTGTCCTGGCCGACCCAGAACGCCGAGCTGTACCAAGGCACCAACACCGCCTCGGTGCTGCTGCGGGACGCGCCGGAGGGCGACTACACGGTGGAGACGAAGATCGACTTCGCGCCCACGCAAGCGGGTCAGCAGGCCGGGATCCTGCTGTACGAGAATGACGACCGGTACTTCAAGATGGTGCACTCGGTGGTCCCGCTGCAGCGGGGCGACGGGGCGGTGGTCCAGCTCAGCGAGTTCGCCAAGGAAGGGGAGCGGCCGACGACCACCCCGCCGACCGCGGTCTTCAACGGCCCGATGTTCGGCGGCCCGACCGCTGACACGATGTGGCTGCGGCTGTCCCACCACGCCGACACCGCGCATAGCGAGACCGAGGTGCGCGCGGCCACCAGCAGGGACGGCGAGCACTGGGTCCACAACGGCGTGTGGACGCTGCCGGCCAAGGAGCGGCTCAAGATCGGGCTGGTCTCGATGAACAAGTCAGGTGCCGTGGCCCGGTTCGACTACGTCAGGACTTATCGCGACTGATCCCACTCAACCGGTACGGGCCCGGTGCAGCCGATGGGGCTGCACCGGGCCCTGCCTGCTAGGCCCGCTCAGCCAGCTCCACCACGGCCCGGATCAGCTCGTGCCCGTTCAGCATGACCGGATCGTTGTGTCCGACCCTCATCACCTCGACGAGCCGCAGGGCGCCGTGTGGGTTCATCAGGCGAGGGGCGGACTCAGTTGACGGTCACCCTGATCTCCGCGAACTCGTTGGCGGAGCTGGAGATCTTCACCCCCCACGCACCGCTGCTCACCGCCTTGGCCTTGATCAGGTATCTGCCCTTGCCCTTGGTGACGCTCTTGCGGTTGGTGCCGGATCCCTTGAAGAACAGCTCGGCCGTCTCGTTGTTGAGCGTGCTCCAGGGGTCGTTGACGCTGTCGCGCTTCTGTACCGTGCCGGTGTGCCGGACGGTGGTGTTCTTCGGGACAGACTGGCCGCTGACCGTGTGAGATACCTGGTAGAGGCCCTTCTTCTCCACCTCCGAGTGCTGCTGGGCGCTGCGCGAGCCGCGCAGCGCCTCGGCGTCGGCGGACAGACCGCTCCCCGTGCCGGGCCTCCCGGAGCTGGGTGTGCCGGAGCCGGGGAATTCCGCCCGCCAGAAGCCGGAGTTCTGGGCGATGACGACCGTCCTGAACTCCCCGTCCTCCCCTGTTTCCGTACGGGTGATCTCGGTCCACGCGAACTCCTGGTCGGCGCGGAACTCCAGCAGGATCGGCCGACCGCCAAGTCTCGCGTCGTCTGCTCGCAGAACCCCCGTGAAGGTCAGCTCGTCGCCCTCGGGCACCGGATCGGGCGCCAGGCTGAACCCGTCGATCCGCGTCACCGCGCCCGCCTGGTCATCGGTCGCCACCGTGAAGGTGTCCTCCACGGCGTCACCGCGCGCGCCGGCCCGCGCCCGCCAGACCCCCACGGTCTTCACCACGGCCTCCGCCCGCCACAGGTCGCCGAACTCGCCGCTCTCGACGTGTTCGAACGCGAGCCGCTCCCGCTCCCCTCCGGGGCCGTACAGGAGGCCGTCGAGGCGGCGTACGCCGGCGGTCGCGACCTCGACGACCAGCGGCGCTCCGGAGATCACCGGGGCCGGCGTGATGTCCATCGACTCGATGATCCCGTCGTCGCGCAGCAGCTTCCACAGGATCGTCCGCGGGGTGGTCCTCGGGGTCGCCATGATCAGCACACCTCTCTGAAGGGGATCTCGGGTATGAACCTGTCCCACTCGGCCGGGGTCAGGTCGGCGTCCGCGCGGGCGCAGATCCGGGCCACGGCCAAGGCCGGGTCGACGGGGATGGCGTAGATGGTGCCGTCCGCCGCGATGCTGTTCAGTCGCCGGCCGTCGGCGGAGAATCCCAGGGCCAGCACCCCGCCGGCGTGCGCCTTGAACGGATCGCCCAGAGAGGTACGGGCCGCCACGTCCCACAGCTGGACGCGGCCGCTGCTCCCGCCGGTGGCCAGGATGGCGCCGCCCGGCTGGAAGGCGATCGCCATGACCGTGTCGAACTCGCCGCGCCCCGGCGCCAGCCGCCCCAGCTGACGGCGGCCGAGCCCGTCCCACAGGTCGACGCCGAGCTGCCGGAAGCCGACCGCGATCGTCGCGCCGTCCGGGGCGTAGGCCAGCGACCTCGCCCCGTCGACGCTGCCGCCGAACGGCCGATCGCGCAGGACGTTCCCGGCGGTGAGGTCGATGAGGGCGGCGTCGCTGCCGCCGATCGCCAGGGTCTTGCCGTCGGGCCGGAAGGCCATCGCGTCGAACCCGTCCCTCGGCAGGTCCGCGAGCCGCCGGTGACCGCTGAGGTCCCACAGCTCGGCCCGGCCCTCGGCGGGGGACACGGCCAGGGTCCGTCCGTCGGGGCTGAAGGCCAGGCCGTCGATGTACTGGCGGCCGCCGACCGGCAGCCGCGCGATCTCGGTCCGGCTGGCCACGTCCCACAAGGTCACCGTGGTCGTTCCGGCGGATCCGGCCGCCAGTGTCCGGCCGTCGGGACTGAACGCCAGAGCGTACGCGCCATCGGCGTCGGCGGTGGGATGGCGATGGCCGAGTGTGCCCAGTGACCGGCCGGCGGCGACGTCCCACAGCACCAGGCTGCCGGGGGTCTGGAGCGCGGCGAGCCGTCCGGCGGGGTCGAACGCCGCGGCGGCGACCGCGCCGGCCGCATGGAAACCCGCCGTGAGGTCGAGCACCGCCATCGCGCCCCTGCCCAGCAGGTAGCTGAGCCGCGTGTGCCCGGCGTCGAGCCGGGCCGAGGGCATGCCGGAGGTGTCGGTCAGCGGGTAGTGCAGCGTCGGCTCGCCGGTCGCGACGTCCCAGACGGCGATGGCCGTACGGTCGTAGGAGATGAGCAGCCGCCCGTCCGCGCTGAAGGACAGCCAGGCGGCCGTGATGCCGTCGACGAGCGAGTCCGGACGGAACCGTCTGGTGGCCAGGTTCCACAGCCGGATCTCGCCGCCCGTGGCGATCGCGGCCGTGCCGGGCCCGAAGGCGACCGCGCCGCCCGTTCCCCCGATCCGGCGTCCCGAGCCGAGCTCCCACAGCTCGTAGCGGGCGTCGGTGAAGGTGGCGGCGGCGTAGCGGCCGTCGTCGGACAGGGTGATCCGGTCGATCCGTTCGTCCCGCGTGCCCATGACCAGCTTGCCGGTACGGGCGTCCCGGACCTCGCCCCTGCCCTCAGCCGTCGCCAGGCCCAGCAGCCGCCCGTCGCGGCTGAGCACCGCGCCGAGCGCGGTCCCGGCGATGCGTGGGCCCGCCCGGCCCGTCGCGACGTCCCAGACACGGACGCCATCGGGGCCGCACACGGCGACCTTCGTCTGGTCGCCGCTCAGCGCGATCACGCGGACGCCCGTACCCACGCCGTCGAGCGTGCGGATCGTCCGGCCGGCCTCGAGCAGGGTCACCCGGCCCGCGTCGGCTATGGCCAGCACGCGGCCGTCGGCGCTGAGGTCGAAGCGCGCGTCCGCCCCGGCGGCGGGAGGTGGCAGCACGGTCAGCTCGCGCTGCGCCAGCGCGCTGTACAGCACGGCCCGCGCCTCCTGGACCGGCGCGATCCGCCAGGCCGCCACGCTCAGCAGCATGGCCTTGACGGGGTCGGAGGTCTGGAGCGACTCGGCGAGCATCGCGGTCTTGCGGGCCACCGCGATGTCCCGTTCCCGTACGGCCGCCGCCCGCTGTCCGGCGGCCACGCCCGTGGCGGCCAGCGCGACGACCAGCATGGCGGCCAGCGCCGCCATGACCTGCCGTCTGCGACGGGCCCGGACCCGGCTGTAGGCCAGGCCCGCCTCCAGGAAGGCGTTCTCGAGGAGGTTCAGCGTCACGTGCTGGCGGCCTGTCGCGGCCCAGCTCAGCGCGGCCTCCAGGGAGCCGCCCTGGTAGAGGTCGCCGGTACGGCGGCCGTGCGCGTCCCACCGCTGGGCGGCCTCGCCGAGTCTGCGGTGGATGCGCAGGCCCGCCCGGTCGGCGTCGATCCACCCGCGCATCCTCGGCCAGGCGCGCAGGAGGGCCGCGTTGGCCAGCGACACCGTGTCGCCGTCGCGTACCACCAGCTCGGCCCGGGTGAACCCGAGCAGCACCCGGTCCAGCCTGGGCGGGTCGACGACCCCGTCGTCGAGCTCGCCGGCCGGCACCTTGCGCAGCATGTCCTCGGCGCCCTCGCCGGGTGTGACCAGGCGCAGCATGATCTGCGGCACCACCGCCTGGTCGGTGCCGCGCAGCCGCCGGTAGATCTGCTCGGCCACCAGCTCCAAGGGGGGCTGCGCGAGCAGGGCGGGCGGCCTGATCACGTCGGCGGCCCGGCTGCCCTCGGCCAGCAACGCCCGCGTCCCACCGTCGTCGTCGCGCGGGACGACACCCCCGCCGCCTTCACGCGGGACGACATCCCCGCCACCTTCACGCGAGACGACATCCCGGCCACCGTCGCGTGAGACGACGTCCCGGCCGCCGACCAGGGCCAGCAGCAGGCTCCGGGAGCTGGGGCGCTCGCCCGGGTCCTTGGCGAGGGCCGCCGTGACCAGGGCGCGCAGCGGCTCGGCCAACCCGGACACGTCGGGGGCGGCGGCGAGGATCTGGTGCAGCAGCCCCGCCAGGTTCTCGCCGGTGAACGGGTCCCGGCCGGTCGCCGCGTACAGGACGACGGCGCCCCACGCCCAGATGTCCACGGCCGGGCTCGCGCGCTGGCCGATGACACTCTCCGGGGCCATGAACGCCGGTGTCCCGGCGACCTGGCCGGTCGGGGTGAGCGACATCTCCGACGTTCTGGCGATCCCGAAGTCGATCACCCGCGGGCCGTCGGGGCCGATCAGGACGTTGTCGGGTTTCAGGTCGCGGTGGATCACCCCGGCCTCGTGGATCGCGGTCAGCGCGGTGGCGATGCCGGTGGCCAGCCGGTGCAGGTCGTCCGGCCGGTACGGCCCGGCGGTCGTGACCGCCCGGCGCAGGCTGGGGCCGCCGACGTACTCGCTGACGATGTACGGGCGGGGGTCGTCGAGCTCGACCGACAGCACCCGGGCCGTACAGAACGCCGACACCTGCCGGGTCGCCGCGGCCTCCTTGGCGAACCGGTCCCGCAGCTCGGCCCCGGCGCCGGGATGCAGCACCTTGATCGCCACCCGCTGCCCGGCGGGGTCGTAAGCCTCATAGACCACACCCTGGCCGCCCTCCCCCAGCCGGCCCGCGAGCCAGTATTCACCGAGCTGGCGCGGGTCGCCGGGAACAAGGGCGGGCATGTTCTCGATGGTGCAACGGCATCATCCCATCGAGAAGGGGTCCCGAACGGCTCTCCTAGGTCACCTCTCCTGGCCGCGCGGTTCCCCTCCTGACCGCGCGGCCAGGGAGGTGTAGACGGTCACCTCGTCAGGACGGACGAGGCCGTCCTGGATGGCGCAGATGAGCAGTTTTTCCTTGGTGGGCGCGGGCCGTCCCGCCGCCGCGTACTTGACGCGGGCCCGGTCGATGTACTGGCGTACGGTCCGTTCCTTGATCCCCATCCGCGCGGCCACCGACGCCTTGGACATCGACTGGAACCAGAACAGCAGCGCGGCCCGCTCCTTGTCCGACAGCTGCGGCCGGTGCGGGCCCTCGTCGGTCGCGATCGCCTGCGCCATCGGCGGCGTCATGCTCGGTTTGTCGGCGGCCACCTCCAAGATGGTCTCCAGGCAGGACTCCCGCGTGGCCCGTCCCTTGCCGATGAACGCCGAGGCCCCGGCGTCCAGCACGGCGCGCACGATCTCCGGCTCCTCGTGCTCGGAGAAGACGATGACCCGCTGCCCGCCCCCGCATAACTCGGCGACCCGGTCGACGACCAAGGTGCCGTTGAGGTTGAGATCGAGCATCAGCACGTCGGCGGCCACCCCGCGGACGGACTCGATCGTGGACCCCTGCGCGACCAGGCGCACCGGGCCCGGCGGGCTGAACCACGACCTGACGCCGTCCACCACGACCTGGTGATCCTCCACCAGGGCGACGGTCACGGGCCCTGCCAGATGCTGTTGACCCATAACTCCCCTCCCTGCCGCTGATAGGTGACGACGACGCCGCTCGGCTCGTGCACCGGGGTGGTGCTGATGGGCAGATCATCATTGTCGGCCACGACCGCCACACTCATCATCGTGGACATCGCGGACACGGTGACCCTGGCCCGCGACCTGGCGCCGTCCAATGCCCGGATCGGCGCTCTGAGCAGGTCCTCGCGTACGCCCTCCGGCAGGTCGGGCAGGTTCTCGCCGAACGGCGGCGCCGTCACCAGGACCTGGCGCCGCTCGGCCGCGTCGATGCGCTCGCGCAACGCCGACACCAGCGCGTCGGGTACGTCCTCGCGCTCGGTGATGAGGCGGCGCAGCCGCATGGCGCCGGCCGTACAGTCCGCTCGGACGCGGGGATCGCCGGGATCGGCGCCGTCGGCCAGCTGCTTCAGCAGCGACTCGGCCACGTCGCGGATGGCGTCGTACCTGCGCAGCCGGTCGGTGTGGATGCGCTGGGCGGAGACCCGCCAGGCGTCGTCGGCGGCGAGCCGGCGGGCCAGCAGCACCGCGTCCTCGGCGCGCACGCGCAGCGTGTGGCAGCCGGCCAGGTAACCGAGCTGGAGGGTGATGCTGCCGACCTCGACCATCAGGTACTTGGCGATGGAGACGCGGTCGAGCGTCCCGGTCGCGGCCATCGCCGCCAGCATGATGCCGGCGTTGGCGGCGAGGAAGACGAACAGCTCGCCCCGCCCGCGCGGCCGGTTCCACAGGAGCATGACGCCGAGCCAGCCCACCGAGCCCCAGCCCCAGTTGATGGGGCCGATCAGGTCCTTGGGGTAGCAGGCCACGATCACCGCGATGTCCAGGGCCAGCACGGGCACGGCTAGCTCGCGTCCCCGGGCCGGGCCGCTGGAGGTACGCAGCAGGGCCACCCCGGCCAGCACGGCGATCGCGGTGTACAGGAGCCAGGCCGCCGCCGCGACCACCGGCCAGCGGAAGTCGTACCAGCCGGTGATCGTGACCGTGAGGTCGTAGCCGGTGTGCCAGAGCATGGCGATCATCACGGCGCCGATCGCGGTGTAGCGGGCGTAGCGCTGCGCGACCTGCTCGATCTCTTCGGTCACGGCCGCCACCACAGGCTCACCCTGGTGCCCTGGCCGCCGGAGGAGATCTCAGCGCCGCCGTTCGGCAGGGACCGCATCGTGTCGAGGATCGAGCCGCGCACGCCGAACCGGTCGGGCGGCAGCCGGTCCTGGTCGAACCCGCGGCCCTCGTCGGCGACCTCCACGCGAATCTCGCCGTCGCGCCTGCTGGAGAGCAGTTCCGCCTGGTGTACGCCGGAGTGCCGGGCGACGTTCGCCAGGGCCTCGGTGACGGCGCGGGCGAAGCTCTCCGCGACCTCCCCCGGCACCGTCTCCGGCGTCAGGCTCCGATGGACCTCCAGGCCCGTCACCCGCTCGGCCACCTCGTCCAGCAGTGCGTCCAGGGCGATGGAACCGGCGGCGGCGCGCGGGGTGTCCCGCAGTTTCTCCAGCGCCGACAGGTCGCTCGCCGCCTGACCGCGCAAGGTGGACGAGGGCTGGTCGTAGGTGCCCAGGCCGACCATGGTCAGCGTGTGCAGTGACGTCTCGTGGATGCTGCCGACCTGCCGCAGCTCGTCCTCGCGCCGCAGCCGCTCCACTATGAGCGTGATCTCCCTGCGCGCGCTCTCCCGCAGGAAGGCGTCCGCCGAGGCGGCCGAGCGGCGCAGCAGCAGCATCAGCACCACGATGGAGAGGATCTGTACGACGTGCGTCCCCAGCGTGATGCTCACGTCCTGGGGAGGGGAGGCGAGCCGGGCCCCGACCAGGTACGCCCCCGACACGGCCAGGCCGGTGGGGACGGCCACCTTGGGCGGCCAGGCGACCCCGGCGACGACGATGGTCATCGTGACCAGCCCCGCGATCCAGCTCGCGCCGTCCTCGAGCGCCTCCCTGGCCACGAGGTGGCGCTGCGAGAGGCACAACGTGATGGTGATGGCCACGTCACCGGCCGCCAGCCACTTCGGCAGCAGTTCCCTGCGCCACACCAGGCGGGCGAACAGCGCCGTCCAAACGAGGTCCACCGCCAGCATCGGCACCAACCACGCGACGGAGACCGGCGGCACCGCGCCGAGCGCCGCGGCGACGACCGCCACCAGGCCGACGGCGACACGGGCCGCCGCTCCTGTACGAGCGATGGCCTGCTCCAACTGCCTGGCCGCCGAGTCGTACCTCGTGGAACCGGGGTGAGCCATGCGCCGTCCGCTCGCGATGGGAGCACAAAACGGGTCTCACGATAACGCACCGAAAGTGAACGGATCGGCTTTCTCCGGTCGTGGCGGCGGATGGGGTCATGGGTCAGCATCGCTGCTTCCTCGGGCCGGCTCTCCTGCGGGATGCACCGCGTCCTACGCACCCTGAACCCCCCGCCACCGCGCCGCATGACGGCCGATCGGCCGTCAGTCGTATCACCGCGCGCGAGCGTGTACTGGGGCGCGTGTCGCGATGACCGCGGCTACGGGGGCACATGTCGCGATGACCGCGACAGGAGGGGACCTCATGACCTTCATCGTGATCGCGATCCTGATCACCTGCCTGTCCGTGATGGCGATCCGTGGTCAGCGAGGGACCTGGCCGCCCGGGATGCCGGTGGCACGGCCGCGATTGTCGGCGGTCGGCGGTACGTACGAGGGCTCGCACGGCCGGCCGTCCGACGCGTACGTCATCCAGGAGCGGCTGATCGCGACGGCCAGCGGCGGGCAGCTCGGCGGCCATGATGGTGGGCAGCTCGCCGGGCGGGGTGGCGGGCAGCTCGGCGACGTCTCCGCCGCCGCTGTGGCCCTGGGCGCCGTGGTCGCCGCCCGGCCCCGGTACGGCGCGGCGCGGAAGGTGGACATGAACGGCTGGGCCCAGGCGGTACACCACTCCGTGCACACCGCCGCCCAGCTCGACCCCGACACGTCCGGCCTGGTCAACACCCTGGATCTGATCATCCTCGACGCGGCGGACAGCCCATGCCTGCGCTTCGCCCATGTCGGGAACGGCGCGATCTGGCACTGCCCGAAGAGCGCGCGGCCGCAGCCGCTCACCACGTCGCACTCCTTCGAGGACGGGTCGCCGTACTCCTTGGAGGACGGCTCGCCGCCGCGCGGGCTCGGTCTGGCGCCCGCCCTGTCTCCGCAGGTCGGCAGCGTGTCCCTCCGTCCTGGTGATCGCGTCGTCATCATCACGAACGGGGCGATCCGGGCGCTCGGCGCCTCCCGGATGACGGAGCTCTTCGCCGGTGGCCCGTCTCCCGCCGCGTGCCTGGACAGGGTGTTCGACGAGATGGCCGCCGTGGAGCCGAAGGATGATGCGACGGTGGTCATCGCGGACTTCGTCACCACCTGAGGGGTCTCGCGACGGCCGCGGGCGACCTCGCCGGCCTGCCCGTCCGCCCGTCTGCCGGGAGGCCGGTCGGGAGGAAGTGGCAGGAAGTGGCAGGATCTTCCCATGGACTTCCGGGATCGAGTTCGAGGCTGCCTGCTCGGTGGGGGGATCGGTGACGCGCTGGGGGCGCCGATCGAGTTCCAGTCGCTCAGGGAGATCCGCAAGCATCACGGCAAAGACGGTATTTCCGGATATGTCACCGATTGGCGTGGCAAAAGCGGACTGATCACCGATGACACACAGATGACGCTCTTCACCGTTGAGGGCCTCATCCGCGCCGAGGCCCCGGCCGACGCCGTGGAGTCGGTACGCCAGGCGTACCAGCGCTGGCTGGACACCCAGGACCATCCCGCGCCTCCGCCGCCGGACGGTCCGCATCGTACGGGCCGGTTGCGGGAGGAGGGCTGGCTGTACTCCCGGCGGGCACCCGGCAACGCCTGCCTGTCGGGCCTGCACCGGCACTTCCCCGGCCCGGCGCCGCTCGGCGAGCCAGGCCCGGTGAACCCCGATTCCAAGGGGTGCGGAACGGTCATGCGCTCGGCCCCGTTCGGCCTGGCCGTCAGGGACCCTCGGGCCGCGTTCGAGCTGTCCGCCGCCTGCGCGCAGATCACCCACGGGCATCCGACCGGCTACCTGGCCGCCGGGGCATTCGCGGCGATCGTCGCACTCCTGGTGGCGGGGCGACCGCTGGCGCACGCCGTACAGGATGCCCTGGATCTGACGTCGACTTACCCGCGGCACGAGGAGACGACAAGCGCGCTCCACGCCGCAGTCGAGCTGGCCCGCAGCGGCGAGCACACGCCGGAGGCGGTCGAATCGCTCGGCGGGGCGTGGGTGGCCGAGGAGGCGCTGGCCATCGGGGTCTACTGCGCGCTGGTGGAACGGGCGGTGGGGCCGTCTGTGGAGCGGGCGATGCTGCTGTCGGTCAACCACTCGGGAGACAGCGACTCCACGGGCTCGGTCTGCGGCAACCTCCTGGGCGCCGTGCACGGGACCGCCGCGTTCCCGGCCGCGTGGTCACGACCGCTGGAGGGCCGGGAGACGATCGAGCGGCTCGCCGACGAACTATCGACCACGCTCGGCTGATCCGTCCACAGTGCGGCGGCCCTCGCCCCAAGCTCCGTCCGCCATGCGGCGGCCCTCCTTGGACTCCCTCCGCTGCGCGGCGATGCGTCCCAGGCCCCGTCCGCTGTGCGGCGGCCCTCCTTAGACTCCGTTCACCGTGCGGCGGTCCTTCCCAGGCTGCGTCGGCCGTGCGGTGGTATCGCTCCCAGGCATGGAAGTCAGTCGTGGAAGTCGCAGGTGGGGAGCCGTCAGAGGGCGTAGTTGCGCAGGACGGCGAGTGCCTTGGCGCCGTACGGGCCGGTCGCCTTCAGCGTCGAGTCGGCGGGGGCCAGGCGATGGGCGCCGACGCGGCAGAAGTCGGCGGCGGGGCCCGTGACGGTGGAGGCGGCGGTGGGGTCGCCGAAGCGCCAGAGCTCGCCGTCGGGTGAGGTCAGCTCACAGTAGACGGGCCCGCCTTCGACGCCCGCGACATCGAAGGCGTACGGCAGGGTGCGGTGGCCGAGCCAGGCGATGTGGCGCAGGCGCGCGGTGTCGGGGTAGGGGATGCCGAGGGGCGCGGTGATGTCGTAGGCATGGGCCCAGTGTTCGGCCAGCCGGGTGGTGGCCAGGGTCGCAGGGGACAACGAGGTGGCCACCCAGGACAGCCGAGTGCCCTTGGGCTGGGCGCGTAGGGCGTCGGGGATGGCGAAGGCGGCCCTGCGCCAGCGGGCCAGGAGATCGGCGGGGGCGATGCCCCGCTGAGCGGCCACCCTGGCGTCCACCGCCGCGTCCACCCCTCTACCGGACTCGCCGCCGCCGGACTCCCGACCGGAGGCGCCGCCGTCGCGGGACTCGCGACCGAACGCGCCACGGTCCCGACCGGACGCTCCACGGTCCCGACCGGACGCTCCATCGTCTCGACCGGACGCACTGTCGTCTCGACCGGACGCACTGCCGTCCCGACCGCGCACGCCGTCGGCGGCGGGCTCGCGCCTGATCGTGACGTCCTCGCCCGCGAGCGAGGCGGCGGCGCGTTCCTCGCTCTGGGCGAGGTGGAGGACCACGTCGGAGACGGTCCAGCCCTCGGCGGCCGACGGGTGGGACCACTCGGCGGGGGTGAGACCAGCGAGGACGGTGTCCAGCTGCTCATACTCGGCCTTGAGGTCGTCGAATATGTCCGTCATAGGCAACAACACTACCGAACAATGTTCTGCCATGGGTGAAAGGCGCCGGAGCGGCCGACGGGTCAGATCAGGCCGAGGTGGCGGGCGCGGTTGACGGCCAGCAATCGGTCGTGGCAGCCGAGCTTGCTATAGACGTTCTCCAGGTGCTTGCGGACGGTGCGGACGCTGATCCGGCGCAGGCAGGCGATCTGCTGCGCGCTGGGCGCTGCCCCATTCCCGGCATTCCCGGCATTCCCGGTACTCCCGGTACTCCCGATACTCCCGATACTCCCGGCGCTCCCGGCGCTCCCGGCGCTCCCGCTACTCCAGACGTTCCCGCTGCTCCAGGCGTTCCTGGCGCGCCCGGCATTCCCAGTGTTCCCCGCGTTCCTGGCGCTCCCGGTGCGTAGATCCGGTCGAGCAGTGTCAGAACCGGCTGGAGCGCCTGCGCCACCTCCACGTGGGTCTGACTGAAGTCGCGGCCGGAGCGGTTGACGGCCCAGCCGAGGCCGCCCGACGGCAGCCACGTACCGACGACGATGGCGAGCTGGTGCCGGGCCTGCATCGGGACGAACAGCTCGCGGTAGACGCGGTGCGACCGCCAGGCGCGTTCGGCGAGACAGTCGCTGATCCGCCGCGGGGAGGCGTCTCCGGGGTGGTCGAGGTAGTGGCGGACGAGAGGGTGCTCGTCCATGACGGCGGCGAGCAGATCCACCGAGATCTCGGCGTCCGGCGGGTCGAACCACAGCTCCACCGAGTGGGTGGGGAAGTCGAGATTGTTCCAGCCGACGACGTCGCCGTCGAGGGCGGAAATGAGGCAGGCGGCCGCGGCGGCCAAATAGGCGTCGCGGCCGGGCAGGTCGCCGAGTTGATAGCTCAGCTCCATGGGGTTCATCAATGAGCGGCCCATGTCCGCCTCCTCCCCCTCGGACTACGTCAAAGAGCGTATTCCGCGGCACCGGATCCGGTCCGCAGAATATGGGGAAAGGGGAGGGTGAATCATGGCGCGGCAGACAATTCGGTCGCGGTTCGGCGGAAAAGCAGGGGCGACGCCAGGAATACGCCTAAATGATGAAATGGAACACTCTGACGGGTTTCACGCGCGGAGCGTGTGGCGGTCCGGGTACGCCGACGGTGTACGGCTCGGCGCGGGGCGGTCCAGGCACACAGGCGGTGTACGGCTCGGCATAGCGCTCGCGTGCGCCGCGGTACTGGCGACGAGCGCCTGCGGGGGTCCCGGCGACGGGGGCGGCGACTCGTACGTCCCCACGGTGCGAACGTACGCCCCGCCCGTACGGACGAATGTTCCCGATGATCCTCAGCAGGCGTTTCCCAGGTCGGCCGTACCCGCTGAGTTCCAGGGGACCTGGAGCGGCGGAACGTCCGGCGGCACCGCCTACGGCTCGGTCACCCTCGGCCCCGAGGGAGATCTGATCATCGCCAAAGGCCGGCTGCGATGGGCGGGCACGGTCGTCGTCGAGCGAACTCAGATGACCTTCTACATTCCCAACACCGCCCCTCGGCGGGAGTCGTGGTCATGGCAGGGCTGTCAGGATCCGGCCGGTTTCGGCTATCCCTATCGGACCCTTGTCCTGAGCGGTTATAGCTATGTTCAGGATTGCTAAGCCCGGGTCAAAAGATGAAACTTCTACGCGAAATCCGGAACGGAGATGAACGGCATCGGTGATTTCGATCTCGCGGACCGCGATCTGCTTCAGGAGATCGCCCGCGAAACGGTGAGACGCGCCGCTCCTGAGGAACTGCCACTCTTCCCGATCGTGGCGACGGTCTACTTCGACAGGGGCGGCGTCTCCCAGCCGGGCGGGCGAGGCGCGACGAGATGCTGGGGTTCGGGCTGGAGTCAGCGGTCATCCTGCTGACACCCGTGGTACTCCCTGTCGTTTCGGCGATCCTGGACCAGTTGGCGCAGGACGTCGCCCGTGTGGTGACCGATCGCGGCAAGGACGGGCTGCGCCGGACGATGCGCGCTCTGCTGCGCCGCACCGCCGAGGCCGAGAACGACGCCCTGCCGCCGGTCCCGCCGCTGACCCCGGAGCAGCTCGCCCGGGTACGCATGACGGCGATCGAAAAGACCCGCCAGATGGACCTGCCGGAGGACAAGGCCGAACTGCTCGCCGACGCCGTCATCGGAAGCCTCGGCGCATGAACAGGCTCCCGCTCGGCCCCACCGAAAACCTTGGCGCATGAACGAGCGCCCGCTCGATCCCTTCGCCGTGCCCTCTCAGACAGCGCTGCGGTTTGTGCTGTTGATGGGCTCGATCGTCGGTACGAGCGTGTTCGCCGTCAACATCCTCTACTTCAGCTTGTCGCCGCAGGGCGCGAGCGAGGAGCGGGCCTACTCGCGCTGCTGGGAGGTCGCGCCTGGAGCCGAGGGCTCGGACATGGGGGCGGTCGCCAGCCGGTTCCTCGCGTGCGTGGCGCCGTACGAGCAGGCCAAGGCCGTCTGGGTGGCCGGCGGGCTCGCGCTGCTCTTCCTGGTGGCCGGGCTGATCTACTGGTACCTGCCCGCCTGGCGGATCCGCCGGCTCGGGCTGCGGCCCCTGCGGGCTGAGGACGCTCCGGACCACGTGCGCGAACTCGACGGCCTCGTGGCCGTCGCGGGCCTCGCGCGGCCCCCCACGTACCTGTGGCGGCTGACCGGCACCGTCGGCGGCGTCGCCTTCGGCCGCTACTGCCGCCGCTACCTGGGCCTCAACGCCGGCCTGGTCACGAAGCTGACCGCCGACAGGACAGCCTTCCGCGCGATCGTCCTGCACGAACTCGCTCACCTGCGCAACGCCGACGTCGACAGGACGTACCTGACGGTGGCGTTCTGGCGGGCCTTCGTCATCGTCGCTCTGGTGCCGGTGACGGTGAGCCTGGCCGACAAGCCGGACGGGACATCGCTGGGGGTGGTCTGGCGGCTGTTGTTCCTGCTCGTCGTGGTCTACTTCACCCGGAATGCCGTCCTCCGATCGCGCGAGACGTACGCCGATGTGCGTGCCGCCATGTGGGAGGGCGGGGCGGGCGGCCTTGAGGCCGTCCTGAGCGGTCGGCAGCACGAGGATTCCCCAAGCGGCGGTTCGAGGCACGGGCTGCCGTCGTGGCGTGGGCAGTCTTCACAGAGCGGGCAGTCTTCACGACGCGGGCCGCTTCCGTGGCGCGGGCCGCTTCCGTGGGGTGGGCCGCTTCCGTGGGGTGGGCTGGTTCCGTGGGGCGGGCTGGTTCGGCGGCACTTCGAGCCGCAGGTCCGGCTGCGGCTGCTGCGGGATCCGCAGGCTGTTTTCGCGCCGGGCTTCTGGGAGTCCTTCGGCGCCGGGCTCGCGACGACCATCGTGTACGGCAACCTCGCCACCCTGCTCTGGCTGGCGGCACCCCGGCTCGACGCGCTGGTCAACCGGTGGCTGTCGGCGCTGCTGTTCGCGCCGCTCGCGATGGGCGTGGTGGCCGTCGCCGTCTGGCGCTGGTCGGCGTACCGGGCGGTCAGGGGGCGTGCACGTTCCCGGCTGGCGTACGTGGGGCTCGGGCTGGGGCTCGGCCTGGTGCTGGGGCAACCTCTGTCAGCATCGAGCGCCATCACCGGATCTTGGAGTGGGACGGGCGACATCACTCCCCTGCTCTGGCTGGTCTCGGCGGCGGTCACCGTCGCGTGCGCCTGCCTCATCGTGCGGTGGATCGCCACCACAGCGGCCGCGTGGCTTCCCGTCATCGGGAGGGCGCCGATCGGTGCCGCCGTGGTGCCGATCGTCATGGCGGCCGGTTGCCTGTTCGCGTGCTGGTTCGGCGTCCAGTCGCTGACGCTCGAGGTGCCGGATCTGTCCGAGCTGCCGGTGAGCGACTACCTCCAGGCGAGCGGGCTGAACGGCACCGCCACGGTGAATCGGGCCGGGCCTTGGTGGCTGTGGCTGGCGCTGAACCATCCGCTCAGCCAGTACTTCTCGCGGCAGGGGGTGATCGCGGCCGTGCTGGTCGGGGTCTGGGCCGTTCCGCTGGGCACGTGGCTGGTCAGGCCGCCGGCCCACGGGTGCCCGAACTGGCTGACCCGTCTCACCAGCCTGACGCGCCCGCCGCTTGTGCTCGCCCGGCCGGCCGCTGCCATCCGACTGGCGGTACTGACGGGGGTGGGGGCGGCGGTGGCGTACGCGGCGGCGCTGCTGGCCATCCGTTTCCTGGCTCGCCAGGCGTACGCACCGGCCCAGCGCGGCATGCCCGGCTTCGCGTTGCTGTTCAACCATTGGCAGGTGTCGCTCGCCATACTGCTGCAGGCGGTGGCGGCCGCGTTCGTGGCCTGCGTGGTCACTGTCAGGCGGCAGCGCTTCGCCATCGTCCTGGGCACGGTGGCGGCCTTCCTCACGGGTGCCGTCGGCGCGCTCGTCATGCCGTCGGCCGGCGTCCTCGGCGGCTGTCTGGACGCCTTCAGTCTCAGACCCGGCCCCTGCGCGTGGGACGTGTCATTGTCCGCGGTACGCCTCCCGCTCGGACAGGTGACGGTCGTCGGCTCTCTCACTGCCCTGGCCGCCGCACTGGTCTCCGCTTGGTTGACCGGAGTCGCATCCGTCGTATCCAGGCGCCCCTCCCCCACCGCTCCCGCCGCGGGCATCTCACCCATCGTCCCCATGGCCATCGCCGTCGCCGCACTGACCGTGTTGTGGATCCCAGAAGCCGTACGGATTCCCCCCGAACCACCGCCCACCACTCTGCGTCTGGATCCAGCCGCCCTGGAAGCCTGCGACCTGCTCCACCGCCTGCCAACCGGCAGAGGCACGGGCGCGCTGAGCCACGAAGAGTCGCGGGCCACCTTTCTCGCGTTCCTGGACGCGGCCGACCGCTCGACCCACCCGGTGATGACGGACGAGGCATTGGCGTTGCGTCAAGCGATCGCCGACGGAGACTCCCAGGCGTACGCCCTCCACCTGCGCCGCCTCACGACCCTCTGCCCACCCTGACAGGCTGCCGATACCGTGCCCAGACGCCGGGGGCTGAACCTAGTTGTCAGGGTCACGGAGACCAACGGCATCGTGCTGCCAGAATGGCTGCGAGTAGACCAACGTCCCGGTCATCCATGGCTCGTATGCGGGAAACCGGATCACCTGGAAGGCCGCGTCGGGAATGCGCAGGGACGGTTTACGAAAGCCATGGACACTCCCCGGCTGGAAGCCGAAGCGATGGTAATAGCCCGGGTCGCCTTCGAGGAAGACGAGGGGGACAGAGCGTTCGGCGAGCACCTCCAGGCCGCGCTGGACCAGGGCCGATCCGACGCCTTGCCGTTGATATTCGGGCGCCACGGCCAAAGGGCTGAGGACCTGCACCTCGACCAGTCGCCGTGGCGCGTCGAGCAGGCTCGAGGTGAACATGATGTGGCCGATGACCCTTCCGGCGTCCTCGGCCACCAGCGAGATGCCCGTGTCAGGTGTGATCGCGCCGCGCAGGGTATCCACGAGATCGGTCACGACGGCTCCATGGTCGCCGAACGCCCGCAGATGCACCGTCCGCACTGGTTCTCTGTCGCCCTGCCGCTCATCGCGAAGATTCATTTCCCGGACAGTAGAGCACTGGTTCGTGGCGGGCATCTGAATTTTCGCGACGACGGCGTAGGGGTCGTGAGGGCGGTCCATGGGCCTGGCCCCATGTGATCTTGACCAACTTGACCGCGGCGATCGTATGGCCGAGGCCGGCGTCCGGGTACGCCGGAGCATGCCACCGACGTGGCGCTCCGCCACGTCGACACACTTCGGAGGCTCAGCATGCCTGGCGACTTAATCTGAATGGTGGCGCGGAGACCGAAAACAGCATGGAAAGGCTCAGTCACGTTCGGTAATATGTGCGGTGGGTGAGGCCGCTGTGACAGGAGGTGCACGATGGCAATCCGCCGCTCCACCACCAAACGACACGGCCTGCCCCACGACCGTGCAACTGCGGCTCACGCCCGCACCGGCCCAAGCCGACGCCCTGGCTGCGGCGGTGCTGGTGTGCAATCAGGCGGCGACCGTCGTCTCCCGCCTGGCCTGGCAGCACCGCACCTTCACCGTGGTGGAGTTGCACCGGCTGGCCTACTACGAGGTGCGGGCGCAGGTGGCCGGGCTGGGCGCGCAAGCGGCCGTGCGGGCCATCGCCCGGGTCGCCGGCGCCTACGCCAACCGGCGTTCCAGCAAGAAACGCGCCCACATCTTCCGCCCGCACGGCGCCGTCCCGTACGACGCCCGGCTGATGAGCTGGAATCGTGATGCCCGGACGGTGTCGCTGTGGACTCCCACCGGGCGCGTCACCGTCCCCTACACCGGCCGACCAGAAGACCTCAAAGCCATCGACACGCTGCCGATGGGGGAGGCCGACCTGGTCTGTCGGCACGGGGTGTGGTTGCTGCAGGTCGCCCTCACCCTGCCGAAGCCGGTGGCGCGTGAGCCGGTTGGCGGCTTCGTCGGGGTGGATCAAGGGGTGGCGAACCTGGCGGTCACCTCCGATGGCGCGGTGCTGCCCGGCCCTGCTCTGCCGGGGCCGGTCGGCGGCAACGGCCACGTCCGCACGCTGCGCGAGCGACGGCACCGCCAGCGCCGCCGGTTGCAGAAGAAGGGCACGTCGGCGGCGCGGCGGGTGCTGCGCCGCCTGTCCGGGCGTGAGCACCGGATGATGACCGACCTCAACCACCAAATCAGCACGTACGTGGTGCGTGAAGCCGAACGCACCGGCCGCGGTGTCGCCCTGGAGGATCTGCAGGGTATCCGCGAGCGGGTAAGGGCTCATCGGTTCCAGCGGCGCACCCTGCACAGCTGGGCCTTCGCCCAGCAGATCACCTTCACCCGCTGCAAGGCCGCCCGGGCCGGGATCGCCTTCGTCCTGGTCGACCCCGCCTACACCTCGCAGGCCTGCCCGGACTGCGGGCACATCAGCCGGGCGAACCGGCCAGCGCGGGGCCGGTTCGTCTGCAAAAGGTGCGGCCTCGCTGGGCACGCCGACCACATCGCAGCCCGCAACATCGCCACACGCGGCATAGCGGACTGGGCTGCCATCAACCAGCCACACGCTACCGGCCTCCCCTCACCCAGACGGGACCGCGAGAGCAAACCACCAGATTCAACCGGCGGTAGTTGATTCAAGAGGTACGTATGCGGCTCCACCTCGGACGGAGGTGCGATCATGTGCTCGGAAATAGGATGGGCCAAGGTTCCCATCATGATGATGCCCGCGGATTCGGACAACGGGTCGAACGTGGGGTGGCAGGAGGTCGGCCACACCGATATTCACATTTCGCTGAAGAAGCTCGTCTCGGTGATGAAACAGCACGGCATAGACGTGCGGTATGACGAAGCGGAATTGGCCCGCCGAATCGGCCCGGCGCCTGAGGCCGTCGACTATTAGGGCCGGGCTCACTCGTCTTCGCGCCAGCGGGCGCGCAGGTGGAAGGCGGCAGTCTTGGGGCGGCGGTCGCGCGTGAAAACACCCTTCTTGTTGCCGTCGACGCGAAAGACGCCCGGTGTGGTGGCGAAGTCGGCGAAGTTCCACACCTGCTCGCCCACCACCGCGTCGACCCGGTCGAAGACCCGGTGATACACGTCGAGCAGCTCCGCCTGATACTCCTCGGTCCACGGGTTGGGCACGACGCTGCGCAGGCCGGGGTAGGTGTCGGCACCGTACTCGGTGATGACGATGGGCTTGTCGTGCAGCGCCGCCCACTGCCGCAGTTCGGCCTCCAGCGCGGTCTCGGCCGCTTCCAGATCGCCGGTACCGAAATACCAGCCGTAGTAACGGTTGAGCAGGACCACGTCGAACAGGTCGGTGACCACGCACTGGTCCGGCGGCGCGAGCAGCGCGTTGGCGTAGGCCACGGGCCGGGTCGGGTCGAGGCGGCGGGTTTCCGCTGCCAGTGGGGCGAAGTAGTCGCGCGCTTCGGGTTGGACGTGGTCGGGTTCGTTGGCCACGGACCACAACACGACGCTGGGACGGTTCTTGTCGCGCGCCACCAGCTCCTGGAGCGCCCGCAGGTGGACGCGCTGAGTCTCGTCACTGACCGCGTCCGGGGAGAAGGTGAGCACCCGTTCGCCGGAGCTGAAGACGCCTCCGCCTATGTTGCGGTTGAGCCCGACGGCCGCCGTCTCGTTGATGACGACGATGCCGTGCCGGTCGGCGTAGTCGAGAACCTCCTCCGCGTACGGGTAGTGCGAGGTGCGGAAGGAGTTCGCGCCGGTCCACTCCATCAGCGCGAAGTCATGCACCATCAGCACGTCGTCGTGCCCTTTGCCGCGCACCGCCGCGTCCTCGTGCTTGCCGAATCCCTTGAAGTAGAAGGGGGTTCCGTTGATCAGGAACTGCTTTCCGCGTACCTCCACCGTGCGTACGCCCACCGGCTGGCGGTAGCTGTCGGTGACCTCCCCGGACGCGCTGAGCAGCGTGGCCTCGAGTTCGTACAGGTAGCCGTCGCCAGGTGCCCAAGGATGTACGTCGGGCACCCACAGGGTGCCGACCGCACCCGTGGCGGCGGCCACCTCGGCACCCGAGGCGTCGCGCAGCGACACGCGGACCGAGTCCGTCTCCCCGGTGCTGTTCGCCCGGTAGCCGATGACGCCGGTGGTGTCGTCGAAGGCCGTGGTGACGGTGATGTCGCTGATGTGCTCCGGGGGTGTGGTGTAGAGCCAGACCGGCCGGTGCAGGCCCGCGTAATTGAAGAAGTCGTGGAAGTATCGCTGCACCCGGCGGCCGTCGGGACGTTCCTCGATGGTGCCCGGCGGGATCGTCGCCCAGCTCAGTTCGTTGTTGACCACGACGGTGACGCGGTTCTCGGCTCCCGGTCGCAGGTGTGCGGTCACATCGGCTTCGAACGGGGTGTAGCCGCCTTCGTGGGTGACGACCTCGGTGTCATTGACCCAGGCGGTCGCGCGGTGGGTAGCGGCGTCGAACCGCAGGACTATGCGCTGTCCTGTCCACTGGGCCGGTATCCATACGTTCGTCTGGTACCAGGCGTCGCCGACGTGGTCCCGGACTGTTACGTCGGGATAGATGTCGTTGTAGCTGGCCGGTACCGGGATGTCCACGGCTTCCGCGAGGGGTGAGCGCCACCAGCCTTCGGCGCGGCCTGCTCCCTCGGCGTCCAGCCGGAACCTCCACAAGCCGGCCAGGCAGCGGCGTTCGCGGGTGGGGCCGTCCTGCGGGCGAAGCATGGTCGGTGCTCCTTTTCTCCGCGCGGTGATTCACGCGGTGGTTATTTGATGCCGGTGTTGGCGATGCCCTGAACGAACTGTCTTTGGAGGAACAGAAAGAGCACCAGGATCGGGGTGACGACGGTGACCGC
The DNA here is from genome assembly GCF_040659625.1 of Nonomuraea sp. NPDC049750. Lineage (NCBI taxonomy): Bacteria > Bacillati > Actinomycetota > Actinomycetes > Streptosporangiales > Streptosporangiaceae > Nonomuraea > Nonomuraea sp. NPDC049750. Next base: position 60,566 of record NZ_JBFANB010000030.1, read on the forward strand.
ACCGGCGAGCAGCAGCCCGTAGTTGGTGCCGTTGGCGCCCACCGAGAACAGGGCGAGCGCTACGGGAAGCGTGTAATGATCTTCGGTCTGCGCGATCACCAGCGGCCACAGGAAGTTGTTCCACTGGGCGAGAAAGGTCAGGATCGCCAGTGTCGCCAGCGCCGGCCGGCAGAGCGGGACGATCACCCGGAGAAAGATGCGTGTTTCCCCGGCACCGTCGAGCCGGGCCGCTTCGACCAGCGAATCTGGAATGTCCTGGATGAACTGGCGCATGAGAAATACGCCGAGCGGCGTCACGAGGAAGGGCAGAATCAATCCCAGATAGGAATTGCTCAGTCCCATGTTGCTGACGAGGACGAAGAGCGGCACGAAAGTCGTGGTTCCGGGGATGATCAGCATCGTGAGGACGAGGCCGAACAGCAGCCGCTTTCCGGCGAACTCCATCTTCGCGAAGGCGTACCCCGCCATGGAGCAGAAGAGCAGATTGCCCATGACACACACCGCGGCGACCAGCGCGCTGTTGAAGAAGTACAGGCCGAAATTCTGCTTCGACAGCAGCAGTTCGAAGTTGTCCAGCGTCGGAGAGCGGGGAAGCCAGGAGCTCGGATAGGCGACGATTTCCCCGGTCGGTTTGACCGATCCCAGGAACATCCACGCGAACGGTGCCAGCGTCGCGATCAGGCCGATGACGAGGGCGCCGTAGAGCATGATGCGGGCAGGCCGGATTCGTACGCCGATGCCGGACGTGGCCGCACCGGTGCTCGCGCTCGCAGTGGTCATATCACGCCTTCGCTCGGAAGATACGGAACTGCAGGAGGCTGAGCAGCGCGATCGCGGCCACCAGCACGTACGAGGCGGCGGCGGCCGTGCCGTAGTTGCCGAAGCCGAATTGCTCGAAGGCGTAGTAACTGATCGAGGTGGTGCTGTCCAGCGGGCCACCACTCGTCATCACGAACGGCTCCTCGAAGAACTGCAGATAACCGATGCTCAGCAGCACGGCGACCACCAGCGTGACCGGTCTGAGCAGCGGCAGGGTGACACTGCGGAAAGTGCGCCAGCGGGTGGCGCCGTCAATGTGGGCCGCCTCGCGCAGTTCCTCGGGAATGGACTGCAGTCCGGCCAGGAAAATCACCATGGGGATGCCGAAGTGGCGCCAGACCGCCATGAGGATGAGCGCGGGCATGGCCCAGTTCGGGTCGTTCAACCAGTCCGGGCCGTGGATTCCCACGACGGCGAGGGCGGAGTTGATCATTCCGTCCTCCTGGTAGAGGTATCTCCACACCACCGCTATCGCCACGATGCTGGTCACCACGGGCGCGAAATACGCAACCCTGAAGAGTCCCTTCGCCCGCTGGATCCCGTAATTGAGCGCGACGGCGAGACCCAAGGCGATGACCATCGTCAGCGGGATTCCCGCGACGACGAAGTAGACCGTATTAAGAGCTGCCCGGAGAAAGGTCGGGTCCCCGAAAAGGCTGGTGTAATTCTCAATGCCCACGAAGTTGACACTGAAGGGTGCCCGTACGTCCCGGTTCGTGATGTCGGTGACGCTCATCGACAACGAGGAGAGCACCGGCCACACGCCGAAGGTGGCGAAGAGTGCGATGAAGGGCGCGCAGAAGGCCCACGCGACCAGGGTGCGCCGGGAATGTCCAGACATAGTCTGCGGTGGCTTGGCAGCCCGGCCCGACGAGGAGCGCGTGGTGGCAAGAGAGGCCATCTCTACGCCCCGGTTCCGATCGCCGACGCCTTTTTCTGGATCTCCTGCAAGGCCGCCTGCGGCGAGGAGACGCCCTTGGCCACCTTTTCGAACTCGGCGTCCAGTACCGCGGTGACCTGCCGCCACGTCGTGGTGGTCGGTCCGGGCTGTGCCGTCTTCAGCTGCGTACGGAACACGGCCAACGTCGCATCGGTCGCGAGCTTGCCCTCGTTCCAGGCCGACTCGACGGCGGGCAGGTCTCCGGACAGGTCATACCAGGTTTTCTGTGCGTCAGGGGCGGCCATCCACCGGATGAACTTCCAGGCGCCCTCCCGGTTCTTGGCGTCCTTGAACACCGCCCACTGTCCGCCGCCGATGTAGCTGGCGTTGGACTTCGGCCCGGAGGGGAGCGGGGTGATGCCGACCTTGTCGTCGACGAAGGACGCGCCTCCGGCGGATTTCAGCAGGCTCCCTTCCCAGGGGCCGGCGATGAGCGCGGCAGTGGACCCGGCGACGAACTGCGGCTCGATCTCGCCCAGGCTCACCGGGCCGTTCGGGCTGGTGATCTTCGAGCTGATGAAGGACCGGTAGAACTCGAGCCCCTTGAGCGCCTCCGGCGTGTCGAAGGCGAACTTGGTGCCGTCCTCGCTCATGATCTGGGCGCCGGCCTGCCACATGAACGGCACGACACCCTGCCAGGTCGCCGTGGCACCGGTGGGCAGGGACAACCCCCACTTGGCGCCTTGCTTCTGCAGGGCCTGGAGGAACGGGCCGTACTCCTCCCAGGTCTTGGGGGCGGAAACCCCGGCGGCCTTGGCCATGTCCTTGCGGTAGAACAGGGAGCGCGTTTCCACATACCAGGGGACGCCGTACTCGGCGCCCTCGAAGAGGGTGCTCTGGACGGCGCCGCGGTAGAAGGAGTCGTAGTCGACGAGCTTGGACGGGACCTTCTCCAGCCCGCCCGTGGACGCGAACGCCGCCAGGTCCACCGCCCCCACCATGGTGGCGTCCGGAGTGTCTCCTGAGGCGATGGCGGTCTGCACCTTCTTGGCGTAGTCCTGCCAGGGAACCGCTGTCACCTGCACTTTCGCGCCGGGGTTCGCCTTGCTGAACTCGGCGGCGAGCTTGGGCAGGAGTTCGCCCTCCGTTCCCATCGCCCAAACGGTGATGGCGCCGTCGGCAGGCTTGGCGTCAATCGGGGCGGCCGCCGCGGACTGCGCCGGGCCGGCGTCGGACCGGCCACAGCCGGTCAGAAGCAGTGCGACGGCCAGGCCGCCGACAAGTGACTTCGCAATGGTTGAGCTGCACATTTGTGGTCCCGGTCCTCTCCACCCGAGGGAAGCTCCACCGCTTCCTCCGCAAGTCGTGGTGTGGGTGAGCGAGACGTTATCCCAAAAACCGAACAGTTGCCATAATTTCGTTGGGCGAATTCCCCCTGCAACGGACGCACGGCCCATAGGGTTGATCGCATGACCGAAGAGACGGCGAGCCGACCCGGCACGCGGCGGGGCCCCTACGCCAAGAGCGCGCGCCGCCAGGCCGAGATCGTCGCCTCCGCGACCTCCGTCTTCTCCGCCCGCGGCTACCGAGGCGGGTCGCTGCGGGAGATCGCGAAGCAGCTGGACCTCAGCCTGACCAGCGTCGTCCATCACTTCCCCAGCAAGAGCGCGCTTCTCGTGGCCGTACTCGAGAACGCCGATTCCGCGCACGCCGACTCCTTCACCGCGGACTGCCGGGAGGAGGGTGTGGCGTACGCCGTGCTGCAGTACGTTCACCGGAACCTCGAACGCCCCGAGATGCTGAGGCTGCTCGCCCTCATGGCCGCGGAGTCGTCGGCTGCGGACCATCCGGCGCATGAGTGGTTTCGTGACAGGTACGACAGATTGATCGAGACGCTGGCGATCGCCATCCGCCGCGACCAGGACGCGGGCCGCGTTTCCAACAGCCGGGCCCCCGAGAGCATCGCCGAGTCCCTGGTGGCCCTGTGGGACGGGCTTCAACTCCAGTGGCTCATCAACCCGCAGCGGGATCTGGTCGCGGCGATGAGGTCCTCGCTGGCGGACCTCCTGGAACCACAGCGGCAGAACTGAAAGTTTCACTCCCAGCAAATGGCCTTGTCATGCTCTGGCCAGCCACGACGCCTTCTCACCGGACGCCGGAGATCGCGTTCGCGTTGACGACTGGAAAGCGCTTTCCTACATTGACGGTCATTCACTCACCTGTCTTTCGTTCACATACGTGTACGACAGGCGAAGGCATCCGCAGGGAGGCAATCGTGAGAAAGACGATCCCGGCCCGGATAGCGGCGATAGTGGCCGCCGCACTGGCCTTGGCCGGCGGCATCGCCAGCGGGCCGTCGGCATCCGCCGCGGCCTGGCCGACGCCGAGCGGCCAGCAGGCCGTCGGTGCGACGATCAACGTGTCCGGCACGGTCGACGGCAAGATGATCCGCTACTACGGCACCGGGGACCTGGGCAGCGGTGGACAGGACGAGGGCCAGAGCCCGATCTTCAAGCTCGCCAACGGCGCGGTGCTGAAGAACGTCATCCTCGGCTCCCCCGCGGCCGACGGCATCCACTGCACGGGCACCTGCACCCTCCAGAACGTCTGGTGGGAGGACGTCGGCGAGGACGCCGCCACCTTCAAGGGCACCTCGTCGTCCCAGACGATGACGATCGACGGCGGCGGCGCCAAGGCGGCCAGCGACAAGGTCTTCCAGCACAACGGCCCCGGCACCATGTACATCAGGAACTTCCAGGTGACGAACTTCGGCAAGCTCTACCGCTCCTGCGGAAACTGCTCCAAGCAGTACGCGCGCCATGTCGTCATCTCCAACGTCACCGCCACGTACTCGGGCAAGACGCTGGCCGGCATCAACACCAACTACGGCGACACCGCCAGGTTCTCCGGCATCACGATCGTCGGCGACTCCGGCAAGAAGATCGTGATCTGCGAGAAGTACAAGGGCGTGACCAGCGGCGAACCCACCAAGATCGGCAGCGGCGCCGACGGCGTCAACTGCGTCTACTCCAGCTCGGACATCACTTACCGGTAGGCGAAGATCGATCGTGACCGCCGGCGCCGGAGCCGGTCGGACCTTCATCTGACGACCGAACCTGAGCGCGGTCCCCGCTGAGACGGGAGACCGCGCTCAGCACCAGCCCAATCCCCCGTAAAACGCCCCACCGATAAATCACTTTTCACTCCGCGTACTCAAGCGAGCGAATCGCTATATGCGCGACTGGAGAAATGGCACTAAGGAGATCATCGCCCATGCACTCGAAAGGGCACCTTGGTGAGAAAGTATCTAGCATCGGGCATATCAGGCATGCTCCTGGCCCTCGCGCCGGCGGTCGCCTTCCAGCCGGCGCGGGCCACCGACGGCGAAGCCATCGGAGCCACTCTCCCCTCGTCCGCCAACTACATCGTGACACTGAAAGAAGGCGCCGAAATACCGGCGTATATCTCGCCGAATCATATCTATCACCACGCCGTCAACGGCTTCTCCGCCACGTTGACCCCGGAAGAGATCGCCCTGCTCCGCGGCAACCCGGACGTCATAGCGATCGAGGCGGACAAGCCCGTCAAGCTGGACCCCGCGCCGAGCACCGAGGCCGAACTCCCTTGGTACCAGCAGTTCAGCCCACCGTGGAACCTCGACCGCATCGACCAGCGATTTGGCTTGAATAATCGGTACATATTCCGATACACCGGCGCGTCGGTTCGCGCCTATGTGATCGACACCGGTATCCAGACCGACCAGGGCGAGTTCGGCGACCGCGCCATCAACGTGTTCGACGCTTTCGGCGGCGACGGAGTCGACTGCCAGGGCCACGGCACGCACGTGTCCGGCACGGTGGGCAGCCAGTCCTGGGGGGTGGCGAAGCTGGTGCGACTGCGCGGGGTCAAGGTGTTCCCCGAGTGCAGCGGTGACACGTCGACCTCAGCGATCATCGCCGGCATCGACTGGGTGACCGCCCACGCCATCCACCCGGCCGTGGCCAATCTTTCGCTGGGCGGCCCCCAGTCCGTGGCGCTCAACACGGCGGTGACCACCCTGGCCGACTCCGGCGTCTTCGTCTCGGTCGCCGCCGGCAACGAGAACGTCGACGCGTGCACCAGATCACCGGCGAGCGCCCCGAACACGCTGACCGTGGCCGCCTCGGACATCAACGACACCAAGGCCTGGTTCAGCAACTTCGGACCCTGCGTCGACCTCTACGCACCAGGGGTGGGCATCCCGTCCGTCCCGCTGGCCGGGATCTACCCGAGCGTTCTGAGCGGCACGTCGATGGCGGCCCCCACGGTGGCCGGGGTGGCCGCCCTCATCAAGGACCGGTACGGCGAGATGTCGTCCAGCGTGGTCAACGCCTTGATCATCCAGTGGGCCACCCAGCTCGCGGTCAATGGCAACCCGCTCTCCACGCCGAACCGGCTGCTGTTCAAGCCTTGATGCGATCGCCGGCCTGGTAGTCGAACCAGTCGAAGCTCGCGCTGCCGTCCGTGACGTACATGCCGATGACCCGCCCCGTGAAGCCGGTCGCCACCTCCGTGGACAGGTAGCGGCCGTCCAGTTCGGCCAGGAGAACGCCGCCGGCGGAGAAGGCGATGGTGTCCGGGCCGCGGGCGCCGACGCCAACCGGCTCGCCGACGCCCGCGTCCACCGAAGCGGACGCAGGCGCGGACACGGATGCAGACGCGGACGCGGTCACGGACGGTGGCAGGAGGTCGCGCGTACGGAAGGAGATGGCGAGGGTGACCGGCCCCGGAGGTACGGGCTGGTCCGCCACGCACTGGCGCACCGGCCCGATCCGCGCGATCAGGCGCGCCCGCCCCTCGCCTACCTCCAGGTCGTAGTGGTGGGCCTCGTCCAGGCGCACGGACAGCCCGGCCGTGGCCGACCCCGGCTCCAGGAGGGCGGCGACGCGGCAGTCATGGTGCTGCTGGCGGCGGCCGACGAAGGTGCATCCCGGGCGGTCCGTCGTGGTGCCGGTGGCGTGCAGGGTGAGCCGGCCGGGGCGCTCGGTCAGCGACCAGGAACCGTCCGGGCGGCTGCGCGGTGAGATCCAGTACGGCGCCAGCGCGTCGGCGTCGAAGTCGTCGCGCGGCGGCGTTTCAGGCAGGGGATGCCAGGCGGCGGGCGCCGGATGGCGTTCGAGGACCGGGCCGACGACGGGCCAGCCGTCCACCCATTCCACCGGGGTGAGGAACGTCTCTCGGCCGAGGACCTGGAACTCCGGCGTGTAGCCGCGCGGGCGGGTGCCGAGCAGGACCATCCACCAGCTGCCGTCGGCCGCCTCCACCAGGTCGGCGTGGCCGGTGCTCTGGATCGGCCGGTCGGTGCCGCGGTGCGACAGGATCGGGTTGGCCGGGCCCGCCTCGAACGGGCCGCGCGGCGAGCGGGCGCGGGCGATCGAGACGCTGTGGCCGCGCTCGGTGCCGCCCTCGGACATCAGCAGGTACCACCAGTCGCCCACCTGGTAGAGGTGCGGCCCTTCCGGATATTTCATGCCGACGCCTGACCAGGCGTGATACGGGCCCTCCAGCACCTTGCCCGCCACCGGGTCGATGCGCGCGATCTGCGTGCCGGAGAAGGCGCACCAGCAGGAGCCGTCCTCGTCCCAGGCCAGGTCGGGGTCGATGCCCGGCAGGTCGATCCAGACGGGGTCCGACCACGGGCCTTCGGGGCGCTCGGCGGTGACGATGAAGTTGCCCCGGCCGCTCACGTTCGTCGTGATCAGGTAGAACCGGCCGTCGTGGTGGCGGATCGTCGGCGCGTAGATCCCGCCCGAGGCGGGCACCTCCGGGGGCAGCTCCAGCTGTGACGGCCGGTCGAGCACGTTGCCCACCTGCCGCCAGTGCACCAGGTCGCGGCTGTGGAAGATCGGGACGCCGGGGACGTACTCGAAGCTGGAACAGACGAGGTAGTAGTCCTCGCCGACCCGGCACACGCTGGGATCCGGATGGAACCCGCCGATCACCGGGTTGTCGTACATCCGCACGTTGAGCGGTTCCTTTCAAAGAGAAGAGATCAGCCCTTGAAGGCGCCGTCCATGATCCCGGCCACCATGCGCCGGCCCACGAAGACGAACAGCACCAGCAGCGGGACGGTGGCCAGGAACGAGCCCGACATGGCGAGGCCCAGGTCGATGGAGTAACTGTTCTGCAGTGCCTTGATGGCGATCTGCGCGGTGTACATCTCCGGTGACTTCAGCACGATGAACGGCCACAGGAAATCGTTCCAGGCGGTGACGAAGCCGAGCAGGCCGAGCACGAACGCGGCCGGCCGCACCAGCGGGAACGCGATGCGCCAGAAGATCTGCCAGGTGGTGGCGCCGTCGATGCGCGCGGCCTGGAGGATCTCGTCGCTGATCGTGGTGGACAGATGCTGGCGCATCCAGAAGATCCCGAACGCGCTGGCCAGGCCGGGCACGATGAGCGCCTGGAGCGTGTCCACCCAGTTCAGCGAAGAGATGATCATGTACTGCGGGATGACGGCGAGCTGTGTCGGTACCGTCATGGTGAGCACGACGATCAGGAACAGCACGTTGCGGCCGGGGAAGCGCAGCTTGGCGAAGGCGAACCCGGCCAGCGAGCACAGCACGGCATGCCCGACCGCGATCGTACCGGCCACGATGAGGCTGTTGACGATCGAGCGGACGAACGGCACCGTCGTGAACACCAGCCCGGCCAGATGGAAGAAGTTGCCGCCGGGCGCGATCTCGGGCGGCAGCCGCGTGGCGGTCGCCGTGTCGGTCGTGGCCACCACGAACATCCAGTACAGCGGGAACAGGCAGGCGAACACGGCCAGTCCCAGCAGGAGGTAGGTCCACCAGCGGACGCGCTCACCCGAGCGCCGAATCGTCTTGGTCATCATCGCTCCGGACGGATGCGGGTGGACAGAACGTAGTTGACCGTCGCGAGCCCGACCACCAGCACGAACAGCGCCACGCCGATGGCCGCGCCGTAGCCGAACTGGAACTGGCCGAAGCCCTGCTCGTACAGGAACAGCGTCAGCGTCTGGCATTGCCGGACCGGCCCGCAGGTGAGCGGCGAGAGGCGGGAGACGAGCAGCGGCTCGGTGAAGATCTGCAGGCCGCCGATCGTCGAGGTCACGATCGTGAACACGATGACCGGCCGCAGCGACGGGATCGAGATGTGGCGGAACTGCTTCCACCCGCCCGCGCCGTCCACGGCCGCCGCCTCGTAGATCGCCCGCGGGATCGCTTGCAGGGAGGCCAGGTAGAGCAGCGTGGTGTAGCCGAACCAGCGCCAGGTCACCATGACCGCGATCAGCACGTGGCTGCCCAGCACCGACTGCTTGAAGTCGATCGGCTCCACACCGGCGAACCCGAGCAGCCAATTGAGCAGACCGTAGTCACGGTCGAACATCTGGGAGAAGACGATCGTGGTGGCGGCCACCGAGGTGATGTACGGCACCAGCATCGACATCCGGAAGAACACCGCCAGCCGGAGCCGGGCGTGGTTGAGCAGGTGCGCCAGGCCCAGCGCCAGCAGCAACTGCGGCACAGTGGACAGCAGCCAGATGCTGATCGTGTTCCAGGCCGCGTCCCAGAACCGCGTGTCGGCGAACAGGCGGGTGAAGTTGTCCAAGCCGATGAAGACGTGCTCGCCGATGGGGTTCCAGTCGAACAACGCCACGTAGAAGGTGAAGAGCAGCGGCACCAGCCCGAACACCGCGAAGATCAGGAAGAACGGCGCGATGTAGGCGTACGGCGCGATGCGTTCGGTGATGCTCTGCCGCACCGAGGTCGTCCCGGCGGGCGCCGCTTGCGCCCGCCGGGGGCTGAGGGTCGTCGTCACGCTCGTCCTACTTGCCGATGGCGGTCTTGATGTTGGCCAGCGCCGCGTCCCACGCCTTGGCCGGATCGCCCTTGCCCTGCTCGACGTTGGTGATCGCGTTCAGGAGCTCCTGGCCGATGGCGGAGCTGTCCGGCCCGATGTAGAAGGGCTTGAGCCCGAGCAGCGAGTTGGTGTAGATCGTCCCGGTCGGGGCGTCGGAGAAGAACGGGTCCTTCAGGGCGGTGAGCTTGGGGTCCTTGTAGACCGAGGGGGTGGTGGGCAGCGCGCCGGTGACGACGAAGTGCGCCAGCTGGCCCTGCGGGGACTGGGTCTTGGAGATGTAGTCCCAGGCGGCCTTGGGGTTCTTGGCGCCCTTGGGGATGGCCAGGTAGCTGCCGCCCCAGTTGCCCGCGCCTCCGGGGATAGTGGCGATGTCCCACTTGCCCTTCGTACCGGGCGCGTTGTTCCGGATCTGTTCCAGCAACCAGGACGGCGCGGAGATCACCGCGAACTGGTCCTTGCCAATGCCGGCGCTCCATCCATCGGAGAAGGAGCTCTGCTTGGCGGTGATGCCCGCCTGCACCGCCTTGAGAGCCAGGTCGAAAGCCGTCTTGACCTGCGGGCTGGTGCTGTAGACGACGTTGCCCGACGGGTCGTAGTACTTCTGCGGCCCCTGGTTGACCGCCTGGTGGAACACGCTGGTCCCGGCGTTGTCGACGAACGCCTTCTTGGTCGCCGCGGTGTACTTCTTGCCGGTCTCGATGAAGGCGTCCCAGGTGGGCCAGAGCTTGCCCACCTCCTCACGGTCGGTCGGCAGCCCTGCGGCCTTGAACAGGTCCGTCCGGTAGGCGACGGCCATACCGCCCACGTCCGTCGGGATGCCGATGATCTCGCCGCCCTTGGCGGTGCTCTGGCTCATCACCCAGTCCAGATAGTCGCCCTTGATCTTGTCGGCGCCCAGTTGCCGCAGGTCATAGAAGTTCTGCGGCTGCTGCACGAACTTGGGCAGATCATCGCCCTGGATCAGCACCAAGTCGGGCACCTTGCCGCCGGCCAGCGCCGTGGTCAGCGCCTGCGCCGTCTCCACCGAGCCGCCCACTTCGGTCAGCTTCACCTGGATGCCCGGGTTCTGTTTCTGGTAGACCTCGACGTCGGCTTTCTGGTTGATCCCGGAGAACGACCAGAACTCGAACGACTTGCCGTCACCCGTCGGTTGCGACGGAGAACCGCCGCCACCACAGGCGGCCGCGGTCAGGGCGAGGGCCATGGCGAGCACGGCCGATGTTGCGATACGGAGCTTCATGGCGATCTCTTCCCCTGGGGGTCGGTGCTGAAGAGTTGGTACGGACTGACGGCGGCGCGCCCATGGGAGTGGAGTTCGTCGCTGCGCCTAAAATTTTCGTAACTTGGGCCGATCGTTAATCGGGGACTTTAGGCACTTCACGCGAAACCCGTCAATAATCTGGTCGCAAGATTGCCGAAACAGTCGGACAGGAGCCTGAAAGCGTGGCGTTAGACTGCGCCCATGACCGCGACCCAGGAGCCGCCCGCATCCGGCCCCGCAGCTGGCACCGCGCCCAACCAGCCGCTGACCATCGCACAGCTCGCCGAGCTGGCCGGAGTGTCCACGGCCACGGTCTCCAAAGTGGTGAACGGCCGTTCCGAGGTCGCGCCCGAGACCCGGGCCCTGGTCGAGGGACTCATCCGCGAGCACGGCTACCGGCGGCAGCGGCGGCGCGACAGCCCCGCCGCCCTGGTGGAGCTGGTCTTCCACGCGCTGGAGGGCGACTACCCGATAGAGATCATCAAGGGCGTCGAGCGGGTGGCGCAGGAGCACGACCTGGCCCTGGTGCTCTCCCAGCTGCGGCACCACCACGTACCGGGCCGGAGCTGGATCGAGGGCGTGATGAGACGCCGACCGTCCGGTGTCATCGCGGTGTTCAGCAGCCTGACCGACACCCAGTGCCACCAGCTGGCCAGCCGTGACATCCCGCTGGTGCTGCTGGATCCGAGCGGCGAGCCCGGCCACCAGGTGCCCTCGGTGGGCGCCGGCAACTGGAACGGCGGCCTTTCGGCGACCCGCCACCTGCTGCAGCTCGGCCACCGGCGGATCGGCATCATCACCGGCCCCGACTACGCGCTGTCCAGCCGGGCCCGCCTCGACGGCTACCGCGCGGCGCTGGACATGGCCGGCGTGCCCGTCGACCCGGACCTGATCTGCGCGGGCGACTTCCTGATCGAGGGCGGCCTGGCCATGGCCCATCGGCTGCTGCGGCTGCCCGATCCGCCCACCGCGATCTTCGCCTGCAACGACGGGCAGGCCACGGGCGTCTACGGGGCGGCCTACGAGCGGGGGCTACGCATCCCCGACGACCTGAGCGTGATCGGCTTCGACGACCTGCCGCCGATGCGGTGGGCCATCCCGCCGCTGACCACGATCCGCCAGCCGCTCACCGAGATGGCCGCCGCGGCCACCAGGATGCTGGTGGCGCTCACGCACGGCGAGCCGGTGCCGCAGAACCGGATCGAGCTCGCCACCGAACTCGTGGTGCGAGGGAGCACCGCCCCCTACAGTCGCTGAGAAGTTCCGAAAGTTTCTGGATTCTTTCCGTATGTATCAAGGACAACTCGCGCCCGGATGGCCATGGCCTCGTCCACCATTTCCCCCTCGAAGGTGATCGCCCCGGCGCCGTGTCCCTGTGCCTCCTCCACGGCGGCGATCATCCGCGCGTAGCGGGCGAGCTCCTCCGGGGTGGGCGAGAAGACCTCGTTGATCACGGGGACGTGGGCGGGGTGGATCGCCATCATGCCCTCGTACCCCAGGGAGCGGTTCTGCTCGGCGAAGGCCCGCAGTCCGTCGAGGTCGGCGATGTTCGTCCAGAGGCCCGCGATCGGGCAGGGCGCGCCCGCCGCCCGCACGTCCAGCAGGACACGGGCGCGCAGCGCCAGCGTCTCGGTGCCCTCAGGGCTCCAGCGGTAGCCGACCGCCCGCTCGACGTCGCCCCCCTTGCCGGTGACCGCGCCCAGGTAGGCGACGCGGGGCGCGGCCCGGCCGATGTCGTACGCCGTACGCAGCGCGGCGGCGCTCTCCAGCAGCGGCACGAGGGCGATGTGGCCCTCGGGCAGGCCGTGTTCGCGCTCGCACCAGCTCAGCAGCCGGTCGGCCAGGCGTACGTCCCCTTCGTCGGCGACCTTGGGCAGGACCACCCCGGCCAGGCGGGCGTGCGTGATGGCGCGCAGGTCCTCGGCGGACGCCCAGCCGTCGAGGGGATTGATCCGGACGAAGAGCGCCATGTCACCCGTCGCGCCGGCGACGGCCTCGGCCACGCGCGCGCGAGCGGCGGCCTTGCCGGCCTGCGGGACGGCGTCCTCCAGGTCGAGGATGGCCGCGTCGGCTCCGGCGGCCGCCGCCTTGGCCAGCCATTCGGTACGGGTGCCGGGGACGAAGAGCAGGCAGCGCAGCGGTGGCCGGTCAGATGACACCGCGCTTCTCCAGATCCGCGAGCTGGTCGGCGCCGAGCCCGAGCCATTGCCGGTAGACGAGGGCGTTGTCCTGCCCGAGCGCGGGTCCGGTTCGCCAGACGTGTCCGGGTTTCTGGTGGAAGTGCGGGAGGGCGGCCTGCATGCGGACCGGCCCGAGGTCGGGGTCGTCGACGGTGATGATGTCGCCGCGTTCGGCGTACACGGGATCACCGGCGATGTCCTCGGCGGTGAAGACGCGAGAGGCGACCACCTCGGCCTCCGCGAACGCCTCCAGGCACTCGGCGGTCCCGCGCGCGGCCACCCATTCGCGCAGTCCCTGGTCCAGCCGTTCCCGGCCGGCGAGTTGCCGCTGCGTCGTGTCGTACTCCTCCTCGGGCAGACCCAGGAGACGGACGACGTTCAGGACCGAGCGGAGGGTCGCGGAGGTCACGGTGATCCAGTCGCCGTCTCCGGACAGGTAGGTGTTGATGACCGCGGCCGGTGCGACGGCCAGCTGGTTACCGGACCTGCCGGGTACGACACCGAGCTGGTCATGCGTGATGACCTGCCACTCGACCAGCCGGAACAGCGGCTCGAACAGGGCCAGGTCGATCCACTCGCCGTCGAAGGCGGGGTCGTTGGCCCGCCGGTGCAGGGCGGCGAGCACGGCGTACGCGCCCATCAGCCCGGTCACGGCGTCGCCGTGGGAGAACCCGGTGTGCACGGGCGGCCCGTCGGGGAAGCCGGTCAGGTGCACCACCCCGCTCCTGGCCTCGCCGACCTTGCCGAAGCCCGGCGCGTCGGCCCGCGAGGACGTCGCGCCGAACCCGGAGATCTGCAGCAGGACGGCCTTGGGGTTGATCCGGTGCACGGCCTCCCAGTCCAGCTCCCAGGCCCGCAGCCGGCCGGGGCGCAGCGTGACGATCACCACGTCGGCCCAGGCCACGAGCCGGTGCGCCACCTGCCGGCCGTCGGGGTCGTGCAGGTCCAGGGTGACGGAGCGCTTGTTCCGGCCGGCGACCTTGAACCACAGCGGTACGCCATCGCGCGTGGGGCCCATGGCGCGGGCGGCGTCACCGACACCGGGGGGTTCGACGTGGATCACGTCGGCGCCCTGGTCGGCGAGCATGGACCCGGCCAGCGGCCCGGCGACCACATGGGCGAACTCCACCACTTTCAGACCACACAACTGCCCCTGGCCATGCTGCTGTTCGGTCGCCTGTCCGCTCGCCTGTTCCGTCGCCTGTTCGGTCGCCACGCATGAGCTCCTTCGCACTGTCCGGTGCTGCCATCCTGCCCAAGGCGAGAAATGCGGGTCCAGCACAAGAAGCCGATAAATTCATGCTATTTACGCATTAACCCATCCAGGAGACGCCCGGCGGCAGCTCCGTACGGAACTCTTCGAGCACGTCCAGGAACGCGGCCGCCGCGAGCGGCAGGGTTCGCCGCGCCCGGACCACGACATCCAGCCGCCGCTCCACCACGGGGCCGGTCAACCGGCGGTGCACGACGTGCCCCGGACCCAGGAGGGGCAGCACCAGAGCGGGCATCGCCGACACCCCGAGGCCGGCGGCGACCAGGCCGCCCACCGTCGCCACGTTGCTCGCCTCCGCCGCGGGCGTCACCGCGGCGCCCGCCTGGGCGAACGCCGCGTCGGTGAGCCTGCGCACACTGGACTGCGGCCCGACGGCCAAGAACGGCTCGGCGGCCAGCTCCTCCCAGGTGACCTCGTCACCCTCGGCGAGCGGGTGCCCCTCGGGCAGTACGGCGTGGAACTGGTCGCGGATCAGCGGACGATGCTCGAGCCGATCCGGCGACGCGCCCACCGTGGTGATCGCGAAGTCGGCGTCACCCGACAGCACCCTGCCGAGCACGGCCCGTTCGAGCCCGTCCATGATGCGCACCGCCACCTGCGGCCGCTGCCGCCGGAAGGCGGAGATCATGCGCGGCAGCAGCACCGCCGCGACCGAGGGCAGCGTGGCCACGGCCACCACGCCCGACTCGCCGAGCAGGTAGCGCCGCAGCTCCTTCATTCCCGACTCGTGGGCGCCGACGATCTGCTCGGCCACCCGCAGGGTCTCCAGGCCGGCCGCGGTGAGCTGGACGTTGCGGGTGTCGCGCTCCAGCAGACGGGCGTCGAGCACCCGCTCCAGGTCGGCGACCGCGCGGCTCAACGTCGACTGCGAGACGTGCAGGTGCGCGGCCGCGGCGGTGAAGCTCGCCGCCCGGGCCACGGCGACATAGGCGGCGAGTTGCCGGAGAGTAGCGTCCATGAGGCCAACCTATGCACATACCGCATGGATAAATCCACTTTTGATGGTGGACGTGAAAGGTCAGCGCTCGGAAACTTCTCCGTAACCCTCCGAAAGGACCTCGATGATCGCGCTCCTCGGCTTTCTCACCATCGGCCTGTTCCTGGTGCTCACCATGACCAGGCGCGTGTCGGTCCTCACCGCGTTGGTGCTGGTCCCGGTGTTGACGGCACTCGCCGGCGGTTTCGGCGCCGAGATGGGCCCGATGATCCTCGCCGGGCTGGGCAAGGTGGCGCCCACCGGCATCATGATCGCTTTCGCGGTCCTGTACTTCAGCTTGATGATCGACACGGGGCTGTTCGACCCGCTGATCCGCGGCATCCTGCGCCTGGCCAAGGACGACCCGCTGCGGATCGCCGTCGGCACGGCCGTGATCACGATGTGCGTGGCGCTGGACGGCGACGGCGCCTCGACCTTCCTCATCACCGTCTCCGCTCTGCTGCCCGTCTACAAACGGCTGCGGATGAGCCCGCTGGTGCTCACCGGCGTCGTCTGCCTGGGCGCGGGCGTGATGAACATGATCCCCTGGGGCGGACCCACCGCGCGGGCGATGGCGGTGCTGAAGCTGGACAGCTCGCAGGTGTTCACCCCGGTTCTGCCCGCGATGGTCATCGGCATCGTCTGGGTGCTGGTGGCGTCGTACCTGATCGGCCTGCGCGAACGCCGTCGCCTCGGCACGGTCTCCCTGCCCGAGCCCGCACCGGAACCCTCGCGGGAGTCCTCGTCGGAGCGCGCGGCAGAGTTCGTCGCCGGAGACGGGCCGGGGACGCCCCTCGCCCCGCCGCGCCGGCACCCTGCCCTGACCCTCTTCAACCTGGCGCTGACCGTCGCGCTGCTCGTCGGGCTCATCCTTCAGGTCATGCCGCTTCCGGTGCTGTTCGTGGTCGGGTTCGCCATCGCCGCGCTGGTCAACCACCCCTCCTGGGAGAAGCAGCAGGAACTGCTCGACAAGCACGCCAAGAGCGTCGTCCTGGTCACCACGATGATCTTCGCCGCTGGGGTCTTCACCGGAATCCTCACCGGGACCAAGATGATCAACGAGATGGCGACCGCGTTCGTCAACATCATCCCCGACTCCTTCGGCGGCCACCTGCCGGTGCTGGTCGCGATCACCGGCATGCCGCTCAGCCTGGTCTTCACCCCCGACGCCTACTACTTCGGCGTGCTGCCCGTGCTGGCCCAGACCGCCGGCGGCTTCGGGATCGAGTCCGCCGAGGTCGCCAGGGCCGCCATCCTCGGCCAGATGACCACCGGCTTCCCGCTCAGCCCGCTCACCGCCGCGACGTTCATCCTCGTCGGCATGAGCGGCGTACAACTCGGCCAGCACCAGCGCTTCATCTTCGGCTGGGCGTTCGCCACCACCCTGGTCATGACCGTGGCCGCGCTCCTGACCGGCGCCATCTCCCTCTGACCGCGCGAGGAGCACCCCCCTCATGAAGTACGGCAGAATCGCCGCCGCCCTGTCCACCCTGTCCGCCCTTTTGGCAGCGCCCACCCCCGCACACGCCGACACTGTGCTGCCCCCGGATCGCTTCTTCTCCTACGATCGGGCCGCCGCGTACGGCGTGCAGACCGAGCGGGTCTCGGTGCCCCTGCGCGACGGCAGCCACCTGGCCTGCGACCTGCACCGGCCCGCCGGCCCCGACGGCAAGCCCGCCGACGGCCGCTTCCCCGGCATCGTCTACGACTACAACGCCTACGACCAACTGCAGCCACAGGGTCAGGCGGCGGCCTTCTTCGTCACCCGCGGCTATGCCGCCGCCGTGTGCAACGCCCGCGGCACGGGCGCCTCACCCGGGCGCCTCGACCCGTTCAGCGCGCAGGAACAACGCGACAACTACGACCTCATCGAGTGGCTGGCGGCCCAGCCCTGGTCCACCGGCAAGATCGGGCAGACCGGCGTCAGCTACGGCGGCCACTCCTCCCTCCTGGTCGCGGTGAACAAGCCGCCCCACCTGGCCGCGATCATCCCCGTCGACGGAATCAGCGACTGGTACGAGAACACCATCTACCGGGGCGGCATCTACTCGGCCAGGATCCGGGACTGGCAGCGCGCCGTCGCGCCCGACACTCTGGTGACCTACGCCGAGCACCCGCTCTATGACGACTACTGGCGAGAGCGCAGCGTCAAGGCCCGCTGGAAGAATCTGGACGTCCCGGTCCTGGAGATCGCCGGCTGGTACGACCGATACCGGGCTGCCATGGTGGCGAACTTCCAGGCCCGCCCGAAGAACGCCTGGCTGATCGCCGGCCCCTGGCAGCACGGCTGGCCGTCAGGCCAGCCCGCCGACATCGGCAACGGCGCCTATCTCGCCTGGTGGGACCACTGGCTGGCCGGCCGCGCCGACGCGCCGCTGCCCGCCGCCAAGGTGACCTCCTATCAGGTGCCGGGCACCGGCTGGCAGCAGTTCGCCACCTGGCCCCCTCCCGGCACCCGGCAGACCCGGCTCGGCCTGAGCGCCGACGGCGCTCTGACGACCGGATCGACCAAGCCGGCCACCCTCGCCTTCACCGTCAACACCGAGACGACCCCCGCGACGCCGGACGAGCGGCTCACCTTCCAGACGCGGCCCTATCAGCAGGACACCGTCCTGGCCGGCGACGTGGCCGCGAAGGTGCGCGCCGCCTTCAGCGCCACCGACGGCAACATCGCGGTCGTGGTCGAGGACGTCGCCCCCGACGGTACGGCCGTCCGCGTCACCCAGGGCTGGCTGAAGGCGAGCCACCGGTTCGGACACGAACGCGCCGTCCCTGTCCGGCCGGGCAAGACGTATGACCTGGAGATCCGCACCTGGCCGACGCACTACCGGTTGAGCGCCGGCCACAGCCTCCGCGTGACGGTGTCCAGCGACGATTATCCCGAGATCGACTCCGACGCTCCGGCGGGCCGGGTCCACCTGCGCGTGGGCTCCGGCGGCACCGAAATCCGGCTCGGCACGCTCTCGGGGAAGGACGTCCAATGACCCGTCTCAGGACAGGGGACGCCCGCTTGACCCGCCTCAGGACGCCCGCCGGGAAGATGCCTCACCTCGGGAGGCTCTTGGCCGCGATCGCCACCGTACTGTCGATGGCGATCCCCCTGAACGCGCAGCCGTCCGCCGCCGCGGTGGCCGAGAGCGGCACGTGCGAGAGCCTGACCGCCGTGACGCTCCCCCACACGACCGTCACCCTCGCCGAATCGGTCCCGGCGGGCAGGCACACCGCTCCCGACGGCCGGGTCCTGCCGTCCGTGCCCGCGTTCTGCCGCGTCCACGGCGTCGCCAAGCCGGTGCCGAACTCCAGCATCGGCTTCGAGGTGTGGATCCCCCAGCAGGGGTGGAACCAGCGGCTGCTGATGTTCGGCAACGGCGGATACAGCTCGGCCATCGACTTCCCGTCCATGGGCGGCCCCGCGCTGGCGGCCGGGTACGCCACCGTCGGCACCGACACCGGGCACACCGGTGACGACCCTGACGTGTTCGTCCAGGGCGCCGCCAATCCGGAGATCATCGTCGACTGGGGCCACCGCGCGGTCCACGAGACGATCGTCAACGCCAAGCCGATCGTCGAGGCGTACACCGGCGCCAAGCCGCGCTACTCCTACTTCATCGGCTGCTCCACCGGCGGCCACCAGGCGCTGATGGAGGCCCAGCGCTACCCGGACGACTTCGACGGCATCGTGGCCGGCGCCCCGGGCAACAACCGCGTCGCGCTCAACGCCGGCTTCCTCTGGCAGTTCCTCCGCAATCACACCCCCGGAAGCACCTCTGACCCGATCGTCCCAGCGGCCAAGCTGCCGCTGCTGACGAACGCGGCCGTCAAGCGATGCCGGGGCAAAGACGGCGGTCTGGCGACCGACGACTTCCTCACCGATCCGCGACGCTGCTCCTTCGATCCCGCCTCGCTCCGCTGTCCGGCCGGCGACGCTCCCACCTGCCTGACGAAGCGCCAAGTGCAGGCGTTGCGGGAGATGTACGCGGGCGCCCGCGACCCGCGTACCGGCGAGCAGATCTACCCCGGCTGGCCGGTGGGCAGCGAAGCACCCGTGGTGGACGCGTCGGGCACCGTGCGGGTGGGCTGGAGCTCCTACTGGGGCGCCACCGAGCCGGCGCGGGCGAACTTCTGGCGCTACTGGGTCTTCAACGATCCGAACTGGAAGTGGTGGACCTTCGACTTCCACCGCGACCTGCGCCTGGCCCAGAAGAAGCTCGGCCCGATCATCAACGCCACCGAACCGGACCTCAGGCCGTTCCGGCGTAGTGGCGGCAAGCTCATCATGTACACGGGCTGGGCCGATCCGGTCGTCTCCGCCCACGACACCATCGACTACTACGGTCAGGTGGTTCGCGCCACCTCCGGTGAGCGTCGGCCGGGCAGCGCGGCGGTCGCGCGGACGCGGGAGTTCGCCCGGCTGTTCATGGTCCCCGGCATGGCCCACTGCGGCGGCGGCCCCGGTCCGAACGTCTTCGACACGCTGACCCCGATCGTGAGCTGGGTCGAGCGCGGAGCGGCGCCCGCCGAGATCGTCGCGACGAAGTACGTACACGACAACCCGGCGGACGGCGTCGCGATGACCCGTCCCCTCAGGCCCTTCACGTGTTAGCGGTCAGGTAGGGCGTACCGGACGGAGGTCAGCCGACGCGGACCGGTCAGCCGACGCGGAGCGGGAGGGTACGCGGCCCGCGGACCTGACCGGCGGCCCAGGTCACCGCGTCGGGGTCGGCCAGGCTGAAGTCCGGGAACCGCTCCAGCCACACCTCGAGCGCGACCCGCAGCTCCATGCGCGCCAGGTGCGAGCCCACACAGCGATGAATGCCCAGGCCGAAGGCGACGTGCCGGTTGACCTCACGGTCGATGACGACCTCGTCCGCCCGGTCGAACTGAGCCGGATCGCGGTTGGCCGCCGGGAACGACAGCAGGATCCAGTCGTCGGCCTTCATGTCGCCGCCGCGCCAGTGCATGTCCTGCTTGACCAGCCGGGCCATCGTCACCGGCGCGTACGCCCGTAGGAACTCCTCCATCGCGGTCGGCAGCAGCTCCGGCTCGGCGACCAGGCGCTCTCGGTCGGCGGGCGTCTTCGCCAGGTGCCACAATGACGCGCCGATCGCGCTCCAGGTCGTGTCGATGCCGGCGATGAGCAGCAGCGCCATCGTGCCCGCCACGTGGGACGGGTCGAGCTTGTTGCCGTCGAGCTCGGCGTCGATCAGGTAGCTGGTGAGGTCGTCACGCGGGTGCTCGACATGCTCACGGATCTGCACGAGCAGGTAGTCGAACAGCTGCTGCGAACGGGCGAAACGTTCCTCCGGCGGCAGGTTGATGCCTTCGAGCGCGTTCTCGACGAACACCCGGAACTGCGCCCCGTCCTCGGGCGGGAAGCCGAGCATCTCGGCGATGACCCGCATCGGGATGTGCTGGGCGTAGTCGGCGGCGGCGTCGACGACGTCCTGCCCCGCCATCGCGTCGATGAGCGCGTGGCAGTACGCCCTGGTCCCCGCCTCCCGCTTGGCCACCGCGGACTTGGTGAACGCCGGCAGCAGCAGCTTGCGCGCGTGGTGGTGGAAGGGCGGATCGGAGGAGATCGGCGGCGCGGTGCCCACGGGAGCCAGCTCGACAGGCGGCCGGAAGTTGCTCATGATGATCGCCCGCGACGAGAAATGCTCGGTGTCGTAAGCGATGGCCGCGACGTCCTCGTAGCGGGTCGGCAGCCACCCGCCGCCGAACCGCTCGGTGTGCGCGATCGGGCAGCGCTGCCGCAGCTCGTCCTGGATGGGGTACGGGTCGGCCGCCCACTCCGGCTCGGCATGGGAGAAATCGGTCGCCCAGTCCGAGACGGGCCCGGTGATGACCTCGTTACGGGCGCCCGGAGGCGGCTCCTCCAGCGTCCCCCGGTACTCCTGGTTGAAGCGGTCGTCCACGGTCATGTCTATCCTCCTAGAGGATCTCGATCGCTCGTTCGGGACAGTTGGACACCGCCAGGCGCGCCGCGCGCTCGTTGTCCGGCGGCACGATCCCCTCGCCGATCACCTGCCCGTAGCCCTCGTCGTCCTCGCCGAACAGGTCGGGGGCGAGGTCGTAGCAGCGACCATGCCCCTGGCAGCGCTCGGAGTCGATACGCACTTTCACTGGGGTGCTCCTCTCTGAGCCGTGGTCTCGACGGTCTGTGGTGCCGGCGGGGGCCAGGGCGGCGACGACGCGGGTGAGCAACGCGGTCCACTCCTCGTCGTCCACCGCGTGCAGGTCCGGGCTGATGAGCGCGCTGCCCATCGCGAGCAGGAGGCAGAAGTGGGCGAGCGCGTTCCCCGACAGCGCGGGGTCGAGCTCGCCATCACTCTCGGCGATGCCGGCGAGCCCGGCCAGCCAGCCGGCGCGTTCGCCGATGTAGTCGCGCATCGGCTGCGCGACCTCCTCATCACGACGGGCCGCGACCAGGGCTTCGACGATGAGATAGCCGCCGGCGTCACGCTTGTACGGCAACCGCCGGCCGACCACGACGAGCAGCTCCGCGATCGACCGGTTCGGATCGGCGGCCAGCAGATCGGCCAGCAAGCGCGGCCCGTGCGCGCGCAACGCGGCCACGAGCAGCTGGGCCTTGGACCCGAAGTGCGCGTACAACGCGCCGTTGCTCACCCCGGCGGCCGTAGCGATGTCCGCCACACGCGTGCCTTCGTAACCGCGCTCGGCGAACACCTCGGCAGCCGCTCGCAGCAAGCGTTCACGCGTCTCGGCGGCGGTGACGCCCGCGATACGCCCCATGATCAAATTAAAAGACCGTTCATTTGATTCGTCAAGGGCGGCTTCATTTCTGCGTGGGTTTGTCCCCTGTTCGTCGAGGTGGCGGGGCGGGAGCGGGTTGCGGCCGCGCCCGGCCGCAACCCGCTTCCACGACCTCGTCCGGGATCATGCTTCCCGGACGAGATCGTGCCCCGGCGACTACTGAGAAGGGTGAGCGCCTACACCATCGGGTCGCGCGGTTTCTGTGTGAACGGCCGCTGGTCCGGGAGGTCGACGATGTACTTCTTCTCGTCCGACCACTGCAGCAGGTAGCCGGAGTTCCAGCCGCGGGTCAGGCCGATCTCCCCGATCGCCGCGCCGATGCCCACGCCCCCGCCGAACTGCGAGTACCTGGAGATGTGCCCGTCGTCGAGGCTGCGCTCGACGCCGGCCGCCATGGTGCCGCCGAGCAGGGCATGCCCGTTGACAGACGCCTGGGCGTACGCCCCGTTCCCACTGTTGATCTGGGTGGCGTTGTCGCTGTTCGCCAGGATGCCGAGGTCCGCGGACATGAAGCCCCCGTCGGTGAGGAACTGCTTCAGCCCGGCGTTGAACGT
Source organism: Nonomuraea sp. NPDC049750 (assembly GCF_040659625.1). Classification (NCBI taxonomy): domain Bacteria; kingdom Bacillati; phylum Actinomycetota; class Actinomycetes; order Streptosporangiales; family Streptosporangiaceae; genus Nonomuraea; species Nonomuraea sp. NPDC049750. The sequence goes on from NZ_JBFANB010000030.1 coordinate 83,149, forward strand.
CAGACCGTTGGAGTCGGCCGAGAAGCAGGCCGTCGCCCCGCCGCCGTAGGCGACGGCCGCCGCGGCGGACGCGCACAAGGACGTCGAACCGTTGGCGTCGTTGCTGTTCGGGAGGGCGGTGATGATCGGCCGGTCCCAGTTCACGGGCTTGCTCGGACTGGACACCGGCTTGTCGGCCTTGGGCTGGGGCTTGGGCGCGACGGCCTTGGGGTTGTAGATCTTCGGGTCGAAGATGTTCGGCGGCTTCGGTTTGAACGCCGAACAGAGGAAGCACGTGCGAGGCTTGTACCAGTTGAAGGCCCGCAGCGCGGCACGGTAGATCATCATCTGGTACTTGTAGGGAGTCAGGTACTTGGCGGCCTGGGCCCCCGGGACGCTCACATACCCTCCGGCGTCCACGATGTACCTGAGCCCGTCGGGGTCCGACATGGTGGCCGGGTTGTTGTTGCCGTAGGCGTAGGCGTTGAGCTGCTGCGGATCCATCGGATCGACGACGGGATCGACAGAGACGAACCTGCCTGTCACGGGGTCGTACTCGCGGACGCCCAGCCGGGTCAGCCCGGTCTCGGGGTTCGCGGTGCCGCCGACGAAACCCCGATCGCCGGCGGGCCAGCCGGCCGTCGATCCCCTGGCGTCGCCGAACGGGTCCAGCCGCCGCGCGGTTCCCGCCAGCGTGCCGGCGTCCACGGCGGCCACGGAGGTGCCGTGGTGGTCGGAGATCGTCCAGGTGAAGCCGGCGCCGGTGCGGATGCCGAGTCCTTCGTACTGACGCGTCCCCGCCGTCGCGCCCGTCGCGGTGTTCAGCCGGATCTCGCCGTCGCCGACGAACAGCGTCACCGCCCCGGTGTCGCGGCGGATGAGCTGATTGCCGTCCGTGTCGTGGACGTACGAGGTGGACGTGCCACCCGCCGCGATCGCGGCGAGCAGGCCCTCGGCGTCCCAGGTCAGGGTCTGGGTGCCGGCGGGTCCCGGCCGCTTGATCGTGTTGCCGGCCGCGTCGTAACCGTACTGCGCGCCGGCCTGACCCGTGGTCACGGCGGTCACCGCGTGCGGCAGGTCGACGCCGTCGCCTGGATCGGGGTAGGTGTAGGTGGTGGCGGTGTCGGCCGCCCCGCCCAGCCCCTTGACGGTCCTGGTGAGCCGGTTGCCGGTCAGATCGTAGCCGTACTCGTGCCAGTAGGGCGCGGGGCCGCCGATCACGGACGCGGACGGCGTGGCCGCGCAGGTGTCGGTGCCCTGGGTCCAGGCGGTGGTGAGCCGGCGCAGATGGTCGGAGAGGAAGCACTGGGTGTCCTTCCCCAGACCGGCGGTGCGGTCGGTGACGCGGGTGACGTTCCCCGCCGGGTCGTAGCCGTAGGTGAGGTCGTGCACCATGACGCCGCTGGCCTGCTCGCGCTCGGTGAGAGTCTCGGTGACCCGGCGGGTGCCCTCCTCGTAGTAGGTGGTGCGCCACAACCGCTTGCCGTCGGCGCCCAGTTCGAGCTGGGCGGTCTCGCCCAGGGCGTTGTACTCGGTGTCGGTGACGTAGGTCAGGGCGCCGGTCACCGTGTCCCGGCGGCCGAGGTCGTCGTAGGTGAAGGTCAGCGTCTCGCGCGGAAGGTCGCCCAGCGCGGGCAACGTCCTGGTCGCGAGGCTGCCGTCCTCGGCGTACGTCGTGTTCGTCAGGTAGGTCCCGGCGAGCTTCCCCTCGTTCGCGGGGATGGTCACCGACGTTCCCTCAGGCCGTCCCGCCTCGTCGTAGCCGGTGATCTCCTTCACGTACACCTGGCCGCCGGCGTAGCGGGCCGAGGAGGTCAGGGCGCCCTTGGCCAGGGTGTCGTACGTCGTCTTGGTGAGCAGCGACCCGGTGGGCGAGTCCTGCCTGGTCTCGATGACGCGCCCGAGCTTGTCCGGCACCGAGGCGACGGTCCTGCCGCGGGCGTCGGTGACGGTCAGCAACTGGCCGGCGCCGTCGTAGGTCATGGTCGAGACGCCCTTGTCCGGGTCGTCGGAGGTGAGCTTGCGTCCGAGGACGTCATAGGTGTACCGCCAGACGTTGCCTGCCGGGTCGGTGATGCTCGTCAGCTCGCCCCGCTTGCTGTAGCCGTAGCGGGTGGCCGCGGACGGGCCGGACAGAGTCCTGCCCTCCCACTGCACCAGCGCGGTCGTCCGGTCCCTGGCGTCGATCCACCGGGTGGTCACGGTCGAGCCCTGAGGCGGGATCGTGCTGACCCAGTCGGCGCTGTAGGACGTCGTGGTGCGCCACTGCTCGACGTTGAGCTTCAGGAGGATCTCCGCGGTCTTGCGTTCCGCCCCGTCGTAGGTGGTGACGGTGGCCGACGGCACCTTGCCGGCCTGCGGCTGGAACAGCGTGGTGCCGGGTGCGCCGGTGTCGTGGTAGGACGCCCGGTTGACGCTGACCAGGCCGCGGGAGTCGTAGAGGGTGTCGGTGAGCACGCGGCCCTCGGCGGGGCTGGGTTCCTGGGTCTGACGGGGCCGCAGGAAGCCGTCGTACAGCGTGTACGTGGCGACGTGGTTGCCGTTGGCCTTCAGCGTGCTGGTGCGCAGGTAGCTGGGACCGCCGGTGCGGCGCACGCCGTACTCGTAGCGGACGTGGGGGCTGTCGCCGTCCGCCTCGGTGCGGCCGGGCTTGTAGACCTTGACCAGACGGCCGAGCGCGTCGTACGTGAGCGACGTCGTCCGCCCGTTGGCGTCCACCTCCTTGAGCGGCTTGCCCCATGCCGGGTCCAGGGTGGTGGTCGTCTCGTGGCCGAGCGGGTTGGTCACGTTTCGCTCGACGGTCAGCCCGTTGGTCTCGGTGTAGGAGGTGGTGGTGATCCGGTTGAGCGGGTCGCCCGACTGCTCGGGGCGGCCGTAGTCGTCGAAGGTGGCGGTGCCGCTCACCATGTAGACCGGGCTGCCGCCCTGGTAGGACTTGGCGACCTCGACCTTGGTGGCGTCCCCTCGCGTCGGCGGCACGCCGAAGTCCTGGCCATCGTAGGAGGTGCGGGTGTCGGAGACGGCGTCGGCGGGGTACGCCGGGGCAGCGCCGCAGGCCACACCCACGGTGGTGGTCTGTTTCGGCAGGCTGACCAGCATGAGACCGGTGTTCTTGGCGTAGGCGACGGTGGTGCACCGGTCGTCACCGGCCGACTCGACGCTGCCGAGGTCGTTGATCTGGATGGCGTTGCCGTACTCGTCGTAGGTGGTCTCCACCCGCAGGACGCGCGTGCCGCCGCCGGAGCGCCACTGCCGGGTCTCGGTCCGCGCGGTCTCCACCTGGTACGCCCGCAGGCCGCCCTGGGTGGCGACGAGGCGCGTCCAAGGGTCGTTGACCTCGGTGGTCAGGGCGGTGGCGCCGTCGTAGGTGACCTGCTCGCGCAGGAAGCCCGACAGCGGCGCGGCGTCGTCCAGTTTGACGCCCGCGGAATCGGTGATCTGCGCCGTCTTGGCGCCGCCGCCCGCGTTGAGCCGATCGCCGTTCATGCCGCGGAAGTACAGGTAGTCGGTCCTGGAGACGGGCTTGTTCTCGTCGTTGGCCGGATCGCCCCTGCGGACCACGACCTTCTCGTACCCGCGCCACTCCGACCAGGTGCGCTTGTCCTGGGCGACCAGCGGGTCGTCGTTGTAGGCCCAGGCGCCGCCCTTGGCGTCGTACTCGTACGTGGTCACCATGTCCTTGGCGTCGGTCACCAGGTCGTCCTCGACCACCTTGGCCACCACGTACTTGTGGAACCAGTCGTTGACCGGCGTGACCGCGGGCGGCATCGCCCACCTGACCGGGAAGCAGCGTTTGGTGTTGCTCTCCGCCGCGGCGGGCAGGGCGCCCGGGGCGCAGTCAGGGTCGGCGTAACGGACGTTGACCGCTCCGCCGGACTCGGTGGTGATGGTCGTGAGGCGCGGCTTGTTCAGCGCGGGCAGGCCGTCCGTGGCGAAGTTGACCCGGTTCGCCTTCATGGTGCCGTCGAACGTCACGTCCGGCAGCGCGATCGCGGTACCGGCCACGCCCGAGTGGGTGATGCCGTTCAGCCACAGCCCCGCCGTGGTGCCGTCGCCGGGCGCCGGGTAGGTGTGGGCCAGCTCCCACTGGTCCACGCCGCGGTAGTTCCCGCCGCCCGTGGAGACCTGGGTGGTCACCTTGGCCAGGCGCTTGGTGGACCAGAACGTCGGCGAGTACCGGTCCGCGCACGGGATGGACGCGCAGTCGGTGTCCCACGGGACGTCGGGCCAGGCGGCGCTGGTGCGGACCGCGCAGTTCTGGCCGGGTACGCAGCGGTCGGCGGTCTCGAACAGCACCCGGGCGGGCGCCTGGGTGGTGTACTCGGCGCCGGTACGGGTCCCGTACTCGATCCGGCGCAGCGTGCCGCCGCGGACGTAGGTCGCGGTGGCGGCGCCGCGGTTCTGGGCGTACCGGTTGGTCTCCTGGTCGTAGAAGTAGCTCATCGAGTTGCCGTGCGGCTCGACGACGTAGTCGAGGTTCCAGCGGTAGGCCTGCTGGCAGGCCGAAGCGGCGAAGGTGGCCTTGTTGCACGGCTCGTTCGCGTCGTTGCCGTACACCGGCACCGTCCACGCGGACTGCGTGGTGGCCTTGTCCTGCGTCCAGCCGGGCAGCCGGTTCAGACCGAAGAAGTACTGGGTGCCGTCGGTCGTGGTGACCTTCCAGTACTCGCCGTCGTCGTCGCCGTTGACCGCGCCCGACAGGCGCTCGATCCGGCTGCCGTCGTCCTTCTCCAGCCGCCACGCGTTGTTCTCGAAGACCATCCGTCCGGAGTGCTCGCCGAAGGACAGGGTGGCGTTGTCGGTCTCCCAGCACAGGTCGCCGGTCTTGGTCTGGCCGTTGTTGCCGCCGAGATCGTCCGCGCAGCCCTTGTAGGAGCGTTCGATGAAGCCGGGTACGAGGTTCCAGCCCTCACCCACCCATGACGGCTGGTTGTTCGTGGACACGGTCCGCCCGTCCACGGCCCGCGAGGAGTACGAGAAGGCCAGCTCCGGGGCCAGCGCTCCGGGCACGGGCGGCGTGCTCAGCGGGTACGACCAGGCGAACTCGCCACCCTGCGTGGAGACCTGCCAGGTGCCGGACGGCGCCATCGAGGTGGCCTTGTAGTCGCCGCCCGGCCCGTCGGCGCCGGCCGTCAGCGCGAACGTGCTCGCCGTGCCGCCGACCGCCACCTCGGCCGACACCGTCGCGGCCTTGAGGTCGTTGCGTACGGCGCTGACGGGCCCGGCGTCGGCTCCTTGCGGGACGAGCCGCAGCCGGGACGCCCAGTCGCCGCCGTAGACGTCGCGGAAGGCCGAGTAGTCGACGGCCACCGTGACCGGGCCGCGCTCGCTCTCACCGTCCGCCCGCCGTACCGACAACAGCAGGCCCTCCACCCCTTCCCGTACGGCGGCGGCCCGGTCCAGCACCTCGACCTTCACCCGCGCCGGTCCCGGCGCGCCGGCGGGACTCACCCACACGGGAAGGTCGCCGGCCCGGCTGCGGCCCGACACGGCCCCACGCGCGGCGGCGACCGGCACCGCCACCTCCGCAGCGCCGGCGGTGGGCCAGTCCTTCTTGGGCGCGGCCCGCTCGGCGGTCGCGGCCTCGGGGTCGCGCCGGGCGGCGGGGGGCGTGAAGTCCTTGCCGGGGACCGGCTCCACTACGTCGGGTTCGCTGGGCCGTACGGGCCCGAGACCGACCGCCCCCGCGGGAGGGCCCGTGAGGGCCACGATGAGTAAGCAGATCAGGGCCGTGATCGGCCACAGCCACCGTCGGTTACCGCGCATGAGTCGAGATCCCTTTCCTGGTCACAGCCCGGAGGCGACGAAGCCGAGTGAACGGTCGAGGGTCTGGCCCTCGCAGGCGGGGTCGCCCGAGTCGAACAGCTCGTTCCAGCTGGCCCGGCAGCGGAACAGCTCCTTGCCGGTCGCGCCCGGCGCTCCCGGCAAGCCCTGCGGCGGGCTGGTCCAGATGAAGCCGATCCTGCCCACGACGGTCTTGCCCTCGCAGGCCGCGTCGGTCGAGCTGAAGGTGTCGGTGCCGTCCTGACAGCTCATCAGCGCCGTGGTACCGGGAAGCTGCGCGATCGACAACGTCCCGGTGGAGCCCTCGGGGCGGTAGTTCGCCGCGATCCGGCCGGTGGAGCTGGCGTGGTCGTAGGGATATCCGGTGGTGATGTGCCTGACCAGACGGAGATAGCCGCGGGTGTAACCGAGCTCGAACTCCGTCGTCTGGCCCTCGCACCCGGGATCGAGCGAGGCGAAGTGCCCGAAGCCGGGGATCAGGCACCGGTAGACCCGCTGCGCGGGCACCCCGGCGGGCGGCGAGATGTAGAGCCGGCCCACGCTGCCGAGGTTGGTGTAAGTGCCGCAGTCGTGGGCGAGGAAGTAGTCGACCTCCCCGTTGCGGCAGGAGTACACCATTCGTGTGTTGGGCTTGTCCGCGCCGGCGAGCAGGCCGAAGGAGCCCTCCAGATGCGCCGACGGTGGCACCGGCCCGTTCGTCACGATGTGCCGGCCGGTGGCCAGGTTGTTATAGCGGCTGAGCTGGGCGCCGTAGGGCACGTTCCGCCTGGTGATCGGCTTCTGGTACTCCGCCTTGATCTGGTCGGCGGTCCGCACCCCGGTCCACGCGTGCACGTCGTCGATCGCCCCGGCGAACGGCGTGGCCGGCGCCCCAGCCTGCCTGCCCCGCCCCACCTGGAGCGCGCCCGTGGCGTTCACCGTGGCCGTGACCTTCTTCCAGCCGGCCTTGACCCCGTCCACGTAGAGCTGGATTTCCTGGGCCGCCGGGTCGTAGACGCCTGCCAGATGGGTCCACACGCCCGCCTGCGCGCTGTCTCCGGGTTCGACGCTGAGGGCGAGCTGGGTGTCGGTCGCCGACTGCGGCAGCGCGAACGACCACTTGCGCTTCCCGCCGTCGTAGCGGAGCTGGAAGCCGCTGCCCTGCACGGCGTCCTGGCTGAGCACCGTGCGGACCTGGCCGTCGTCCGCGTCCAGCTTGACCCACGCCGTGACGGTGAAGCCGGCGTCCGTACGGAGTGCGGGGCCGGTCGTGGAGAGGGTCTCGGTGCCGCCGCCGAACATCACCGCCCCCGTGCCCACCTTGCCGGTGGTCCAGGAGGCGGCGGCGCCGAGCGTGCCGAGGCGGTAGTTGCCGGACACGTCCTGCGCCGTCGTGCCCGTCCCTTCGTCCAGCGGCAGGAACACCTCCTCCGTCGCCGGGGAGCCGGCCAGGTCGTGGATCTCGTCCAGGGTAAGTGCGCGGTCGTAGACGCGGACCTCGTCCAGCGAGCCGGGCCAGTAGTTCACCGCCTGCCCGCCCACCTGGGCGCGGCCGAGCTGCACGGAGCCGGTCGCCTTCCACGGCGTGAGATGGTCGCCCGTCGTGCCGGGCACGCCGTCCACGTAGATCCTGATCTTCTTGGCGGCGGCGTCGTACATGCCGACGAGGTGCGTCCAGCGGCCCGCGACCGCTGGGCCCGCCGACTCGGCGACGTCGCGTGCGGCGGTGTCGGCGTTCGTCGCCGGCAGCACGAAGTGCCACTTCTTGACGTTCGGGTTGTACTGCAGGAAGAACCCGCTGATCGTGCTGCCGCTCTGGCTCACCGCGGTCCGCCAGTCGGTGTCGAGCCGGTCGAGCTTCACCCAGGCGGAGACGGAGAACGACTTGCTCGTGTCCACGGTGGAGCCGCCTTCCGTGCTCACGTAACCGGTGGCGCCGTCCAACCAGAGCGCGTCACCGTGCCGGCCGGGCGCCCACTTCGCCGGGCCCTTGGTGAAGGTGCCGTGGTGGGCGTTCCTGGAGTCGTCGACCACGGCCGGCTCGGCATAGCCATCGAGCTTCCAGTGCCCGTTGGGCGGCGTGCCTGGGCCGACCCAGAAGTGGTAGCGGTACTCCGGGCCCACGTTGCCGGCCTTGTCGACGCTGCGCGCGTACAGGTCCATCGGGCCGTCCTCAGGCGGCGTGACCAGCACGTTCGCCGAGCCCGAGCTCGTCTTGACGCTGGAGTAGCCTTCCTGGCCGTACAGGTAGTACTCGAAGCCCGCCACGTCCTCCACGCCGTCGGCGCCCAGCGTGAAGCCGCCCGTGCGGCCGACCCCGCCGCCTCTGTCGCAGGGGTCGTAGTCCGGCGGCGGGCACTCGGGGTAGGTCACCGAGCTGACCTTCGGTGTCTTGTCCGGGGCCTTCCTGTCGATGGTGACGTCACACCACGGGCCCCACGGGCCGAAGTCCACGCCGTCCGCGCCGCGTACCCGGTAGGCCAGCTTCGCCCCGTCGCCGGCGTGCGCCGCAGGAACGTCCACGGTGAAGGCGGAGCCGGAGGACTTGAACTCCGTGGCAGAGCCGCCGAGCTGCGCCCCGAACCTCGTGTACCACTCGAACTGTGCCTGCACCAGCCCGCCGTCCGGATCGGCGACCACCGCCGACAACTTCGGCCCGCGCGGGCCCTTGCTCGGGTCGTTGTCGATGTGCGGGTTCGCGTACGGCTCGTTCGGCTGCACCGCGCAGGACGCGTTCTCCACCGTCTGGCCGGTCGGCGCGCCGGGGTAGCTGTTGTACGTGATGACCAGGCTCGGGTTCGTGCTGAACTTCTTCCACGCGAACTTGTCGCCCTCGTCGGCCGCCTTCAGCATGATCGCCGTGGCCCCGTTGTTGTACGTCACCGCCGCGTTGACCGCCCCGGTCGCGTTGAACCCGACCCAGGCGCCGGGGCAGCTCGCGCTGTAGCCGTGGGCGACGTTGGCCGTGCCCAGCGCGACCGGGCCGCCGCCGGGGAAGGGCTGGTTGTTCCAGGTCGTGCCGCCGCCGACGGGGCTGGTGCCCCACGCCTCGACCGCGCGGGCCGAGCAGGACGGGGCGTAGTTCTCGAAGACGTTGAACTCCGCGCCGAGTACGTGCTTGCCGACCATGAACGAGGCGTCGAACTGGAAGTACGACCTGGCCACGCCGATGCCGTTGCAGCCCGCCCAGTCGCAGAGCCCGACCTTGGCCAGGTTCTCCCCGTCACCGCCCCAGTACGCCTGGCTCGGATGGCCGGACAACGCCAGGGCGAAGCCCGTCCGGCCGGCCGCGAAGTCCGGGTCGATGAACACCGGGAACGTCGCGGCGGGATCGTCCAGCAGCTTGCGATCGGGCCGCAGGACCAGCGCCTTCTTGCCCAGCTCCAGCGCGCCCACGGCCCGCTTGGCGGCCGACGGGGTCGAGTCCCACACCATCGGCGCGCCGGACCCGAAGACCTGCTCGCCCTTCGCGTCGTAGACGGCGATGTTCCCGTCGCCGTCGTCGCGGACCGAGACGCCCCTGGTGTCCAGGCCGAACGTCAGCTTCGACAGCTCCGGGTTGCGCGCCGCCTCCCGGTTCTTGACCACCAGGACCTCGGTGAAGCCCTGTGCCGTCGCGGTCATCCGCAGGTCAACCCCGCGCAGCACCTCGGGGTAGTTGACGGAGTCGCGGCTCAGCACCGGGTCCGGCAGCGGCTTCGGCCAGCGCAGCTCGATCCGGGCCGCGTCCTCGCCGAGCCGTACCAAAGGCTGGTCCCCGCCGCCCGAGAAGACGACGGGGACCGTGGTCGCGGCCGGCTCCACGCCGCCGCCGGCCCGCACGCGTAACGTCGTGTCCACCGGGACCCAGCCCGCGCCGCGTCGGACGCGGACGGGAACGGTCCGCAGCTCGGCCGTGAACGAGCCGTCCGGGTTGGCGTAGACGTCCCGGGCCTCCGACTGCTCCGCGGGCACCGCGACCCGCTGCCCCGACTTCTTCGCCTGGACGACGGCCCAGGGCGCGGAGCCCGCCGGGTCGTCCGCGATCGCCGCCACCATGGTGTCCCGTGCCGCCTCCGCCGGCGCCGTGACTGGTAACAAACCGGCGAACATGGCCGTTAGCCCCGCTAACGGCGCACGCAACCAACGCCTCACTGCGCCTCCAGAAACTCCTCAGGCAGGCCACTGCTGCCTTCGTGCCGCGACAAGATCGAGCTTCCGGCTCGGAGCGTTCATGCTCCAGGGCAGGAGGCGGACATTTATCGGCCATTTGCCGCGGTCCACGGCGGAAGATCAATTGCCGCGCTGTGCGTGTTATGCCGCAGAGGAGCACCAGGATGCGTGCGGCCGGGTCACAAGGACGAGATTCGCGTGGAGGTCCTCGTCCCCGCCGGTCGCTTCCGGCATCTCATGAGGGGGATCAGGGAAGCACTTTCAACGGCCTCCCGCTTCAGGACATGTGTCATGCGGGCCCGCCTCCCGGGCGCGGCTTCGCGGTGCGAGCGGCTTTCCCGCCGCGCAATACCAGCGATCCCCCGGGGCCCAGGCGGTCCCGGGGGACGTCGATCAATCCCTGCGATCAGGACGAACAGGCGGCTTGTCTGCGCATCAGCAGGTGGCCGCGGCGGAATCGTTCATCCTCCAAAGGCTCGCGCAACATCCGCCCCACCTCGACGAACTCCTCCTTGCGGGCCAGGTCGGCCAAGTCGTCGATCGGCCACCGGTAGGCCGGCGTGACCTTATGGTCGAACTCCAGCACTGGACCGCCATCGGATTCGAAGAAGCCGAGCAGGAGGTGACCACCCGGAGCCAGCACCCTGCGGAACTCGGCGAAGTACGCCGGCAGCTCCGGCGGTGGGACGTGGATGACCGAGTACCAAGACAGCAGACCGCCCAGCTCGCCGTCGGCCACATCGAAGGCACTCATCGAAGCGACCTCGAAACGCAGGTCAGGATGGTCTTTGCGGGCGATCTCGATCAGTGCGGGAGACAGGTCGACGCCGAAGGCGTCCAGCCCGAGGCTACGCAGGTGTGCCGTCATGTACCCGGGACCGCAGCCGGCCTCGGCGACGGGCCGGGGCCCGGTGGCCCGTACGAGTTCGGCGAACACGGCGACGATCGCGCGATCCAGTGGCAGGCGGTCGAGCGAGTCCCGGGCGAGATCGGCATAGAGGTCGGCGACGGCGTCGTAGGCGTCCGCCGTCGCGCTCAGATAAGTCGCGGTCAGGTGGGAGGAGGATTCGGCCATGGCGGACGACTGTAGTTCATCGGTCGGCAGTTCATCGGTCGGCAAAGGTCGTCGATCATCGACCGGTCGGCGCGTCCGTTCCGTAAGGCCCTCCAGAAAGCGCCGCGGCCTCGCTGCTCTTCGAGGCGGTGCGGATGACGAAGAGCAGCGATGGTCCCGCGGGCGTCACGTGGGAAGAGTCTCAGCCCGTGTAGTCGGTGGTCTGGGTCTGGCCGCTCGGCCACAGATACTTGCCGTGGTCGGCCGTCGTATAGGTGCGGCTGTCGTCTCCCGTACGGGCCTGGATGAGGTTTCGGCGCCAGGTGGAGCCGCGCGCCGATCCGCCCCAGATGTTGCCGTACAGGAAGCCGTACAGCTGCTCGAGCTCCGCCGAGAAGACGTTGTCGGTGACGGTGATGTTCGTGGCGTTGTTGACGTCGCCGATGTGCAAGGCATAACCCCAGCCGGAGACATAGTTGTTCGTGACCGAGATGTGGTCGTACACGCCGCTGCCCTGCAGGGCCAGGCCGTTGGTGTTCCCCACGGAGGCCAGGGTGTTGTGGTCGAGGATCATCGGACCGCCGTTACCTTCGCTCTGCGGGCCGATGCCGTCGTGGTGGTAGACGTCATGCGAGGTGTCGGCCATGTCGTGGATGTAGTTGTTCGTCCACGTCGACGGGCGGCCCGGGAATCCCGTCACCATGATCATGCCCGCGTTGCCCCAGATGTCGTTGTGGTCCATGACGGCCACGGCTTCCTTCATCGTCGTGGCCAGCTGCCAGGACTTCTCGAAGGGCGTGCCGGGCTTGGAGTGGGACGACGAGACGGTGCCGTCGTTGCCGGGAGGCATCGCGTAGGAGTTCGGCTTGAACGTCGAGTAGAGAAACTTGATGTTGTTGTCGGAGTAGATCTGGACGAGGTTGTCATTGGGGTTGGTGCCCTCGAACAGACAGCCGACGAACGTCAGGTTGTCGCCATAGATCAGCACCTTCAAGCCCAGGAAGCGCTTGTAGGAGATGACGCTGTTGTCCGGAAACTCAAGCCTCAGCGGCTCGTCGGCACTCATGCCCGACTCGTAGTCGCTGAGCTTGCCCGGGTACGCGCCCAGGCCCAGCCCTCCGGCGTTGGCCGGGGTGTTGGCGTAGCCGGTGTTCGAGAAGTCCGGCCAGTAGCCGGAGCCGTCGTTGGGGCGGGCGTCGATGGCGCTGACGGTCTCTTCCGCGCCGCTCGTTCGCAAGTCGCCGGGGACGACGCTCGTGGAAAGGGCGGCCGCGAGGAAGGCGAGGGCGAGCGCGGCGGACAGGCAGCTCCGGGCGAGCGAGCGGGCTAACGGGATGCGGCGCCGGTCGTCCACGCCAGCGCGATGCGATGTGTTGATCTCGTGCTCCGATACGGTCGGTTACCGACTCGTGCCGTCCAGCGGCAGAGGCGGTGCTTCTGCATCAGGTGGTGGTCCGGGGTTACCGGTGATTTGTCATGATCACACTGTGCAGGACGTTCCTCCCGCCGCGCCGGGATTTTCAACATTCGGGGCGAGCGCCGCCGTCCTGATCGGTCAGGGCTGGCCGAGGAAGCCCGCCAGGGCGCCGCGGCTGCGCTGGAGATCGTCAATGCGCTTATCCATGGCCTCGAGCTCGCCGTTCAGAATCTCCCAGAGCTCGGCACACCACTCGAAGTCCGGACGCTCGCCGCGCACGCACGGCAACACCACGCGGATCACCTCGGTCGACAGGCCCACCTTCAGCAGCGCGCGCACCTGACGCACGGTGACCACGGAGTCCTCATTGTAGAAGCGATAGCCGTTCGCGCCGCGACCGGCCTCCAGCACTCCCTGTGCCTCGTAGTACCGCAGCAGCCGTGTACTGACCCCAGTGCGCCGCGACAACTCACCGATCAGCATGCGCCGGCTCCACTCCTCGGTTGACCTTGCCATTGATGTCAAGCCCTAACGTCGCTCGGGAAACGCACATTCCATACTGCTGGAGCGAGGTATGTCTTCTTACGTTGTGCAACGTGACGGCCGGGTGGCCGACGCCATGGACCTTGCGCCGCTCGCATTCGCCGGGTACGCGCACTTCACCGCCATGCAGGTGCGCGGCGGCCAGGTTCGGGGGCTGGACCTGCACCTGGAAAGGTTGCGAGCGGCCTCCGCAGCGCTCTTCGGCCGCGCGGTGCCCGACGACCGGGTGCGAGCCCTGTTGCGGGCAGCCGTCCAGGCCGGACCGGCCGACCTCTCTCTGACGGCCACGGCGTTCTCGCCCGCGGGGGAGTTCACGCCGGCGGACGCCGAGCCCGATTTGCTCATCCGTACCGGACCAGCGGCGTCCGGGCCCCGGGGGCCGCTCGCGTTGGCGGTGGTGGAGCATGAACGCGTGCTTCCTGCGGTGAAGCACGTCGGGGAGGTGGCCAAGACGTACTATCTCCGCCAGGCCGTCATGGACGGCTTCGACGACGCCGCCTTCATCGACCGCCGGGGGCGGCTCAGCGAAGCGTCGATCTGGAACCTGGCCTTCTGGGACGGGACCGCGGTGGTGTGGCCAGAAGCTGAGATGTTGACCGGGACCACGATGGGCATCGTCCGCCGGCAGCTGGACCGGCTCGGGGTTCCCCAGCGCGTTCAGCAGATCCGGCCGGCCGACCTGCCAGGAATGGCCGGGGCCGTGGTGATGAACTCGTGGACGCCGGCCGTTCCAGTGCGTCGAATCGGCTCCGTGCCTCTGCCCCACGCGCCGGCCTTCGAGGCGACCCTGCGCCGGGCGTACCAGGCCGAACGGCTCACTACCCCGTAGCGGCTGGGCGGGTCGCGCGTCGACTGTCACTTGCCTGCCGCGCGGCGGGCCATCTATCGCTCACCGACTCAGCAGGCCAGAGCATTCCTAGCCTTGTACGGTCGGGCGGATGGTGACCTCGCCGATCTCGACATCCCGGGGCTGTTCGATCGCGAAGGCGACAACGCGGGCGACGGCCTCCGGCGCGATGCCGAACCCGTCCATGTTGCGGCGGACCTCCTCACGGACCTGCGTGTCGTCGATCGAGCCGGTGAGTTCGGTACGGACGAAGCCCGGCGAGATCGCCGTCGTCCGCAGCACGCCATCGGTCGACTCCTGCCGCAGTCCTTCCAGCAGGGTGCGTACGGCGTTCTTCGTCGCCGCGTAGACCGCCTGCGTAGGCACGATCTTCAGGCCCGACGTCGACACTGTGGTCACCAGATGGCCGTGGCCCTGCCGGCGGAACACCGGCATGGCGGCGGCGATGCCGTACAGCACTCCCCGCAGGTTGACGTCGATCATCGCGTCCCAGCCGTCGACGTCGAGCTCGCTCACGGGGCCGATCCGGGCGATGCCGGCGTTGCCCACCAGCACGTCAAGCCGGCCGAACTCCGCCACGGCCTGGCCGACAAGTCGTTCGAGGTCCCCGCGCCGGGTGACGTCCGTGGCGCAGGCGATGGCACGTCCGCCACGATCGCGGATGTCCCGCGCGAGCTGGTCGAGGCGTTCTGTCCGGCGCGCGCCGAGGACGACCGCCGCGCCGCGCTCGGCGAGCAGGCGTGCCGTGGCCTCACCGATGCCACTGCTCGCTCCGGTGATGGCGACGACCTGGCCTTCGATGACAGTCATAGGAATCCCCTTCAGATAAAGTGGACACGTGTCCGCTTAACCCGAAGCTACCGGACACGTGTCCGCTTAGCAAAGTAGGAAAGCGATGAACCCAACCGGGCGCCGAGCCGACGCCGCCGACAACCGCGACCGGATCATCCAGGCCGCACGAGCGGTCATCGCGAACGCGGACGAGATCAAGCTCAATGCGATCGCCAAGCAAGCAGGGGTCGGGCAGGGCACCCTCTATCGCCACTTTCCGACCCGGGAGGCGCTGCTCATCGAGGTCTACCGGGAGGAGGTCGACGAGTTGGTGGCGGTAGCGCCGGCACTGCTCGGCGAGCACGAGCCGCTCACGGCGCTGGCTCGCTGGTTCGACCGGGTCGTCGACTACGCGCAGGTCAAACGCGGGGTGTTCGCCGCCGTCGAAGCGTCGGTGTGGCAGGGCCTCGCGGCCCACAGCTTGGGCCCGATCGGTGACGCGCTGACCACTCTCCTCGACGCCGGCAAGGCGGACGGAACCATCCGTTCCGACGTCGACGCCCGTGACGTCATACTCCTCATGGGCTATCTGACCCGCCTTGAGGAGACCGAGTGGGACAGCCGAGCCCGGCACCTGCTCCGCATCGTTCTCGATGGGGTACGAGCTCGCGAATGATCACGAAAGCCATGACCAGGCATCCGTAGCCAAAGGCGAACGGTCATGCCTCGGCGAGCAGGCGGCCCACTCCCGCCTGGCTGAAGGCCTCCCGGCTGGCCAGCGCGATCGCGCCGAAGATCCCCGCGTCGGCGCCGAGCTGGCTCGGCATGATGATGAGCTTGCGCGTGGCCAGCGGCAACGCCTGTTCGTACACCGCGGCGCGCACTCCCGACAGGATCTCGTCCTGCAGCTCGCTCAACGGGCCGCCGAGCACCAGCGTGCGCGGATTCAGCGTGTGGATCAGCATCGCCACCACCTCACCGATGTCGGTGGCCGCCTGGCGGATGCGGTGCAGTGCGCTGGTGTCGCTGTCGGCCACCAGGCGGGCCAGTTCGCGCGAGGCGTGCAGCCGGTCGTCGAACGAGGGCGGCGTGATGCCGAGGTCGGCGAGGACCGCCCGATAGCTGGCCACGGCCTCCAGGCAGCCGGTCTTGCCGCATCTGCAGACCACGTCGCGGCGCGTGGGCGCCCGGATGTGCCCGATGTCGCCGGCCGCGCCGTCGGCGCCGCGGTGCACCGAGCCGTCGGCCGTCACGATGCCGGCGCCGATGCCCGAGGCGACCTTGATGAACAGCAGGGGCGTGTCGGCCATCTCCTGGGTCGCCTCGCCCAGGGCCATCAGGTTCACGTCGTTGTCCACCGTGACCGCGGCGCCGAACTGCCCGCGCAGGTAGTCCCCGACAGGGTAGGCGTCCCATCCGGGCATGATCGGCGGGCGTACCGCGCAGCCGCGCTGGAAGTCGACCGGTGCCGGCAGGCCCGCGACGACGTGGCGTACCCGAGCCGGATCATGGTCGTGCTCGTCGAGCATCGAGCGCAGCCGCTTGGACACCACGGCCAGCAGTTTCTCGGGACCGCCGTCGACGGACATGTCGACGGTGTCGCGGGCGATGACGGTGCCGCTGAGGTCGGCGATCGCCAGCTGGGTCGCGGAGACGTCCACGTCGGCCACGGCGATGGTACCGGCGCGCGGGCTGATGGTGAGCGCCCGGGGCGGCCGCCCGCGTACGGACTGGCTCGACTCGGTCTCCTCGACGATGCCGAGCTCGATCAGCCTGTCCACCTGCTGGCTCACCGTCGATCGGGCCAGGCCGGTGAGCCGCGCGATAGCCGCGCGGCTGGTCGCCTCGCCGGTGGCGATCATACGGAGCACCTTGCGCAGCGCGATGGCCACAGGTGTCGGCCCGTGCTCGTCGTCTTTTTGCATGCGACGAAACTAAAGACGGCATCTTGTGGCTGTCAATGGCCTCAATCATGCTCTTATACGGCAATACATCTGTCCGGAGGTCTGAACGTGGCGCATCCGCATATCCAAGCCGTGATCGTCGGCGCCGGCTTCATCGGTTCGGTACACGCGGCGGCCGTGCGCGGCGTCGGCGCGACCGTGCGCGGCGTGGTCGGCTCCACTCCGAGCCGTTCGGCCGCGCTCGCCGACGAATGGAACGTCCCGGCGCGCTATTCGGACCTGGCGGCCGTACTCGCCGATGACGCGGTCGACGTGGTGCACATCTGCACGCCGAACGCGCTGCACGCCGACCAGGCGGTGGCGGCGTTGCGGGCCGGCAAGCACGTGATCTGCGAGAAGCCGATCGCGACGTCGCTCGCCGACGCCGAGCGGCTCGCCGCGGTGTCCGCCGAGACCGGCCGGACGCTCGCCGTCCCGTACGTCTACCGCTACCACCCGCTGGTACGCGAGATCCGGGCCCGCCGGATGAGCGGCGACTTCGGCGCCTGGCAGCTCCTGCACGGCAGCTACCTGCAGGACTGGATGCTCGACACCGGCACCACGAACTGGCGCGTCGACGCCGCGCGGGGCGGGCCCTCCCGCGCCTTCGCCGACGTCGGATCGCACTGGTGCGACCTCGTCGAGTGGGTGGCCGGGGTGCGGTTCCACGAGGTGACGGCCCGGCTCGGCGTCACCATCCCGGCACGCCCGGCGGGCAGCGGCGACACTTTCAGTGCGAATGGTCCGGACAGTGGAACGAGCAGTCCGGACGGTCCGGAGAGCGGGACGTACGGAGCGGCAGCGGATGGACTGCGGCCGGTCTCGACCGAGGACGTCGCCGCCGTCCTGCTGCGGACGGCCGACGGGGTCCTGGGCTCGCTGACGGTGTCGCAGGTCTCCGCCGGCCGCAAGAACCGCCTCTGGTTCGAACTCGACGGCGCGGACGGCAGCGCCGTCTTCGATCAGGAGAACCCCGAGTCGGTGTGGCTCGGCGACGCCGACGGCGCCCGGCTGCTCCTACGGGACCCGGGCCGGGGATCGGCCGAGCAGCGCCGCCTGGCCACGCTTCCGCCGGGACACTCCCAGGGGTACGGCGACTGCTTCCGCGCCTTCGTCGACGACGCCTACTCGGCCATGGCCGGCCACCAGGTGGAGGGACTGCCGACGGCCGCCGACGGTGTCCGCTCGGCGCACCTGATCGACGCGGTGCTGCGGGCCAACGACAGCCTCGCCTGGACCGTGGTCGAGCAGGCCCCAGCACGCATGTGAGACAGCCCTCGCGATTGAATCCCCTAAGGAAGGACAGCGAAGACATGGCGACACACCACCGCATCGGCATCCTCGGCAGCGGCAACATCTTCAGCCGGTACGTCACCGGCATGGCCCGCTACCCGGAGCTCGAGATCGTCCGCGTCGGCGACATCGACGTCGACCGGGCCAAGCGGGCCGCCGGCGAGCACGGCATCCCGGGGTGGGGGGACGCCGACGAGCTCTACGGCGACGACTCGATCGACATCGTGGTGAACCTGACCCCGCCGGCGCACCACGCGAGCACCATCATGCGGGCGCTCGACGCCGGCAAGCACGTCTACGTCGAGAAGCCGATCGCCACGACCGTCGCCGACGCGAAGACGGTGCTGGCGGCGGCCGCGGCCAGCGGGCGCGTTCTGGGCTCGGCCCCGGACACCTTCCTCGGCAGCGCCAGCCAGACCGCGCGCAAGGCGCTCGACGACGGGCTGATCGGCGAGCCCATCGGCGCGTCGGCGTTCATCCGGCACAGCAAGGCCGAGACCTGGCATCCGGATCCGCGCTTCCTCTTCCAGGCCGGCGGCGGCCCGGTGCTGGACATGGGCCCGTACTACCTCGCCATACTGGTGAACCTGCTCGGCCCCATCAGGTCCGTGGCGGGGGCCGCCCGCATCGGCGCCCCGGTACGCACGGTGACCGCGCCGGACCGGGCCGTGGACCACATCGACGTCGAGGTGGCCACCCACGCCTCAGGCGTCCTCGTCTTCGATTCCGGGGTCATCGGCACGACGCTGATGAGCTTCGACGTCTGGGACAGCGATCTGCCCGCCATCGAGATCTACGGCACCGAAGGCACGCTGTCGGTGCCCAACCCCAACCACTTCGACGGCGACGTCCGGGTGCGGCGGCACGGCGAGGCGGACTGGACCGTCCTTTCGCCGGTGGTGGAGTTGTTCGGCGCGGTCGGCACCAAGGAGCAGGCTCGCCGGGGGCTCGGCGTACGGGATCTGGCCGACGCTATCGAGGGCGGCCCGCACCGCGCCAACGCCGCGTTCGCCTTCCACGTGCTCGAGGCGCTCTCCGCGATCGACGGGGCCGCGCAGGTCGTCACCTTGGAGAGCACGTGTGAACGTCCGGCGGGCCGCTTCGAGAGCTGACCGTGATGGCGAACCTGACCGCTTCACAGGTGGCGACCCTGAGCGCGGTCGTCGACACGATCGTCCCCGCCGATGAGCATCCGGGCGGCGTCGAGGCCGGCGTCCTCGACTACCTCGAGGGGCAGTTCGGGCGCGACCTGGCGGGTCTGCGCGCGTACTACGGCGCCGGCCTCGACGCCCTCGACGCCGAGGCCGGCCAGACGTACGGCGCGCGGTTCGACCTCCTCGAACCCGACCGGCGGGAGGCTTTGCTGCGCGCCGTCGAAGCCGGGCAGACGCGCACGCCATGGCCGTTCGACGCGCCGACGTTCGTCAGCACGATGGTGGAGCACGTCATGGAGGGCTTCTACGGTGATCCGGGCAATGGTGGCAACCGCGACGCCGTCTCATGGCGGATGATCGGGTTCGAGGTGAGCGACTGATGCCGGCGGTCGCGGTGCTGATCGGGTTCGAGGTGAGCGACTGATGCGGGAAGACGCCGGGCGGGGCGAGCGGGTGGACGCGGTGGTGATCGGGTCGGGCGCCGGGGGCGGGGTGGCCGCCGCGGTCCTCGCCCAGGCGGGCAAGCGGGTGCTCGTCCTGGAGCGCGGTCGCGACCTCACCTACGAGCAGATCGGCCGCGACCACCTGCGCAATCACCGGATCGCCCGCTATCCGCACCGCTCCGGACCGGACCTAGAGGGGAGCCCGCGCGTCGCCGTCGACATGATGGGCCGCGAGCATCTGGTACGGGCACACGAGCCGGGCTTCCACGGCAACGCCACGCTGGTCGGCGGCGGCACCCGGCTCTACGGGGCCCAGGCGTGGCGCTTCCTGCCGGCCGACTTCACGATGGCCGGCACGTACGGCGTCCCCGCGGGCAGCAGCCTCGCCGACTGGCCCATCGGCTACGACGACCTGGCACCTTATTACGAGCGCGCCGAATGGGAGATCGGGGTGTGCGGCGACCACGCGGCGAGCAGCCGGCACTGGACGCGCGCGAAGGCGTACCCGATGCCCCCGCTTCCCGAGGGCCTACAGGCCAGGGCGCTGCGGCGCGGCGCGGCCGCCCTCGGCTGGGACGTGCTACCGATCCCCCTGCTGATCAACTCGGTGCCGTACGCCGGGCGGGCCGCCTGCACCCGCTGCCAGCACTGCGTCGGCTTCGCCTGCCCGGTGGACGCCAAGAACGGCTCGCACAACACCGTCCTGCGTCGCGCCCTCGCCACCGGCCACGCCCGGCTGCGGCCGGAGGCCGTCGCCGAACGCGTCATCTGCGATGCCGCCGGCCGCGTCACCGGCGTCCGCTGGGTGGACCGCTCGGGGGCACGTCACGTGGTCGAGGCCGAGGTGGTGGTCTGCGCCGCCGGCGCGATCGAGACCGCCCGGCTGCTGCAGAACTCACCGACCCGGCGCGAGCCGTACGGGCTGGGCAACAACCACGATCAGGTGGGGCGGCATCTGCAGGGCCATGCCTACGTGTGGGCGCTGGCCGAGATGGACGAGCCCGTGCACGACGGACGCGGCCCCGGGGTCTCGGTCGCGACGCTCGACTTCGCGCATCACAACGACGGGGTCGTCGGCGGGGCGATGCTCGCGGACGAGTTCACGGTGCTGCCCATCGCCTTCTGGGCGCGGAACCTGCCGCCGGACCTGCCCCGCTGGGGCGCGCTCAACAAGCGGTACATGCGTGACAACTACCGCCGCGTCATGCGTGTGGGGGGACCTGTCCAGGAGATCCCCAGCCCGCACGCGCGCACCCGGCTCGACCGGCACGTACGCGACCGCTGGGGCATCCCCGTCGCCCGCCTGTCCGGCACGACTCATCCCGAGACCCTGCGGACCGCCTCCCACCTGCGGGAACGGGCCGGCGAATGGCTCGTCGCCGCGGGCGCGCGCCGGACGTGGAGCGGACCGGTGCCCTTGGCGTTGCACGGCGGACAGCATCAGTCGGGTACGTGCCGGATGGGCGACGACGAGCGGACGTCGGTCGTGGACCGGTGGGGCCGGGTCCACGGCCATGACAACCTCTACGTCGTCGACGCCTCGGTGCACGTCACCAACGGCGGCGTCAACCCGGTCCTGACGATCATGGCTCTGGCCTTCCGCGCGACCGAACGACTCTGCGCGGAGTGGTGAGCACGACTGTCAACGAGCCGCCGACGAAAGCGTAGGTGAGGCTCAGCGACGCCCGGCGACGTCGAGCACGACCTTGCCGGACACGTGACCGGACTCCACCAACGCCAGCGCCTCAGCCGCCTCGGCCAGCGGAAACACCCGGCCAACGCACGGATCCAGCTTCCCGGCGGCCACGAGCTCGGCCAAGGCCGGCAGCGTCCCCGTACCACCGGTCCGCTTCAGCGGGCGCGCGCCGAAGCGGGCGGCGATCTTCTCGTCGGCCACCGTGGTCACCCGCGTCCGCTCGCTGATCACACCGGCGACCCCGAGCAGCGCGTCACCGCCGACCAGGTCGAGCACGGCGTCGGCGCCCGCCGGAAGCAGGTCGCGGAGCCGGTCGGCGACGTCGTCGCGGTCGTAGGCCATCGCCGTGGCGCCGAGGGACTGGAGAAAGGCGCGCTTCGCCGCGCTCGCGGTGCCCACGACGGCGACTCCGTCCATGGCCGCGAGCTGGACCGCGATCGTGCCCACTCCCCCACCGGCGCCCAGGATCAGCAGCCTCCGCCCTGGGGCCAGGCCGAGCTCGGCGAGACTCTCATAGGCGGTGCCCGCCGCGATCGGCAGCGCCGCCGCGTCCGTGAACGACAGCCCGTCCGGCATGCGCGCCGCCTTTGCCGCAGGCAGTAGCGCCAGCTCGGCGTACCCGCCGCTGCCGCCGACCGTACTGCCGAAGACCCGGTCACCGGCGGCGAGGCCGACGACTCCGGGGCCGGTCCGCACCACGGTCCCCGCGACCTCGCGGCCGAGGGTCGCGGGCAGCCGCAGCGGCAGGAAGGCACGGTGCATGCCCTCACGGACCTTCCAGTCCACCGGGTTGACGCCGGCCGCGCGCACCTCGACGAGCACCTCGCCGTCGCCCGGTTCGGGCGCGGGGACGTCCAGGAAACGCTGGACGTCCGGGCCGCCGTACTCGATGAACGCGTATGTCAGGGGCATGAGCCCGGAGGCTACCCGGCTCCGGCCGACCGGCGTGGCGCCCCGTCTCGGTCAGTGAACCGGTGAGCCGGGCCGGGGGCCACGAATGGGCTGTTCCGGTGAGCGAACCGGTGCGGGGGTACGTCGGAATCCTCCGGTCCTAGGGTGTGAGGCCACCACCTGAAGGACGGTGACGCGACGGTGCGAATGCCTGGCGATCACGCTGCCGACACCCGTTCGGCATCTGGTGATCATCTCGGCCGTCCTCGGCTACGGATGGTGTGGCCGTACCGAAAACGCTCCCTTTATGACGGGAACAAAACTAAAAGCGGCGGGTTGTGCCTGCCTGAGTCGCGAACCATGCTCCTCGCCAGGGGACAAATCGGGCCGACTGTACAATTCCCGACACCCCGGCATACCCACCCCCCAGAACGTCTCGAGGAGTATCGATGTCAGTGACGAATTGGCGCCGCCGGCTCACAGCAAGCGCCGCCGGCGCGGCGCTGCTCGCGTCCGCCGCGTGCAGCGCCGCCACCCAGGGCGCCCCGGGGAACTCCGCGTCCGCCGGCCCGGTGAGCCAGGGCGGCAACCTGGTCGTCGGGCAGACCACCGAAGCCGAGCCGGGCTCCTTCCTCAAGACCTCCTTCGGCAACATCCTGTGGGAGTACGCCGTCTTCGAGACGCTGACCCTCATCGATACCAAGACCGGGCAGCCCAACGGCGTCCTGGCCAAGTCGTGGACCCTGGCTCCCGACGGCAAGAGCATGGACATCAAGCTCCGCGACGACGTGACCTTCCACAGCGGCCGCAAGCTGACCGCGGCCGACGTCACCTTCGCCATCGAGAAGGTCCAGGACCCGAAGACCGGGGCGGCCAACCAGTCGATCGCCGCGCAGATCTCCGAGATGAAGGCCAAGGGCGACTACGAGCTGACGCTCACCTTCAAGCAGCCGCTGCCGAACATCTTCGACCTCTTCGAGACAATGCCGATCCCGAACAAGGACGCCTACGCCGACTACGCGGCCGGCACCAAGGTGGACGGCACCGGGCGCTTCGAGTGGAAGTCGTGGACGCCGGGCGGCAAGCTCCAGCTCAGCAAGTACGCCAAGTACCGCGATGTCCAGAACACCCGCCTGGACAGCATCGAGGTCAACCTCATCAAGGACCCGACGGCGATGGTCGCGGCCATCCGCAGCGGCCGGGTCCAGTACGGCGTCGGCCTGGCCGGGCTGGACGCGAGAAGCCTGAGCCAGCAGCCGGGCTTCTCCCTCGTGTCCTCCGGCGGCGCGGCGATCCCGCTCGGATTCGACGTGACCAAGCCGCCGTTCGACAACAAGGCCGTGCGCCAGGCGATCCACTACGCGATCGACCGCGACCGCATCGTGCAGCAGGTCGAAGGCGGGCAGGCCCAGGCGACCAACCTGCCGTGGCGGGCCTCCACGATCGGCTATGACGCCGCGCAGACCAAGCAGTACACCTACCAGCCGGACAAGGCCAAGCAGATGCTGGCCGCGGCGGGTGTGAAGGCGGGCACCTCGTTCGAGGTGACCATGCTGAACACGCCCGAGGCCACCGGAGTCTTCCAGATCGTCAAGAACAACCTGGCCGCCGTCGGGCTGGAGGCCAAGCCGGTCATCGCCACGGCCGACTATGACGCCAAGGTCGCGGCCAAGGACATGGGCACGCCCGCCTTCCTGATGATGAACAGCAACGGCCTCTCCCCGGCCAGCGCCGTCGTGAGCCGCCCGGAGCTGCTGGCGGACGAGAACGTCTCGCACTTCAAGAGCCCCGAGTACACCAAGCTCGTGAAGGCGGTCACCACCGCCAGCACCACGCCCGACCAGCAGAAGGCGCTCCACGACTACAGCGCCTACTTCGCCGACCAGGCGTTCGTGCTCCCGCTGATCACCCGCCCCACCCTCACGGTGCGCTCCAACGCCCTGAACGGCCTCGCGCCGACCCAGATGGGCTTCCTCGACATCAGCCGGGCCTGGCTGTCCAAGTAATCGACCTATAGACCGACTGGCGGTATCGAGACGATGGTCCGGTTCCTGATACGCAAGATCCCATCGCTGGTGTTCGTGCTCTTCGCGAGCTCGATCGTCGCCTTCGCCCTGCCTCGCCTGGCACCGGGGGATGTCGCCGTCACCCTCGCCGGCACGGATCCGACCGCGGCCACCATCGCCGCGATCCGGGAGCAGCTGGGGCTGGACCGGCCCCTCGTGCTCCAGTACTGGGACTGGATCGCCGGGCTCCTCCAGGGCGACCTCGGAGAGTCCTACCTCCTGCACCGCAGCGTCGCGAGCCTGATCGGCGACCGGCTCAAGAGCACCGTGGAGCTGTCGGTGTTCGCGACGCTGCTGGTCATCCTGGGTGGAACGCTCCTGGGGGTCCTGGTCGGCTCGGCCAGACGCCGCTGGGCGCGGGCCGGCCTCGACCTGATCAACAGCTTCTTCGTCGCCATCCCGTCGTTCCTCACCGGGCTGGGGCTGATCCTCGTCTTCGGCGTACTGAACCGCTGGCTGCCCGTCAGCGGCGAGGTCAGCTTCGTCGACGATCCAGTGATCGGCTTCCAGTTCCTGATCCTGCCGGCGATCGCGCTGGCCCTGCCCTCGGCGGCGGTCGTCGCCCGCCTGTTGCAGGCGGAGATGCTCGCCGCCAAGAACGAGGACTACGTCGACCTGGCCCTGAGCAAGGGCGCGTCGGCCGCACGGATCACCGTCCGGCACGTGCTGCGCAACAGCGTGGGCACGGCGGTCGTCGCCGTCGGGCTCCAGGTGGGCAACCTGCTGGCCGGCGCGGTCATCATCGAGGCGATCTTCAACCGCAACGGCCTCGGCCAGCTGGCCGTCTCCAGCGTGCAGACCCGCGACTTCACCGTGCTGCAGGTACTGATCCTCGCCATCGTCTTCGTGGCGGTGATCTGTCAGATCCTCACCGAGGTCGTCCTGGCGGCCCTCGACCCGCGCATCAAACTGGGAGAGTAGGGATGGCAGACCTTCCCCTGACATCTGGCCCCTTGGCAACCTCCGACGCGGCGCCGCCACAGGCCCGCCGGCGGCTGAACCCGACCCTGGCTCGCTACCTGTCCGCCTTCCGTACGCCGAAGGGCGTGGTCGGGCTGTCGATGCTCCTCCTCCTGGGACTGGCCGCGCTGCTCGCGCCCGTGCTGTTCCCGGGGGGCTACGACCAGCAGGGCCCGCAGTCGCTGACCGGGATGTCGGGCGCGCACATCTTCGGCGTCGACGAGTTCGGCCGGGACATCTTCGTCCGCAGCGTCTACGGCCTGCGCATCGACCTGAGCCTCATCCTCACCGCGGTGCCCCTCAGCATGGCGATCGGCACGCTGCTCGGTCTGACCGGCGCGATCTCCGAACGCCTGGGCGCCGCCGTGCAGCGACTGCTCGACGTGATCATCGGCTTCCCCGGCCTGATCCTGGGGATCTGCCTGGTCGCCATCCTCCAGCCGGGCTGGCCGGCGCTCTTCCTGACGATCCTGATCAGCGGCCTGCCCACCGCCGGGCGACTGGCCCGCGGCGCGTGGCTGAGCCAGCAGAGCAGGGAGTACGTCCTGGCCGCCCGGGTGATCGGCGTCTCGCGCTGGCAGCTGCTCGTACGCCACGTCCTGCCGAACGCGATGGACGCGATCGTCGTCAACGGCGCCGTCTGGATGGTCGTCGGCGTCTACATCGAGGCCGGGCTGAGCATCGTCGGCCTCGGCGTGCAGCCGCCGACGCCCTCGCTCGGCGTGCTGCTGAACAACGGCCTGCGCTTCGTCACCCAGGCGCCGACGTACATCATCGGCCCCGCCCTGCTCCTTCTCCTGCTCGCGATCGGCTTCAGCCTGCTGTCCGACGCGCTCAACGAGGCGGTGAACCGCCGATGACCTCCCCCAACACCACCGAGTCACCGCTGCCGACTTCCAAGGGCGTGCCGCTCCTGCGGGTCGAGGGCCTGCGTACGGAGTTCCGCCTGAAGAAGGGCGGCGTCAAGGCCGTCAACGACGTCAGCTTCGACATCTACCCGGGCGACGTGCTGGGCATCGTCGGCGAGTCCGGCTCCGGCAAGTCGGTCACGGCGCGCTCCATCATGCGCATGCTCCGCCCGCCGGGCGAGGTCGTCGCCGGCTCCATCCGCTTCGACGGCGAGGACCTGCTCACGCTGCCCGAACGCGAGATGCGGCGGCGGCGCGGCAGCAAGGTGGCGATGGTCTTCCAGGACCCGCAGTCCGCGCTCAACCCCGTCATGAAGGTGGGCGACCAGATCGTCGAGGCCATGACGGTCCACGGCGTCGACAAGCGGGCGGCGCGCGAGCGCGCGATCGAGCTCCTGGAGCAGGTCGGCATCCCCGACGTCCAGACGAAGATCGACCACTATCCGCACCAGTTCTCCGGCGGCATGCGCCAGCGCGTCGTCATCGCGATCGCCCTGGCCAACGACCCCGCGCTGCTGGTCGCGGACGAGCCGACCACGGCTCTGGACGTCACCATCCAGGCGCAGATCCTGCGCCTGCTGGCCAGGCTCCGCACCGAGCTGGGCATCGCCATCGCGATCATCACCCACGACATGGGCGTGGTGGCCGAGCTCTGCACGGACGTCGTGGTCATGTACGGCGGCCGCACGGTCGAGAAGGGCACCGTCGAGCAGGTCTTCGAGCGTCCGCGCCATCCCTACACCGCGGCGTTGCTGGCGGCCATGCCCCGCCTCGACGACGACCGGATCGGCCAGCCGCTGCCCGCCATCCCGGGAGCGCCGCCCGACCCCGCCGCGCCGCCACCCGGCTGCCCGTTCGCCCCTCGGTGCCGTTTCACCGAGGAAGCCTGCGAGCAGGAGCCACCGGCGTTGCTCCAGATCGGTGACGCCGGTCAGGCGGCGGCCTGCTTCGTCGCCCAGCGGGCCGTCGACATCTCGGTCCACGATCCCGGCCCCGCTGTCCCCACCGTCACCGTACAGACCGAGCAGGTCGCTCCCCCTGTGGCCACGGCGGTGCTGGAGGTACGGGACCAGAAGGTCGACGTCGGATCCCGGCGGCGCGGACTGTTCCACCGCGAACCACCCGTGTACGCGGTCGACTCGGTAAGCCTGACGGTGCACCAGGGCCGCACGCTCGGGCTCGTGGGCGAAAGCGGCTGCGGCAAGTCGACGCTGTCGCGCAGCATCGTCGGCATCAACCAGGTCGCCGACGGTTCGATCCTCATCGACGGCGCCGACGTGAGCGCGCTGGGCGAGGAGAATCTGGGCCGGGTCCGTTCCTCGGTGCAGTACCTCTTCCAGGATCCGTACGCGTCACTGAACCCGCGCCGCACCATCCGGCAGTCGCTGGCCGAGGCGCTCGCGTTCAGAGGGATCGGCCGGCGGGAGCGCGAGGACGAGGCACGATCGCTGATGACGCAGGTCGGGCTCCGCCCCGAGTACCTCGACCGCTACCCCCACGCGTTCTCCGGCGGCCAGCGCCAGCGCATCGGCATCGCCCGCGCGCTGGCCCGGCAGCCGCGCGCGCTCATCCTCGACGAGCCGGTCTCCGCGCTGGACATGTCGATCCAGGCGCAGATCATCAACCTGCTGGAGAAGCTGCAGAACGAACTCGGGCTCGGCTACCTGTTCATCGCCCACGACCTGTCGGTCGTACGTCACCTCAGCGACACCGTCGCGGTGATGTACCTCGGCCGGATCGTGGAGCACGGCGACGCCGCCGACGTCTACGGCAACCCGCAGCACCCCTACACCGCCGCCCTGCTGTCGTCGTCGCCCGTCCCCACGGTCTCGGCGCGCTCGCGCGAGCGCATCGTGCTGCCCGGTGATCTGCCCAGCCCGGCGAACCCGCCCTCCGGCTGCCGGTTCCGTACCAGGTGCCCGATCGGCCCGCTGGCGAATCCGGAGCGGACGATCTGTACCGAGGTCGACCCCCAGCTCACCCTCACGGCCACCGGCCAGCGGGCCGCCTGCCACTTCGCCGGCGAACTAGCCCCCAAATCCTGACCCCCCATCTATTGAAAGGAAGCCATATGTCCGGCACACCGAAGATCGCGCTCAACCCGATCCAATGGATGGCCAGCGACGACGGATGGCTGGACCCGTCCCTCGCGCCCGAGCCGAAGCAGCGGCTGTCCCTGATCAAGCAGGCCGGATTCGACGTCGTCATGGCGGAGGTCCCGGCCGGCTGGACCGTGGAGCAGTACCAGGCGCTCCTGGACGAGACCGGCCTGACGCTCGCTCCCGGCTACTTCGTCTGCCGCTCGGACGGGAGGGACGGCACCGAGGACGACGTCGTGGCCGGCGCCGCCGAGACCGCCCGCCAGCATGCCCGGCTCGGCATGACCGAGATCGGCCTGGGCATGGGCATGGGCAAGGACAAGCCGCGGGTGGCGCACCCCGCGCAGGCGTACGACGCCGACGACGCCCGCGTCGAGGCGGTGACGGCGCTGATCGGGCGGATCGCCGACGCCATGGCCGCCGAGGGCGTCCGGCCGTCGCTGCACCCGCACGTCGGCACCTGGATCGAGACCGAGGAGGAGGGCCGGGCGGTGCTCGACGCCATTCCGGCCTCCCGGCTCGGCTTCCTGCCCGACACGGGGCACCTGGCGTGGGCCGGCGCCGACGTCGGCCGGTTCGTGAAGGACTACGCCGAGCGGATCCCGTTCGTGCACGTGAAGGACTGCCGGCTCAGCGTCGCCGCCGAAGGTCGCGAGAAGGACTGGGGTTACCAGCAGACCGTCCTCGCCGGGCTGTGGGTCGAACCCGGCCGGGGCGAGCTCGACCTGCCCGGCATCATCGCCAACCTGCCCGGCGACTTCGACGGGTGGCTGATGGTCGAGGTGGACCGTCCCGACATCGCCGACCCCTACGAGAGCGCGCAGGTGTCGGCCCGCTGGATGCACAGCGCGTTCCCCTCGTAGACCCAGCCCCCTCGTAGACCCAGCGCCGGCGCGGCCCCCTTCCGGCCGCGTCGGCACTCCCGAACGACCCATGTCAAGAACTGCGAGAGGAGCGATTGTGGAGCCAGGCTCCGTGGAGAAGGCCGCCGCCGATCTGCTGGCGGCGTACCGTACCGGCGACCCGATCCAGCCACTTACCACCACTTATCCGGAGCTGTCGGTGGCGGACGCGTACGCCGTCCAGCGCCACCAGATCGACGCCCTGGTCGCGGACGGCGCGGTCGTCAAAGGTCACAAGGTCGGCCTGACCTCGGCGGCGATGCGCCGCCAGCTCGGCGTGGACCAGCCCGACTACGGACACCTGCTGGACTCCATGTTCCACCTGGACGGCGCCCCGATCGACACCCGCCGCTTCCTGCAGCCGCGGATCGAGCCGGAGATCGCCTTCGTGCTCAAGCGTCCACTGTCCGGGCCCGGGGTGACCACGGCCGAGGCCGTCGCGGCGGTGGACTTCCTGCTGCCCGCGCTGGAGATCATCGACTCCCGGATCGCGGACTGGCGGATCACCCTGGCCGACACCATCGCCGACAACGCCTCCAGCGGCGGCGTGGTGCTCGGCACCCGCCCGATCCGGCTGGAGACCGTGGACCTCGCGCTGGCCGGCTGCCTGCTGCACCGCAACGGCGACCTGGTCCAGACCGGGGCGGGCGGCGCCGTGCTCGGTTCTCCGCTCAACGCGCTGGTCTGGCTGGCCAACACCCTCGGCGAGCAGGGTGTCGCCCTGGAGGCGGGACACGTCGTCCTGCCCGGATCGATCACCGTGGCCATCCCGGTCACCGCCGGGGACATCGTCAGCGCCACCTTCGCCGGGATCGGCACCGTGACCGCCCGTTTCCAGGAGGAGATCGCTTGACCAGGCTGAGCGCCGCCATCGTCGGCCCCGGGAACATCGGCACCGACCTGCTGGTCAAGCTGCTGCGCAGCGAAGCGATCGACGTGCACTCCATGGTCGGGGTGGACCCGGCCTCCGACGGCCTGGCCCGCGCCCGCGCCCTCGGCGTCGAGGCGTCCGCGGGCGGCGTGGACTGGCTCCTGGCCCAGGACCGGCTGCCGGACCTGGTCTTCGAGGCCACCTCTGCCAAGGCGCATCTGGCCAATGCCCCGCGCTACGCCGAGGCCGGGATCAAGGCCATCGACCTGACGCCCGCCGCCGCCGGACCGTTCGTGTGCCCGCCGGTGAACCTGGCCGGTCTGTCGGACGTGCCCAACCTCAACATGATCACGTGTGGCGGGCAGGCCACGATCCCGATCGTGCACGCGGTCTCCAGCGTGGTGCCGGTGCCGTACGCCGAGATCGTCGCCTCGATCGCCTCCCGCTCGGCCGGGCCGGGCACCCGGGCCAACATCGACGAGTTCACCCAGACCACCGCCCGCGCCATCGAGCAGGTCGGCGGCGCGGACCGCGGTAAGGCGATCATCATCCTCAACCCGGTCGACCCGCCGATGATCATGCGGGACACCGTGTTCTGCGCGATCCCCGCCGACGCCGACACCGGCGCCATCGCCGCCTCGATCCACGCGATGGTGGCCGACGTCGCCGCGTACGTGCCCGGATACGCCCTGCGCGCCGATCCCCAGTTCGACGGCCCGCGCGAGGTCTGGAACGGTCATGCCCGCGTGGCCGTGTTCCTGGAGGTCCGCGGCAACGGCGACTACCTGCCGCCGTGGGCCGGCAACCTCGACATCATGACCGCCGCGGCCGCCCGCGTGGGCGAGCAGCTCGCGCTCGGAAAGGTCTCCGCGTGACCGACAAGATCAGAATCACTGACTCCACCCTGCGTGACGGCAGCCACGCGATGGCCCACCGCTTCACCGAGGAGCAGGTACGTGGTGTCGTCCACGCCCTGGACCAGGCCGGGGTAGAGGTGATCGAGGTCACGCACGGTGACGGTCTCGGCGGCTCGTCCTTCAACTACGGGTTCTCTCTTGAGGACGACATCAAATTGGTCGCCGCCGCGGTGGACGAGGCGGTCTCCGCCGAGATCGCCGTACTGCTGCTGCCCGGCCTCGGCACGGTGGAGGACCTCAAGCAGGCGCACGGCGCGGGCGCGTCGGTGGCCAGGATCGCCACCCACTGCACCGAGGCGGACGTCTCCCTCCAGCACTTCGCCGCCGCTCGCGACCTGGGCATGGAGACCGTCGGCTTCCTCATGTTGTCGCACCGCATCGGCCCGGCCGAGCTGGCCAGGCAGGCGCGGATCATGGTCGACGGCGGCGCCCAGTGCGTCTACGTGGTGGACTCCGCCGGCGCCCTCGTGCTCGGCGAGGCGCAGGCGCGCGTCAGCGCGCTGGTCGCCGAGATCGGCCAGGAGGCGCAGGTCGGCTTCCACGGCCACCAGAACCTGTCCCTCGGCGTGGCCAACTCGGTCCTGGCCGCCCAGAACGGCGCCCGCCAGATCGACGGCGCTTTGTGCGCGCTCGGCGCCGGGGCGGGCAACGCGCCCACCGAGGTGCTGGTCGCCACCTTCGAACGGCTCGGCGTCCCGACCGGCGTGGACGTCCAAGGCGCGCTCGCCGCCGCCGAGGACGTGGTCAAGCCGTTCCTGCCGCGCCTGCCGTTCGCCGACCGTTCCGCGATCACCCAGGGGTACGCCGGGGTGTACTCCAGTTTCCTGCTGCACGCCGAACGGGCCGCGCTGAGGTACGGCGTGCCCGCGCACGAGATCCTGCAGCGGGTCGGCGAGGCGGGGTATGTCGGCGGGCAGGAGGACATGATCATCGACGTGGCCCTCCAACTCGCCGCCGACCGGGACCGCGTCGCCTGAGCTCTTCTGAAGCAGGGCCGGGCCGGGACCGCGTCACTCTTCGGAGGCGGGCCGGGTCCGCCTCCGGAGACGGGCCGAGGCCGCGTCGCCTGAGCCTCGGGAGACGCGCTTCGGCCAGGTCATGTCCGGCGGTCGATGGCCAGGGAGATGCCCGCGGCGGTCGAGCGGAGTTCGGGCAGCAGCCGCCTGGTCACCAGGCGCGCAAGCGGGGCCGCGGCCGACACCGACGCGACGACCGTTCCGTCGGCGCGCGCGACGGGCACCGCCATGCTGCCGAACCCCAGCAGGATCTCCTCCGTCTCGACCGCGTACCCGCGTTCCCGGACCACTTCAAGCTGCCGCCGCAGGTCTTCTACGGACCCGACCGTCCGTGGCGTCAGGGACGGCCAGCCGGTCAGCGCGAGGCGGCGGAGCCGCTCCTCCCTGTCGGGGCACGTCGCGAGCAGCACCTTCCCCGTCGCCGTGCACGACGCGGGCAGTCGCCCGCCGACCAGGGAGTGCGTATGGACGTTCGCCTCACCCGCGACCTTCTCCACGTACAGCACATGACCGCCGTCGAGGACCGCCAGGTGGATGGTCGCCCGGGTGGCGGCGAACAGGTCGGTGAGCAGGGGCCGGGCCACGCGACGCAGCACCGCCGCCACCGGCACCCGCTGCCCCAGCTCGAACACCCGCATGCCGAGCTGGTAGACGTCCCCTCTGCGTTCGAGCAGCCCCCATTGCACCAGTTCCTGCGCGAGCCGGTACGCCGACGCCTTCGGCACCCCTGAGCGCCGGCTGAGCTCGCTGAGCCGGAGCTCGAAGGCCCCCGACTCGAAGGCGCCGAGCAGGAGCTGGGCCTTGCCGAGAACCGAGTTGGGATAGTCCGCGTCATCGCCGGAGCCGGACGCCTCAGCGAACATCTGTGACGACATCGGGACTCCTTCACGCCGGTCCGGCCACCGGTCCCCTCCGGTAGTGATCGCCGATGCGCCCGGCAAGACTCCGGATGGGAAAGCCAACCTTACCTCCGGCCGACATAAGAGGATGTTTTGGACATTACGCCGCCCCTTCGATTCGGGTACGCCGACTCGCCGTTCGGCCAGCTGCACTACGCCGAGCAGGGCGCGGGCCGCCCTCTCCTGCTGCTGCATCAGACCCCGAGATCCTGGGACGAGTTCCGGGAGTTGATCCCCCTCCTGGCGCCGCACCGGCGCGTCATCGCCATGGACATGGTCGGTTTCGGGGCCAGCGCGAAGGCCCCGGCGCCCCACACCATCGAACTCTTCGCGGCCGGCGCGCTGGCCCTGCTGGACGCCCTGGGCATCGAGTACGCCGACGTCCTGGGCCACCACACCGGCGGCGTGGTGGCCGTCGAGCTGGCGGCGTCCGCGCCGGAGCGGGTCGGGCTGCTCGTCCTGTCGTCGACCCCGTGGACCGACTCCCGATTCCGCCGGTCCCACGCGGACGGTCCGGGGGTGGACGAGGCCGCGCACTCCCCCGGCGGCGACCATCTGCTCACGCTCTGGCGGCTGCGGCAGCCGTACTATCCCGACCCGGCCACGAGCCTGCTCGACCGGTTCGTGCACGACGCCCTGGCGCCCGGGGTCGATCCCGCGGAGGGGCATCGGGCGTGCGCGCGCTACTACATGGAGGACAAGATCGGCTCGGTCAAGACGTCCGTGCTGCTGCTGGGCGCCGCGGCGGACCCGTTCGCGCTGCCGGCCATGGCTCCGCTCCGGGAGAACCTCACCGGGGCGCCGAGCGTGACGTCGGCCGTGGTCGACGGCGGCATGGTCCCGCTCATGGAGCACAAAGCCGCGGAAGTGGCCGAGATCGTGACGATGTTCCTGACGGAAATCCCGATCGAAAGCGCCTTGTAGACGTTCCTGATGGGCTGGCCGGTCGGGGGGTGTCAGCTTCTGCCGCCGTCGGCGACCATGATCGACTTCGTGATGCGCCTGCTCACCATGCTCAGCAGCCCCACGTACTTGTTGACGTCGGCGCGGAAGGTCGGCGCCGTCACCGACAGCGCCGCGACCACCGTTCCGGTGGCGCCGGTGAGCGGGATGGCCACGCTGAGATAGCCGACGCGGGTCTGCTCCCGCTCGATGGCGTACCCGACCTTGCGCGCCTGCTGGATCTCCTGGGCGAGCAACTTGGGCGCGGTGATCGTACGGGGGGTCACGCGCGCCAGCGAGGTGGCCACGACATCGCTGAAGAGCGCCCCAGGGCCGAAGGCGATCAGGGCCTTGCCGGTCGCCGTGCAGTGCAGCGGCATGCGTCCGGCGATGCGCGACGGCTTGGACACCTGACCGTGACCGGACACCTTCTCCAGGTAGATCACTTCCAGCCCGTCCAACACCGCCAGATGGATGGTTTCGCCCGTCGCCTGGTAGAGGTCCTCCATGAACGGCCGCGCCGCGTCGCGCAGGATCCGCTGGCGCGGCACGCGCTGCCCGATCTCGAACAGGCGCATGCCCAGCCAGTATTCGGAGCCGCGCCGCTCCAGCAGGCCCCATTGCAGCAGTTCCTGGGCCAACCGGTGGACCGACGCCTTGGCGACGCCGGTGCGGCGGACGATCTCGGACAGGCCCAGACTCTCGTCATCCGGGCCGAACGCCTCGAGGATCAGCCGTACCTTGCCCAGCACGCTGTTCGCCGAGCCGTCGGGCTCGGCCGGGTAGGCGATCGCCACCAGCTGGGGTTCACCGTCGGCATCGGGGGCGGGGAGGCGAGACGACGACGGATAGATAAGGGACATTGAGTGATAATCAGGCCAATGTCCGGTTTCGTTCAACGGTCCTGTTCCGGTGAGCGAGACAGCCCCGCGTAATTCTTCTGCTCAGCGCCGGTTTCGAAGCACCTGTCCACCCCGAGGATTCCGGCGGCCGCCGGGCTTTGGTTGCGGGTCGACTTCCCGTCGGCACAGGGCCTCTATGCGCGCACCACCGCCACCGGGCAACGGGTGTGGTGCAGGACGCCGCGACTGACCGAGCCGAGCAGCAGCGCGCTCACCGTGCCGTGGCCGTGCGAGCCCACCACCAGCAGATCGGCTCCGGCGGACGCGTCGGTGAGCGCTTCCACCGGCAGCGCCGGCCGAACGTCCTCAACAACCGTCACCTGCGGGCAACCCCCCGTGAACATTCCCACCCGATCACGGACGATCTGCTGCTGCGCGCCACGAACCTCATCCATCTCGTACGGCACCCCCGGCGCGAACGCATGCACCGGCAACTGCCAGGCATGCACCACCCTCAACCTCAGGCTGACGCTCATGAGCCAGCGCCAGCGCCTCACGCAGAATCCGATGCCCCTCCCGCAACAACGCGTCAGGCACCGCGGCATTGGGGAACCTGCCGATCTGATACGGCGAACGGTCCACGGCATGCACGATCCGCAACGACTCCCCCATCCGCAGAGCGTCATTGACCGCCCACTCCACCGCGGCCCGCGCGGTCATCGAGCCATCCACCCCAACGACGATCATGATTTCCCTCCTCCGTCACCTCTCCATCCCACCCGCTCACACAGCCTCGGTGCAGGGCCGGAAGTCCGTCAGGCAAGAGCCGAAGGACCCTGTTCGCCCCAGTAACGAGTGAGCGCCAAGGACGCACCGTTCGTCCGGGAGATCACCGAGCATGGGGTGGCCGCCTTCCCCTCGACCGTCGCCTTGCTGCGCGAGTCGCGGCGGCGCGGTTGACGTACCGCTGTGGTGTCGGCGAGCAGGAACTGCCGCGCGGTGATCTCGTCAGCGGGGCTTTGTCGTAGCCGGACGCAGAGGCGCCTTCGTGCCAGTCGATGGACGCTTGGCCACCCTTCGTGGCCGGGCACCCTTGGAACGCAGCGGCGTGACCACCGCCAGGGCGGGGTTTGGGCGGCAAGCGAGGCTCAGCGCTTGAAGTTCGTTCTCGATGGTGCGGGCGAACGGCTCGACCTCGGGCGCGCTGTCGTAGTCGCCGGTGACACCGAAAGCGATCTGATCACCGTACGTGCAGATCGACACGCCGGTACGCAGCCGCAAGGCGATCGGTACGTACGGGAGGATCTCCAACACCCGCCGGCCGAGCAAGTACAGCGGCTCGCGCGGCCCGCGCACGTTGGTGGTGACCGTGACGATGTGGCGCTGCGGCAGGTGGGCGGCCAGCCGCAACCCCCAGGAGATGGGCAAGAACGGCTCGTGCCCCGCCAGCGCGGCCATCGCCTCCTCCACCTGGGCCTGTCTGCTCGCCTTCAATTCGGCGAGGTGCTCGTGCACGACGCGCAGCCGCTCGACCGGGTCGGCCACGTGCACCGGCAGGAACGCCGGCATCAGCGAAACCCGGTTCTCATATCCGCCCTCCTCGCCGCGGGCACGTCCCGACACCGGGACCAGCGAACGCGCCGCGCGCGCGTGCGGCTCCTCGCCGCGCTGGAGCAGCAGGTAGCGGAAACCGCCGCTGATCGCGGACAGTGCCACGTCGTTGACGGTGACGTCCGCCCGGTGGGCGATCTTCCTGACATCGGTCAGCGACGCGCGGGCCACGGCGTAACGCCGGTACGCACTGATCGGGCCGGTCAGGGTGGAGGCGTTCGCGGGCCACAGCGCACCGGTCAGAGCGATCAGACCACGCGCGGTGTCCGCGACACGCCGGATGGTGGCGTGTGGTGCGGCCAGCGCCCGGCCGATCATGCGTGCCTGTTCGAGCGGACTGAGGAGCAGGTCGCGCAGCGCGCCAGCGGCCAGGCTCAGAGTGGACGGCTCGGGGCCTGGAGTCCACACGTCCTGCGGTGGCTCCGCCCCGCCTGCGGGCGACTTGTCGAAGATCGCCTGATTGGGGTACGTGCCGGACATCCCGTCAGCCAGACAAGGGTGCACCTTCGACAACAGCGCCCACCGGCCGCCGGACAAGCCTTCGATCACCCAGTACTCCCACAAGGGCCGGGCTCGATCGAGTCGCTGCGACATGATGTCGCCGATCCGCTCGTGGAGCACCGGATCGTCCCCCGGTGGGGCAAGGGCCACCCGCCGGACGTGATAGGTCAGATCGAACGCGGGGTCGTCCACCCAGACCGGCGAGCCAAGGTCGAACGGCACCTGGCGGGCCTTCTGACGATAGCGCGGCATCAGCCGAAGCCTGGTTCCCATGGCCGTGAGGAACTCCTCCTTGGCGGGCGCCGGTCCTTCGAAGACGGCGATCGATGCAGTCGCAATGGACACCTCGGGTTCCTCGTCTTCGAGATCCAGGAATACCGCATCCAGCGGGCTCATGTGATCGGCCATGACCGTCTCCACCTCCGCGTGCGTCGATGTGCCCCCAGCGTCGTCCCGTGCCGGCGCGGCGGCCAGGGCACAAGGTCCCCGGGCGCTCGCCGTTGTGCCCGATCCGTGAGCGGGTATGTGCCGACACAGTGCGATGCCCGCCCTCGGGCTGGAGGGTGGGCATCGACGCATCCGCTACTTGAGGTAGGGGTTGCGCTGGACGATGGGTAGCTTGCCGAGGCCGAGCGTGGTGCCGGCGCCTGCCAGGGCGAGGCCGACCAGGACGACGGCGTAGATGAGGTGTTCGTCCATGAAGGGATTGTTGGCCAGGGGCAGTTCGGCGGCCCACATGAGGACCAGCATGAGGCTGCCAGTGATGGCGGCGATCCGCAGGCCGACGCCGAGGATGAGTGCCGCGCCGATGCCAAGCAGGCCGAGCATGAACAGCCAGTCCACCCAGGGCTGTCCGGCCAGGGAGCTGAAGAAGCCGCCGAGCGCGTTCTCGCCGGTGCCCTTGAGGAAGCCGGTGGTGGGGCTGCCGCCGGAGATCCAGGCGCGGTTGGCCGGGGTGGCGAAGCCCCAGCCAAAGGTCTTGTCCAGAAACGCCCACAGGAAGATCCAGCCGATCGAGATCCGGGCGATCGCCCAGACATAATCGACCGGGCGAGTGGCGCTGTCGCTCGTGTCGACGTTCATGGGGGTTGAACGTGTGGTGGCCATGACGGCCCCCTTTCAGTGCGGATTGGCGGCTCTTCTCACGCCTCGATCACACCGTCTCCAGTGATCGGCGGGCAGTGCCGTACGACCCGCCATGGCGGGACTTTCGGCACTTCGTACGGCGACGCCTACCAACCGCCGCTGCGCGCGCGGCTACGCCATCTGATGGCGCAGGAAGTCGGCAGCCTCCGGCGGCAGGCGGTGGGTGACACGGCCGCCTAACTCATGACATCGCCCGCGGTGACGCTCTCGCCCGGCTCCTCGGCGGTGCCGCAGGGACGAAATCCCGGGGTGCCTATGCTGTGGGGCTGCACCGTCGGCGAACTGCTTGCCGAATCTGGACGGTCAGGCGGGCCGCTGGATGCGCCGGCCGGTGGCCTCCACCGGGGTAATCGCGCTGTCCGATCAGGAGCGCGACATCCTCGACCTGATCGGCGAGGGGCTGACCAACCGGCAGATCGGCGAGAATGACGGGCCTTCGTCCAAAGTGCGACGGCGAATCTGAGCGCATCAGAGAGGAACACTCCAGCGAAGAGCGGTCCCACCGGTCTCTGGAGAGATGACGTCGAAGGACCCCCCAAGCCCGGTGGCACGCTCCTGCAGGTTGCGCAGGCCGCTTCGCCTGCCACCGGCGGGCAGTCCGACGCCATTGTCCTGAACGGCCAGCGTGAGAACGTCATCCGCCACTTCGACGGAAACATCAGCTTTGGAGGCCTTGGCGTGGCGGACCAGGTTGGACAGCGCTTCGCGCAGGACGGCCAGTAGATGCTCGGCGACGGGTTCAGGCACGCGGTTGTCGAGCCGGCCCTCCATCAGCAGGCCCGGCATGAAGCCGAGATGGCCACGAGCGGATTCCACCAACTCCACGATCTGCGCGCGCAGGCTCGGCTCGGCCGTCTCGTGCGACCCCTGCAAGGCGAAGATGGTCGAACGGATCTGCCGGATGGTCTCGTCCAGTTCGTCGATCGCATGCCGCATCCGGCTCGACGCCTCAGGTTTGTCCACCAGCCGGACGGTGCTCATCAGCGTCATCGCGATCGCGAACAGCCGCTGGATGACCACATCGTGCAGATCCTTGGCGATACGGTCGCGATCTTCGAGCAGGCCGAGGCGTTCGGCGTCCCGGCGGGCTTCGGCCAGTTCGAGCGCGATGGCGGCCTGCCCGGCGAACGCCCCCAGCATGCGCAGGTCCGCGGCGCTGAACGGCAGCCGGCCCGACCGTTTCGCCGCTGCCACCACGCCACGTACCTTCTCCCCCATGCCCAGAGGCGTCAGCAGTTCGGGGCCGAAGCCCAGATGACGCAACGGCGAGTTCGTCTCGTGCAGGTCCTGCGCTGAGACGGCCTCACCGAAGGTGTAGACCTGGCCGGCCGCGGTGGCCGTCAGATCGAAGGTCAGGCCCGCCACCTGCTCGGCGTGCTCGCCGTCGACGTACCGCACCACCAGCGACTGGCCGCTCTCCTCCGGTATGAGAATCTTCACCAGGTCGGCGTCGCTCATCTGGCGGGCACGGGTCGCCAGCATCGTGAGCACCTCGCGCGGGTCGGCCCCGGACAGCAGGCTGGTGGTGACCTCCGAGGAGGCCTGCAGCCAGGTCTCGCGCCGCCGAGTCTCCTCAAACAGCCGGGCGTTCTCCACCGCGACCCCGGCGGCCGTGGCCAGCGCGATGACGATCGCTTCATCCTCTTCATCGAACTCGCCACCGCCGCGCTTCTCGGTCAGATACAGGTTGCCGAACACCTCGTCGCGCACCCGTACGGGCACGCCGAGAAAGGTGCCCATCGGCGGGTGACCGGGAGGAAAGCCATAGGACTCGGGATGATCGGAGATACGGCCGAGGCGCAGCGGCCGGGCATCCTTGATCAGCAGCCCGAGCAGGCCGAGCCCGTGCGGCCAGTGCTCGATGCGGGCGATCTCCTCCTCGCTCAACCCGACGGGGATGAACTGCAGGAGTGTGTTCTCCTGCCCGACCACGCCCAGCGCACCATAACTGGCGTCCACCAACTTGGTCGCGGTCTCCACGATCCGGCGCAGCACCGTCTCCAGATCCAGATCGCTGCCCACCGACACGACGGCTTCCAGCAGCGCGTGCACCCGGTCCCGGGTGGACAGCACGGCATTCAGCCGCACCTGCAGCTCGGCCAGCAACTCATCCAGCCGCATATTCGGCATCAACGGGCGATGCTCACCTTCCATCATAAAGATCAGTTTTACCCCGAGACGCGCCCACGTCCATCTCCCGCGGGTCGATAAGTGCTCGGCTCTCACTCCAGTACGTCGGACAGTGGCCAGCGGCCCGATTCCTTGTCATCGAAGGTGATCCCGAGCCGCATGATCATCTGCGCCGAAGGTCTCGCCCCGTCAGAGACCATCAGCCCTCGTTGAACGATCGCCGCGGACCCCATGGCCGGGACCTTCGGTACCGAGGCCGAGGCCGTACGGCACTGCCGGAGGGCGCGGCACCTGCGACAGCGTGGGTGGCGGGAGGTGCGTCATGTCCCCATCACTCGCCACCGAACTCGGTGCCAGGCGGCTGCTCGTCGCGGCCGGTCAGGCGCCTTCCGTGCTCAACACCCAGCCGTGGCGCTTCACCGTGTCCGGTGAGGAGATCAGTTTGCGGACCGATCCCGACCGGCGACTGCGGGTGAGCGACCCGCGAGGGCGGTCCCAGCATGTGAGCTGCGGCGCGGCGCATCGCCGCCTCTCGCGAGGGGGCGCACTTGCTGCTCCTCGACCGGCGCGGTGTGGGGCAGACGCTCGAGTATGCCGCCATGGCCGAGGACGAGTTGGCTCGAGACCACGGCTACCAGGCGGAACTGGCCGCGTGGACGATGCCGGGGGCGCGCTTCGACGGCGTCCCGGGCTACGTGCACGGGCCACGTCCCCTCAAGGACCCGGCGCCAACGCGGGATTTCGGGCGCCGCGCCGGTGAGGCGCTGTTCGAACGCCGTCCTCACCTCGCGGTGCTCACCACTCCCGGCGATCGACCGCTCGACTGGCTGCGAGCCGGACAGGCACTACAACGCGTGCTGCTGGTGGCCACCGCGCACGGACTGTCGGCGTCGTTCCTCAACCAGCCCCTGGACCTGCGCGACATGCGCCACCGCAGGGACCCGCATCACCGGCGCGGCCACCCCCAAATGATCATCCGGCTCGGTTATGGCCCGTACGTGGCCCGTCCACCGCGTCGCCCGGCCGCCGAACTCGCCGGTCGACGTCGACCACGGCGACCTCCTGACCTGCGGCGATACCTCGACAGCGGGCTGGCAGTCGTGTTCCGTCCGGCCCCGCCACGGGTAGCGTCCTGGCATGGCTTGTT
This sequence comes from Nonomuraea sp. NPDC049750, assembly GCF_040659625.1. Taxonomy (NCBI): domain Bacteria; kingdom Bacillati; phylum Actinomycetota; class Actinomycetes; order Streptosporangiales; family Streptosporangiaceae; genus Nonomuraea; species Nonomuraea sp. NPDC049750. Next base: position 124,052 of record NZ_JBFANB010000030.1, read on the forward strand.
TGAAGCGCTCCTCGCCGCCAAGGGCGGGGGGTTCCAGTCGGGTCGGGCTCCATCCGCGCGGTGGCCTGGGCTGCTGTCGCTTGGGGGTTGGCCTCCCGGCCCACACGATTGCGCTGGAAACCACCTTCACCGCCGAGAACTGGTCGGGCCCGCTCCATGTCCGCGCCGCCCTGGACGGCAGGGTCACCAACAGCGGCCTGGCCCGCTACCGCGAGCTGCGCGGCGACCACCTCACCGGCCATGACACCGGCGACCAGCACGGCCTCACCTGGCTGACCGCCGTGACCCGCTCCTCCCAGATCACCGTGGCGCTCGCCTCCCGTACCGACGCCGCCCCCGCCCGCAAGGTGATCCGCGGAAGGGACCGGATCGGTACAGAACATGTGCTCGACCTCGCGCCGGACGTACGCGCCACGCTGACCAAGACCGTGGCCTTGGTGACCTCACGCGACTGGAGCGCTGCTACCTGGGCCTGGAGATCCACCGCGACGGCCTGCATCTCAACCCGCTGCTTCCCGACCGGCCCGGTGTGCTGTCCATGCCGATCCGCTTCCGCGGCTCCGAGCTCTTCATCGACGCCGACCACCGGCAGGCACGCAGCAACGGCGTGGCAAGACTGACCTTCACCAGCGAACAAGGAGACACGATCATGGCAGCCACCGGCGACCTCGGACGTCGCATCGCCCATCACCGCGAACGACTCGGTCTGACCGTCGAACAGGTCGCCGAACGCGCGGACATTTCACCCGGCTACCTGCAATATCTGGAGGAGCAGCCCGGCACGCCCACCGCCGAAGCCATATACCGCCTGGCCGGAGCCTTGGAGACCACCGCCGACGACCTCCTCGGCGCAGGCGTCGATCGGCCTCCCGGCCGCGGCCGAGCCAAGGCGGCTGCCACGCTGGAGAGCCTGGACTCCGAAGAATGCCTCAAGCTGATCGAGCCCGGCGGCATCGGCCGGGTGGCCTTCAACGGCTCCCACGGCCCCACCGTGCTGCCCGTCAACTACAAGCTGCACGACGGCTCCATCGTCTTCCGCACCGCATCCGGCGGCCCCATGGACCAGGACCTGCGCACCGGCCTTGACGGCGTGGAGATCAAGGTCGGATTCGAGGTGGACCGGATCGACGACGCCCAGCGCGAGGGATGGAGCGTCCTCATACAGGGCCCCGCCCACCACATATCCCCCGACGAACTGTCAGAGGTCACCGAATCCGACGTCACCCCGTGGGCGGGCGGCGAGCGCCACCTGTACATCCGCATCGTCCCGCACCAGATCACGGGCCGCCGCATCCACAACCTCTGAGAGTCATGCTCTGTCCGGGCGGCCCCTCCCGTTCTAGACGCCGCGAGTCCGAGTCAGACGTCCTCGACGTCGGTGGCGACTCCGGCCCGACCGCTCAGCACGACACTCCAGCCCGCGTGCAAAGCGGGCTCCACATCGTCCACCCCGAAGGTCAGAGTCACGCCGTGGTGGATGGCGATCGAGACCCTGGACCGTGACCCACGGGGCCTGACCGCCTTTGCCACTGCTCCAGGTCACAAGTACCGGCGCTCGGGACTTTGGCCTCTAACACCCCCGTGGCTGACCGCTCACAATTCGAGGGAAGAACAGCCGTGGGAGGCAAGGGGGGATGATGGTCGCGACGGCCCGCCCTGGCGGCATGGCCTGGCTGGACGTCGCTGACGCGGCAGCGCTGCCGGCCGAGGAGGTGCTGGCCCGGCTGGGCAGCAAGCATGCGGGGCTGACGACGGAACAGGTGCGGGATCGGCTGGCGGTGCTGGGGCCCAACGCCCTGCGCTCACACCGGGCACGGTGGCCGGCGGTGCTGGCCCGCCAACTGCGCTCACCGCTGCTGATCTTGCTGGCCGTGACCGCTGTCGCCTCTTTCTTCCTCGGCGAGCCGAAAGACGCGCTGATCATCGGGGCGATCCTGGCGGCCTCGGTCGGGCTGGGCTTCGTCAACGAGTACCGCGCGGAGAAGGCCGCCGAGGCCCTGCACTCCCAGATCGAGCATCGCTGCGTGGTCTGGCGGGACGGCCGTCCCAGCTCGGTGGCGGTGACCGGGCTGGTCCCCGGCGACGTCGTCGAGCTGCGGCTGGGCGAGATCGTACCGGCCGACCTGCGGCTGATCTCAGTGACCGACCTGGAATGTGAGGAGTCGGCGCTGACGGGTGAGTCGCTGCCGGTGGCCAAGGCCACGGAGCCGGTCGGCGCGGGCACGGCCCTTGCCGAGCTGACGTGCGGCGCGCTGATGGGCACCGTCGTGCGCGAAGGCTCGGGCACCGGCATCGTGGTGGCCACCGGCGGCCGCGCCGAGTTCGGAAAGATCGCGCTTGCGCTCGGCGAGCGTCACCCCGAGACCGAGTTCCAGAAGGGGCTGCGCCGCTTCTCCATGCTGCTGGTGCGCGTCGCCGCCGCGCTCACCAGCACGATCTTCATCATCAACGTGATCTTGCATCGGCCGGTCATCGACGCGCTGCTGTTCTCCCTGGCGATCGCGGTGGGCATCTCCCCGCAGTTGCTGCCCGCGGTGGTCTCCACCAGCCTGGCCGCCGGCAGCCGGCGGCTGGCCCGGCACAAGGTGCTCGTCAAGCGCCTGGTGTGCATCGAGGACCTGGGTGACGTCGAGGTGCTGTTCACCGACAAGACCGGCACCCTGACCGAGGGCCGCATCAGCTTCATGCGCGCCCTGGACGCCGCCGGGCACGTCGGTGAGGAGCCGCTGGAGCTCGGCCTGCTGTGCGACGAGGCCATCGTCGACCCCGGCTCCACTCCGGGTGGCGAACGGGTGGTCGGCGGCAACGCGCTGGACCAGGCTCTGTGGAACTCGCCCGCCGCCGCCACCTTGCACCAGCGGTTGGGCCGCTACCGGCGGCTGGCCCTGGTGCCCTTCGACCACGAACGGCGGACCGTCTCGGTCCTGGTCGAACGTGACGACGGTCACCGTCTGATCATCAGCAAGGGCGCGCCGGAGGCCGTCCTGGCCCGGTGCGCCGATGTCCCCGCGCAGGCGGCCGCCGCGCTGGAAGCGGAATTCGCCGCCGGCAACCGGGTGGTCGCCGTGGCCACCCGAGAGGCCCCCGGTGCGACCACGCTCACGACCGCCGACGAACGCGATCTGATCTTCCGCGGCCTGCTGGTCTTCCTCGACCCGCCCAAGGCCGGCGCCCGCGATGCCTTGCGACGCCTGGCCGAGCTCGGCATCACCGTCAAGGTCCTCACCGGCGACAACCCGGCAGTGGCCGCGAAGGTCTGCGCCGACCTCGGCCTGCCCACCGCGCGCGTCCTCACCGGAGCCGACGTCGAGGCCGCCGACGACACCCGGCTGGCCGAGCTGATCGGCAAGACCACCGCGTTCGCCCGGATCAGCCCGGAGCACAAGGCCCGCATCGTGCGTCTGCAGCGCCGGAGCGGCCTGGATGTGGCCTTCCTCGGCGACGGCGTCAACGACGCCGTCGCCCTGCACGCCGCCGACGTGGGCATTTCGGTCGAGTCGGCCACCGACGTCGCCAAAGACGCCGCCGATGTGCTCCTGCTGGAGAAAGACCTCGCCATCCTCGCCGACGGCGTCGTACAAGGGCGGCGGATCTTCGCCAACACCATGAAGTACGTCCTCATGGGCACCTCCAGCAACTTCGGCAACATGTTCAGTGCGGCGGGCGCCTCACTCCTGCTGGGTTTCCTGCCGATGCTGCCCTCGCAGATCCTGCTCAACAACCTGCTGTACGACACCAGCCAGCTGGCCATCCCCACCGACAACGCCGATCCCGAGCAGCTGGCCCGCCCCTCCCACTGGGATGTCCGGCTGATCCGCCGCTTCATGCTGTTCTTCGGCCCGATCAGCTCCCTGTTCGACTTCGTCACCTTCGCCATCATGCTGCAGATCTTCCACGCGGGACCGCCGCTGTTCCGCACCGGCTGGTTCGTCGAATCCCTGGCCACCCAAACCCTGGTGATCTTCGCCATCCGCACCCGCCGCATCCCGTTCTTCCGCAGCCACCCCAGCCTCCCCCTGCTGCTGGCCGCCCTCGGCGTCGTCACCGTCGGCACCCTGCTGCCATCCACCCCGCTCGCCGGCGCCCTCGGCTTCCAGCCCTTGCCCGGCCTGTTCTTTCTCACGCTGGCCACCATGGTGATCATCTACCTGGCCCTCATCGAGCTCGGCAAACGCTGGTTCTACCGCAACGCCCCCGCGGCCGCGCGCCACCGCGAACCGCCCCACGCACACCGCATCCACCGCAGAGCCAGCCGCTTCACCGTCGCGACCGCCCCCCTGCCGCTGCCCCACAAAACCAACACGGCGCCCGCTGGGTCCTAGCCGGCCAGCGGCTCGTCCACCTGGCGGTTCGCCTGTTCGTGCGGACCGCCCGACCAGGAGGCGGCTCATCACCTGCTCGGCGGTCGTAGCCAGGACGAAGTCCCCGATCCGCGTGCCATTGGTACCAAAGCGAGCCAGCGCGCAGGACCTTGATCGGGCTGTAGGCGCGGCCGAAAGGCAGCGACGGAACGGGACCTTCGTCCCTATTCAGGCCGGCCCATCCCGGCCAACGTGAAAGGTGAAGGCAGTCAGGAGGCATGATGAAGGCGCTCATTTACCACGGTCCCGGCCAGCGGTCCTGGGAGGAGACTCCAGATCCGCGGCTGATCGAGCCCACCGACGCCATCGTCCGCGTGGACGCGGTCACCATCTGCGGCACCGACCTGCACATCCTCAAGGGCGACGTGCCCACTGTCGAGCCGGGCACGATCCTCGGCCACGAAGCGGTCGGCACCGTCACGGCCACCGGAAACTCGGTCGGCACCGCCAAGCCGGGAGACCGGGTGCTGGTGTCGTGTATCTCGGCTTGCGGGCGCTGCCGCTACTGCCGCATCGGCATGTTCGGCCAATGCCTGGGCGGCGGCGGCTGGATCCTCGGCCACCGCGTCAACGGCACCCAAGCCGAACACGTCCGCGTGCCGTTCGCCGACACCTCCACCCACCTGCTGCCCGACGGCGTCACCGACGAGGCCGCGCTCATGCTCGCCGACATCCTGCCCACCGCCTACGAGGTCGGCGTGCTGAACGGCCACGTACGGCCGGGCGACACGGTCGTGATCGTCGGAGCCGGGCCGATCGGCCTGGCCGCGATCACCACCGCACAGCTGTTCACGCCCAGCCACATCGTCGCCGTCGACCCCGCTCCCTCACGACTGGAGGCTGCCAAGCAGTTCGGCGCAGACCTGATCGTAGGCGCGGGCGACGATCCGACCGGTGCGATCGCCGAGCTGACCCACGGGCTGGGCGCCGACGTCGCCATCGAAGCCGTCGGCCTCCCGGAAACCTTCGAACTGTGCACCCGTCTGGTACGCCCCGGCGGCCACGTCGCCAACGTCGGCGTCCACGGCGCACCAGCCACCCTGCACCTCGAAGACCTGTGGATCCGCAACCTCACCATCACCACCGGCCTGGTCGACACCTACTCGACGCCGACCCTCCTGGACATGATCGCCGCCGGACGGCTGGACCCCACCAGGTTCATCACCCACCGCTTCGCCCTGCGGGACATGGCCGCCGCCTACGAGACGTTCGCCGACCCGGCGGCTACCGGAGCTCTCAAGGTGGTCCTGTCCCGCGGTTGACGCCGGGCCCACCGCACTACGAAGAAGGGCAGACATTCGACATGAGGGGGAACCGATGACGGCCACCACGGGCCACTCCACCGAACTCGCGGCATGGCGCGGCTTCAATGGCGCGGTATGGCGGTCGGCGGTGGACGTGCGCGCCTTCATCCAGGCCAACTACCGGCCCTACGAAGGTGGCGAGGAGTTCCTCGCGGGCCCGACGAACCGCACCACGGCCGTGTGGGCGAAGGTCTCGGCGATGTTCCCTGAGGAGCGGCGGCGCGGGATCTACGACGTGGACACCACCACGCCGTCGTCCATCACCTCCCACCGTCCCGGCTACATCGACGCCGACCGTGAGCTGATCGTCGGTCTGCAGACCGACGCGCCGCTGAAGCGCGCCATCATGCCCGCGGGCGGACTGCGCATGGTGGAATCCGGCCTCGCCGCCTACGGCCGCACCCTCGATCCCCTGGTACGGAAGATCTTCACCAAGTACCGCAAGACGCACAACGATGGCGTGTTCGACGCCTACACCCCCGAGATCCGGCGTGCCCGCCGGGCGGGCGTCATCACCGGCCTGCCCGACTCCTACGGCCGCGGCCGGATCATCGGCGACTATCGCCGAGTCGCGTTGTACGGCGTGGACCGGCTGATCGAGGTCAAGCAGGCCGAGCTGCGCTCGCTGGAGGGCGCCTTCGCCACCGACGCGGTGATCCGTGACCGCGAGGAACTGGCCGAGCAGATTCGCGCCCTGGACGAGCTGAAGCAGATGGCCGGCTCCTACGGCCACGACCTCTCCCGCCCCGCCGACACCGCGCACGAGGCGATCCAGTGGATGTACTTCGCCTACCTGGCCGCCATCAAGGAGCAGAACGGCGCCGCCATGTCGCTCGGCCGCACCTCCACCTTCATCGACATCTACCTCCAGCGTGACCTCGCCGAAGGGCTGATCACCGAAGAGCGGGCCCAGGAGCTCATCGACGACCTGGTCATCAAGCTGCGCATCGTCCGTTTCCTGCGCACCCCGGAATACGACGAGCTCTTCTCCGGCGACCCCACCTGGGTGACCGAGTCCATCGGCGGCATGGGCTCCGACGGCCGCACCCTGGTGACCCGCACCAGCTACCGCTACCTGCAGACCCTGCGCAACCTCGGCCCCGCGCCCGAACCGAACCTCACCGTCTTCTGGTCACCGCGCCTTCCGCAGCCGTTCAAGCGGTTCTGCGCCGCACTGTCCATCGAGACCAGCTCGATCCAGTACGAGAGTGACGACCTGATGCGGCCGCGCTTCGGTGACGACACCGCCATCGCCTGCTGCGTCTCGGCCGCACCGGTGGGCAAGCAGATGCAGTTCTTCGGCGCCCGGGTCAACCTCGCCAAGACACTCCTGTACGCGATCAACGGCGGTCGTGACGAGATCACCGGCGAACAGGTCGGCCCCGCGTACCCGGCACTGACCGGCGACCACCTCGACTACGAGCAGGTCACCGCGGCATTCGACCGGATGATGGACTGGCTGGCCGTCACCTACGTCAACGCGCTGAACATCATCCACTACATGCACGACAAATACGCCTACGAGCGCATCGAGATGGCCCTGCACGACTACCCCGTCAAACGCACCCTGGCCTGTGGCATCGCCGGACTGTCCGTCACCGCCGACAGCCTGTCGGCCATCAAGCACGCCCGCGTCAACGTGATCCGCGACGAGAGCGGCCTGGCCATCGACTACACCATCGACGGCGACTACCCCGCCTACGGCAACAACGACGACCGCGCCGACGCCATCGCCGTCGACCTGGTCCGCTCGTTCATGGCCAAGGTCCGCCGCCACCCCGCCCACCGCGAAGCCGAACACACCCAGTCCGTGCTCACCATCACCTCCAACGTCGTGTACGGCAAGCACACCGGCAACACCCCCGACGGCCGGCGTGCCGGAGAGCCGTTCGCTCCCGGCGCCAACCCGAGCAACGGCCGCGACCGCCACGGCCTGGTCGCCTCCGCGCTGTCGGTCGCCAAACTCCCCTACGACCAAGCGCTCGACGGCATCTCCCTGACCAACACCGCCACCCCTGAAGGGCTCGGCCGCACCCCGGCCGAGCGCGTGGACAACCTGGTCGGGGTGCTGGACGGCTACTTCGACGCCGCCGGGTTTCACATGAACGTCAACGTCCTGACGCGGGCGGTGCTGCTGGACGCCATGGAGCACCCCGACCGCTACCCGCAACTCACCATCCGCGTCTCCGGCTACGCCGTCAACTTCATCCGCCTCACCCCCGAACAGCAACGCGACGTCATCAACCGCACCTTCCACGGATCACTGTGAACACCCGCCAGGCCCACCTCCAACAGGCCGCCACCGAGCTGTGCCACCCGCCGGCCCCACCGGGCACCGGCGTGATCAGCTCCTGGGACCTGTCCATCGGCGTGGACGGCCCCGGCACCCGCTTCGTCGTGTTCACCTGCGGCTGCCCGCTGCGCTGCCTGTACTGCCAGAACCCCGAGACCTGGCGGATGCGCGACGGCCACCAGGTCACAGTGCGGGAAGTCATGACCGAAATCGACAGATACCGGCGCTTCATCTCGATGGCAGGCGGCGGGGTCACGATCAGCGGCGGCGAGCCGCTGCTCCAGCCCGGCTTCACCGCCGAACTGCTGCGCCTCTGCCACGACAGCGGCCTGCACACCGCCCTGGACACCTCCGGCCTGCTCGGCGACCGCGCCAGCGACACCATGCTCGCCGACACCGACCTGGTCCTGCTCGACATCAAGTCCTCCGACCCGGCCACCTACCGCAAAGTGACCGGCGGTCCGCTGGAACCGACCCTGCGCTTCGCCCGCCGGCTCGCCACACTCGGTCGCCCCACCTGGATACGGTTCGTTCTCGTCCCCGGACTCACCGACGCCGAAGAGAACGTGGACGGCCTGGCCCGCTTCGTCGCGCAACTGGGCAACGTCGAACACGTCGACGTCCTGCCCTTCCACCGCATGGCGGCGGCCAAGTACCGCAAGCTCGGCCTGCACTTTCCGCTGGCCGACGTCGCACCACCCGACCAGGACCTGCTCAACCGCGTGCACGCCCAATTCCACGCCTACGGTGTAGCCAGCACCTGACGTCGCCGCCCTCCGACGTCAGCAGGGAGACTCCTGGGTCACCTGGATGTCGAGAGTCGCATCGGGCAGCGCGCGGACCTGCGCGAAGCTCGCCGTCCAGCGGTGCTCCTCGTCGAGCCAGTGGTTTCCCGGCCGCCGATCATCTCCAAGTTTTGGGACATCCGGCCCTGCCTGGTTAGCCACCGAGCGGCTGAAATGGAGAAGGGGGAATGTGCG
>NZ_JBFANB010000031.1:0-129384 GCF_040659625.1 Nonomuraea sp. NPDC049750
CCCTGGAGGTCTTCCAGGGCGATGCCTTGGCCGGTGCGTTCTGCCTCGGTCACGATCTGCTTGGCGATGACATGATTGGTGTCGGCGGCGAACCGCGCTTCTTTGCGGCGGCGCAGCTTGAGCAACCGCTTGGCGGACTTGGTGCCCTTGGCCTGCAACCGGCGGCGCAACTCCCGGTGGCGGTGCCTGACCGCGTTCAAGGCCTTGCCCGAGCGGCGGATGCCGTCGCTGGTGGCGGCGATGTTGACGATGCCCAGATCCACACCCACAAATCCGTCCGGGACGCGCACGGGCCGGTCGGGGAGATCGCAGGTGGCGATCAGGAACCACATGCCGTCCCGGTAGAGCAGATCGGACTCGCCCTTGCGGTGTGCCGACAGGGTCTTGAGCTGTTCGGCGGACGCGGTGAACCTCAAATTCTTCAGCCTGCCGGCCACCGACCAGATCGACACCGTCCGTGCGTCGATCTGCCAGGACAGGCAGCGGTCGTCGAACGGCTGGGCGGCATCAGCGCGGAAGGTGAGGACCACCTTGCCGCGTACGTGTCCCGACTCGACCGCCTCGCAGGCCGCCGCCGTCCGCTCCATCGGTGTCCACGAGTTCCTGGATGTCGGTGCCGCCGTAGGTGTTGAAGACGATGGCCTTGCTCATCGGGTGATCCTTTCGTTCGCGCGGGCCCGTTGTGGCATGGGACAAAGACTCACTCATTTAGATGAATTTTGTCAATTGAATGATTGAATCGCTAGGATGGCGGCCATGACAACGCGGCGACGTGCGGTGACCGAGGACGAGCGAGGGACCGCCGCGGAGCGGACCCGGGAGCGGATCCTGCGGGCGGCGCTGGAGGAGTTCGGGGCCAAGGGCTACTCGGGAGCCCGTACGGCGGCCATCGCGGCCAGGGCCGGGGTCAACCAGCAGCTCATCAGCTACCACTTCGGTGGCAAGCAGGGCCTGCTGACGGAGCTGCGCAGACGGTGGACCGAGACCGGGGCCGGGCTGCCGCCGCCGGAGTCCTCCTTCGCCGACTCCTTCGCCGCCGTCCTCGACACCACGCTCGAACGGCCCCAATGGGCGCGCATGGTGCTCTGGCAGGCACTCGGCGACGATCCCGGCGAGGGCGGCGGCATGTCCGATGCCCAGCGCGAGCAGCTGCGCGACGGCATCGAGCGACTGCGCCGGCGGCAGCGCGACGGGGAGATCAGCGACGCGCCGACACCGGAGTTCGTGATGCTGCTCGCGTACGCGCTGACCTTCGCGCCCCTCGCGCTGCCCGACCACGTCGAGGCGATCCTCGGCGTCGACCCGTTGTCGGAGGACTACCGCCGCATCGCGCACGACCAGCTCATGACCCTGCTGCGCGGCCCCGCGCCGGATGATGCCCGCCGGTAGCCGAGCTGGATTTCACTGTGGGTCGACCGGGGCGAGCCGAGGGCCGCGGCTACGCGCCTCGGCGACCCGTTTGATACCGGCGGCCCACTCGTCCAGCGCGGCCTGGAGCTTGCGGCCGTTCATGAACAGCCCCAGCAGCGGCCCGGCCATGGACTCGGCGACCATCAGTTCGGTGGAGCCGTCCTCGAGCGGGGTCAACACGTGCCGGTGCACGGCCTTGGCGCCGAAGGACAGCCCGGTCCAGGTCAGCTGCCGGCCGGGGACGGCCACGGCGAACCTGGAGGCGATCGCCGCCTTGCCGTTGCGCCAGGTGAAGGCCGCGTCCACGGCGACCCCGGCCGTCAGGCGCACGTCGCCGATGGCCGGATCGATCCGCGACCAGCCCTCCGGGTCGGCCAGCACGCTCCACACGACCTCTGGGCCCCTGTCGACGATCACCCGGGTGACCGCCCGGACAGGGGCGGTGGCATCGATGCGGTCATTCTTGGCGTACTGCTCATGCAGGACCTCCAGCGGAGGACCGGAATAGAGCAAAGATCTCAGCACGGGGACTCCCGGACGGAACGGTTATTGGGCAGGTGCTCTGTGCCGCAGGTGCGGCCGTACCTCGGCCCAGATCGCCGCAGGCTCGAAGCCGGCGGCGTTCCAGGTGGTGGACGTCAGCCGTCCCCGGCCGCGGTAGCGCCGCACGATCGCGACGTGCTCCGGCCAGCCCACGAACCGCCGCAGGGCCTGCTCGTCCTGCCAGATCGACACCGAGCCGCACCTGAGCTCCAGCGGTCGCGTCCACAGCCACATCCCGACCGCGCCCTCCAGCTGGGGCCAGGCTCGGCGCAGCGCGATCCCGGACCGGTAGATACCGGGCAGGTCGCGCGCCTTGTCGGCCTGGTACGCGGTAACCGCGACCAGCACGGGCCCGGCGATGTCCACGGCCGGCCCCGAGGTCCAACGGCTTCTCAGCATGCTCATGACACCTCCTTTTTCAGCACGAACGTTCGTGCTTGGATGGGACGGTATCACGGTGCGACATAATTGACCGAACGTTCGTGCGCGAAAGGAGCGGCAATGGCGGGCCGGCCACGAGACGAGGGGACACGGAACGCGATCCTGCGCCGAGCGGCGGACATCGCCTCCAAGGACGGGCTGGAGGGCCTGTCGATCGGGCGACTTGCCGCCGACCTCGGCGTGAGCAAGAGCGGGCTCTTCGGCTACTTCGGCTCCAAGGAAGAGCTCCAGCTCGCCACGATCCGGGCCGCGACGGGTGTCTACCTCGGCGAGGTCGTCCACCCCGCCCTGACGGTGCCGCCGGGCCTGGGGCGGTTGTGGCAGTTGTGCGAGCGCTGGCTGAGCTACTCGGAGCGGCGGGTCTTCCCCGGAGGGTGCTTCTTCTTCACGGTCACCGCCGAGTTCGACGCCCGCCCCGGCCGCGTACGGGACACCGTCGCCGCGGCGGGCCGCGAGTGGAACCTCCTGGTCGCGAGCGCCGTCGGCGACGCGCGCGGGCTCGGAGAGCTCACCGCGGACACCGAACCCGATCAGCTCGCCTTCGAACTGATCGCGTTCATGGAGACCGCCAACGCCGTCTCACTGTTGCACGACGATCCCGTCGCCTACCGGCGGGCCAGGAGCGCCATCCAGAGACGCCTGCGCGCGTCCGCCACCGATGCGGCGTCGCCGCCCTGGCTCTCAGGCCAGGGCTGAAGGCGAGCAGCGGTCAGGCGTCTTCGACCGGTATGGGGATCCGGGCCTCGACCTTGAACGACGCCCGGTCCGCGCGGTACACGTCGCGGGCGAACTCGACGCAGCGCCCATCGGCGGTGTAGGTGCGGCGGGTCAGTTGTTGGATTTCTTCGGCTCGCTCGGGTGCGACGGATGGTAATCGTGCGGTAATTTTCTGTCACAGCCAGGTGCCTGACTGGCGCTCGGTCCCCGCCCCCGTGGGTGTCCGCATCAACGGGACAGCGTCCGGCGGGGCGGTGGCCCAAGAGGCGCACTTCCTCCAGAGGTGCGCAGTCAGGCCCTGACAACGCGGTTCTCAACCACGGTCCGCCCGGCTTGCCGGACGGACGCGGCTTCGGCTTCCACCGGATCGCTTCCCGGCCCCGGTTGGGTGCGACGAGACTACGCCGATGTCCGCTTTACCTAGGTAAACACAGGGAACCGAAGACGCTCCTGCTGTGGTCCGAGGCCTTCCGGACGTTTCCCCGGATCGTCGCGACCCAGGACGGGCACCTCCTCGGCTGTACCCGCCTGCCATGGCCCGCCGCCCCGGGCCGGGTCTTCCGCGCACCCTTCACCCTCGCGGCGCACGCCGATCCGGCAGGCGGCTCCGTACGACTCGCACTGGAATGACTGCCCAGCGCCTGATCACGGTGTGGCTGTCAGGGCGGTGCGCGCGGCGGCGAGGATCTCCTCGGACAGGGGGGAGTCCTTGGTGGCGCGGGCCAGGACGAGTGCGCCGAGCATGGTGCACAGCCGGATGATGCCGTCCTGGTCGGGGGTCGCGAGCGCGTCGGCGAAGTCGCTGACTCCCTGGGTGTAGACGCGGTGGGCCTCGTGGTTGCCGGGTTCGCGCGCCATGTCGCCGGCCAGCGCGGCGACGGGGCAACCGTCCGAGGGATTGTCACGGTGCTCGACGGAGAGATAGGCGTCGATCAGCGCCTGCTGGGCGGCGGTGTCGGATTGTCCGGTGCGCTGTTCGAGCGCGGTGGTGTGGTGTTGGGCGAGTTCGGCGAAAGCATGCCTGGTGGCCTCGTCGATGAGCGCCTCCTTGGAGGCGAACTGCTTGTAGAAGCCGCCATGAGTCAGGCCGGCCGCCTTCATGAGGTCGGCGACGCTGACGTGTGTGCCCTGCTCGCGGAACAGCCGAGAGGCGGTTTCCACGATCCGCCTGCGGTTCTCCTGCGCCTGCGCCTGTGACACGCGGCCCATCGGCCACCTCCTCATTTGGATGTCGGCTGTCATCTATCCTATGCTCCAGCTTAGATTACAAACGTAATCTAAATGGACTCGCAACGCTGGGAGCGGACATGGAACTGAAGAACGCGGTCGCCGTGGTCACGGGCGCCAACCGAGGACTGGGCCGCCATCTGGCCGTCCAGCTTCTGGAGCGCGGCGCGAAGGTGTACGCGGCGGCGCGCCGCCCGGAGAGCGTGGACGTGGCCGGCGCCATCCCGCTGCGCCTGGACGTGACCGACGAGGAGTCCATCCGGGCCGCGGCCCGCCTCGCCTCGGACGCGACCCTGCTGGTGAACAACGCCGGGATCTCCACCGGCACCCCGCTGATCGCCAGCGACCTCGAAGCGGTGCGGCTGGAGATGGAGACGAACTACTTCGGTCCGCTCGCCGTGACGCGGACCTTCGCCCCGGTCATCGAGGGCAACGGCGGCGGCGCCGTGGTCAACGTCCTGTCCGTGCTGTCCTGGTGGCACCCGGCCGGCACCGGTGCCTACGCGGCGGCCAAGGCCGCCGCGTGGGCGCAGACCAACGCGGTCCGCGAGGAACTGGCGCCGCGCGGCATCACCGTCTCGGCGCTGCACGTCGGGTACATGGACACCGACATGGCCGCCGGCGTTCCCGCCGACCAGAAGGCCGACCCCGCCGACGTCGCGGCCCAGGTCCTGTACGGCATCGAGAACGGCCTGCCCGAAATCCTCGCCGACGACGTCACCCGGAACATCAAGCAGAGCCTGTCCACCACGCTGAACCCAGCCTGACTTACGGGATGACGTCCGCCACGATCCTGGCGGCGGCCTTCTGGCACGAGGAGAGCCGCCCGCTCATGTTCGCCTGAGCGGCCGAGTTGCTGGCGCACCGCCACCCACCGACGGTCGCCACCCCGGCGCTGCCCTGCTTGGGGGTGTCCGGCTGGTAGTAGGTCCGGAAGACCTTCAGTGCCGTACGGCAATCGGCCCGCCCCGCGGACACGGCGACCGCGGCCATGGGCCCGCCGCCGGGCGGCTGAAGCTCACCGCACACGGTCCCGGGCCCGGCGAGCTTCCGCGAGGGCGAGGGTGAGGGCGAGGGCGAGGGCGAGGGCCGAGCCGTCGGCGGCGCCGTCTCCGGTGCTTTCGTCTTGGGGGATTCCGGTGCCGGTGTGGTGGGCGTCGCCAGGGCGGAGGACGGTGCCGGGGCAGAGGACGGTGCCAGGGTGGCGGACGGTGCCGTCTCCGGCTCGGCTTTCTCCCCGCAGGCGCTCAGGAAGAGCAACAGCACCGGAACACAGGCAATGACTCGTGACCGCACGAAACAGAACTCCACAACTCGACGTCAAGGTCGGCGTAGTCTCTCACGCCCAGCGCGTCGCTCCGCCGTGCCGACGATCTGTCGTCGTCGCTGAAACTTTCACCGCCGCGCGGTATGAGGATGAGGCTCTCCCCATGCTTTCCACCGCCCGTGACCTCGGTTGACGTGCCGTCTCCGGGTTGAGGCCGCCGGGGCGTCCGCGTACGTGAGACCTTTCCAGGCTCAGCGGTGCGTGCTTTGCTTCGCTCATTCACCGGAAAGCGCTTACCAAGCTTGGAGACGAAGGATGCGCCTAAAAGCCGTCATGGCGTGCGCCGGCCTGCTGGCCGGCGTGCTCGTCGCACTGTCACCAGCCATCGCGAATGCCGCGACCACCCGGTACGAGGCCGAGACCTCGCCGGCGGTCTGCACCGGGACGATCGACTCCAACTGGGCGGGCTACTCCGGCAGCGGCTTCTGCAACGGCACCAACGCCGCGAACGCCTACGCCCAGTTCACGGTGAACGCCTCGGCGGCGGGTACGGCGACGCTCGGGGTGCGGTTCGCCAACGGCACCACCACCAGCCGCCCCACCAGCCTGATCATCAACGGTACGACCGTGCAGTCGGTGTCGTTCGAGGGCACGGGTACATGGGACGCCTGGACCACCAAGACGCTGACCGTCAACCTGGCCTCGGGCAGCAACACCATCCGGCTCAACCCCACGGGCAGCACCGGCCTGGCGAACATCGACTACCTCGAGGTCACGACGGGAAGCACGCCGCCACCCACCGGCACGCTGTACGCCTCGCCGAACGGCAGCGCGAGCGCGCCCGGAACGGAGTCGGCCCCGACGACGCTCGCCTCGGCGATCACCCGCGTCACGGCGGGCGGGGTGATCTACGCGCGCGGCGGGACGTACAGCCTCTCGCAGACGCTGACCATCGCGGCGGGTAACAACGGCACCTCGAGCGCCCGCAAGAAACTGTCCGCCTATCCGGGGGAGACCCCGGTGCTGAACTTCTCGGCCATGAGCGAGGACTCGGCCAACCGCGGGCTTGCCCTGAACGGGTCGTACTGGCACCTCTACGGCCTCGTCGTCGAGCGGGCCGGTGACAACGGGATCTTCGTCGGCGGCAGCGACAACATCATCGAGCGTACGGTGACGCGCTTCAACCGTGACTCGGGGCTGCAGATCTCACGGATCGCCTCTGACACCCCCCAGAGTCAGTGGCCGGCCAACAACCTCGTCCTGAGCTCGGAGTCGCACGACAACGCCGACTCCGACGGCGAGGACGCCGACGGCTTCGCCGCGAAGCTCACCTCCGGCCCCGGCAACGTCTTCCGCTACGCGGTGTCTCACAACAACATCGACGACGGCTGGGACCTCTACACCAAGACGGACACCGGAGCCATCGGCCCGGTCACCATCGAGGACTCCCTCTCCTACAACAACGGCACTCTCAGCGACGGCAGCCAGGCCGGCAACGGTGACCGCAACGGCTACAAGCTCGGTGGCGAGGACATCGCGGTCAATCACGTGATCCGGCGCAGCATCGCCTACCGCAACGGCAAGCACGGGTTCACCTACAACCGCAACCCCGGCACGATGTCGATCTCGGACAACGTCAGCATCGACAACACCGAGCGCAACTACTCCTTCGACGCCGGCACCTCGGTGTTCCGCAACAACGTCTCGTGCCGCAGCGGCAGCGGGACCAACGACAGGATCGTGGGTAACGCCGACAGCTCCAACCAGTTCTGGTCCGGTTCGAACGGGTCCCGATGCTCCTCCTACTCGGGTGCCCTGCACTGGTCCTTCGCCGCGGATGGCCGTCTCGTGGTCACCTTCGGCTAGCCGGCGACGCCATGACCCATCCGGTCGCAGCCCATGATCCATGGGCTGCGACCCCACGCGACGTCAGCAGATCTGCGGTGGGCCCGCTCAGGGCAGAGCTTCCCAGTCCCCGAACGGACTGTCGGCTCCCGGAGCCGATTGCCTGCGGGCATGGACGACGCCGTCGGTCCCCACGGCGAACATCACGGCGGCCCCGTTCGCGTCAAGGGTGGCCGCCGGGTAATCGACGATGGTCCCGCTGAGGTCGGCCCACGTGCCGTAACCGCTGCCGTTCGCGATCAACTGCTTGGTCATGCTGACCCCGGTCGTGGCGTTGCGCTCGAACATCAGGATCCGCGAGTCCAGGCCGGCCGGCGTGGTGACGAGTGCGGGCTCACCGACCCCCGCGTGTCCCCCGATCACGGCAGGCGTGGTGCTCCAGGCGAGGCCGGCCACGAGCTGGTAGCTGACGACCATCGCGGCGGTGCCGGCGCGGCGGTAGGCCACGTGGAGGCGCCCGTCCTGGGACAGAGCGAGCGAGGGTGGGCTGGCCGGGGTCATCGACGGGACGGTGGTGTCGCGGGTGAAAGTGCCGTTGGGGGTGGACTGATACCAGCGCAGCAGCCGGGTCCTGGAACTGGCGAACAGTTCGATGCGGCCCAGTGGCGTGGTGATGGCGCTGAGGCCGTCCTGCACGTCGGTGCCGCCCTGGTTCTGCCACGTGCCCCAGCCGCCGTTGGCCGCGGTCTGGACGCGGCTGCTGACCCCGCCATTGCCGTTCTTGACGAACATCTGCATGCGGCCGTTGGCGTTGGAGGCGACAACGGGCAGGCCGATCTGTTCCTGGACTTCCCAGTTCGTGTGGGGATTGCCAAGGTCGGTCCAGCTCCCTGTCCAGGCGCCATTGGCCGCGGTCTGGGACATGGTGACGATGTGGTGGTCGGTCATGCGCCTGGCGAAAATCGCCAAGCGGCCGTCGGCCTGCTTGCCCACGCTGATCGCGGGCGCCAAAGCGCCGCCCGCGCCGGCCAGCGTGTGCGGGCCTTCCCACGCTCCGGCCGGGGTCTGCCCGTAGGTGGTGACCACACCGTTTCGGACCACGAAGATCTGGGGTCTGCCGTCAGCGTTCCGGCCCGCCCAATGGGTTCCCCTGGCCCAGCGGTAGTACATCCGCGTCGGCCACACGTTCGGGTCGAACGCGTGGTCGTACTGGATGTAGTGATCGATGATCGAGCTCTTGCGGGCGCTGATCGCGGTCGTCAGGTTCATGGGGGCGTCGGCGATGTTGTAGTCGCGGTAGTTCACCAGCAGAATCGGTAAGCCCGACGCCTCGGCGGCGTCCCCGGCCAGCCGTCCCGCGGCCACGTGGTCGCCGTGGCCCGGGTCGTAGCGGCTGTCGACGATGGGGTCCTGGGCGCGGAGCACGTTGGGCTGGTAGTGGTTCATCAACCCCGCGAGTACGGCGATCACGTCAGCGCGCTCGTACGTGTACGACTCGCTCACCAGGCCGTTCTCAGGGATGATCGTGTGATCGACGAAGTCGTCCACGACGTTGAACCAGCCGATCTCGTTGTCCCGCATGTTCATGAACACCAGCTGGATCTGCGGATGGCTCGTGAGCGTGTATCGCTCGACCTGCCGATCCGCGATCGTCCAGGCCACCCCGGTCCACTCCTCCTGGGCGGCCGGATCCACATCCGGCGCTTCCGCCATCCGGGCGTAGGCGTCCAGCATGCCGCGCTGCCGATTGCGGGCCCGCTGCTCGTCGGTATCACCGTCTCCGGTGACCTGCCCCGCGGTGATGAAGACCGTCACGTTCGCCGCCCCCGACTGGATCGAGTCGTCGATGTCGGGGTTCATGAACAGGATGTCGTCGTCCTCATGCGCCACGATCTGCATGAACGCGCCGGGTGCGATGGTGGGCGTGGCGACGGCCACCCCGCCCATCGGCACCAACACGACGAGCGTCGCGAGCACGGCTAACAGCCGCACCCAGAACGAGGTGGTTCTGCCTCCGCGCATGTTGTTCCCCCCACGCAGGCCGTACCGAACAAAAGGTTCTAGGGTCCAGGGTCGAATAGTGAATAGTTATCGAGCCGAGGGCAAGGGGAAGCTTGATAACAACTGCGTAACGCGCTGCGAATTTCTCGGGAAAGTGGCTCTGGCCTGGAAGGACGCGCTGGGGTGGTTGCGGACCTGGCGCTCCGACCGCCTTCGATGTGAACGAATGGGCGCGCCTGGCGCTCACTTTTGCGATCGACCGAGCCGCCGATATAAATTCATTATAAAATCCATGAGGAAAGGAATTTGGCGAAGGATTTCAAGCCTTGTCGCTGTTCATTTAAATTTGACGGCCGGTCAGAATTCGACGAAATGCCCTGCCGGGCTCAATGGAGGAGTCGGATCGGTGCCGCGGTGTCGTGCGAGGTCGTGCCGGTTCTCAGGCCGAGTTCCCGGATTCCGCCTTCGGCGCTGATCTCGGTCAGCTTGGAGTATTACCCGGTGCCGCTACGGTCCGCAGGCAGAGATCATCACGAATGCGGACAAGGGCGACTGCCGACGCCGCCAGAGTGGAGATCGCTCCCACGACCTCCACCAAAGGAAAGGCGTATGTCGCCAATGAACGGTCCGATCACTCCAGGTTCGCGAGCTCGCTCTCGAAGCGCCTGCGCAGCGCGTCCTTCTCCGGCTCCGGCAGCCAGCACGCCTCCACCCCGGCCAGCGCCATCGCCCGCAACCGCTCATCCGGTACGCCAAGCTGATCGGACAGGATCCGATACTCCTGAGCCAGCGACGTCGGGAACATCCCCGGGTCGTCGGAAGCCGGAATGACGTTGAGCCCGGCCTCCAGCATCGCCGCGATCGACGCCCGCCGCCACGGCCGCCACGAGCGCCGCGAGGTGGTCGAGATGACCGTGAACGGGACCTGCTCGTCCCTGACCCTGGCGACGACCTCGTCGTCCTCGAGGACGAAATAGCCGTGGTCGATCCGGTCGCACCCGAGCAGGTCGAGGCAGGTGACCGTGTTGACGGCGACGGGCGCGTGCTCGGAGGAGTGAGCGGTACGGCGGAGCCCGGCCGCACCGGCGAGCCGGAAGGCGGCCTCGAACCGCTCGGGCGGGCCGACGGTCTCCAGGTTGTCCAGCCCGATCCCGGCCACGTAGTCGTGGGGGTTGTCCACCACCGTACGGATCCAGGAGAGCGCCTCCTCGCCCGACGTGCTCCGGTCTACGGCCGCGATGAGCCGGCCCGACATGCCGAAGTCGCGTTCGGCCATCCTGATGCCCTCGGCGTACGCCTCGACGACCGTGGCGTAGCCGAGCTTCTCCTGGTGTTCGGTCAGGGCGTCGAAGGAGACTTCGAGATGCCTGGTCGCGCTGGTCCGGTGGGCGTCCTCGAACGCCTCATAGGTGATCCTGGTGAGATCGTCGGGGTCGCGCAGGAGCTGGAGAACCCACGAGGAGACCTGGAACAGCGAGTAGGAGACCGCGGGCTCGTCCGCGCTCCTGTCCTGCGGAACCGGGATCCGGGTGTTCAGGTAGAGCGCCGGGTCCGGCGGGAGCGAGTTCACGTCCGCGTAGATTCGCTCGGGCGTGTCGGGCAGGTCGAGCCCCTCGCGCCTGGCCAGTTCGGCGAAGGTCGAGGCGCGCACGGTGCCGATGAGGTGGCAGTGCAGATCGACCTTGGGCATCAGGTCGAGGTTCACTTGCCGGCCACCTCGCGGGTGAAGCGGTCGACCCAGGTGGTGCGGGTGTCGACGAGCTGGGCGGGGTCGAGGGTCTTGAACCCGGCGGCCACGGGGTCCTTCGCCGCCTCGCCCGTCACCTTGGCGACGTCGGCCGGGATCTCGGCCTTCGGGTTCGTGGGCAGGTCACCGGCGGCCTTCGCCATGGCGCTCTGCGCCTCGGCCGACAGCATGTAGTCGATGAACTTCGCCGCGCCCTGCTGGTTCTGCGCGCCCTTGGGGATCATCGCCCGGTTGGTGGCCATGTAGCGGCCCTTGGCGGGAGCGGTCCAGGCGATCGGCTCGCCCGAGGTGACCAGCTTGGTGGCGAAGCCGCTCAGCGCGTCGGCGGCGACGATCTCGCCTTGGGTCAGCAGGTTCGTGACCTCGGTCGAGGAGGTGTAGAACTGCAGGACGTTCGGCGCCCAGCCGGCCAGGGTCTTCAACGAGGTGTCGATGTCGTAGGGGCCCTTGCCGTACGACTCACCCACCCCCGAAATCATGAGTTGTCCGGCGGTCACCGAAATATCGGGTAGAGCGACCTTGCCCTTGTTGGCCGCGTCCGCGAACAGCGCCCAGTCGGCGGCCTGCTTCTGGCTCAGCTTTCCGGTGTTGTAGATGATCCCGTTGAGCTGGTGGGTGTAGGCCGGTCCCTCGAAGGTGCCCTCGGTCGCGAACGGCGCGAGCTCCTTGATGTTGGGCACGTCCACCTTCTGGAAGAGGCCGTCCTTCTGCCCGAGCGCGGCGAAGTAGTCGGAGATCAGCACCACGTCCGCCTCCGGCTTGCCCTTGGCCAGCCGCAGCTTCGACAGCCGGTCGGAGTTGGACCCGGTGTCCAGCTCGACCTTGATCCCCGTCTGCTTGGTGAATGGGGCGACGACCGCCTGCTCGAACTCCTTCACCCCGAAGGGGAAGGTGCTGACGACGATGGTGTTCTGCTTTTCGGCGGAGCCGGCGCCGGAGCCGGAGCATCCGGCCGCGGCGAGCAGCGTCAGGGCAGCGGCCAGTACGGCACGGCGCGTTGGCATGGAGTTCCTTCTTTCAGCGGGGGAGGGAGACCAGATGGTCGTCCGGCGCGATGACCGAGACGCTCGATCCGGGAGTCAGGGGCGTGCCGCTGCGTACGTCGGCGAGCAACCTGACGCTCGCGCCCGACGGGTCGACCACGTCGAGCGAGACCAGCAGGTCGACGCCGCGGAAGGCCACGTCGACCACCTTGGCGTCAAGGCCCTGACCTTGCTCGGCGAGGCGCAGATGCTCGGGCCGGATGGTCAGCGGGGTGCCGTCGGCCGAGGTGAGGAAGTTCTCGTAGCCGAGGAACTCGGCGACGAAGCGGTCGGCCGGACGGGGGAAGATCTGTTGCGGAGAGCCCTGCTGCACGATCCGGCCCTCGTTCATGATGACCATCTCGTCGGACATCTCCAGCGCCTCGTCCTGGTCATGGGTGACGAGGATGACGGTCAGCTTGGTCTCCGCCTGGATGCGCCGGATCTCGGCCCGCATCTGGACGCGCAGGCGGGCGTCGAGGTTGGACAGCGGCTCGTCGAGCAGCAGGAGCTTGGGCCTGATCGCGATCGCTCTGGCCAGTGCCACGCGCTGCTGCTGACCGCCGGAGAGCTTCTTCGGCTTGCGGTCGGCCAGGTGCGCGAGCCCGACGAGCTCGAGCGTCTCCATGACCCGTGACCGCCTTTCGGTGGCGGGCACCTTGCGCAGCTTGAGCCCGTAGCCGACGTTGTCGGCCACCGTCATGTGCGGGAACAGCGCGTACGACTGGAAGACCATCCCCAGATTCCGCTTCTCCGGCGGCGTCCGCGTGCTGTCGACCCCGTCGATGCGGATCGTCCCCGACGTCGGCGCCGAGTAGCCCGCGATCATCCTCAGCGTGGTGGTCTTGCCGCAGCCGCTCGGGCCCAGCAGCGTCGTCAGCTGCCCTGACGGCACGGTGAGGTCGATGGCATCGACGGCGGTGAAGGAGCCGAACCTCTGGGTGACTGCGATCAACTCGGCGGCGGCGGTCATTGGTTGATCCCTCCGAAGATCTTGGCGAATCCGACCGTGCGCTCGGCGATCACCGCGATGACGACGGTGGCGGCCAGGACGAGGGTGGAAGCGGCGGCGACCATCGGGTCGTAGGACTGCTGGACGTAGTCGAGCATCGTCACCGGCAACGTACGGAAGTCGCGTCCCTGCAGCAGGAGCGACAGCGGCACGTTGTTGAAGGAGGTGACCACGCTGAGCAACCCGGCGGAGAAGATTCCCGGCCGCAGGATGGGCAGCGTCACGTTGAAGAACGCGCGCAGCGGCGAGGCGCCGAGCCCGCGGGCGGCCTCCTCCAGCCCCGGGTCGGCCAGCGCGAGGGAGGCGCCGGTCACGCGTACGGCATAAGGCAGCATCAGCGCCGTGTGCCCGACCAGCAGGGTGCTGAAGTTGTCCAGGTCCAGGCCGACCATCAGCTGCTGGAACAGCGCGAGCCCGACGACCAGCTCGGGGACGATGAGCGGCGACAGGAACAACCCCTCGACCAGCCCCTTGCCAGGAAGCTTCCCCCGGTGGACGGCGAGCGTGACAGGCACGCCGACCAGCAGCGCGAGCGCGGTGGCGAGTACGGCGAGCTCCAGGCTGGAGATCGCGGCCCCGATGAACGGCTCGTAGCCGAGTGCCTCGTCGAACCAGCGCAGCGAGATCCCGTCGGGCGGGAACCTCAGGGTGCTGCCCGCCGTGAAGGCGGTGGCGACCACGAAGATGATCGGCACGATCATGATGACGTAGCCGATGACCGCGAGCGCCGCGGTGATGGGCCGCTTCATGAGGTGGCCCCCTTCCGCCCGATCAGCGAGGACAGCCCGGAGACCAGGAAGACCAGCACCGTCATGATGAGCGCCGTCGCCGAGGCGGAGGCCCAGTCGACCGTGGTGCTCGCGTAGTTGAACAGCTGCGTCGAGAGCATCCGCTGGCTGGACCCGCCGAGCAGATAGGGCGTGGTGTAGGCCGTGACGGACCCCGCGAACACCAGGGTGGCGGCCACCACGATGCCCGGCATGGTCAGCGGGATGACGACGCTCCACATCGTACGGATCCTGCTCCCGCCGAGCCCGCGCGAGGCGTCGTCCAGGCCGGGATCGACCTGGACGACGGCCGAGTAGCAGGAGATGATCGCCAGCGGCAGGAACAGCTGCGTGAGGCCGAGGATGATCGCCAGCTTGGTGTAGAGCAGCTGCGGCGCCACCTCGACGATGCCGAGCTGGACGAGCAGCTGGCCGAGTGCCCCCTTGGAGCCGAGGATCACCAGCCAGCCGAAGGTCCGCACCACATTGCTCAGCATCAATGGGAAGATCGCCACAGCCAGGAAGACTCCGCTCCAGCGTGACGGCGAGCGGGCGAGCCAGTAAGCGATGGGGAAGCCGAGGACGACGCAGATGATCGTGACAGCCAGCGCCAACCCGACCGTGCGCCCGATCACCTCAAGGTCGTAGGGATCCGTGAGCATCTCGCCCAGGCGCGCGAAGATCTCGCTGGTCGCCACGTCCGGCGGCGCGAAGAGCATCGCGGCGGAGGGGATGAGGAAGCCTGCGACGAGAAGGACGAGACCAGGCACCAGTAGAAAGGCCGATGTGCGGGAGATGTCGGCGTCCTTTCTCAGTGGCGTACGCTTGCTTGGAACCGGTTGCGGAACCGGTTCCAGGAGCCTGACCATAAGTTATGAGCGGCCTCGCGCACAAACCCCTGTGTGAAATTCAGGTAACGAATCTAGGAGGATGAGTGCCGACACTCGCGGACGTCGCCGCGCTGGCCGGGGTTTCGAAGGCGACGGCCTCCCGCGCGCTGGGCCGGCCGGACCAGGCCGCCCCGGAGACGGTGGCCCGCGTCCGCGCGGCCGCCGAGCAGCTCGGCTTCGTCCCCAACCGGGCGGCCACCCAGCTGGCCCGCGGGCGGACCGGGGTGGTCGCCGTAGTGGTGCCCACGCTCGACAATACCTTCTTCACCCCGATCATCGGCGGGGCCCAGGCGCGCGCGGCCGACTCGGGGATGCAGCTGACCATCTCGGTGCACTCTCTGGAGCACAAGGCCCAGATCGCCGCGATCGAGCAGCTCGCGCACCAGGTCGACGGCTTCCTGCTCACCGCGCCCCGAGGTTCGGACGAGATCGTCCGCGCCGCCGCGTCGTTCAAGCCGACCGTGCTCATCGACCGCGAGATCGAGGGCATGACCTCGGCGGTCGCCGACACGGCCAGCGCCTTTGGCGCGCTCGTCTCCTGGTTCGTCGAGAAGGGTCACGAGCGCATCGTCTACATCGGCGGCCCGTCGGGCTCCTGGCAGGATCGCCAGCGCCAGGCCGCCGTCCGCGCCGCGACCGAGTCGAGCGGCGCGACGCTGACCATGCTCGGCCCGTACCCCTCGACGTTCGCCGCCGGAGTGGGGACGGCGGAGGCCGTGGTGGCCGCCCGCGCCACCGCCGTGGTCCCCTACGCCACCTCGATCGGCCTCGGTCTCATGTTCGCCCTGATCAGCCGGGGAATCCGTGATGTCGTGGTCAGCTCGGAGCGCATGATCGTCGAGAGCCTCGGCCTGGACGACGTCCCCGCGATCGACGTGGACGGCGAGAAACTCGGCGAGGTGGCCATGGACCAGCTCATGACCCTTCTCGGCGAGCGCAAGGAGCCACCGCCCACCAGACGCCGCCTCACGGTCCCGATCAGCTAGGGCGTTGCCCGATATCCAGTCCGCTGCAATCCAATTGCATCGCCGGTCCAAAATACTCCCGAACGTCAGCGGCGACAGAGGGGGATACGGCGGATGCGGTTCGCGGTGCTGGCGCTCGGCGTCTACCAGGCCGTGCGGGCGCTGGGGCTGCGGATCCCGGCGGACCTGAGCGTGGTGGGCTTCGATGACCTGCCCGTCGCCGCCCTGGTCGATCCTCCGCTGACCACCGTTCACCAGCCACTGACCGAGATGGCCGCGGCCGCCACCGAACTCGCCCTCGCCTTGGGCCGCGGAGAGGAGACACCGCGGGTCGGCCTCGAACTGGCCACCACCCTCACGATCCGGCAGAGCACCGCTCCACCGGCAGGCGGCTGACCGGGTCTCAGCCGAGCCGCCTGGGGGAGGACCGCGTCAGACGTCGACGGCCATGACCTCGAGCTGAATGTTGTCGATGTCCCGGAAGATGACTACCGAGTAGACGAAGGGCTCCTTCACGCTCTGGATGCCGGAGTGCGCGACGCCGAGCCTGTCGAGCCAGTCCGACCAGGCGAGCAGTCCTTCGCGGCCGTCCACTTTCAGGGAGATGTGGTCGAGGCCGGTGCGGACCTCGTCGAACTCCTCGCCCTGGTTGGCCACGTTGTGGTGCAGGCCGATGGCCAGACCGGTGCGGGGCTCGATGACGAGCTCCGCGTATCCGGTCCACTCGCGGCCGTAGTGGGGAAGCTTGCCGTTCACGAGTTCGGCCTGGAAGACCTTCTGGTACCACGCCACGCTGGCCTCGAGATCCCTGACGGTGAAGGCGAAATGGGCCAGGCCGGCGAAGGGGGGTGCGGTGGCATCGCTCATCTGTGGTTCCTCATCCGTGAGTCATGAGTTGAAAGGAGGGCTAGGCCGCGCTCTTGCCGACCAGTGCGATCAGCTCGAGTGCGGCGGGTCCGGAGGAGGCGGGGTTCTGTCCGGTGATGAGCAGTCCGTCGGTCACCACGTACGACTCGAAGTCGCCGGCCTTGGAGAAGTCGGCGCCCTTGGCGATGAGCTCGTCCTCCACCAGGAAGGGCACGACCTTGGTCAGGCCCATGGCTTCTTCCTCGCTGTCGGTGAAGCCGGTCAGCCTGCGGCCGGCCACCAGCGGGGTGCCGTCCGGCTTCTTGGCGTGACGCAGCGCGCCCGGCGCGTGGCACACCATCGACAGAGGCTTGCCGGTGTCGACGATCCGTTCGATCAGCCTGATCGACGCCTCGTCCTCGGCCAGGTCCCATAGCGGGCCATGCCCGCCCGGGTAGAAGACCGTGTCGAAGTCGTCGGCTGACACCGACTCCAGCCGCACCGTCTGGTCCAGCTGGGCCTCGGCGTCGGCGTCGGCCTCGAACCGGCGGGTCTGGTCGGTCTTGAACTGTTCCTCGTTGCTCTTCGGGTCCAAAGGCGCTCGCCCGCCCTTCGGTGAGGCCAGCGTGATCTCCCATCCGGCGTCCTTGAAGTGGTAGTACGGCGCGGCAAGCTCCTCCAGCCAGAACCCGGTCTTGCGCCCGGTGTCACCCAGCTGGTCATGCGAGGTCAGCACGATCAAAACCTTCACGGTTCCCGCTCCTCGTGTTGTTCGTCGGCTACGCCCGAAACATACGAGGTACGTGCTTGACAGCTACTGGACGGCAAGTGGAACCCGCGCGCGCACCCTTGTTGATGACAAGTGAAGACGCACTGGACTCATCACTGGGCGCGATCAGCGCCGAGGTCCGCCAGGAACTTCTCGGCGCGGCGGGCGAACAGGTGGGCCCCACGTTCGGCGGACAACGCCCGGGCCTTCTCGGCGGCGGCCCGGACGACCGCGACGGGCTCGCCGAGTGCCCGCAGCAGCCGCGCTCGCAGCAGCAGGATCAGCCCTTCCGAGTAGCGCTGGCCGTAGGCGTCGAGGTAGTAGTCGGCCCGGTCCAGCGCCGCGGCGGCCTCGGCCGGCATCCCGGCGGCGAGCCGCATCTCGCCGAGCAGCCCGTACCACGTGGCGACGCACGAGAGCGGCGGGTCGACGAGGTGCGCGTCGATGATCCGCTCGGCCGCCGCCGCGGCGCCGGCCGGGTCCTCGCCGGTCATGGCCTGCGCCCAGCACCGGGCCAGCCGCTGGTAGGTGCCGAGGAAGACGAAGGAGAACTCGGGGTCCACGGCGATCCCCCGCTCCGCCGCGCGCGACGCCTCGGCCGGGTCGCCGATGATCGCGGCCATCCGCACGGCGATGGCGGACCAGATCGTGACCGCGTAAGTGGCCTCGCCCGTCTCGGTCTCCAGCGTGTCGAGCAGCGCCCGCCCTGTTTCGACGTCACCGTGGAGCGCGGTAATCTCCGCGAGCATTCCGGCCATCAACAGCTGCAGGTCGTGCCGGACCGGGTTCTCCTCGCGCCTGGCGAGGCCGTTCAGCATGATCTGGTGGGATTTGTTGAGGAAGTGGAAAGCCTCCCCGATGTTGCCCACGTCCCACTGGTGAAGGCCCCAGGCTTCCAGGCCGTACGCGTACACGATCGGGTCGCTGGACGCCTGGCCGTGATCGAGCAACTGGCGCGCCAGCGTGCCGCTGCGGTCGAGCTGGATGCCCTGAGCGTGCACGACCCAGCGGGAGAAGAGGAAGTCGGTGGCCTCCAGTTCCCGGCCGAGGTCACGGGCCAGGTGCTCGGCGCGTTCCAGCAGTTCGAGTGCCGCGGCTCCGTACATCGAACGCATCCCGACGACCGCGGTGAGCTGCGACAGCGCGGACAACTCCAGTTCGGCCAGGCCCGCCGTCCGCGCGACCTGCGCGGCCATCCGCAGCTGCCGCTCGGCGGCCTCGAACGCGGACTTGGCCGCCGCGCGGCGGCCCGCGCGCACCAGGGCCCCCGCGGTCCGGGCCGGGTCCGCCAGCGGGCCGGCCGCCCACAGGTGGTAGGCCAGGCGCTCGGCGACGGCCTCGCCCTCGGAGCCGATGCCCTCCAGCGCGTCCGCGACGCTCAGGTGCAGCCGGGGCGTGCGCCGCCGCGGCGTGGTCCCGGCGACCGACTCGCGGACCAGGTCGTGCGCGAAACGCAACGAGTACGGGTCATCGAGGGCCGGCCCGAGCAGGCCGAGCGCCTCCAGCGGTTCGAGGCGGTCCAGGCAGGTCGGGATGTCGAGGCCGGCGGTGCGGGTGAGCAGGCGGAGGTCGACGTCCCGGCCGATGAGCGCGGCGACCTGGAGCAGGCCCCGGGCATCGTCGTCGAGATCGGCCATCCGGTCGCGTACGACGTCACGCACGGTGGACGGCACTCCTGCCCGGGCCACAGCGTCCGCGGTCAGCACGCCGCCGTCGGCGAGCAGCCGGGACAGTTCCCGGACGAAGAACGGGTTGCCGGCGGTACGGGCGTGGATGCCGCTGGCGGCGTCCGGGCCGGGAAGGTGGCCGATCTCGCCACGGACGATCTCGGTCACCTCGGCCAGGTTGAGCGGGCCGAGGTGGACGCGGCGCTGGCCGGACACCCGGCTCGCCGCGGCGAGCATCCGCGACAGCTCCGTGCCGGGCACGGGCGCGCGGTCGCGGAGCGCCCCGATGATCACGGCGCCACCCGGCAGCCGGGCCGCCAGATGGCTGAACAGATGCAGCGAGGCGACGTCGGCCCACTGCAGGTCGTCGATGACGAGCAGCACCGGCCGCCGCGCCGAGAGCTCGCCGATGGCGGCCACGACCCGTTCGAACAGGCGGAACTGGGCGCCGCCTTCCGACAACGTCGGCGCGTCGATGCCGTGCTCGCGCGGGTCGACGAGCCGGCCGAGCGCGCCGGAGAGCCACTTCGCCCGCGCCGCCGTGGGCAGCGCCTCCAGGACCGTACCGACCACCTGCACCCACGGCCACATCGACGGCGTTCCCTCGCCCTCCAGGCACCGGCCCCAGACGACGAGCGCGCCACGCCGATCCGCCTCGGCGGCGATCTCCTCCAGCAGGCGGGTCTTGCCCACCCCCGGCTCGCCATCGACGACGACGAGCCCCCTGCCTCCGGCCATCGCCGACTCCGCCGCCTGCCGGAGCACCGCGAGTTCCTCGGCCCGGCCGACCAGGCCACCAGCGGGCTGTGTCTCGGCTGCCGCGGCCGTGTGCCCCGTTGTCAACGGCAGCTGCCCATCGGCCATCGTCGAAGTCTCGCTCAGCACCCGCCGGTGCGCGGCCCGCAACGCCGGGCCGGGATCGATGCCGAGCTCCTCGACCAGACGCGTACGGACCGTCCGGTATACCGCCAGCGCCTGAGCCTGTTGTCCGGCGGCGCCCAGGGTGGAGATGAGGCTCGCCTGCACGGGCTCGTGCAGCGGCGCCATCGAGGCGGCCAGTTGCACGTGGGGCAGCACGCGCTCCGGGCGGCCCAGCGACATCGCGAGCTCGGCGGCCGCCCAGCACGCGGCGAAGAACTCGTCATCCAGCCCCGCGAAGATCGACATGGCGGCCGGTCCGTAGGCCAGCCCCTCGCCCGCGGAGCCCTGCCAGAGCTCCAACGCCGCCACGTATGAGTCCAGCGCCGCCTCGTGCCGCTGCTCCGCGAGTGCCGCGCCGGCGGCCTGGACGCGCTGCCGGAAGACGACCAGGTCCAGCATGCCGGTCCCGGCGACGAACAGATACCCGTTACCCTTCCGCCGCAGGTACGAGCCGGTCCCGCGGATCGGGAGCGCGGGCTCGAGTAATCGCCGCAGCGCGCCGACATACTTGTGGATGACGTTGACGGCACTGGCGGGATCGCCGCCGTCCCAGATCAGCTCGACCAGCTCGCTCGTGCTGATCAGCCGGCCCTCACGGGCCAGGAGCAGCGCGAGCAGGTAGGCCTGCTGCCGGGGGCCGGAATCCAGCTCGACACCATCACGCCAAAGTCGCAACGGACCGAGAATCTGCAGACGCACCCCGGAGGCCGGCCCGGCCTCGCCGCCCCCCGGACGAACTGGCACAGCCACGCCTGCCAACCCCCTGGATTGATATGACGGATCGCCGACTGTGCGGGCCACGGTCGCACGTACCCACCCTGCGCGGGATGAGTTTATGACGCTGAACCCGTATAGGAAATCCGTGACTCTAGGCAGTCAGTGCGGCCGGTCCGCGCCGCCGCGGGCGGGGATCCGGCGCTACTCAACGTCTGAGCGCATCCTGCGCAGCTCTGCCTCCAGGTTGTGCGCGTCGACGTAGGCCGCCGGTGTATCGCCGAAGCGGTTGCGGAATTCCTTGATGAAGTGCGAAACGCTCGCGTAGCCCACGTGGCGGGACACTTCGGAGACCGTCATCCGGCGGTCGACAAGCAGCTCGCGCGCCCGGTCGAGCCGATAGTCCTTGAGAAACCGATACGGCGTGCGGCCGGTGGCCTCGCGGAACAAGGCCGAGAACGCGGACGGGCTCAAGGCCACCTGCTTGGCCAGGTCATTGACCGTCAACGGCTCCGCGTAGTGCGCTCGGGCGAACGTGAGCGCGGCGGAGATCGGGGTGCGCGAGGCTTGCCTGGCCGCGAGGTGCAGCATCCGGGAGAACTGCTCGCGGCGTAACACGCGATAGACCATCTCCTCCACGCACATCGGCGCCAGCACCCGTCGATCGGCGCCGCTGTCGAGCGAGCGCAGAAACCGCAGGACCGCCGCCATGAGCTCCGGATCGAGGGGGGAGACGACGCACCGGTCGGCCTCGCCCTGTTCCGAAGCCGCGCCGAACGCGCTGGAACGTCGGCCGAGCATGCCGGTGGAGACCTTTCGCACCAGCGCCGGGTCGATCTCCAGCACGAAGGACAGGAACGGCTCGCGGGGGCTGGCCTGCAGGATCTCGGCCTGGAAGTGCAGGTTGCCGCCGAGCACAAGGTAATGGAGCGGGTCATAGACGTAGCGACTGCCATCCACGATCACCGCCTTGCTGCCCTGCGAAACGATCCCGAGCGACAGTGACTGGATCTCCTCCCAGGCGGGAGCCACCGGCTCGGTGAAGCGGTAAAGAGTCAGACCGGGCCAGCCGCCGTCGTTGCCGCCGGTCTTGGGCGTGCGCGCGTCCAGCACCGAGATGAGGTCCGCCGAACTCTCGCGGTGCTCGATCTCCGAGGTCGTCATGGTGAACCTTCCTGCGGCACGAATGTGGAAAGCACATCTTGCGTCCCGATCCCGACTCCAGCACGTGTTGTCAGGTCAGCGCAACGCATGGCGAAAGCGGGAGACGCGGATGGCGGTGCCCGCGTGGAGCCCGCGTGGAGCTTGCCGGAGTCCCGGTGGGGATGACCAGGTAATTTTCCACATCCCAAGGAACCTGGGTTTCATCGCCGACGCCCGTCCGTGCGCTCCTTCTCCTCGGTAACGCCACGATCGGCTTTCTCCTCAAGGTTCTTACAGGTTGCGAACGTCAGCCCTCGCCTCCTTCGGCCGGCCGGGTCCGATCATTACTGTCGGTGAGGTGAAGGTGATGGTCACCGGTTCGGCCGGTTTCATTGGAAGTCATGTCGTCGAGTCGTTCGAGGCCGCGGGGCATGAGGTGTCGGGACTCGATCTGCGCGACGGGGCCGATCTTCGCGACCGGGACACCCTGGACCGACTGCTGCCCGAGGTGGATCTGGTGGTGCATCAGGCGGCGAAGGTCGGGCTCGGCGTGAACGTGGCCGACCTGCCGGACTACGCCTCGGTCAACGTGTACGGCACCGCCGTGCTGCTGGCCGCGATGGCCACACATCACGTCGGGCGGCTGGTGATGGCCTCCTCGATGGTGGTCTACGGCGAAGGCGCCTACGACTGCGCCGAACACGGCCGGGTCAGGCCTGGCCCGCGCTCGGCGGCCGACCTGGAGCGGGGGCGGTTCGACCCGTCCTGCCCTGTCTGCGGCGAGGCGGTGCGCTCGGCCGTGATCGGGGAGGACGCGCCGATGGACCCGCGCAACGCCTACGCCACGACCAAGCTGGCCCAGGAACACCTGGCCGCGAACTGGGCGAGGGAGACCGGCGGGAGCGCGGTGGCGCTGAGATACCACAACGTGTACGGGCCGCGGATGCCGCGCGACACGCCCTACGCGGGTGTCGCCGCCATCTTCAGGTCGGCGCTGGAAGCCGGACGGGCGCCCCGGGTGTTCGAGGACGGCTGTCAGATGCGCGACTTCGTGCACGTGCGCGACGTGGCGCGGGCGAACCTGGCGGCCGCCGAGGCCGAGCCGGTCGCGGGTGGCCTGGTCGCGTACAACATCGCCAGCGGCGTCCCGCACTCCGTCGGGCAGATGGCCGCCGCCCTGGCGGCGGAGCGCGGTGGGCCCGAGCCCGTCGTCACCGGCGAGTACCGGCTGGGCGACGTACGGCACATCGTCGCCGCGCCCGGCCGGGCCCGCGCCGAGCTCGGGTTCGAGGCCGAGATCGGCTTCGAGACCGGCATGAAGGAGTTCGCCACCGCCGCTCTGGGGACGCCATGACCCGCTCTGGGGACGCCATGACAACGACCATCGATGTAGTGCTGCCCTGCCTGAACGAGGAAGCCGCCCTCGCCTGGGTGCTCGAACGGATGCCGCCGGGCTACCGCCCGATCGTGGCCGACAACGGCTCCACCGACTCCTCGGCGAAGATCGCCGCGGAGCTGGGCGCGCTGGTGGTGAGCGAGCCGCGGCGCGGGTTCGGGGCGGCCTGCCACGCGGGGCTGCTGGCCGCCACGTCCGAGCTGGTCTGCTTCATGGACGCCGACGCTTCTCTCGATCCGCGGCAGCTGCCCGAGGTCGTCGCCCCGGTCCTGGGCGGGCAGAGCGATCTGGTGCTCGGCAGGAGGGTGCGCCGGCCTGGCGCGTCGTGGCCCTTGCACGCCAGGCTGGGCAACGCGGTGCTGGCCGCGAAGCTGCGCCGCCGTACCGGTGCGGCCCTGCACGACCTGGGGCCGATGCGGGCCTGCCGCCGGGCCGAACTCCTCGCGCTCGGGCTGCGGGACCGGCGGTTCGGCTACCCGCTGGAGATGGTGCTGCGGGCGGCGGGCGCCGGGTGGCGGATCGCCGAGGTCGACATCGGCTACCTGGCCCGTCGCGGGCGGTCGAAGGTCACTGGGACCGTTCGCGGGACCGTTCGGGCGATCTCCGATATGCGAGCCGTCCTGCGAGACGGATGACGGCGGCGACGAGCCCGGTCCCGGCCAGGACGATCAGCAGGTTGAGCGCGTAGTCGTGCGGCAGGATCGACGGGTTGTCCGCCCGCCTGCCCAGCGCCAAGACCGTCGGCAGCGTCGCGAGCGTCGCCATCCCCGCCACGATCAGCCATGCCCTCAGCGCCGCGCCCGCCCTGGCCACGAGTACGCCGGCGAGCAGCACCGCGGGCGCCAGCACGGCGTCGTGCGCGATCAGGACGCCGCCGAACCACAACGCCCAGCCGGGCGGGTCGCTGTCCATGAGCAGCCCGGCGAAGCCGAGCGCCACCAGGGCGCCGCCGAATACGTATCCGAGCCATCTCATGACACCCTCACCCTCGTGACCCATTTGGTCTGCATGACCCCGGGCCGGTTCGGCGCGATCAGCCGGACCGGGTAGCCATGGTCGGCGTCCAGGGACTGGCCGTTGATCTTCAGTGCGAGCAGGGTCAGCGGATCGTTCCAGTGCGGTGGCCGGATCTCGCTGCTGCGGTAGTAGCCGTTCTGTTCGAGCGACTCGACCGTCAGGTACGCCTCGGGGGAGCCGCCTGCCTGGGCGATCAGGTCGCGCAGCCGGATTCCGGTCCATTCGCACTCCACGCTCCAGCCCTCCACGCACGAGATGGGCAGGCTGACCGTGTGCTGCGGCAGTCGTACCAGATCGGCGTAGGTGAGGGAGAGCGGCGTGCGGACGGCGCCCATCACGACCAGCCGGTAGCCCGGGTCGCCGATCGCCCCGGTGATGCCGGCGGCGAGCGCGGACCTGTTCACGGGCACACCCTGGGAGCCGATGCGCGGGTTGCGCGGCGCCAGTACGGCCAGCCGCCCCAGCGGGGCGACGGTCTCGCCCGCGGTGACCAGAGCGGCCACGCCGCAGGCGGCGGCGATCGTGTACAGGAAGCGACGGCGGTCAGGGTCCTGAACCCTGGTCCACAGGTGTCGCCGGAGCTTGGCCCACTCGTTGACGACGTGGACGACGAGCGCGCCGTAGACGATGAAACCCGTCCAGTAGTGCGCCTGGATGAATCCGAACGGCCAGGCGTAGTCGTAGGCGATGTTCATCAGCCCGGTGACGAGCTGGAACAGCGCCCCCGCCACGAGGAGCAGGACGAACAGCCGCTCGGCCGCGTGGCCCACCGAGCGCAGCGGCGGCCACTGCCACAACTTCGGGTAGACGGCCCACAGTTTCGCCAGGAGCAGCGGCACCGTGGCGATGCCGCCGATGACGTGCAGGCCCTGCGTGACGCGGTACAGGTTGACCGGCCGCGACGGCCACAGCAGCCAGGGGGGCGGATGCTGGGTGAAGTGGCTGAACAGCCCCGTCGCGAAGGCGAGCGTGAAGCTGATCCCCAGCCACATGCCCAGCCTGGCCGACACCTGCTCCGACCTCAGGCGGCTGGTGAACCTGGCCGAGAGCGTCTGGATGAACATCATCGTGCTCCTGCCTCCTCGAGGGTGCCGGCCGCACGCCTCTGTCGTACGGCCCAGCCCGCGACGACCCCCACCGTGGCCAGCGCATAGGCCAGGGTGGACGGCCCGAACAGGTAGGCGACCGCGCCGGCCAGCGCCACGCCCAGCCACTCCCATCGCCCGTCCATGGCGGCCAGCGCGACGACCAGGAGCGCGTACCAGGAGTAGGCCGGGGTGAGCAGGAGCAGGAGCGATCCGCTGACCAGCAGCGCCCCCGCCCATGGGCGGTCCGGGTCACCGTGGCGTAGCACGAGCCAGATCACCAGACCCAGGACGGCGATGGCGGCGAACGGCGTCCAGGAATCCGGCATGACCAGCCGCAACACCCCGTATCGCTGTCTCGCCGACGGCGCCTCGTAGCCCTCCTCCTGGAGGTAGCCGAACAGGTAGCCCAGCACGGAAGCCCGCGAGGCGAGCACGTACGGCAGATAGCTCAGCACGACGACGGCCCCGGCGGGCAGCACGACGGCCAGGACACGCCGCCAGGCGACCCCGTCGCGCAACACCCCGGACAGCGCGCCGGGAAGCGTGACGGCCGGCAGCAGCTTGGCCGCGATCCCGGCGCCGAGCAGCGCTCCTCTGCCCCGGACCACGCAGAAGGCGAGCACCACCAGCAGGACGCCCAGCATG
The DNA here is from genome assembly GCF_040659625.1 of Nonomuraea sp. NPDC049750. NCBI lineage: Bacteria > Bacillati > Actinomycetota > Actinomycetes > Streptosporangiales > Streptosporangiaceae > Nonomuraea > Nonomuraea sp. NPDC049750. Next base: position 26,061 of record NZ_JBFANB010000031.1, read on the forward strand.
TCGACGTGGGCGTTGTTGACCGCCTCAGCGGGCACGGCCGGGCACCACGCCCAGCACGCGGCCTGTCTGACGCCGATCCATCGCAGCAGTGCCAGCAGCACCGCGATCGCCATCAGCGCGCCACCCACCTGGTACGGCTTGTGCCGCGCCCCATCGGGCGACAACCAGTGCACCAGCCGGAAATAGCCCTCGGCCAGCGGCGGATAGATGGTGTGCACGAGCGGCCTGTTGATGCGCGTGCAGACTCCCTCCGCCAGGTGGGCGAGGCCGGGCGCGGCGCAGTCATCGGGGAAGAGCCAGTCATCGCGCAGCGGGCCGAGCGCCGGATCGGCGGGCGCGTAGTCGTACGGCGAGTGCCCGGCCGCCTGCACCCGGCCGTCCCACGCGTACCGGAAGGAGTCGGTGCTCGTGCTCGGCGGCGCGACCAGGCCGGTGGCGGTCACCACCATTCCGCCCGCCACGACCAGCAGGGTCAGCTCCCGCTTCGGCACCTTGCGCGCCCCCCAGAAGGCGGCCGCGAACAGCCCCCATGCCAGCAGGTACCAGTTGAGCAGGCCGGGCCCGCCCAACGCCATCCTGATCAGGACGAGCACCAGGGCGACAAGCGTCGCGCCGGCGAACACCGTGTATCTGCTCACGAACCGAGCGTGTCACCCTCTGGCCGCTTGCGACCGCCGCCACGGCCGCCCGTAACAACCCCGTAAGAGACTGCGTAAGAGACGGCCACCCGTAACAATCCCGTAAGAGTCGCCCCAGGTCACCGGCCCTACTGTCGGACCATGAAGATCACTCCAGGGGCGGCGCAGCTCGTGGTCATCGCCAAGGAACCTGTCGCGGGCCGCGTCAAGACCCGCCTGACGCCACCGTTCACGCCGAGCCAGGCGGCCCGCCTGGCCGAGGCATCACTGGAAGACAGCCTGACCACCGTGGCACGGGCGCCCGCCACCCAACGCGTCCTGGCCCTGGACGGACTGCCCGGCAGCTGGCTGCCCGACGGCTTCGTGGTCATCCCGCAGCGCGGGAACGGCCTGGACGAGCGCCTGGCCGCCGCCTTCGCCGATGCCTACCGGCTGCGTCCCGAGCCGGTCGTGCTCATCGGCATGGACACCCCGCAGGTCAGCCCCGCCCTGCTGGACGCTGCCACCAGCGCCCTGGTCGAGCACGACGCGGTCTACGGCCCGGCGGCCGACGGCGGCTTCTGGCTGCTCGGCCTGCGGCGGCCCGATCCGCGCCTGCTCCTCGGGGTGCCCATGTCCCAGGCGTACACCGGCCGCGCCCAGCTCGAGCGGCTCGCGGAAGCCGGCCTGAGCGTTCGGCACCTGCCCGAGCTGACCGACATCGACACCGCGGCCGACGCTTTCCACGTCGCCGCCGAAGCTCCCGGCTCCCGCTTCGCGGCGACACTGGCCGAGGTGGCGCCGCCTTCGGCGCAGGTGACACCGCTGGCTGGGGTGGCGCCATCGGCCCAGCTGACACCGCCGGCCAGCGTGACGCTGCCGACCGAGGCGGGTGCGCGCCGATGATAGGCGAGATCTACGCGGAGGCATTGTCCGGCGCCACCGTCGAGATCGAGCACGCCGACGGGACCCGTCGGCCGCTGAACGTGGCCAGCTGGTTCGAGCCGATCGACGGTGACGAGGCGATGCTGAGCCGGTGCGCGGGCCCCACGCTCGACATCGGATCGGGTCCCGGCCGGCTGACCGTCGCGTTGAACCATCGGGGCGTGCACGCTCTCGGCATCGACATCGCGCCGCGCGCCGTGCACCTGACCCGGCGAGCGGGCGGGTACGCGCTGCTCCGGAGCGTCTTCGACGTGATCCCCCGGACGGGAAGCTGGCAGACCGCGTTGCTCGCCGACGGCAACATCGGCATCGGCGGACATCCACGTGTCCTGCTGCGCCGGGTCCGCGAGCTGGTACGGCCAGGCGGCGAGGTCGTCGCCGAGGTCGAACCCCCGGGCGTGACCAGCAGGGTCGACCGGGTCCGGCTGCGCCGTGCCGACATCGCGGGCGACTGGTTCGCCTGGGCCGTGGTGTCGGCCGACGACATCGGCCGGCTCGCCGAATCCAGCGGCTTCGACCTCGCCGAGAGCTGGCAGGAGCAGGGCCGCTGGTTCGCGGCCCTGCACCCTGGGGTGACCAGCTGAACCGATCGGCACCTGGAGGGCTGTCAGGTTCGGCGGGCGTGGGAGGCTAGCCGGTCGGCGAGCGCGACGACGAGGTCGCGTAGTTCGTCGGGACGCTCGATGACGAACGGCCGGTCGAGCGTGGCGAGCAGCGCGGGCAGCCAGTCGAGCCGTTCGGCCCGTAGCTCGACGCGTTGCCACTGCTCGGCCGCCGGATCCTGGTCCGCGGTGGGGGAGATCTCCGCCAGGCTCGCGGGAAGGCGGGCGCGGATCTGCTCGACCGTCCCGTGTATCCGCAAGGTCACCTCGTATCGGTACGAGGCCGTGGCGAACCCGGACAGGACACGCTGCGCCGGGTCCGGTCCGGCGGGTACCTCGAAGGAGCCGGGCAGGGTTCTGGCGTCTGTGACGCGGTCGAGGCGGAAGGTCCGGTTCTCGCCGATCGAGGGGTCCGCGCCCGTGACGTACCAGCGGCCCGAGTGGTTGACGATTCCGTACGGGTGCAGCGTGCGGTCGCTGCGCCGGCCGTCCCGATCGGTGTACCTGAGCGAGACAGGACGGTGGTGGCGTACCGCGTCGGCGATGGTGAGCAGGGTCCCGGCGTCCGGCGTGACCGGCTCGCCGGCCGGCTTGGTGAAGGCGAGGGATTCCAGGACCGTGTCGAGCCCGCGGGTGAGACGTTCGGGAAGCACCCGCCGGATCTTGGCCGCCGCCGTCTCGCTCGCGGTGTCGTCGGCCGTCGCCAACCCCGTACGCCGACCGGCGATCAGGCCGAGCAGCACGGCCAGCGCCTCGTCGTCGTCGAGCATGAGCGGCGGCAGACGGTAGCCGCGGCCGAGACGGTACCCGCCGTAACGGCCACGCACCGCCTCGATGGGTATGTCGAGGTCGATGAGCTGGTCGACGTACCGCCGCACGGTGCGGCCGTCGACGCCGAGCCGGTCGGCGAGTTCGGCCATCGTCCGGGTGCCGCCCGACTGCAGCAGTTCCAGGAGGGTGAGTACGCGGCCGGTAGGACGGGACATGTCTGCGAGCTTACGGCCAATAGTGGACCGATTCTGTCCAGTATTGCGGCTAACGTACGAAACACAACCATTCAGGAGGAACGCCATGAACTTCGTTTCAATCCGCATCATCACCGGCGATGTCGCCCGCCTCGTCGAGTTCTACGAGAAGGTCACCGGGGTGGAGGCGGTCTGGTCCACCGAGGACTTCGCCGAGCTGAAGACCTCCAGCGCCACGCTGGCGATCGCCGGCACCCGCACGGTGCCGCTGTTCGCTCCCGGGTCCGCCCGCCCGGCCGACAACCACAGCGTGATCACCGAGTTCCTCGTTGACGACGTGGACCGCGTGTACCAGAACCTGACCGGATTCGTCACCGACGTCGTCGCCGAGCCCACCACGATGCCCTGGGGCAACCGGTCGCTGCTGTTCCGCGACCCCGACGGCAACCTCGTCAACTTCTTCACCCCGGTCACCGACGCCGCCATCGCCAGGTCGGGTCGTCACATGGGGTAGGCCTTGGTGACGGAGATCCTGGTGTCGCCGAGGAACAGCCAGTCCGGTGGGGCGATGAAGCCGGGAAGCGCGGACATCTCACTGGGATTCCGGCTCGTATCGGTGACCCGCAGCCGGACTTTGTCGCCGGGAGCCTTTATGGTGAGCGACGCCTCGACTCCCGCCGGTCCCGGGGCGTGGAAGACGAAGCCCGCCGGATCGGGCGTTATGGAGCGGTCCTCGACGGTCAGCGTCGCGGTGTCCCCGTACACCCGCAGGCCGATCATGTCCGCTCCGCGCTCGGAGCGGATCCGGACGCGCAGGGTTCGCACGCCCTGCCGGGTCGTGTCCGCGAGCACCCGCAGCGAGGGCGCCGGTAGCGCGGCGGTCTTCGCCTGGCTGAGGAGCTTGGACCCGCCGCCCCACAGCTCCGCGAGCGGCCGGCCGGTCGCGTCGGCGCCGCCATAGCGGCGGGCCCATTGGTCGGGCGCCTTCGAGGTCAGCCACACGGCCTTGCCGGTGTCCGCGTCGAGGCCGTACGCCAGGCTGGTTCGCCGCGGGTGCTCCTTGTCGATCGGCTCGACCAGCAGGCCCGCCGCCACCAGGGCGATGGAGACGACCAGCGCGGTCAGCGGGATCAGCGGGGTACGCCTGCGCGGCCAGACCACCTCGATCAGCGGCAGCAGGAGGCCGCCGAACAGGATCATCAGCGGCATGGGGGCGTAGCCCGCGTACTGCAGGCCCGTCGGCAGGCTGTTCCACGCGCTGGGCAGCAGGATCAGGGCGCCCGGTACGAGAGCGGCGGCGAGAACGAGGACGCGCCACCGCGGCGGGCAGCGGAGTGCGGCCAGCCCGCCCAGCGCCGCACCCAAGGCGGGCCAGGCGGCGAGGTGCGACGCTCCGGGCGACACGATGCCGAGCCCGAGACCGATCAGGGCCACGCAGGTCAGCATGCCCAGCGCCACTTCGGCGGGGCCGACGCGACGGCGCAGCAGCGTGTACCAGGCGATGAGGATCGTGCCCGCGAGCGTCAGCACGGCGAGCCAGAGCAGCTCCGGCCGGTACGGCGTCGTGGTGGCGGTTCCGCTGAGTTCGGGCCGGATCGCCTTGAGCAGGTCCCAGAAGTAGATCCCGACAGCCACCCCGAGTCCGATCGGGATCAGGGCGAGCGCGGTGCCGAGGAGCGTACGCCGCAGGGTGACCACGCCCCGGCGGCGGGCCAGGAGGATCAGCGCCAGTGCCGCCAGCGGGGCGACGGCGCCCAGCAGGGTGGCCGCCCAGGTCGGATAGCGAACCAGCAGGCCGGGCGGGAGGTTGAAGTAGACCAGGTCGTTCCCGGTGGTCAGCCGCGCCAGGTCGGTGCCGCCGAACGCGCGCACGAGCGCCAGCGTGTTGTCTCCCATCTGTTGCAGTGCCGCCAGATCGACGTGCGCGGGGTCGTCGAGAACGCTGTGGTACAGGGTGCCGGCGTTGGCGTAGGCGGAGTCCAGCACGGCCATCCCGCCGGGTTTGAAGGCGGTGAAGTCGGTGTCGTTGTTGAGCAGTTTCATGAGCTCGGCGTACACGGAGTCGGCCACGGGCATCGGCGCCGCCGATCCGAACATGGAGATCAGGCCGGAGTTCGACTCCGTGCTCCGGAACATCAGCACCGGCCCCTTGGCCCCGCGCGCCTCGTTGTTGAGCACCACGCTCCGCCCCCGTGCGAGCGGGTGGTCTTTGACGAACGCCTCCGAACCCAGGAGCCCGGCCTCCTCGGCGTCGGTGATGAGGAACACGATGTCGTTGCGCAGCCGTTCACCGTCCGCGACCAGCGCTCTGGCCGTCTCGATCGCGCTCGCCGTACCGGCCCCGTCGTCGTTGGCACCCGGTCCCTCGGGGACCGAGTCGTAGTGAGCGGTGACGAAGACCCGGCCCGTGGGAGCGGTCCCGGGTATCACGGTGACGATGTTGAAGACGCGCCCGGCGGTGATGGGGTCGCCCCGCTCGTCGATGGGTGAGACGCCCACCGCCTCCTGCACCTCGGGCCGCAGGCCCAGCCGCCGCAACTCGCCGACCAGGTATTCGCGGACCCGGGTGTGCTCGGCCGTGCCGACGGGGTGGGGTTTGACGGCGAAGCGCTCGACCTGGGTAAAGGCCCGCTGCGCGCTGAATTCCCGGTCGGGGGCGGTGGCCGGGCTCACCGCGACGGGGGTGGTGTCCCTGATCGCGCCGACGGCGATCAGCAGGAGCACACCCAGGGCCAGAAGCCCGGCGGCGAGTGAGCGCCGTCTCGATACGTGCTCGTCTGATGTCATCCTCGGTCACTCCTCGGGCTCGTGTCCTGTGCGTCCCCTTGTCGCGGCATCGGGGGTCACGGCGACGAAGTATTGCAGAAGAAATGCTGCAGCGAAAATTCTGCAATGTGAAGGCAGGGCGCGGTAGGCTCACAGCGTGGCGAACAGACCGTCGATCCGGCAGCTCAGTGATCCAGGTGCGCACAAGGCGCTCGGCCATCCGCTACGACAGCGGATCTTGCGGCATCTCGGCATCAACGGCCCGGCCACATCCACCACGCTCGGCCGGGCGCTCGGCGAGAACACCGGGACGCTCAGCTATCACCTGCGCCAGCTTGAGCGCAACGGGTTCATCGAGGAGATCCCCGAGCGGTCGACCGGAAAGGAGCGCTGGTGGCGCCAGATCAGCGCCGATCTGAGGTGGCCCCCGCCGGGTGAGATGGACGAGGAGTCGCAGAAGCTCCTAGACGAGATCACCGAGTTCAAGGTCGAGCAGGAGCTGGAACTCGCCCGGCGCTTCTTCCGAGACCATCGGCGATACGGCGAGTGGGCGAAGGCGTCCCGCGGGCTCACTCACCTGACCCGGGAAGAACTCGACGAGTTCTTCGAGGCGTACATGGAACTGCTGTCCAGATTCGGCCGCGCGCAGGAGGACGCGTCACCGGGAGCGCGGCCGGTGTTCCTGAGATTCTTCACGATGCCCGCCTCCGAGGACCCGCCGTCCTGACGACGGGTCTTGTACGGTCAGCGTGGGGTGGCGGGGCCGACCGAGCCTCGGACCACGATGTGAGTGCCCAGGACGACGTGCTGGGGTTGCCGGCGGTCGAGCGCGAGCCTGACCGCGGTCCTGCCCAGCTCTTCGGTGGGGATGCGTACGGTGGTGAGGCCGGGGGAGAGATCGGCGGCGAACGGGATGTCGTCGTAGCCGGCCAGCGACACGTCTTCGGGCACGCGTAGTCCGGCCTCGCGCAGTGCGGCGAGCACGCCGATGGCGACCATGTCGGTGGCGGCGAAGACGGCGGTGAACCGGGCGCCGAGGGCGATCAGCCGGCGGGCGGCGGTCTGTCCGTCGGCACGGTCGAAGCCCGCCGGGACGATCAGGTCCGGGTCGTACGGCACCCCGAACGACTCGTGGGCCCGGACGAACCCGCGCACCCGGTCGAGCTTGGTCGTGCTCGCCTGGCCGGGGTGGTCGGCGCCGATCAGGGCGATGTGCCGGTGTCCCTGGGAGAGCAGGTGGCTGGTCATGGCGTAGGCGCCGCCCTCGTTGTCGTACTCGACCACGGTGGTGGGCACGTCATCGCCCAGCGGCGGACGGCCGCACAGCACGAGCCGGGAGCCGGCCTTGTCCAAGGCGTGGGCGAAGTGGGACATGCGTTCGCGGTAGGCGTCGTCCAGCGCGCCGCCGCCGACCAGGATGACCGCGTCGGCGCGCTGCTCGCGCATGGCCTCGACCACGGCCAGCTCCCGGGCGGGGTCGCCGTTCGTGGCGCACACCATGCACAGGCGTCCTTCGGCGGTGGCCTGCTGCTCCACGCCCTTGGCGACGTAGGCGAAGGACGGGCCGGTGACGTCGTCCAGCACGAACGCCACCATCTTGGTGCTGGCGCCGGACAGGGCGCGGGCGTGCACGTTGAGCACGTAGTCCAGCTCTCGCATGGCCCGCAGCACCCGTGTCTTGGTGGACTGGGCGACCGGGTAGTCCCCCTTGATCACCCGGGACACCGTGGAGGGGGAGACTCCGGCCCGGGCGGCCACATCGCGGACGGTGGCACGATCGTCGTTCATCAAGCCACCCGGTCCAGGTCGTCATCGGTCACCCGGTGCGCCAGAGGCTGCCCAGCGGTCAGGCGTTCCAACTCGTCCAGGACCAAGGTCCCCATCCGGGCCACCTCGTTGCCGTGCGAGCCGGCGATGTGTGGGGTGAGAAAGGCGTTGGGCAGGTCGTACAGGGGCGAGCCCGACGGGAGTGGCTCGGGCTCGGTGACGTCGAGGATCGCCGACAGCCGCCCGGACTTCAGCTCGGCGACCAGCGCGTCGGTGTCGACCAGCGAGCCACGGGCGGTGTTGATCAGCACCGCGCCGTCCGGCATCAGCGCCAGCCGGGTGCGATCCAGCATGTGCCGGGTCTCCGGGATGGCGGGCGCGTGCAGGCTGACGATGTCGCTGCTGCGCAGCAGCTCCTCAAGGGAGGCTCGCCGCACTCCGGGAACCCGCGTGTACGGGTCGTACAGGCACATGTCTAGATCGTACGGCGCCAGCAGCTCGATCACCCGGCGTCCGATTCGCGAGGCACCCACGATGCCGACCCGGCGGCCGTTGTTGCCGATAAGGGGCTCGATCTTGGCCAGGGTGAAGCCGCGTTCGCGCCGGTAGCGCTCGCCCAGAGCGAAGACCCCCTTGCCGGCCAGCAGGATGGTGCCGACGGTGTACTCCGCCACCGGGACGGCGTTGGCCGCGGCCGCCGAGGAGACCAGCAGGCCGCGTTCCCAGCAAGCGGGGGTGACCAGGCCCTTCACCGAGCCGGCGGCGTGCAGCACGGCCCGCAGGCGGGGGGCGGCGGCCAGCACCGCCTCGTCCACAGGCGGACAGCCCCAGCCGGTGATGAGGATCTCGGTGTCGGTCAGGTCCAGCCGCGGATCGTCGAAGCGCTCGGCGACCAGTGTCACGTCGATGTCGGCCAGCGTGTCCAGCCGCCGCAGCAAGGGCGCGGGGAAGAGCAGTGCGAGGTGTTCCTCGCGCATGGCGAACAGCGCCTTCGGGCGTGGGGACACGGGGGAAGCCCTCCATTCGGTAGACATCGGTTTCTACGCTAGAGGCGCGGCCACTTCCGGTCAACGGATGACATCGCAGCAGGACATACACCCATATGTAACGTATTCGTAACGCGACCTTGTAGGCAGGCGTCACTCAGTCGTAGCGTTCGCAGCGACCGGTTTCTATCGAACTTCGAGAGTCAGCTGCTGCCCCTCAGACGGGACCTAGGTGATGAGCACGCTACAGACGAGGCATGAGCCTCAGACGAGTCCGCCTTCCGGACCGTCCGCACGCGGACGCCGTACACGTGGCAAGGCGGCGGCCCGTACGGGTTGGTCGGTCGGGCTGCTCGCGCTGCCGGCGGTCGCCTTCTTCCTGGTCTTCAACTACCTGCCGATGGCCGGGCTGGTGGTGGCGTTCAAGGAGTTCGACGTCAACCTGGGGATCTTCGGCAGTCCGTGGAACGGGCTGGCGAACTTCGCCTACTTCCTGGAATCCGGGGACGCGGCGCGGATCCTGTTCAACACGCTCTTCCTCAACGTGCTGTTCCTGGGCGCGACGCTCGCCGCCGGGATTCTTCTGGCGATCATGCTGAACGAGATCCGCGGCACCTTCTTCAAGCGGGCCTCCCAGTCCGTGGTCTTCTTCCCCTACTTCGTCTCCCCGGTCGTGATCAGCATCATCCTGCAGGTCCTGCTCGCCGGGGCCTCCGGCGGGGGAGGAGCGGTCAACGACGCCATGACCGGCCTCGGACTGCCCACGGTGGACTGGTACAACGAGCCGGGACCGTGGCCGTGGATCCTCACCGTGGTGAAGGTCTGGCAGCTCGGCGGCTACCTCAGCGTCATCTTCCTGGCCGCGATCACCGGCATCCCCGAGGAGGTCTACGAGGCCGGGATGATCGACGGAGCCTCGCGGGCCCAGATGGCCTGGCGCATCACCCTGCCGCTGCTCAAGCCCACCGCCGCGGTGCTGCTGGTCCTGGGGGTCGGCCGGATCTTCTACGGCGACTTCGGCACCATCTACGCGATCATCGGCGACAACGGCACCCTGTTCGAGAACACCGACGTCATCGACACCTACGTCTTCCGCGCCCTGCGCCAGCTCGGCGACTTCGGCACCACCGGTGCGATCGGCCTGTTCCAGTCGGTCGTCGGCTTCATCCTCGTGGTGATCGCGGTGCTGATCCAGCGCAAGTACTCCAAGGAGACCAGCATCCTATGAGCGGCAGAAAGCTGGAACCGTTCACCGTCTTCAGCATCATCGGTGTTGGCCTGGCCGTGCTGGCCTGCGCCGTCCCCTTCTGGATGATCATCTCGGGCTCGTTCACCAGCGAGTCCGTGCTGGCCACGACCGGATACAGTCTTTTCCCGGATTTCGACCTCACCGCCTACAAAATGATCTTCACGGGTCCCGCGGTGCTGGACGCCTACCTTGCCAGTGTCTTCATCACCGTTGTGGGCACGGCGCTGTCCCTGGCGGTGACCTCGGGCCTGAGCTGGGTGATCGCCCGCCGGGTGCCCGGCATCAGCCGGCCGCTGACCGTCTTCTCCTACCTGCCGATGCTGTTCTCCGGCGGTCTCGTCCCCTTGTACCTACTGGTCACGCAGTATCTGCACCTGCAGAACAGCTACTTCTCGGTCATCCTGCCGCTGCTGGTCATGCCCTTCCTGGTCTTCGTCCAGGTCAGCGCCTTCCGTCAGCTGCCGGAGTCGATCTTCGAATCGGCCAAGATCGACGGCGCGGGCGAGCTGCGCATGTTCTTCACGATCGCGTTGCCGCTGTCCAAGCCGATCCTGGCCGTCGTGGGCCTGTTCTACGCCGTGCACTACTGGAACGACTGGTTCATGGCGCTGCTGTTCATCGACGATGTGCACAAGTTCCCGCTCCCGCTGGTGCTGCAGAACCTGATCTCCAACATCTCCTTCACGCAGATGCTGCCGCAGCTGGCCGAGACGGCCACTCCCGTCTACCAGCTCCGCCTGGCCCTGACCACCGTCGCCATCGGGCCGATCCTGCTCGCCTACCCCTTCGCCCAGCGCTACTTCGTCAAGGGCATCACCCTCGGCGCCACCAAAGGCTGATCCCCCCACCTTCTGGAGTTACCGTGTCCAACCCCACCATGTCCCGGCGCGGCCTGCTGGCCGCCGGCGGCGGCCTGTCCGTAGCCGCTTTCCTCGCCGCCTGCTCCTCCCAGCCGAAGGCCGCCGGCAATCAGGCCGGCGGCGCGCTCGCGTTGAGCCTCCTGCTGCCCGGCGACGTGCCGGCCGGCTGGGACGCCGTACTGGCCGAGGTCAATAAGAAGCTCCAGGCCGACCTGGGCTTCAGCATCAAACCGCAGTTCATCCCGTGGACCAGCTACGGTCAGCAGGCGCTGCTGAAGTTCACCGCGGGGGAGAAGTTCGACACCGCGCTGCAGGCACGCTGGCTCAACATGACCCAGCTGGCGGCGAGCGGCTCGATCGTCGAGCTGAGCAGCCTGCTGTCCAGCGGCAAGTACCCCAACCTGACCGCCACGATCGACCCGAAGATCATCGAGTTGAACCGGTGGAGCGGCAAACTCTACGGCCTGCCCCAGATCAACTCGGTCGCTCGTTTCCACCACTTCAGCATCCGCCAGGACCTGGCCGACAAGTACGGCATGAGCGACATCACGGATTTCGCGGGGCTGGAGAAGTTCTGGTACGACGTCAAGCAGAAGAACAAGGACATCACCCCGATCGGGCTGAACTCCCGGCTGCCCAAGCTGCTGGTGGCGTGGAACCCGGTCGGCTGGCTCAACCCCTACATGTGGGAGAACCCCAACATGAGCCTCGCCTCCTTCACCGGCGAGTCGCTCAACTTCGTGCTGGCCGCTGACGGCAAGCAGACCGGCTCGTCCCACCCGATCCCGTTCTGGGAGGCTCCGGGGATGATGGACGCGCTGCGCCTGGTGCGGAAGTACTACCAGGACGGGCTGTTCAACAAGAACGCGCTCACCCTCGACTCCAAGGCGCTGGACTCCCAGTTCAAGGCCGGCCGCGTCGCCACCGCCTGGGCCATGACCGACGGCCTGTCCTCCGCGGCCCTGCCCGAGCTGACCAAGAACGTCCCCGGCGCGATGATCGCGAACGTGATGCCGCTCAAGGGCGGCGAGAACGCCAAGCCGTACCAGACCTTCCAGAGCGACAACTTCGTCGTGCTCAACGCCAAGGGCCAGAGCAACGAGAAGGCCATGCAACTGCAGGACTGGGCGTCGATCAAGGAGAACCACGACCTGCTCAACTACGGCCTCCCCGGCAAGGACTGGAAGCCCGTCGGCGACGACAAGTACGAGAAGGTGTCCACCTACACCTTCCCCGGCTTCGCCCTCGCCTGGCGGGCCAAGCTGGAGCGCCGGATCAAGGAGATGACCGAGTCCGAGGCGAAGTGGTTCGATTGGGCGCAGGACATCAACAACTTCACCATCGACCCGTACGCCAGCTTCGTCCCTGACCCTGAGCCGGTGAAGCGGGAGAACGCGCAGGTCACCGCCGCCATGACGCAGTTCGCCAACCCGCTGTTCATCGGCGCGGTGGACGTCGACCAGGGCCTGGACAAGCTGAAGAAGGCGCTGGACCGGGCGGGCCTGGCCAAGCTCCAGGCGGAGATGGCCAAGCAGGCCGACGCGTATCTCAAGGGTCAGTGAACAGCGAGGTAGCACTCGTGCTTTTCTCGGAGGAATGAGCTTGATCCGCAATCCCGTCCTACCCGGCTTCCACCCCGACCCGTCGATCGTGCGGGTGGGGGAGGACTACTACCTGGCCACCTCGACCTTCGAGTGGTATCCCGGCGTACGCGTCCACCACTCCCGCGACCTGGTGAACTGGCGCCCGCTCGGCGGCATCTTGACCGAGCGCGGGCACCTCGACCTGTCCGGCGTGCCGGACTCCGGCGGCGTCTGGGCGCCTGACCTCACCTACCACGACGGGCTGTTCCACCTGGTCTACGGCGTGATGGACAACTACGCCCTCGGCTACAAGGACATCGCCAACTACCTGGTCACCGCGCCCTCGATCGAGGGGCCGTGGTCCGACCCGGTCCGGCTGCCCGGCCGCGGCTTCGACGCCTCCCTCTACCACGAGGACGGGCAGAGCTGGTTGCTCAACATGGTCTTCGACTCCCGCCCCGGACGCGGGTTCGCCGGGATCGAGCTGCAGCCCCTCGAAGGCGGCAAACCCGAGCTGATGCTGCCCAACCGCAACATCACCGAAGGGCCGCACCTGTACAAGATCGACGGCTGGTACTACCTGATGGTGGCCGAGGGCGGCACGGGGTACGAGCACGGGGTCACGGTGCTGCGTTCCCGTTCGATGGCGGGGCCGTACGAGGAGGATCCGGCCGGGCCGATGCTCACCTCGCGCCACGACCCGAGCCTGGAGCTGCAGAAGGCGGGCCACGGCTGCCTCGTCGAGACGCCGGCGGGGGAGTGGTACGTCGCCCACCTCGTGGCCCGGCCCTACCACAACCGCACCTGCGTACTCGGCCGCGAGAGCGCGCTGCAGCGGGTGGAGTGGGTGGACGGCTGGCCGCGCGTGGCGGGCGGCGTGCCCGCCGTGGAGGTGGCCGCGCCCGCGCTGCCCGCCCACCCGTGGCCGGCGGCCGACGGCTGGAACGGGCTGGAGCAGGACTGGAGCACGCTGCGCCGGCCCCCCTCGCCGGACTGGCTGACCGCCGACCACGGCGGCCTCACCGTGCACGGCGGTCAGTCGCCGTACGGACTGCGCAGCCCGAGCCTGGTCGCCCACCGAGTCACCGCTCAGAAGTGCTCGCTGGAGGCGGTCATGCGGTTCGATCCCGGCACCGTCCATCAGTCCGCCGGCATCACCGCGTACTACAACTCGCGTAACTGGTTCTATCTCGCGGTGACCACCGAGGGGCTCGTGCTGACCAGCAGTGACCGGGGAGCCCGCACCGAACACCTGCTCGGCCCCGCGGCGGGCGAGGTCAGGCTGCGCGTGGAGTTCGACGGGCCGGTGGTGCGCTTCAACCACGGTCCTGAGCTGGACGCGACGATCCTGTCGGACGAGCATGCCGACGAGCGCATCGACGGCCAGATGCGCGCTTTCGGCTTCACCGGCGCGTTCGCCGGGTTCTGGGTGCAGGACCTGGCGGGCGAGGGCTGCACGGCGCGCTTCGAGCGGATTCGATATGAAGCCGCACGTTGAGACCCGGACCACTTCGGTTGAAGCCTTGAGATCCGGGCCACTTCGGTATGAAGCCGTACGTTGAGATCCGGGGCCACGACGGGCCTGCGCTGCTGCTGGTGCATGGCTGGGGCGGAGACCACCGGACGTGGCGCGCCCTGGACTTCGGCGAGCGCCGGGTGATCGCCCCCGACCTGCGTGGCCACGGCAGGTCCCCGGTGCCCGCCCGTGGATACCGGCCCGTCGACCTGGCCGGCGACCTCGTACCGCTGCTGGACGGGCCGGTGGTGGCCATCGGGCACTCCATGGGCGCCCAGGTGGTCACCGCTCTGGCGGTCGAGCATCCGGAGTTGGTCAGTGCGCTGGTGGTCGTCGCTCCCGCGTATGGCGCGGATGAGGCGGAGGAGCGGCTCATCCCGGGGCGGTTGACGGCGTTGCGCGCCGAGGGCGCGGAGGCGGCGTCGCGGCAGCTCGGGCCGCTGCCGGGGCCGATCGCCGAGCAACTGGCCGCCACGCCGGGCCATGTGCTGGCCGAGTGCTACGCCGGGATGTACACGGTGCCCGGCGCGTTCGGGGTGCGCAGGGAGTCGGAGCGCTACCTGGCCAGGCGCGACTGCCCGGTGCTCGCCGTCCACAACGTGCCGGAGGCCGCGCGGTGGGAGGCGAGCCTGCCCGCACACCCTCGCTCGGCGACCGTGGTGTGGCCGGAGGCGGGGCATTTCCTGCACCTGGAACAGCCGGAGAGGTTCGTCGAGGTCGTGCTGTCCGAGTGGGGCCGCTGACAGGATCGATATCCGGTCGGCGGGTGAGTCGTTCGGGCGGCCGTCACACCCGCAGAAGGGTGATCTGGCGCCCGGACGGCGTGGTCGCCTGCTGGTGAACAAGGCGTTCAGTCCCTCGGCCATGGTCGGCGACGCGACCGTTCGGCGCGTCCTGCGCTCGCGCCGCTTCGGCCCGGCGCCCCGGCATCTCGACACGTCCTGCCGGATCTTCTGGCGCTCTCGAGGCATGGGCTTTCCTAGCTGCGTCCGAGGGTGCTCTGGCGGGGGATCAGCCGGTGCTTGGCGAGCAGCTCGATGCCGGCAACCGGCTGGGGGCCGCTGATCCGCATGATCAGTCGCTCGACCGCCAGTTGGGCGATGGCGGTTTTGTCGGGGGAGATCGTGCTGATCGTGGGGTGGCTGTAGCGGCCGTCCTCGATGTCGTCGTAGCCGATGATGGCGATGTCCTCGGGAACGCGCAGCCCGCGCTCCAGGATGGTGTGGATGGCGCCGGAGGCAACCAGGTCGCTGTAGCAGAACACCGCGTCGGGAGGGTCATCGCGGTCAAGGAGCGCGGCCATCGCGGTCGCGCCGTCGGCCCGGTTGAACCGGGGGGTTCTGATGATCAGTGACTCGTCGACCGGCAACTCGGCTGCGGCGTGCGCGTTGTGAAAGCCGCGCGTGCGCAACTGGGCTGCTTCGCCGGTCGCGTACGGCTGGTCGCCGATGGCCGCGATGCGTTTGCGGCCGAGTGAGATCAGATGTGAGACGGCATCCTGCGAGGCGGCGACGTCGTCGATTCCGATGTGGTCGAACGTGCCGTCGCAGACCCGTTCGCCGAGCACGACCAGGGGCAATGACAGGTCGCGCACGGACAGGTCCTGCTGGGACAGGCCGAGCGGGCTGATGATCATGCCGTCGAACAGGAAGCCTCGGGAGCCGCGCCTGATGAGCTCGCCCTCGTGCTGCCGGTCGCCGTCCGTCTGGTCGATGAGGACGTTGTAGCCGCTCTTGCGCGCGGCCGGAATGATGGCCTGTAAGAGTTCGGCGAAGTACGGGGTGTCCAGGTACGGCACGACGACCGCGATCTGACCTGAGCGGCCGTTGGCGAGGTTGCGGGCGAGTACGTTCGGCCGATAGCCGAGCTCGGCGATGGCGCGCTCGACCTTCTCCCGGGTGGCCGCCGTCACGTGGGCGTAGCCGTTGACCACGTTCGAGACCGTGCGGGGCGAGACCCCGGCGAGCTCGGCAACGTCACGCAGCGTGGCGTCCCGCACGAGGTTCCTCCTGAGTGTAGGGGGCACTCATGTGCCCTGATGTAACGATCATATTTCGGAGATATTGCCTCTTGCCAGAGCCGGAGGGTCAGTGCATAGTCCTTTGCAGCGCTGCAAATGCCAACATACAACACACCTTGCCCAGCGTGGGAGCTTCCCCTCCCCGCGTCATCCGCCGCGCGAGCGCGACATTGCATGCTCCATCCGCCGAGAACCTGTCCGGTGGCATCGACGGCCACGGTCCTCCGGATTGTTCCCGACCGAGTGCGCCCGTAGGCGAGCGTGCAGGGATCGTGTGCGCACCGCCGCGCGGATCGCAGGCCGGCAAGTTGACCCAGGAAGGTCGGAACATTGAGCTTTAGGAACAAGATGGCGCTTCGACGTCTTGTGGTCACGATGTCCATCTCGTCCATCGCCCTTGGCGCGGCCGCCTGCGGAAGCGGTGGAGACGGCGGTGGCACCGCCGCCAAGGCCAAGCCGACGAACTGCACCAACAAGATCGTCCGCCCGGATGCCGCCCGCGTCACGGTCTGGGCCTGGTACCCGAACATGGCCAAGGTCGTCGACAACTTCAACAACGCGCACACCGACGTGCAGGTTTGCTGGACGAACGCTGGTCAGGGCGCCGCCCAGTACGCCAAGTTCCAGACGGCGATCGCGGCGAAGAAGGGCGCGCCCGACGTCATCATGCTGGAGAGCGACCAGTTGGTCGGCTTCGAGATCCAGGACGCCCTGGTCGACATAAGCGCCTATGGCGCCAACGAGGTGAAGGCCAACTTCAGCGACGGCGCCTGGAAGGACGTCTCGCAGGGCCAAGCCGTGTACGCGATACCGGTCGACGGCGGCCCGATGGCGATGATCTACCGCACGGATGTCTTCGAGAAGTACGGGATCAAGACGCCGCCGAAGACCTGGGCCGACTACGCCGAGGCCGCCGCGAAGGTGAAGGCCGCGGGCGGCCCGCTCTTCGGCGATCTCGGCAGCAACGTGCCGGCCGTGGTGACCGCCCTGATGATCCAGAAGGGCGCCAAGCCGTTCACCTACGACCTGGCGAACAAGCAGAACATCACCATCAAGCTCGACGACCAGGCCACCAAGGACGTGCTGAACTACTGGGCCGACCTGGTCGGCAAGAAGCTGGTCGGCACTGCGGACCAGTTCACCACCGACTACATCGCCGGTGTCGTCAACGGCAAGTACGCGACATACGTCTCCGCGGCCTGGGCCCCCGGATACCTGACCGGAGCCGGCGTGGGCAGCGGCGCGTCGAAGGGCAAGTTCGCCGTGGCGCGGCTGCCTCAGTGGGATGTCAACGCGCCGGTCTCGGTGAACTGGGGCGGCTCCGCCTTCGCGGTGACCTCGCAGGCCGCGGACAAGAAGGCCGCGGCCAAGGTCGCGACGGGCCTCTACGCCGATGACGCGTCGCTGACCGACGGCTGGAAGACGCAGACCATCTTCCCACTGAACCAGAGCGTGCTGAAGTCCGACGCTTTCATCAACAACAAGGTCGAGTTCTTCAACGGCCAGACGGCGAACAGGGACATCTATCTCCCCGCGGGGGACGCCTACCAGGGCGCCACGTACAGCCCCTTCACGGTCTACTACTACGCCCAGCTCCAGGCGCAGATCGTGAAGATCAACAGCGGCAAGACCACCGGCGACCAGGCGGCTACCGATCTCCAGGACATCATGGTCAAGTACGCCAAGAGCCAGGGCTTCATCGTTCAGTGATCCGCCGACCGGACGGGCGCCCGCTGCTCTGCTCCGCGCAGTCGGCGGTCGCCCGACCCTCGCTCGTGACACGACGACGCCGCAAAGGGAGACGCGAACCGCCATGGCCCTCACCCGATCGACACCACCCACACCGCTACGCGCAAGCACCGGCACGCGGGACCGAGCCGCCTCGGCGCCACCAGGCCGCCGACTGGCGCGGCGTGGCGCCGTCGGCTGGCTGTTCATCCTGCCGTTCCTGGTGGTGTTCCTGGTCTTCCTGATAGCGCCGCTGCTCTACGCGGGCTACCTGAGTCTTTACACCAAGGGACTCGCGACCGGGACCACCTTCGCGGGCATCGACAACTACATCCGCGCGTTCACCGACCCGTCCTTCCTCACGGGACTGTGGCTGGTGCTGCGGTTCAGCCTCGTGGTCATCCCGCTGCAAATGATCGTCGCGCTGGTGGCGGCACTCCTCTTCGACGAAATCACCGGCCGGCTCGCCCGCTTCTCCCGCCTGATGATCTTCCTGCCGTACGCGGTGCCCGTGGTGATCGGCGCACTGATGTGGGGCTTCCTCTACAGCCCGAGCTTCGGGCCGCTCGAGCAGATCTTCTCGCTGTTCAACACCCAGGCGCCGTTCATGCTCAGCCAGGGCAACATCTTCTACGGTCTGCTCAACGTCGTCACCTGGCAGTGGTCCGGCTATTACATGGTCATCATCTACGCCGCCTTGAAGGGCATCGACTCCTCGATCTACGAGGCGGCCCGGCTCGATGGCGCCACCAGCCTGCAGATCGCGCTGCGCATCAAGGTCCCGATGGTGTCGTCGGCGTTCGCGCTCATCCTGATCTTCTCGCTGATCGGCACCCTGCAGTTCTTCACCGAGCCTCAAGCGCTCGGGCCGATCGCCAACGGCTCGGTGACGCCGGACTACACACCCAACATCTACGCCTTCAATCTGGCCTTTACCTACGCCCAGTTCAACTATGCCTCGGCGATCTCCTTCGCGTTGGGATTCGTCGTCTTCGTGGCGGTCGCGATCTTCATGTTCTTCACCCGCAAGCGAGGGAGCATCTTCACGTGAGCACCGCATCCACCACGAGCGGGTCGAGTCCCCGCCATGTGTCCACCGGGCGCGGGCGGCGTCCCCGCCACGTCTTGGCGAAGCTGCTCATGCTTGCCCTGGTCTGCTACTTTCTCGTCCCGGTCTGGTGGCTCATCGTCGCCAGCACCAAGAACGCCGAAGGGCTGTTCTCCGGTACGGGCGCCCTGTGGTTCAACGGCTTCCACCTGTTCGACAACCTGCGGGACCTGTTCACCTTCAACAACGGCGAATACCTGCGCTGGCTGGGCAACTCGGTGCTGTACGCGCTGGCCGGCGGGATCGGTGCGACGATCATCTCGGTGCTGGGCGGATACGGATTCGCGAAGTACAGGTTCCGTGGGCGCAACGTCGTCTTCGCGCTGGTGCTCGGCTCGGTCATGGTGCCGCTGACCGCCCTGGTGATCCCGACGTTCGTCATGATGTCCAACGCCGGGCTGACCGACACGGTGTGGGCGGTCATTCTGCCCTCGCTGCTCAGCCCGTTCGGCGTCTACCTCATGCGCGTCTACACCGCGGCGTCCGTGCCCGACGACCTGCTCGACGCGGCCCACATCGACGGTGCCGGGGAACTGCGTACCTTCTTCCAGGTGGCGCTGCCGCTGATGCGGCCCGCGGTCGTGACCGTGCTGCTGCTGTCGGTCGTCTCCACCTGGAACAACTACTTCCTGCCGCTGACGATGCTGTCCGACGCGAAGCTGTACCCGCTCACCGTGGGCATCGGCCTGTGGTCGCAGCTGGCCAGCTCGAACAACGGCGGCGGTCAGTCGCTCTGGAGCCTGATCATCGTCGGCTCCCTGGTGTCCGTCATCCCGCTCGTCATCACCTTTCTCACCCTGCAGAAGTACTGGCAGGGCGGGCTGACCGTGGGCAGCCTCAAGTGAACCTCCCGCCCGACGCCACTCATGACCACATCCCCTCGATCTCTGGGAGATCCGTGCTTTCCGCGACCCTCACCCTCAACCCCGCCTTCACCATCGCACCGGTTTCCCGCCGCACCTTCGGCTCCTTCGTCGAGCACATGGGCAGATGCGTTTACACCGGCATCTACGAACCTTCACACCCCACCGCGGACGCCGACGGCTTCCGTGCTGACGTGCTCGCACTGACCCGCGAACTCGGCGTCTCGCTCGTGCGCTATCCCGGCGGCAACTTCGTCTCGGGCTACCGCTGGGAAGACGGCGTCGGCCCGGTCGCGGACCGGCCCGTGCGGCGCGACCTGGCCTGGCACAGCCTGGAGACGAACGAGGTCGGCATCGACGAGTTCATGCGCTGGGCGCGCAAGGCCGACGTCGAGGTCATGTACGCGGTCAACCTCGGTACCCGCGGCGTGCAGGAGGCCCTGGACGTACAGGAATATCTCAACCATCCCGACCGGACCCGCTTGGCGCTCATGCGCCAGGCCAACGGATCCGCGGAACCGTACGGTGTGACCATGTTCTGCCTCGGCAACGAACTCGACGGCCCCTGGCAGACCGGGCACAAGACCGCCCGAGAGTACGGTCGGCTCGCCATGGAGACGGCCCGGGCACTGCGCAGCGCCGAGCCGTGGCTGGAACTGGTGGCCTGCGGCAGTTCCAGCTCCTCGATGCCGACCTTCGCCGCCTGGGAGGCAGAGGTCCTCGAGCTGACCTACGACGCGGTCGACTACATCTCGGCGCACGCCTACTACGAACCGATCGACGGTGACCTGGGCAGTTTTCTCGCCTCGGCGGTCGACATGGACCACTTCATCAACAGCGTCGCCGCCACTGCCGACAGCGTCGGCGCCAAGCTGAAGAGCCCCAAGCAGCTCAAGATCTCCTTCGACGAATGGAACGTCTGGTACCAAAGCGCCTTCCAAGCCACGCAGGAGACCGACTGGCAGGTCGCCCCCCGGGTCATCGAGGACTGCTACAACGTTGTCGACGCCGTGGTGGTGGGCAACCTGCTGATCTCACTGCTGCGGCACAGCGATCGGGTGACCGCCGCCTGCCAGGCTCAGCTGGTCAACGTCATCGCCCCGATCCGCACCGAGCCCGGCGGTCCCACGTGGCGGCAGACGATCTTCCACCCGTTCGCGCTGACCTCCCGCCTCGCCCGCGGCGAGGTGCTGCGTGTAGAGACACAGGCGCCCAGCTACCCGACCGCGCGGTACGGTTCGGTGCCCGTCCTCGACGCCGTGGCCACCCACGACGCCGAGACCGGCGACGTCACGGTCTTCGTCGTGAACCGGCACCTCACCGACGGCATCGACCTGGCGGTCTCACTGGCCGGCTTCCGCCCGGGCTTGCGGGTGTCGGAGTCGTACACCCTCGCCGACGAGGACCTGTATGCCACGAACACCATGGACGACCCCGACCGCGTCGTCCCCAGCGCAGCGAAGGACGCGGACGTCACCGACGGCATCTTGCGGGCAAGCTTGCCGCCAGTGTCCTGGACCGCGATCCGGCTGTCCGTCGACTGACCCGCACGGCCGAGGACGGACACGACGGCTGCGACCGGCGGGGCGTTCTGGAGCACCGTCGTCCAGCCAGGCGACTGGTGCCAGCGACGCCCCGGTCGGTCCGGGCACCGGGCA
This sequence comes from Nonomuraea sp. NPDC049750, assembly GCF_040659625.1. Lineage (NCBI taxonomy): Bacteria > Bacillati > Actinomycetota > Actinomycetes > Streptosporangiales > Streptosporangiaceae > Nonomuraea > Nonomuraea sp. NPDC049750. Next base: position 47,294 of record NZ_JBFANB010000031.1, read on the forward strand.
TGCCGATGAGCGTGTGCCCTGTCCGGGTCTGTCAGTGCAGCGGGTGAACCGCGACCGCGCCGTACCACCCGCTTCCCCATTTCCGCACCGACACATTCAGTAGTTGCGTCCGGGTCATGGATTCACCGCAGACTGGTCGTCGAGTCCAGGACGACGCGGCCCGGGAGATCGGCCGGGCGACGGCCCTGGACGGCTGGCGCGGCAGCGAGGTGCTGCCCGGCACCGACGAGCGGGAGCGCCGACGGTTCGGACCGCCCCTTCACGGCCGGTGCATACATTCGGCATACGATCTGTGGCCGGCGGATGCCCATCGTTTGTAGACGCGACCATCTCCCGCCGCTCCTACGCTCCCGGCATGCCGACCAACACTGAGGCCGTGGCCGTCACCGAGACCCGCCTCATCCACGAATTCCACCGCCGCGCCACGACCTTGCTGTCCGAAGCCGCGCTCCGGCCCTCCGTTCCCCTCGCGGCGCTGGCCGAGCTGCGCGAGTTCCTGGTCAAGAACCTGCGCCACCATCACGAGACCGAGGACCACCAGCTGTGGCCGATGATCGAGCCTGCCCGCACACCCTCGCTCGGCGACCGTGGTGTGGCCGGAGGCGGGGCATTTCCTGCACTGGAACAGCCGGAGAGGTTCGTCGAGGTCGTGCTGTCCGAGTGGGGCTGCTGACAGGATCGATATCCGGTCGGCGGGTGAGTCGTTCGGGCGGCCGTCACACACGCAGAAGGGTGATCTGGCGCCCGGACGGCGTGGTCGCCTGCTCGAAAGCGCCTCGTTCCTTCCAGGATGGGGCTTCGGGTCGCCGGTCGAAGACCACCAGCACGCCGGTGGTGAGGGTGAGCCGGTCCAGGTAGCGGTCGAGCTGGGCGAGGCCGTCGGGCTTAGGGTCGTCTCCCTTCGCGCGCCAGACCTTGAGCTCCATGGCTTCCCGTTGCACCAGTCGTTCGCCTTCGGGGCCGGTGTAGGGCCAGCGGACCAGTACGTCCAGGCGCTTGGTGCCGGCGGCGTACTCCCGGTCGAGTTGGCCTCCGCCGTTGACCAGCCGGTGCAGGAAGGCCATGAGGATGATCTGGCAGGCGGCTTCGTGGTATCCCTCCTGCTGGATGAGCACTTCGCCGTGTTCGCGCCAGAACACGACGAACTCCTCCAGCAGGCGCGGCAGGTCGAAACGGCCGTCCGGCAGCACGAAGCTGTGCGGATCGGCCTTCACGAACCGCTCCGTGCGATCGCCCAGAACCCGTAGCAGGACTTCTCGATAAATCGGGTTGGCGATCTCCAGGTCCCTGGTCCCTCGGATGAGGCCCAGATCATGAACGTAGGAGACGTCATCATCAAAGGAAGTGTCCGTGCCTGGCCACGTTCCCGCCACGATCGGTTCGATCACCCGCTCCACCCGGGGTTCGTGCAGCCGGGCCACGAGTGTGTCCAGATGGGTGGCGCGTGCTCGGATCAGCCGCTCCTTGGCCTCGTCGACCTGGGCGGTGGTGATGGCGCCGCGCATCTCCATCTCAATGGAGACCTCATTGGCGAGGGCGTTGACCAGCCACGGTTGTCCCTGGGTCAGCTCGAAGACCCGGTCCACCGCGTCCTTGGTGAACTCCTGGCCGGTCGCCCGCGTGTGCTGGCCGTACAGCTCGGCGATCTGATCGGCGGTGAAGTCGCCCAGGCGCAGCGACTTGGCGACGATGTTGAACGGGCTGGCAGGGTTGGACCGGCTGGGTTCGCCGCCTGAGGCGACCTTGTAGTCCCGCAGGTCGCGCAGCCCGCACAGCGCCACGGACGTGGGGAACGGCTGGCCCTCTGGCCGTGCGTTGTGACCGTCGCGGAGCTGGCTGAGGATGCTGACCAGGCTGTTGCCCTGCAGGGCGTCGATCTCGTCGAGGAACAGCACCACCCGGCGCGGGCAGCGGCGGCACCACTCGCTCAGCGCCGAACCGAAGCGGGTGCCCGCTGGGGCCTGCGGCCACGGATCCGGAGGCAGCAGCTCCTCTGGCCACCGCGAACGCGCGGCGGCTTCGCGGAGGGACTTCAGCAGGATCGTCTCCGCGGCGGCGTAGTCGTCACCGGCCGACTTGGCGCGCTCGCAGGAGAGCATCAGGGCGGCGGTGTCGCCTTCGGCGGTCAGCTCGGCCGCCAGGGTGCGTAGCGCGGTCGTCTTGCCGGTCTGGCGAGGCGCGTGCAGCACGAAATAACGGTCCATCTCGATGAGCTCGCGCGCCTCTGGGAGTCGCTCCGCAGGGGGCAGCATGTGGTGGCGCTGAGGGTCGCACGGACCGGTGGTGTTAAAGAATCTCGCTCGGGGTGGCCGCATGGTCACATTCTGCCATCACCTTGCCGTTCGCGTCCGGCCAGTCGGAACCACGCCGATGCGCTGTTCTCGTCGTGTTCGAATTCCCATGCGTCGGCGAGCATGTCCACCGTTGATCAGCAGGCCGCGCCCATCGGCGCCGAGCCGGAGAGACGCCGTCCCAGTGACGGTGTCTCCCCGGACTACTGCGGCTTCATGCGGATCAGGTGGTCCGGAAGGCGTCGGCATTGCGTGCGCACCAGTCGGCAAAGGTGCGGGGTTTGCGTCCGAGCAGGCGTTCCACGGTGTCGGTGCGGAATCCGGCGGTGTCGGCGCGCATGAGGTGGAACCCCTCGGTGACGGCCTCGGCCAGCGCCGGAGGTGCCCCGTTGGGGAATCGGGAGGCTACGGCCTCCTCCGCGGTGGTCACCGGCCGGATCGTGATGTCCCGGCCGGCCGCCGCGGCCAGGATCTTGACCTGTTCGGCGATGGTGAACAGTTCCTCGCCGGTGATGACATATTCCTGGCCTTGGTGGCCGTCGCCGGTCAGGGCCAGGGCGGCTACGGCGGCGATGTCGGCGGGGTCGATCGGCGCGTATCGGCCGGGGCCGACCGGATCGAGGACATAGCCCGCCTGGTGGATGGTGGGCAGCCAGTCGAAAGCGTTGGTCATGAAGCCGCCGGGCCGCAGGAACGTGGCCGGGATGCCGGAGGCCCGGATGGCTTGCTCGCGTTCGTGGTGCCAGCGGCCCATCGCGGGCATCGGGTCGCCGAGCACGTTGAACGAGGACAGGTGCACGATATGGCGCACTCCCACGGCTTGGGCAGCGGCGACGGCGTGCCTGGTGTGGTCGAGGCCGATGCCGGGGGTGAGCAGGAACAGCCGGTCGACTCCGGCGAAGGCGGGCGGCAGCGTCGCCGGGTCGCTCAGGTCGGCCACGACCCGTTCGGCCCGCTCGGGCAGCGTGGCGGCGCGGGCCGGGTCGCGGACCAGGACGCGGAACGGCGCGCCGAGTTCGTCGAGTTGGCGGACGAGCTCGCGGCCGATGTTCCCGGTCGCACCGGTGACCAGTATCATGAGGACTCCTAGATCGTGTACCGGTTAATGATTCGGCAGAACGTTAACCGGTACATGATCTGGCTGTCAATCGCGCCGCGACATCACCGGAGGCCTCGCCGTGCCCGAGTTCCTGGACCTGCACAGCAAGATGTCGAAGGCGCTGCGGGCAGCGGCCGAGACGGCCGTGCGGCGCCACGGACTGCACCTGGGGCAAGATCACCTGCTTGCGGTGCTGTGGCGGCAGGACGGCCGCACCCCGGGCGAGGTCGCCGCCGCGCTGAACGTCACCACCCCCAACGTGGTCAAGGCGGCCACCCGGATGACCACGGCCGGCCTGCTCACCCGGCGCCGCGACGACCGCGACAACCGGCTGGTCCGGCTGTGGCTCACCGACGCCGGGCGTGCCCTGCAGGCTCCCATCGAGAGGGAACGTCGGCTGCTCGAAGAGCAGGTCACCGCCGACCTCACCGAGGCCGAGCGCGAACATCTGCTCAACGCACTGACGAAGATCCACAGTGCGGCGGCCGCCCTGCTGGACGCCCCCATCGATGACCGCGACTCGGCCACCACCTGACGCTGCGACATACGTCGCTTGTGAGGCCGTGTTGTCAGTGCGGGCTGAGATCGTGCCTCTGTGAGCGAACTGGTTGAGCATGTCGATGAGCATGACCGCGTGCTGGGAGTCGTCGAGCGTGAGGAGGCAGAACGCGAGAACTGGCCGCACCGCATCGCGGTGACGATCTGCCGTGATCGCGAGGGGCGGATCTTGGTGCTGCGACGGGCCCGGACGTTGTCCCGATTCCCGGGCCACTACGACGTGTTGGTCGGCGGTGCCGTGGACGTGGGCGAGTCGTATGAGGAGGCGGCGGTCCGCGAGCTGGCTGAAGAGCTGGGCGTTCGTGTGCGGGTGCGCTTCCTGTTCAAGTTCCTTTGCCGGGAAGGGATCAGCCCAGTCTGGTTCGGGGTGCATGAGGCCGTCGTGCCAGAGGTCCTGGTGCCGGACTCGGGTGAGATCGACTGGCTGGACTGGCTGACAGTGAGCGAACTGCTTGATGTCGTTGATCAATGGTCCTTCGTCCCGGGAGGACGGGAAGCTCTGCGCCGATATCTGCGGTCCGGATTCGGCAGCGGTGCGGGCGAGGTGGGAGCGGGGTGATCGGCGATGCCGTTCGGCACTGGGCCGCGGTCAGGGTCGCTGCCTGGGCGACAGCGTTCGCCAGGACATCAGGGCGGCGATGGCCGAGGCCGCGCCGGCCAGTGCGACGACCAACCCCGGGGCCGCGACTTCGCCCAGCGCGCCGCCGGCCGCGGCGGCCAGGCCCTGCAGCGTCATCGTTCCGGTCAGCAGCAGGCCGAACGCCTGACCGCGGTGCGTCTCGGGCACCGCGTCGAGAAACCTGCGGGCCAGCCCGAGCTGGTAGGCGACGCCGAAACCGGACACTGTCATCAGGATGGCGGCGTATCCCGGCGCGGGGTGCAGCGCGAACCCCAGCAGCGGCAATCCGAGCGCCAGCGCGAGGGGGCCGGCCAGCCGCTCCCGACCCGCGGGGCGCACCAGGCGGCCGACGACCAGGTTGCCGGCGAACATCCCGGCGGCGACCGCCGCGAACAGCAGACCGGCCGCGTCAGGCGCGCCGGCCCGCGCGGCGTACGGGACCAGCACGCCCTCGGCGCCGACCATCAGCGCCGGTGCCAGCCATTGCGCCAGCAGCAGCGCCCGGACCGCGGGCCGGCGCAGCAGCGCCCGGTTCACCTGCCAGGTCTCGCCGATGCCGGCCGAATTGCCGGTGCGGCGGCGTGGGTGGTCGGCCAGGCGCAGCCGCAGCAGCCCTGCCGAGGCCAGGCAGGTCGCGGCGGTGATCCAGAGCGCGCCTGGCGCGCCGACAGCGGCGATCAGCATGCCGCCGGTGGCGAAGCCGAGCACCTGGGTGCCGCCGGCCGCCATGGAGAACACGGCACGGCCGAGCACATAACGGTCGCCGTCCAGCAGATCGGGCAGAAGGGCGGTGCGCGAAGCGGCGGCGCTGGGTATACCCGTGACGAACACGAGCGCCAGCATGGCCGGTACCGGCAGTAGACCGGCGGCCAGCACGGCGCTGACCGCGGTGCGCAGCACCTCGTAGCCGATCATGACGGTGCGCGGCGGCCAGCGGTCGGCGAAGGCCAGCAGCAGCGTGCCGCCCAGGGCATAGGGCAGGAAGCCCGCCGCGTACGCCAGCGCCGACATCAGCGGCGACCCGGTCGCCGCGTAGACGGTCACGGACAGTGCGAGCATCCGCACCGTCTCGCCGACGAGGAAGAGCGTGTAACTGCCGAACAGCACGCGGAACTGGCCCACGGCGAACACCTCGCGGTAGGTGGCCGGGCGTGGCGCGACGGACGTGGTGGTCATGGCCGACAGCATCACGGCGGCCCGGCCATGCTGGCTATGCTTTCGCGTGGAGGCTAAACATGCTGGCCATCGAGGTGGGGCCCGTCGACGTGGCGCGTACCCGCTACGCGATCTCGCCGCTGGGCGAGGCGATGCAGGCGCTGCGCGTCGCGGCCGGCGTGCAGGCCGCCGGCCCGCTCCGGCCGTGGACCGAGCGCATCGCGCCCCGGTACGAGGAGCTGCGCCGGCAGGTGCCCGCGGTCGGGGCGCTGACGGTGCTGTTCCGTCGCGGCGGCTACAACGCCGACTTCATCCATCCGCCGCCGTCGGGCTCCGGTGGCGACTTCGCCGCTGAGCTGGCCGCCGTACGCGCCACGCCGCTGCGCCGCGCACGCCTGGAACTGGCCCGCAACCTGGCGGGACTGCGGACGCCGCCACGTTACGTGCGGCGCGTCCTCGACGCGCCGGACGTGGTCACCCGGCTCGCGGACGCGCTCGAGGCGAGCTGGCAGGCGCTGGTCGAGCCGGACTGGCCGCGGCTGCGGACGGTGCTGGAGCGTGACCTGGTCCGCCGCGCCGGGCACCTGGCCATGTACGGCTGGGCGGCGGCGCTGTCCGATCTCGACCCGCGGGTGAGCTGGCGCTCCGAGGGGCAGGCCGGGACCATCGAGGTGCGTACAGGCTCGCGTACCGAGTGGGACCGGTACCGGCTGGCCGGCAAGGGCCTGCTGCTGATGCCGACGGTGTTCGGCACTTTGATCAGCTATGTTGAGCCGCCATGGCCCTACGCCCTGGTCTATCCCGCCCGGGGCATCGCGGACCTGCTCGGCCCGGTGGCGCCTACACCGGGCGGTGCGGCCCTGAGTCGGCTGGTCGGCCCGCGCCGCGCGGACGTGCTGCGCGCGCTGGACGTACCCGCGACGACGACGCAGCTGGTCGCCCAGCTCGGCCTGAGCCTGGGCACCGTCGGCAGCCATCTGGCGGTGCTGCGCGATGCCGGTCTGGTCACCCGCACCCGCGCCGGCCGGGCCGTCCGCTACGAGCACACGCCGCTGGGCGCGGCCCTGGCGGCCCGCGATCAAGCAGCCGCCCGCGAATAACTCGTGGCGACGTCGGTGGCCATCCCGCGACAATGGTCGACGTTGAGGAGGTCGACATGGAGCAGGTCGACGTAAAACAGGTCGACATAAAAGAAGTCGACGTAAAAGAGGTCGAGGTCGTCGTCGCCCATAACGAGCGCGCGACCCTGCGCGTCGGCGACGTGTTCCTGAAGATCGACGCCGATCAGACGCGCAGCGACGTCGAGGTCGAGGCGATGGCCATGGCACCGATCCCGACTCCGGAGGTCCTGTGGCGCAAACCGCCCGTGATCGCACTCGCCGCCCTCCCAGGGACGGCGCTCGGCCGTCTCGGTGAGCCGTCGGCCGCGTCGTCGGCGGCGTGGGCCGCGGCGGGTGCCGCCGTACGGCTGCTGCACGACGCGCCGCTGCCGCCATGGCCCGGCCAGAGCATCGACGAGATCGCAGCGCGTCTCGACGGCGAATGCGAGCGGCTTGTCTCGAACGGCGTCCTTCCCGCCGACCTGGTCACGCGCAACCGCCGGATCGCCGAGGCCGCGCTCCGGCCGTGGAAGCCGGTGTTCACGCACGGCGACCTGCAGGTGACCCACGTGTTCGTCGATGGTGATGAGATCACCGGCGTGATCGACTGGTCCGAGGCGGCCCAGGGCGACGCCCTGCATGACCTGGCCATCTTGACGTTCGGGCACGAGGAGCGCCTTGGTGACGTCGTCGCCGGCTACGGCACCGACGTCGACCTCGACGTGATCCGCGCGTGGTGGTCGTTGCGCAGCCTGGTGGCGGTCCGCTGGCTGGTCGAGCACGGCTTCGACCCCTTCTTGCCAGGCTGCGAGGTCGACGTGCTGAGATCCCGGATGTGAGGCCGCACAAGCCCGACGGCCACGAGTGCCGTCGCGAGATTCACGTGGTGCGGCCCGGCCGGGCATGAGGTTCACGTGGTGCGGCCCGGCCGGGCATGAGGTTCACGTGGTGCGGCCCGGCCGGATATTCCGTGGCGGACGTCGCGGGGGAGCGATCACACTGGGCGCAATGGACAGGACAGTCAGCGCATGGGTCACATCGGGTGGCGATCGGCTCGGTGTCATCGGCCCGTTCGCAGTGAATGTGCCGTGGTGGGCCGAAGTGGAGCCGGTCGTCGCGCACCTGCGCCAGGCGCTCGGCGTGGACGTCCTGGTGCTGCGCCTGCTGGAGGTGGATGGTGGCGAGGGCGGCCGTGGTGGTCATGTGATCTATCACGTCGAAGCGCTGGAGCGGCCCGCCCCCGGCCGGCTGACGGGTGCGCTGCCCGCCGATCATGCGGTGCTGGACAGGCCCGAGCCGCTGCGGACGCCGTGGGCGCGGATCGACGGGCTGCGGGAGCTGTTCAGCTGGGCGGCGGACGCGCTGAGGGCGGCCGGGCGACCGCTGACGGGGCCGATCCGGCAACGTAAGACCTGGAATCTGGCCGGGCTGTTCCTCCTGCCCACCGCCCAAGGACCGCTATGGCTGAAGGCCACGCCCCACTTCGCCACCGACGAGGCCACCGTCATCGACGCGTTCGCGGCCCTGGATCCGGGCCTGGTTCCCACGGTCGTGGTGTCGGGACCGCGGCGCGTCGTGCTGGAGCACCTTCCCGGCGAGGACTGCTGGGACGCTCCCGTCGAGATCATCGACAGCGCCGTGACGCGACTGGTCGCCGCCCAGGCCGGCTTGGCGGGTGTGATCCTGCCCGGAGTGCCCGACAGGCGCGGAACCGCCGTCGCCGACCGGGTCCGCGACCTGCTAGCCGGTGACGTGGGCCGCGAGCTGACCGCCGAGGAGTTGGCGGGGGCCTACGAGCTGGTCGAACGGTGGCCCTTGCTGGCCGAGTGCGGCCTGCCCGACACGATCGTGCACGGTGACTTCCACCCGGGAAACTGGCGCAGCGACGGCGGCCCGCCGACCGTGGTGGACTTCGCCGACGCGCACCTCGGCAACCCGGCGCTGGACGGAATACGGGCTCGCGACTGGCTTCCTCCCGCCGGCCGGCCCGCCGCCGCCGCGGCCTGGATCGCGGCCTGGACCGCCCACGTGCCCGGTTGCGACGCGGCGCGCGCACTCGCGATCGCCGAACCGCTGTCCCATCTTCACTACGCCGTCCGCTACCAGGAGTTCCTGGACGGCATCGAACCGTCGGAGCGGATCTACCACCTCGACGACCCGGCCACCAGCATCCGCGCCGCCCTGCGTGCCGCTGTGATCATGGGCTGACGATTCGACCGATGACCACGCGGGCGTACCGTTACCCCGGGCAGTTCCGGCGGCCGATGTTCTGTCCGGCACCGACGACGGAGACCCAGACAGGGCTTTCCGGTGCCGTGGCGGCGGCCGTGCACACGATCTGCGCCACGGCCAATGTGGACAGTTTGCCGGCCGGAGTGGACGGGTTCACCGCCCAGTGGCCGGGCTGACGGCCTGGCGCGGCGGTCACCGAGAACGGGGCGGCTTCGGGCGGCACGTCGGTGGTGAGTCCTTGCGCCCGTTCGCTCGCGGTGGGTCCGGCTGCCAGCAGCGCGAGCGTGTCCCCTTGGGACAGTGGCGGACCGGGCCGCGTCACCGCGCTGAGCCGGCCGTTCTTCAGCAGGTAGAGGGTGGTCGTCGGGGTTCGTGCGACGGGCCCGCTCGGCGGGGCGCCGGCGCGGATGACGTCGGAGGGCCGCACGCCGCAGCCGGCCACGGCGACGAGCGATACGAGGCCCGCGGCGAGCACGCGGCGGGCGAGCCCGGTCCTCACTCGGGGCCTCCGTCCTGATCGTGCGCCCGGCGTGGCAGGCGCAGCGTGAAGATGGCGCCGCCGTCCGGGGCGTTGGTGACGGTGAGGTCGCCTTGGTGCAGGCGCGCGTTCTCCCGCGCGATGGCGAGGCCGAGACCGCTGCCCTCGGACCTGGCCCTGGCCGCGCTGGCCTTGTAGAACCGGTCGAACACGTGCGGCAGCACCGCTTCCCTCAGCCCCGGTCCGTGGTCGCGGACCTCGAGAGCGAGCCATCGCGGGTCGGCGGAAAGCCGGACCGACACCGGTGGCTCGCCGTGCCGCAGGGCGTTGCCGACCATGTTCGCGAGGATGACGTCCACTCGGCGTGGGTCCAGCCGGGCCGTCACCTCGGGTGGCAGCTCGGTGTGCACCTGCTCCGTCCAGCCCCGGGTACGCAGGGTCGCGCCCACCAGCTCGGCCACGTCGATCTCGTTCAGCGCGAGGGCCGCGACGCCGGAGTCGAACCGGCTGATCTCGATGAGGTCGTTCACCAGCCCGGTGAGGTTGAGCGTCTCCTGGCTGACCAGCCTGGCGGCCCGGCCGGCGGGCTCGGGCAGCTGGGCCGCCTCCTCGTCGAGGACGTCGGCGACCGCGGTGAGCGCGGCCAGCGGGGTGCGCAGCTCGTGGGACACGTCGGCCACGAACCGGCGGGCGTCGGCCTCCATCTCGCGCAGCTGCTTGACGTGCCGTTCCAGCTCCGCGGCGGTGTTGTTGAACGTGCGTGCCACGTCGGCCAGCTCGTCGGAGCCGCGGACCGCGATCCTGGTCCGCAGGTCGCCCTCGCCCAGCAGGCGTGCCGCCCGGCCGAGCTCGCGCACCGGGCGCAGCACGCCACGGGTGGCCAGCAACGCCAGGACGACCGCGAACGCCAGGGCCGCCCCGCCGATGAGCCAGGCGAACACGGTGAGCTGGTCGATGCTGCGTTGTTCGGCAAGCAGGCTGCGCGCGGCGTACACCTCGATGCCGGACACCCGGGTCGTCCGGTCCGGCTCGGTGATCAGCAATGGCGCGCCGATGATCAGCCAGGGCGTGCCCTGCCGCACCACGCGTTGCCACGCGATCTGGCCGTCGGCCACCGCCTGCCGCAACTGCGGGGAGATCACCCCGAGATCCAAGGCCAGAACCCTTCCGCCCGGCCTCAAGCGCCCCGGCGGGGCGATCGGCGAGTGCGTCTCGCGGTACATGGCGACCGCGTACTCCACGCTGTCCTGGTCGGGCACGGCGGCGGCGATGTCGTCGAGCTCGTCCGGGCCCGGCACCGGACTCCGCAACGGGTAGAGCGCCGCCAGGCGGCTTCTCATCGTCTGCACCGTGGCATCCTGGGCGCGCTGCAGGATGTCGTTGCGGGCTTGGACGTAGAGCCCGCCGGCCACCGCCGCCGTGGTGACCACACACAGCAGGGCGAACGCGAACAGCAGCCGGGTACGCAGCCCCAGATTCGGCCGAAATGTCACGGGCGGCCTATACCGGCCCGAACCGGTACCCGAACCCACGCACCGTCTGCACGTAGACCGGCGCCGCCGAGTCGTCCTCGATCTTCGCGCGCAAGCGCTGCACGCACGCGTCCACGAGACGCGAGTCGCCGAAGTACCCCTGCTCCCACACCGACTCCAGCAGCTGCTGGCGGCTGTGCACCCGGCCCGGCGTGCCGGAGAGTTCGAGCAGCAGGCGCAGCTCGGTCGGGGCGAGGCTGACCGGTACGCCGCGGTTGACGACCACCAGACCGGCCCGATCGATGGTCAGGTCCCCGTGCCGCTCCAGCTCCGCCTGGTCCCGGCCGATGCGCCGGAGTATCGCGCGAATGCGTGCTTCGAGCACCCTGGGCTGCACCGGCTTGACCACGTAGTCGTCGGCGCCCGCCTCCAACCCGGCCACCACGTCCATGTCGTCGCCGCGCGCGGTCAGCATGATGATCGGTACCTCACGGGCGGCCCGAATGCGGCGGCAGACCTCGAACCCGTCCATGCCAGGCAGCATCAGATCGAGCACGACGACGTCGGGAAGATCCGCACGCAGCCGGTCCAGCCCCTCCTCGCCGGACTCCACGGCGCGCACCCGGTGCCCCTGCCGGGTCAGGGCCAGCTCAAGGCCCTCTCGTACGGCCGGGTCATCCTCGATCAACAACACTCGCGACACGCCGCCGAGTATCACAGCACGCTCCGTAACTTGCCTGTCGGTCAACCCCATCCACTGTCGGCCGGTCGTGTCCCCGCCCCGTCCGCGCCGTGTCATGGTTGTGTCACGATTGCGCCTACGGTCGCGCCGACGGTCGCGCCTGCTCGCGCCGACGGTGGCCGCCGTCGAGAAACGGTGACATGCGGCTGACAACGCACGCACATTCGGCGTCAAGCCTAGTCGCCATGAACGAGCCACGCACGATCCCACCTCGGCCCCGAGATCGGCTGTACGCCGCGCTCACGCTGGTGCTCGCCGTGCTCCTGCTGCCCGCGGCGTTCGCCCGCCGTCCCGGCCGCGCCCGCGAACTGGCCTGCCGCTGGGCGCTGTGGATGCGATTCCCCGCCGAGGACCTCACCGGGCTCACCGACGGCGCCATGGCGGCGTTCAGCGCGGCGCGCACCGAGGCGCTGTGGCGTCATGGCCAGCTCATCGGCCTCACCTCGGGATACCGCGATCCCGTTGTCCAGCAGCGGATGTTCGACGAGGAGGTGCGCCGCTCCGGCTCCCCGGCCTCGGCCCGCATGCTCGTGTTACCCCCTGCGGAATCCAGTCACGTCAAGGGCATCGCGCTGGACGTGCGCCCGCACGAAGGCGCGCGCTGGCTCGAGGAACACGGCGCCCGCTACGACCTCTACCGCATGTACGACAACGAGTGGTGGCACTTCGAGCACCGCCCGGACAGGTGCGGCACGCCACCACGTCGACGACCCCACCCCGGCGTGGGCTACGTCATCGAGAACGGGGGTCAGACGTAGCCCATGCGCTACAGGGCGGAGTGGTTATCGCTGATCGCGCAGACTTTCGCACTCCGCGAGGATCATCGTCCACGAGGCGGCGGGCAGCCGCGCCGTCAGCCGGTCGCCGTCAGCCTGTACGGCCAGCGGCCCCGGAAGGGCCTCCACCCGGTGCGGGTCGTCCCCGGCGGCGATCACCGAGGCCGACACCGGCCGGACCGCCGCCGGGAGCCGGACGGAGAGGTCGAGGTCCTGGTCGGGCGACCGGTTGACGGCGAACAGCGCCACCTGGGACCCCTCGACGGTGGCCACCGCCGACAGCGCGGGCGCCTCGCCGTGCCGTTCGGTCTCCAGGAGCGGCCCGGACGGCTCCACCCGCAGTACGGTGCCGCGCGCGTGCCGGGCCGTCAGCGCGAACGGGTGGAAGATCGTCTGACGCCAGGCCGGGCCGCCGGGCTCGGTCCTGATCGGCGCGATGATGTTGGCCAGCTGCGCCTGGCAGGCGATGCTCACCCGGTCGGCGTGCCGCAGCAGAGTGATCAGGAAGTCCCCCACCACCACGGCGTCCGCGGCGGTGAAGGTGTCCTCGATCAGCTCCGGCGCCTCCTGGAACGGCGAGCGCTCGCGCCCGGTGAACCGGCTCTGGTTCCAGACGTTCCACTCGTCGAAGGACAGGTTGATCTTCTTCTTGCGCCGGAGCTTCGCCCCGATGTGGTCGGCCGTGGCCACGATGGCCGAGATGTAGCGGTCCATGTCCACGGCGCTGCAGAGGAAGCCGGGCAGGTCGCCGTTCTCCTCGTAGTAGTTGTGCAGCGACAGGTAGTCGACCGCGTCGTAGGCGTGTTCGAGCACGGTGGCCTCCCACGCGCCGAACGTCGGCATCCCGCTGTTGGAGCTGCCGGACAGCACCAGCTCGATGCCGGGGTCGACGAGCCGCATGGCCTTGGCGGTCTCGTTCGCGAGCCGTCCGTACTCGTGCGCGGTCTTGTGGCCGATCTGCCAGGGTCCGTCCATCTCGTTGCCGAGACACCAGAGCTTGATCCCGTACGGGTCGGTCACTCCGTGTTTGACCCGCAGATCCGACCACTGCGTGCCCGAGGGGTGGTTGGCGTATTCGAGCAGGTCGCAGGCCTCCTGGATGCCCCGGGTGCCGAGGTTGACGGCCATCATCGGCTCCACCTCGGCGGCCCGGGTCCAGGTCATGAACTCGTTGAGCCCGAACGCGTTCGTCTCGATCTGCCGCCAGGCCAGGTCCAGCCGGGAGGGCCGGTCGGGGCCGACGCCGTCCTCCCAGCGGTAGCCGGAGACGAAGTTGCCTCCCGGGTAGCGGACCACGCTCACGCCCATCTCGCGGGTCAGCTCCAGCACGTCGGTGCGGAAGCCGTTCTCGTCCGCCGCCGGGTGGCCCGGTTCGTAGATGCCGGTGTAGACGCACCGGCCCATGTGCTCGACGAACGAGCCGAACAGGCGCCGGTCGACGGGGGCGATGCGGAAGGAGGGGTCAAGGGTCAGGTGTGCTTGTGGCACAGGTCAGGCTCCTCGGTAGACGCGTACGTAGTCGAAGTCGGCGTTGATGGCCGGCTGGGCCCCTCCGTGGGCGATCAGGCCGACGCGCACGGCCGTGTCCTTGGGGAAGGTCCACACGCCGCCCCAGGTCCAGGTCTTGCCGTCGCGGCTGGATCCGGCGCGGAACTCGTGCTCCCCGTTGGCCGGGTCCACGTGGTGCGCCAGCCGCAGCCAGGTGGTCTTGGCGGGCGGGCCGACGATGTTGCCGCCGTAGGACAGGCGGTCGGCGAAGGTCAGCTCGCGGCCGTACTCGACCTGGCGGGTGTTCCAGATGGCGACCTGGGACAGGCGGGCGAAGTCGTCGTCGGAGGCGTAGGCGATCAGCCCGGCCTGCTGGTAGTTGCGGACGGCGTCCTCGCCCAGGTCGAGCGTGACCTTGGTCTCCACGACGTAGTCGCCCTTGGGGGCCTCGCGCAGCAGCGCCGACGCCTTGTTGCCGGCCCCGACCAGGTCGGTGCCCTGGACGGGCCAGCGCAGCATGCCCTCTTCGGTCTTGGCCGCGGTGTCCTGCCGCACCCAGGTCCAGCGGGAGTCGAGCGGCCCGTTGAACTCGTCGGCGTCCAGCAGCCTGCCCGTACGCGGCGTCGCCGCCGCCTTGGTGACGGCCTTGAACAGCGGGGCGGCGGAGACGTTGTCGAAGTCGGCGCCCCCGTCGGTGACCAGCCCGATCGGGCCGTTGGCGCGGCCGGTGACGGTGACGCTAGCCTGCGGGTCACGCAGCCGGGCCTCGGTCACCTCGGCGGTGATCGTTCGTCCCTTGACGGTGACGGCCAGGTTGTGCCAGGTCGAGGCCCCTCCGGGCAGCGCCACCGTACGCGACGCGCCGCCCGAGGTGAGCGTCAACCCGTCGCGCGAAACGACCGCGGTCGTGCCACCTATGCGAATCCCAGCGGACTTGTCCGTCTTGAGGTCGGTCTCGACGCGTATGTCCCCGCCGAGCGACTTGCGGCTGATGAGCGTGCCCTGGCCACGGACATACCCATCCTGTACGGTCCAGCCGGCCGTGTTCCGCCAGCCCGACAGATCGCCCGCGAACCGATCGTCCACGACCCCCCGGGTCACCGGCGTCTCCCGCGACTGCTCGGAAGGCCCAGCCCCCGCGCGCACGGCCGGCCAGCCGTCGATCCAGTCCAGCCGGTCCAGCAGCATGGGCCGCTCGTTGATCCCGTACGGCTCGTCCAGGAACGGGTCGTTTCGATCGATGGCGTGGTAGAGCATCCAGTCCTGACCGGAAAGGTCGGTGAGCTGGGCGTGGTGGCCGGTGCCGATGAAGCGGTTGCCGTTCTGGTCCAGGACAGGGGTGCCACCGGCGCGCGAGGCCAGCAGCGGCATGCCCTCGCGGTCGACGAACGGCCCGCGCGGGCTGGTCGAGCGCCCGGCCAGCACCGAGTAGCCGGTGGTCGGCCCGGCGCAGCAGTTCGCCGAGGAGCCGAGCAGGTAGTAGTAGGCGTCGTGGCGTACCACGTACGCGCCCTCGAACTTGTTGTCGATCGCGACCTGTTGTGGCTGCCCGGTGGCGCGCAGTCCGTCGGCGGACAGCTCGGTCACCCACAGGCCGCCGAAGAACCCGCCGAAGTACAGGTACTTGCGCCCGTCCACGTCGGTGAACTGCGCGGGGTCGATCGTGTTCCAGTAGGAGTTGCCCGAGGGGCGCGGGGCGACGACCGGGGCGTCGATGTGCGTCCACGGCCCGGTCGGCGTGGGTGCCGTGGCGGCGCCGATCGAGTAGTCCCAGTTGGCGGGCGTGGTGGCGGTGTCGGTGACGGTGAAGTACATGACGTACCGGCCGTCGAGGTAGCGGATGTCCGGGGCCCAGAACAGGCTGCCCGGCGCCGCGTACGACGGCAGGTTGTCCGGCCCGAACGCGTCGCCCACGTAGGTCCAGCTGACCAGGTCGCTGGAGCGGGAGATCGGCAGCCTGTGCAGGACCTTCTCGCCCTCGCGCAGCGGGTCCGAGGTGCCGTAGGAGTACCAGTAGCCGTCCTGCCCGCGGATCACCGACGGGTCGGCGAAGGTGTCGGAGAAGGAGTTGGACACCGGATTGGTGAAGAGGGAGAGGATCAGTGTGGCGATGACAGCCAATGGGTGCATGTGTCAGCCCTTCAGGCCACTACGAGAGATGCCTTCGATGACGTATCGCTGGGTCAGACTGAAGAGGATCAGGACGGGGATGCTGGCCAGCACCGCGCCCGCCATGATCACCGGATAGTGGATCGTGTACGCGCCCTGCAGGATCGACAGGCCCGGCGGCAGCGTGAAGTACTCCGGGCTGAAGATCACGTAGATCGGCCAGATGAAGTCGTTCCAGTTGGACAGGAAGCTCAGCACGGCCAGCGTGGCCAGCGCGGGCCGCGACAGCGGCAGCGTGATCCGCCAGAAGATGTGCCAGTGGTTGGCGCCCTCCATCAGCGCGGCCTCGTCCAGCTCACGCGGCAGCCCGACGAAGAACTGCCGCAGGAAGAACACCCCGAACGCGCCCGCCGACCCCGGCACGATGAGCGCCGTCAGGCTGTCCAGCCAGCCGAGCTGGTCGACGATCAGGAACTGCGGGATGAGGAAGACGAACCCCGGCACCAGCAGCGTGCCGACGATCATCGCGAACATCAGCTTCTTGCCGCGGAACTCCAGCCTGGCCAGCGCGTACGCGGCCAGCGACGACACCGCGAGCACCAGCAGCATGTGCCCGGTGGCGGCGATGACACTGTTGGCGAACCAGCGCAGCACCGGCGTGTCCGTGGTGCCCTGGAAGACCGTCCCGTACGCGGACGTCGTCGGCTCGGCGGGCAGCAGCGTGGGCGGCACCCGGGTGGCCTCGGTCTGCGTCTTGAACGACACGCCCAAGGCCCACACCAGCGGCCCCACGAACACCACGGCGAGGGCCAGCAGGCCCGTGTACCGCTTCATGACCGGGTCCTGAACAGCCGGAAGTTGACCACGCTGATCAAGATCAGCAGCAGCGTGAGCAGGTAGCTCATGGCCGAGGCGCTGCCCATCTTGTACTCCCTGAGCCCCTGCTGGAGCATGTACATGATCGCGGTCCGCGTCTCCCCGCCCGGTGCCCCCTGGGTCAGCAGGTAGGACTGCCCGAACATGTTCGCCGAGGCCAGGATCGTCGTCGTCACCACGAACAGCGCGACGGGCCGCAGCCCCGGCAGCGTGACGTGGACGAACTCGCCCCACCGCCCCGCGCCGTCCACCTTCGCCGCGTCGTAAAGCTCGCGCGGGATGTCCTGCATCCCGGCCAGGTAGATCACCGCGTTGAAGCCGAGCGTCCACCAGACCGTCACCCCGACCAGCGCGATCCAGGCCCACGGCGTGGCGGTGGTCCAGGGGATCGGCGTGCCGAGTATCCAGGCGACCAGGCCGAGGTTCGGGTCGAGCAGCAGCCGCCACATCAGGCACACCACCGCCACGCCCAGCACGAACGGCGCGAAGAACAGCCCCCGGAAGAACGTCCTGCCCCGGAAGGGCCGGTTGAGCAGCAACGCCACCCCGAGCGGCAGCACCACCAGGAATGGCACGCTGAACAGGGTGAAGATCCCGGTCGCCCGCATCGACATCCAGAAGTCGCCGTAGACGGGCGACTGGGCGTCGAACAGCGCCGTGTAGTTGTCCAGGCCGACGAATGGCTTGCCTTCGAGCATGTAGTCCCAGTCGTGCAGGCTCACCCAGATCCCGAACAGGGCCGGGGCCAGCACGAACACCGAGAACAGGATCAGGTACGGCGCCAGGAACAGGTAAGGCGTCGCCTTGCCCGACCGGGGAACGCGCACCTCCCGCTCCAGCGTCTCTTCCGCCGAGATCGCGACCATCAGGCGCCGTACTTCTTCCGATTGGCCTCAAGGATCTTGTCGGCCTTGGCTGCGGCCTCCGTGAGCGCGTCCTTGGGGCTCTTCTTGAGCAGGATCGCCGCGTTGATCGCCTGGTCGACAGCCGCGAAGGCGTCCCCGATGCCCGCCACCGACGGCGGGAAGTACAGGTAGTCGATCTGGGTGCCGATCGTGGCCTGCTCCTTCAGCGCCGCGAACTCCGCGCCGTCGCGGATCGACTTGCGGGCCGGCACCTGGCCGCCCTTGGCCCACTCCAGCGAGTGGCCGCTGATCCAGTTGATGAACACCTTGGCCGCGGTCAGCTTGTTCTGGTCGGGCGTACGCTGCTTGAACACCACGAACTGGTGCGAGCCCGCCCACGCCGCCGGCTTCGTCCCGATCTGCGGGAGCGGCGCGACGCCCCACTCCAGGTTCTTGATCTCCTTGAGCGTGTTGATGGACCAGATGCCGTTCCAGTTGAAGGCGGCCTTGCCGTTCTGCAGGGCGATGAAGTCGGCGTCCTGGCCGACGTTCTTGGGGCTGTAGCCCTTGTTGACGAGGTCGACGAGCCAGGTCAGGGCCTGCACGCCGGGGTCCTCGGCGAAGCGCGAGACGCTGGCGTCGTCGGCGAAGTGCTGGCCGCCGTTCTGGTAGAGCAGCGACCCGAACTGCATGCTTCCGGTGAACGGGAACGGCGTGGCCCAGTGCCCCTGAATGCCCGCCTTCTTCAGCGCCTCCAGCGCCGTCATGTACTCCTCGCCGGTCTTGGGCGGCTGCTCCGGGTCGAGCCCGGCCTGCTTCATGACCGTCTTGTTGTAGAAGAAGCCGAGCGGGTGCACGTCGAGCGGGATCGAGTAGCGCGCGCCCTTGTAGACGCCGGCCTTCCAGACCGGCGGGGAGAAGTCCGCCTCGGTGAGGCTGAGCGCGTTGGCCACGTCGTCGAGGGGCAGAACCACCTGCCGGGCCGCGTTGGTGGCGACGCTGTCGACGTGCATGATGCCGATGTCAGGGCCTTGACCTGCGGAGACGGCCGCGGGGACCTTCGCGTAGTAGTCCTCCCACTTGTAGACGTTCATCGACACCTTGATGTTCTGGTGCTCGGCGTTGAACTGGTCCACCAGCTTCTTCATGACCGGGCCGTCGCCGCCGGTGAAGCCGTTCCAGAACTTCAGCGAGACCGCGGCACCGGTGTATTCGGTGGGTGCCGCCGTGGTGGCCGGCGCCTGCGCCTGCTTGGGGCCGCCGCCTCCGCCGCAGCCCGCCGCGCCGATGACCAGCGCACCGAGGCCCAGTCCCAATGCGTGCCGCCTGGAGAGGTTGTCGAGGGACATGCCAGATCACTCCTGCCCGTGAGGTTACGGACGTTCTACAACGTTGGTTCCAACGTTGTAAATTACCTGGCGCCAGTTC
Organism: Nonomuraea sp. NPDC049750; assembly: GCF_040659625.1. Classification (NCBI taxonomy): domain Bacteria; kingdom Bacillati; phylum Actinomycetota; class Actinomycetes; order Streptosporangiales; family Streptosporangiaceae; genus Nonomuraea; species Nonomuraea sp. NPDC049750. The sequence goes on from NZ_JBFANB010000031.1 coordinate 66,562, forward strand.
GTTACATCGTTGTAAACCAGGTAGGGTTCGCGACGGCGAAGGGGGCGAGGAGGGCATGGTGCGGCCGAGGCTGAAGGACGTCGCCGAACTGGCCGGGGTGTCGATCAAGACCGTGTCCAACGTGGTCAACGACTATCCCCATGTCAGCGGCGAGACACGGGCTCGGGTGGAGGCGGCGATAGCCGAGCTCTCCTACCGGCCGAACCTGTCGGCGCGCAGCCTGCGCCAGGGCCGCTCCGGCGTGGTCGCGCTGGCGGTGCCCGACCTGGACAACCCCTACTTCGCCGAACTGGCCACGAACGTCATCGAGGCGGCCGACCGGCGCGGCTGGACCGTGCTCATCGACCAGACCCAGGGTGACCGGGCCAAGGAACGCGTGGTGATCTCCGGGATCCGCGACCACCTCATCGACGGGCTGCTGTTCAGCCCGCTCGCGCTCACGGGCAAGGACCTGGCCGGGCGCGATGAGCGTACGCCGATGGTGCTGCTCGGGGAGCGCATCGGGATGGGCCGCTCGCCCTACGATCACGTCGGCATCGACAACGTGGCCGCCGCGCGGGCGGCCACCCTGCACCTGGCCGAGCGCGGCGCGCGCAGGATCGCCGCCATCGGCGTGCAGCGCACGGCCGTCGCCGCGACGGGCCGCCTGCGGCTGAAGGGCTACCAGCGGGCGCTCGCCGAGGCCGGCTTCCCCGCCGACCCGTCACTGGTCGCGCCGGTCGCCCGCTGGGGTCGCGCCGACGGCGCCGAGGCCATGAGCCGCCTGCTCGACTCCGGCGCGCCGGACGCGGTCTTCTGCTTCAACGACACCCTCGCGCTGGGCGCCCTGCGAACACTGCTCAAGCGGGGGTACGAGGTGCCGGGCGGCGTGATGGTGATGGGGTTCGACGACATCCAGGACGGCCGGTTCGCCACGCCCACACTGTCGACCGTGGCGCCCGACAAGGCGCAGATCGCGCAGGCGGCGGTGGACCTGCTGGCCGAGCGGCTGAGCGGCGGGACGGAGAAGGCACACGAGGTGTGCGTGCCGCACCGACTGGCTTTTCGGGAGAGTACGGATTTTCCGGGGGAAGGGCATTCCTTGCGGCTCGCAAGGTAGGTCTGAACGCCGTTGCTACGGCCGTGGGCGGCGGTACGCCGGAGCAGGCCAGGGCCATCGCCGCCGACTGCGGCCTGCCCGCTCCTCCTCCGGCGACCGCCCGATAATGTGAACCCTCAGTGGTATTGGGTGTAGGTGGTGGAGTACATACGAATCCAGTCGACGTCCTGTCGCGCCGGGCGCATCAGCGTGCCGGTGGCGGGGAACATGTCCATCTGGGCGCCGCCGTTGGTGGAGTTGAAGTAGTTGATCGCGGCGTTGACCGTACACATCAGGTTGCCGTCGACGTACCACTTCACCGAAGTCGGCTGCCAGTCGACGGCGTAGTTGTGAAACTGCGTCGAGTCCACGCCGACCGAACAGTTGCTCTGCGTACCGTCATGGTGGACGAACAGATCGACCGTGGGCGAGGCCACATCGCGTTCGGCGAAGTCGATCTCCGCGTTGGGGTAATCGTCGTCGTTCTCCGGCCACAGCAGCGGGACCGCATGGTAGCGCTGACCACCGTTGCCGGTCAGCGGCACCGCGCGTTCCCTGACCTCGACCCGGCCGTACTTGAAAGGTTGCATCCGGCTGTACAGGCCACCGGTCTTGCCGTCCGCGGTACCGGTGACCGACAGGTATCCACCGCCCTCGGTCGTCTGTGACGCGCATCGCTGACCGTGGCCGTTGTAGCCGGGCGAGCATCCGGTCGTCTGGCCGGGATCGGCGCCGAACAGGCCCCATTTGGTGAGGTCCACCGATGTCCCGTCGTACTCGTCGGATTGACTGGCCACCGGGGTGCCCCAGCCGTAGCGGACCGATGCGAGGGCACTCGGCGCGGCCGATTCGAGCCGGTAGTCGCACTTGGTGGCCTTGAAGTCGGTGCCCGTCGTGGTGCCGAAGTCGCCTTGCTGCAGCACGTGCGCCGAGGTCGCGCCGGTCGGTGCCGTGAGCGTGGCGGTCACGGGAGTCCACGTGCCGCCGGTCTCGGTGGAGGCCGGCAGGTTGGCGATGGGTCCTTGCTGTTCGCTGAGGTAGTGACCACTGTTGTTGTACCACTCGACCACTATCCGGGCGGTGCCGGAGCCGTACACGACCCGGTCCTGTGCGGAGAACGTCCAGATCTGGCCGGCGGCTACCGCCAGTTGCGGCATGTAGAAGGAGCGTCCGCCGGTGTCGAACGCCCAGTTTGCCCCGGACAGGTCGCCGACCGGGTCGCGGGTCACCCAGCCGCCGTCCAGAGAGCCCCAGCCATCGAGGTTGGAGGCGAGTACCGGGTTGCCGCACTCGTTGGTCGTGGCGGCGGCGGGCAGCGGGACCGCGGCGGTCACGAGAGAGGCCAGCATCACGACGGCGCTGCCGATCGCCGCCAGGTGTAGCCGGAGATGGGGATACTTCATGGCAGGCTCCCACTCGGTTCGAGGTTGGTGAGTGTGCTCTTCCGCGCAGTGAATGCCGCGACCGGCCGGGTGCGACAGTGCGGGGCTGCACTTCCGCTCCCGGCCGGGGCATTCCTGGGAGTACCGCCCTTGAAGGCGTGGGGTCCTAAGCGGGTGGGCCGGGGCATTGGTTCGGGGTCGCACTGGCGACTCGATGCACTTTGACGCCGGCCAGCACGGTGCCGGACTTCACCAGAGCCTGAACCTCGCCGACCGTGAGTTGAGTGTCGTGGAAGCGTCTGGCGCGCTCAAGCTTCACCGCGACCAGCTCGACGCGGAAATTCTGCCCTACGCCGCCCTCGTTCTCGCCACCGAAATAATGTGCCCCTTTCCACGTGGCGAGCGCGCTGGGATTGTTGTAGCCGAAGACGACCTCGACGTATTTGTTGGGGTCGCCGTTGACGAGATTCTGCTTTGCCAGGATCAGTGTGGTGTCGGGCGGAAGCGAAGCAGTGCCGGAGAAGTAGGAGCAATATTTCACACCTGAGCCATCGGCCGGCGAGATGATGGTTCCGGTGGCTTTCGCCGCGTCGCCGGTGGTGCGGCTCGGCGTGGATCGCGTCGGAGCGGCACCAGTGCCGCCGCTGAGCGAGGGCGGGGCGGTCCGGCCTTGGCCGCCGCCGTCGGGGGTACGTGCCAGCAGCCCCGGCAGGAATACCCCGCCCGCGGCGACGACGAGGCTCACTGCGACGATCGCGAAGGCGAGCCATCGCCGGCGTAGGCGCGCCGGCGAATGTGGGCGGCCGGCCAGGTCACCCTCGGGCAGCTCGCCATAGCCGCCGGCGCCTGCGGGAACGGCCGCCTCCAGCAGGCCGCGGCTCCAGCTTCGCAGGTCGGCGGGACGGCGGGACGCGTCGCCGTCCAGAGCGCTCAGGATGTGCGACGCGAGGTGCCCAGGGTCCTTCACCCCGGAAAGTCGGGCCACGGCCGCCAACTCGCGCTCGATGTGCGCCAGGGCGCCGGAGGCGTCCGCGGCCGGCGGGTCCTGCCCCGTGAGACAGAAATAGGTGAGCGCGCCGAGCGAGTAGACGTCCGCCGCCACGGCCCGGGGCAGGTGCGGTGCGGCCAAGGCCTCGGGCGCGGTGTAGGCGGGCGTGTGCCATCCGGCGAGGTCGTGCCCGTCATCGATGAGACGCAGGGTGCTCACGTCGATGAGCACCAGATCACGCTCCGGGTGCACGATGCAATTGGTGGGCTTCACGTCCCGGTGCAGGCTCGGGTTGCCGCCGGACCGCGTCACGGACGCGAGGCTGGCAAGTGCCTCGCCGGCCTGGGCCACGTATTCGAGGCGCCGGCGGATCGTGTCGTCGCGCGCCGGGATGCCCGCCAGCAGCGCGTACAGTGTCGGGCCCTCGACCCACTCCATGACCAGGTACGCCATGGACTCGGCCGAGGTGGCGTCTCCCGCCCGCGCGCCGCCGGCCGGGTGGGGAGGCGCGCCGAGGAAAACCTCGTCGAGCCGGACCACATGGTCCAGCTTCAGATGCCGCAGCAGTACGGCGTGGTCGCGCCAGCGCTGCTGATCACGCGCCGAGGGCCAGTCAGGCCCGGCGTCGCGCGGCGGCCTCAGCAGTTTGATCGCCAGCGGGAGTGGTGAGGTCAGCTCACCCTGATAGCGGGCCTTCCAGGTGATCCCCTCACCGCCGGGTATTCCATCACCTAGCAACTCGTGCCGGTCGGGTGCTTCCGGCGGGCCGACGAACAGCCCGTTCGGTTCCTCGGCCGGCACGCTGATTCTGCTCGGCGCACCGCCGTGGACGCCGGCAGTGGGCGTGGGCTGCGGCAGATCCGGCGCGCCGCGGGTGACCGGATCGTCGTCCGGTCGGTCACGGTGGTGGTCAGAGTCCATCGTTTTCGACGCCCGGCTGCGGTTCGGACGGCATGGCGTGCAGATCCTCCACGCTGACGACACCGGTGCGCACGGCCCAACGCGCCAGCGCCCACCGGAAGTCGTCGTGCGGGATTCCCTCGTCGTCCGTGGTCAGCCCTGGGATGCCGTGGCCGGACAGGCTCTCCCGCAGTGACTTGACGACATTGCGGATGTACTGCGGCTGCCGGCCCAGCCGCCGTCCCATCTGCGCGTACGTCGCCGGAACCGCCTGTGGCCCGGCCTTGACCAGCAACGGCTCGCACAGTGCGGCGAGCACGAGTCGCTGCCCCCTGGTCAGGGTCATCGGCGATGTGACGGTCTTGGGAGCGCGGGTCGCCGCCTCGTCCCCGCTCCGGTCCGCACCCGGCGTCAGAGCCCGGGCGTCCACCCGCACGGTCATCGTCGAGCCGCTACGGCCGGCGAAGACGATGCTGAAGATCGGAAACGGCAGCGACGTGGTCGCCGCGCCCGGCTCCACGAGCCGGTCCTCACCGGCCGGTGGCCGGACGACGAGCGGTTTGTGGCGCGAGTCATTGCGTATCAGGACGCAGTCGTTGAGGACGATCAGTGAACCCGCTCGCCGCGACAGGTGATCATCGTCCGGGAAGCGCACACTGCATGCGCGGCTTCGGCCCAACGTCAGCAACTGTCCGCGCGATATGCGCCATTGTTTGCTGTCGAACGCCACGAGTACCGACTCGGCCGGCGTTGGCGAACTGTCTAGCTGAACATCCTTCATGTTGCGCGGCCGCCTTTCGGCGGTGGATCGGCCGCTTCTCCGACCTGCGGCGAACGCGGAACTCATTGATCGTGACTCATTATCGATCACCCGCCACCTCAGATAATAGCGGTCCTTATACGCCGCTGAGGCGCGGAATAACGAAAACGTCTACGCGGAAGCCGAATGGGATTCGGCGGGCTGTATGAAATGTTCTTGTCGTTATCACGTAACGGGCACCCTTGCAAGACGCCTATTCGGTCATGGCGTTTGGCGCCCCGTACATTTGTCGCGATCTTCGGTATGGGCCGGCGGTGGTGGAAGCGGCTGTCGTGCCGCGGCCGCGGCTGACCGAATAGTGCGGGGCTGCACTATTCGGTCAGCCGCGGGCACCCTTCACTACCGCTGAGACCACCTGTCACGGCAGGTCCAGTCAGCGATTCGGATACGAACCGAAGGAGCGATCATGAACATCCCGGCACGCGATCTCCCCAGCAGAGGCGGCACGCTGTCGACGGGGACCCCCTTCCGGCTCCGCAGGGTATCCGCCCTGCTCGCCGCCTTCAGCGTGATTTCGCTGATGTTCTTCGCATCACCGGCCGCCGCTCAGTCGAAGGGCGACCGCATCGGAGTGACGAACTTAGGCTCGACCGACTGGATCGAGTCCCCCAATCACGCCTACCGCCTCGTCATGCAGGGTGACGGCAACCTCGCGCTCTACGGACCGAGCGGCGTCCTGTGGGCGACCTACACCAACGCCGCCGCGAACAACGGCGCCTACCTCGCCAACCAGGGCGACGGCAACCTCGTGATCTACCGGCCGGATCGCAGCGTGGTCTGGGCCAGCCGGAGTCACGCCGCCGGCGGTGGGACGCTGATCATCCAGGACGACGGAAACGCGGTGGACTACGGCGCATCGGGCCCCTTCTGGACCACGTACACGAGCGGAGGGGCCAACAAGATGGCCGCCGCGGGTGCGGTCGCCTTCGCCCGCCAGCAGGTCGGCAAGCCCTACATCTACGGGGCGACCGGGCCCAACGCCTACGACTGCTCCGGCCTCACGTTCAAGGCTTACGGCAGCGTGGGGATCGTCCTGAACCGCACCAGCCAGGGCCAGTACCAGCAAGGCTGGTCGGTCAGCAGAGCAAGCCTGCAGCCGGGGGATCTGGTGTTCTACAACGGTGCCATGCCTGGTCACGTAGGTGTCTACGTCGGCAATGACGAGATAATCAATGCTCTCAACGCTGCCACCGGCGTCCGCTACGACTCCATCAACTACCCAGGCTCCATCACCGGCTTCCGACGCTACTCCTGAGACCTTCGCGCACTCGCGAGCAACAGTGCCCTCTCGGCGTAGCTCTCGCACGCGGAGACATGGCGGCGCGGATCTCGGAAATGGCGCACGGCCTGGGCGGCGACGCTCAGAACCGTCTGCCCCTTTTCGCCCAGACCGGTCCCCGACTCTCGGATCTACCTCAGCGCTCGTACATCCCGTCACCAGATCGGCCGACGTGCTCGCAGGTTCGAACTTCGTAGGGCGCGTTCCTTGACCAGCGCAAGAGCCTCCGACCAGCAGCGGCGGAGGCTCTTCGCTGTGCGGGGTGTGTCCAGTCGACTACGAGCGGAACCGACGTCGTTAAGTCCGTCCGCTGGCGGCTGCTCGAACCTGGTGGATCTGGGCAGGACGCGGTGCGCACCCGCCGGCCGAGGGCTGGTGGCGAACTCCTGAGCCGGTTTGCCATTGCCGGCAGGGAGGCCATGAGGAAGGTCTGAGGCGTTACTCCCAGAACTCGTGCGACGGCACACCGTCATCGCGCCGGAAGGTGACGCGTCCATGGGGGCCGCAGGGCCGATGCTGGGATTTGCCCGGGAATCATGCGTGTAGTCGCTCTGCCAAGCCGCGCACCCGCTTTTGGTGGGAGGCGCGACGGTCTTGCTCAACGTTCCCCAGAGGTTCTCACCAGGGTGGCGCGCCGCGTCTTTCCCCGCAGGTGAAGTCCCCTCGGATCTTAAGAACAGGAGCCGCCGACGTGGCTGATGAGACAGCCGTCAACGACACCGACGCTACTTCCCAACAGCACGCCGAGGAGCTGAGGTTCAACTACAACGGTGGCGACACCAGTGAGTTGGCCCAGCACCTGACCGGACGCAGCTTGAGCAGCCGCCTGCCGAAGCTGGTGCGCCGCTCCTTCGCCCTGGCCTGGACCGCGGACCCTCGCTCGACGCTCGTCTTGCTGACCTGCCAAGTGCTCTCCGGCCTGTTGGAGGCGCTTGGCCTGTTCGCGACGACCGCGACCCTCAGCGCGTTGATCTACTCCGTCCAAGATCCCTCACGCCTGCGCACAGCCCTGCCGTCGGTGTTCATCCTGGCCGCCGCGGCCGGACTGCGTGCGGTCCTGGGCATCGCGATCCAGGGTCTGTCGAACCGGCTGGGGCCACGAATCTCGCGGGAGGCCGAGTACCGCATGCTGGAGGCCGCCACCAACGCGGAGATGGCCGCCTACGATCACCCCGGATTCAACGACCGCTACGACAAGGCCGACCGAGGAGTAGAGGTCAGCCGGGAGATGATCGGCCAGTCGCAGAACCTGGTCTCCTCCCTCGCCACGCTGATCGCCGCGGCCGTGGTCATCACCGCGCTGGCGCCGCTCCTGCTGCCCCTGCTCGCACTGACCGCCATACCGCAGGCCCTGGCATCGGTCGCCGGCGAGAGGGTCACCTACCTGGCGACGCTGCGAACCTTCCACGATCGGCGCATGCTGAACATGCTGCGCTGGCACCTGACCCACAAGGACCAGGCCGACCAGATCCGTACCGACACGTTGGCGCCTTACTTGCTGGAGAAGTACCGGGTCAGCGGCGCGCGGGTGGATCGCACCAACGACCAGGCCGCCTGGCAGCGCGCAAGGATCAGCTTCCTGGGGTCCACCGTCAGTGGCCTGGCCTCAGCGCTGATGTGGGCCGGCGTGATGGTGCTGCTCGGCACCGGACACATCAGCGCGGCCGCGGCCGGCACGCTGGTCTTCGCCCTGCGGTCGGCCGCCGGCGGACTGCACGGCATCGTCGGATACGGATCCGATCTCATGCGCACCGGCCGGTACATGGACGACTGGGAATCCTTCATCGAGGAGGCGGCCGGGCAACGCCTGGACCGGGGGGCCATCGTGCCGGCCCGTCCCCTGCATGTCGCCCTGCATCAGGTCACCTACCGCTACCCCGAAGCCGACCACGACACCCTGCACGAGGTGGACTTCGAGGTCCGTCAAGGGGAGATCGTCGCCGTGGTGGGCGAGAACGGCTCCGGCAAGACCACGCTCATGAAACTGCTGTCCGGGCTCAACCTGCCCACCCAAGGTGTGGTCACCTGGGACGGCGTCAGCACCCGCGATCTGGACCCGCACGCCCTGTGGAAGCAGTGCGCGGTCGTACCGCAGGAGTTCGCCCGCTGGCCCCTGACCGCCCGTGAGAACATCCACCTCGGTCAGCCCCAACGCGAGGCGGACGACGCCGTCCGGCGCGCGGCCACCGCCAGCGGCGCCGACGCGGTGATCAGTGTGCTGCGCAGCGGCCTGGACACCCTGCTTGCCCGCGAATGGTGGGGCGGCCAGGCCCTGTCCTCAGGACAATGGCAGCGCATCGCCGGAGCCCGGGCCATCCACCGCGACGCCGGCCTGCTGGTGATGGACGAACCCACCTCCGACCTGGACCCACGCGCCGAACACCGGATCTTCACCGGGCTGCGCCGGCTCGCCCGAGACCGAGCCATCGTGCTGGTCACCCACAACCTGGCCAACACGATCGTCGCCGATCGAATCGTGATCCTCGAAAGTGGGCGCGTGACCGCCGAAGGCACATTCCCCGACCTGACATCCCGGCCCGGGCTCTTTCGCGACCTGTGGCTCCTGCAACAAGATCGCGCCAACTCCTGACAGCCAGACCCCGATTCGCGAACGCACAAGCATGCGGCCGGTACGGAAGCCACTACCTCGCGCCCGGCGAGCGCTGCCGTTGGGCGCGGTGACGGGGCGCATGAAGCGGACAGCCGTCATTCATACCCCTCTTCGTACGCCGATACAGCACCCGTGAAGAATCCATCCACTTCTAATCCACAGCCGCCTGTCAAAGTCAACGCGAAAGATCTGACCGCCCAGAGCAGAGAAAGGTACGGCCCGCGTGCGAAGAAGAGCGAGCTGGAGACTGGCCACCGCATTCAGCCTGGTCGTCGTCGCCGGCCTGGTCGCCGTTCCTGATACGGCGCTGGCCGCTCCCGCTATCCGGCTGTCCGCGCCCGCGAAGTTACGGGTGGCGGACGTTCCCGGTTCTGTCGACTACCTGACGAGGAAATACGGCATCAGCGTCGACGAGGCGATGCGCCGGCTGGAGTTGCAGCGAACCTCGGGGGCTCTGCACACCGTGCTCGCCCGCGACCATGCCGACACCTATGCGGGGTCCTGGATCGACCAGGAGAACGGTGGCGTGCTGGTCATCGCGAGTACCGCCGCCGAGGCGCTGGTCCCCGCGCTGAGCGCGGTCCCGGACCGGAACCACGTCCGCGTCGTGGCCGCGCGGCACTCCCTCAAGGAGCTGAAGGCGAAGGCCGCCGACGTCGGTGCCCGTCTCGGGCTCACGCCCGAGCAGGCGCCGGTGATCAACGAGCAGAAGAACCGCGTCGAACTGCACAACCAGGCCGCGGCCGCGGTACGCGGTTCGGCCGGCCGGCTCGCCACAGCCGGCGACCTGGACGTTACCGTGATCGATCCGCCGACCATCACGCCCCAGCGGGGGCCGTGCGAGATCCAGGCGTGTTTCCCTCCGATGCGCGGCGGCTTGCGGCTGGACCTCTACGACGTGAACTACAACAAGCTCAAGGGCGACTTCTGCACCAGCGGCTTCAATGTGAAGGGGTCGAACGGGTGGAAGTACACGCTTACGGCGGGACATTGTCTCATCGGTGAGAGCTATTACACGAAGCACACTGACGTGTTCGTCGGCCGCCGCGAACCCTTGACCAGGAACTCGGAATATCCGGCGGATGGAGCCCTCATGCCGTTCGTCACCAGGGGCTTCACTGAATACGTTAAAGTCTGGGCGATATGGCCGTATAACACGGTGATCCACTACAGCACCAAGGCATTCCCGATATTCGGAATGTGGGCGTATGACGACGTCCGTGTCGGCTGGGTGGTGTGTTCGACCGGCGCGCGGTCGGACAACACCAGGTGCGGTGACATCACGAAAAAGGATGGCGGCTTCCAGTCGAACATCTGCACCCAGTCCGGGGACAGCGGCAGCCCGCTCTACAGCGAGGTCGACAACAAGGCCTACGGGATCCTGCACGGGTCTTCGGGGCTGGGCTGCTGGACCGGTAAAACGTCGTACTGGTCGTCGCTGACGAACATCTTCAATATGGCGAAGAAATCCGGTCTTACCTTCGAGCTGGTCACCGACCCCGACCCGTGACAACAGGCCGCGCGCCCAGAAACGTCGAAGCATTAGGGGAAGCGATTATTTCCTCTCAATTCGATCGCTGTTCGCTATGCTCGACGTCATGGCTGACGTCGAGCTACGCCACCTGAGGACCATGGCCGCCATAGCCGAAGAAGGAACATTCGGGCGGGCGGCGGTTCGGCTTGGCTACACCCAATCGTCGGTGAGCCAGCAGATCGCCGCGCTGGAGAAGGCCGTCGGTGGCGCCGTCTTCGATCGGCCCGGAGGTCCGAGGCCGGTACGAATCACTCGCCTTGGCGAGGTGGTCCTGGCCCACGGACGCGATCTGCTCACCCGAGCGGAGGCGCTGGCCGACGCCGTCGATCGCTACAGGGCGGGTAGCGGCCGGATCGACATCGGCACCTTTCAGGGCGCGACCAACCTGATCCTGCCGGCCGTCGTGCGCCGGCTGCTGAGCGAACACCCCGGCTGCGACATCAGGCTTTCCGAGGTGGAACCGGAGGATCCACAGATCGGAGATCTTGACCTGTTGTTCCACTACGGCCGGATCGAAGGCGACGTCGAGCACGTCGAGCTGCTCGATGAGCCGTATCTCCTGGTGGCCGGTGCCGACGCGTTCCCCGATGGTCCAGTGCGGGTGGAGCTGCTCGACGATGCTCCGATGGTCGCCTGGCCTCCCACCTATCACCAAACATGGCTGGAGCGGGAGCTGGCCGGCGCCGGCGCGCGGCCACGGATCGTGTTCCGAACCGCCGGCCACGAAACCATCGTGTCCATGGTGCGGGCCGGCATCGGGTCGGCGGTGCTGCCGTGGCTCGCCCTTCACGGATCCGATGCCTGGTCCGACGACCGGCTCAGCATCCACCAACTGCGACCATCGCCCGCCACCACGTGGTACCTGTACTGGCCGGCCGGACGCACCCAGTCGCCGCTCGCAGTCCGAGCCATCGCCATCGCCGTCGAAGGCGCCAAAGAGCTGGCCGCCCGGATTCTATGAACATCGCCATAGGCGATCATGTTGATCGATAATCATCGCTTTTCACGATGGAGTCGCGTTACTTAGCCTTCCAGGCATGAACGCTCATCAATCCCATGGCGAGCAGCTCCTGTCGATCAACGACGTCGAGCTGTGTGTGGAGACCTTCGGAGACCGCGCGACCTCGGCGATCATGTTGGTGGCCGGGGCGGGGGCCTCGATGCTGTGGTGGGACGCCGAACTGTGCGAACGCATCGCCGCTCGTGGCCGGTTCGTGGTCCGGTACGACCATCGAGACACCGGCCGGTCGACCTGCTACCCGCCGGGACAGCCCACCTATTCCCTCGCCGACCTGGCCCTGGACGTGCTCGGCATTCAGGACGCCCTGGGCATCGAACGCGCCCACGTGCTCTGTCAGTCGATGTCCGGCGGGATTGGACTCATTCTCGGTGTGGACCATCCCGATCGGGTCGCGTCGCTGACGTTCGTCTCGACCTCGACCGGGGCCGACGACCTGCCGCCGCCGTCGAGCGATCTGGCCATGCCGGCCGAGCCGGATTCCTTCGACGCGGCCGCGCTCGTCGAGTATGTGGTCGCCGGCGCGAGGGCCTGCGCCGGTGGCTCGCCGTACTTCGACGAGGCCGCGATCCGCGCGTTGGCCGAACGTGACGTGGCGCGTGCCAGGAACTACGCCTCGACTCTGGCCAATCACTACGCCATCGAGTTCGACGAGCCGGCCCAGGGCGGCTTCGGCGACATCGCGGCGCCGACACTCGTGGCCCACGGCGACCACGACCCACTCCTGCCGCTGCCGCACGGCAAGGCGCTCCGCGACGCCATCCCCGGCGCCGAACTGCTGGTCCTGGAAGGGGCCGGACACGACCTGCCGCGCCCGGTATGGGATGACCTCGTGTCGGCCCTGATCCGACACACGGAACCGCCGGTACGGCGCACGGAACCGCCGGTACGGCGCACGGAACCCCCGGTGCGGCGCACGGAAGCCCTGGTACGGCACACGGAGGAAGGCCGCTCATGAACCGGCTGCGATCGGCGCTCTGGCTGCCGCTCTTCGACGACCTCGCCGACCCGCGAGAGGTCGCGCGCCTTGCCGCCGACGCGGAGGAAGCCGGCTGGGACGGCTGCTTCGTATGGGACCAGCTGTGCTGGCGAGCGCCGGTCCGGCAGGTCGCCGATCCGTGGATCGCGCTGGCGGCGATCGCGACGGCGACCGAGCGGCTGCGCCTCGGCCCGATGGTGTCGGCGCTTCCCCGTCGACGGCCGGCCAAGGTCGCCCGGGAGACCGCGACGCTGGATCGGCTCAGCGACGGCCGCCTGACCCTCGGCGTCGGCCTTGGCAGCGACCGTTTCGCCGGCGAGCTGTCCAAGACCGGCGAGCAACTCGACGATCGGCGGCGCGGACAGATGCTCGACGAGTCCTTGGCCATCCTGGCCGCCGCCTGGTCCGGCGAGCCGGTGCGCCATCGCGGCGAGCACTACATTGTCGACGACATCGCGTTCCTGCCGCGACCGGTTCAGCGGCCCGGCGTGCCGGTGTGGGCCGCCGGATTCCCGGGCAACGCCAAGCCGATCCGCCGCGCCGCCCGGCTAGATGGCTTCTTCCCGGTCAATCTCGAGCACCCCGACCAGCTCGCCGAGGTCGTCGCCACCCTCACCGAACTGCGCCATGGTGAGATGGACTCGTACGACATCTCCGTCAGTCTGCCGCTCGGCGTCGATCCGGAGCCGTACGCGAAGGCCGGGGCGACCTGGTGGCTGCCGGAGTTCGACCCGGGTGTACGGCTCGACGTCGTGCGTGGCGTACTCCGCGATGGCCCAGTAGGTTGACGCGTCAGTCGGGCGTCAGGACTGCGCGTCCCCTGAGCTCTCCGGCGCGCAGCCGGGTCAGCGCCTCATGGGCGGCGGACAGCGGAAACCGCTCGACCTCGACGTGCAGCGCCCCGGAGCGGCCGAGGGCGATCACCTCCGCGAGTTCGGGCAGAGTGCCCCAGAACGGCAGTGAGATCCGGCCGCCCGGGGGCAGCGGGCCCGGTTTGCGGACGGTCAGGTGCCCGCCTCCATTGCCGACGATGACGAGGTCACCGCCGGCGCGCAGGCTGGCGGCGGCCAGATCGACCGTTGATTGGCTGCCCGCGAAGTCGAGCACGACGTCAACGCCGCTGCCGCCGCTCGCCGCGCGCAGGACGCGGCCGGTATCCGGCGAAAGGCGGGTGCTCAGGTGGGCGCCGCACCTGTCGGCGACGGCCAGGGCCTCCTCGCGCACGTCGACGGCGAACACCCGGCTCGGCGTCAACGCGCGCAGGAGCTGAATGGCCAGGTGCCCGAGGCCGCCGACCCCGATGACGGCGACCGTGGATTCGTCGTCCAAGGACGCCCGGCACTGCTGGATGGCGTGGTAGGGCGTCAGGCCGGCGTCGGACAGCGGGGCGGCCTGCACAGGATCCAATTCGCCGATCGGCTGGAGGTGGCGGGCCGCCGGCACGAGGACGTAGTCGGCCATCCCGCCGTCGCGGCCCAGCCCCATCCCGGCCCACGGCAGTTCCGCTCGGCGGTCGCAGTAGTTCTCCCGGCCCGCCACGCAGCGCCGGCAGTCGCCGCAGCCCCAGGGGCCGTACACCACGTACCGATCGCCGACGGTGATCCCGGTGACGGCCGAGCCCACCGCCGCCACCCGGCCGGCGACCTCGTGGCCGAGGGTGAACGGCGCAGGGAAGGGCATGTCACCCGGACCCGCGTCGAGAACGTGCAGGTCGGAGTGGCAGAGTCCGGCGGCTTCCACGCGCAGGAGGACCTCGAAGTCTCGCGGGGCCGGCTGGTCGACGTCGGTGAGGACGGGCGGCCGGCCCCAGCCCGGCAGCCGGAGCGCTCTCACCGCGTCGTCCGATGCGCAGGGAGGCGGACCTCGGCTTTTGTCATGGTCGGCACCGGCATGGCGACACAGTAGCAAACTGAAGTTGGTTCAGTATCGAAGCCTGCCGAGAGGCTTGCTGGACGGCGGCTCGTCGTCTAAAGTTCTCGAACTGAGTTCATTTTGGGTTACAGGGCGCGGAGCGCGTGAGCCGCCCTGCGAGAGAGTGACGGTCGGAATGGATCAATTCCTGCTCGTCCTGGTAAGCGGCGTCGCCAGCGGCGCGATCTACGGGTTGATGGGCCTCGGCCTGGTGATCATCTACCGGGCGACGGACGTGGTGAACTTCGCCCTCGCCGCCCTGGCCACGCTGGGACTCTACGCGGCGATCACCTTCCGTGACAGCGGCGTCGCGATGCTCCTGTGCGTGCTCGCCGCGATCGCCGTGACCGCGCTGGCCGGGGTGGTCGTCCGAGAGGTGGTGATCCGGCCGCTGGGTCAGGGGCAGTTGTTCTCCGCGCTCGTGGTGACGATGGGTGTCTCGCTCATCGTCGAGAGCGTGGTGGACTCGATCTGGGGCACCCAGCCGAAGACCTTTCCCAGCCTGGTGGACGGCACCGTTCGATGGGGTGACGCGGCGCTGCCGGCGCAGAGCCTGGTGACCATCGGCATCGCGGCGGTGGCGATGGCGGCCGTCGCCTTCCTGTTCGGGCGCACCACACTGGGGTCGGCGATGCGGGCCGTCGCCGAGTCCGCCGACACCGCCCAGCTCATCGGCATCAGCGCGCAACGCGTCGCGCGGATCGCCTGGGCACTCGGCCTCGCTCTGGCCGCCCTCGCCGCCTGCCTCTACGCGCCCAGGTCGGGGCTGGTGCCCACGGTGCTGGCCGCGCCACTGTTCCGCGCGTTCGCCGGGATCTTCCTCGGCGGGCTCACGAGCATGTACGGAGCCGTCATCGGAGGTCTGACCGTCGGGGTACTGGAGAACCTCGCGGCCAGCTACGTCTCGGCCAGCTTCCGCGACACCTTCGTGTTCTCCTTCACCGTCCTCGTGTTGCTGATCCGCCCGCAGGGCCTGTTCGGCACACGCACCTTCCAGCGGGTCTGAGGAGCAGCACATGGTATTCACCCGCTCGAATCTCTTGCGGGCCGCGCTCGGGCCGGTCGCCGGGCTGGCCCTCGTCGCGCTGATGCAGTCCGGGGCGATACCGGCCTATCAGGCCTATTCGGTCGGGCTCGCCGCGGTCTACGCGATCGTCGTCCTCTCGGTCGGCCTGCTGGCCGGCTGGTCGGGGGTGTGGTCCGTGGGTCATCCCGCGTTCGTCGCGGTGGGCGCCTACTTCGCGGCGTACGGCGGTGCGCATCAGTGGCCGCTGGAGTGGGTGATCGTGGGGGCGATCGGGTCGTGCGCGCTGATGGGCGCCTTCCTCGGGTACGCCGGCGCCAGGTTCTCGGTGCTCTACATCGCCCTGCTGACGTTGGCGTTCAGCCTGGTGTCCCTTGAGGTGATCAACCGGTGGACCAGCGTGACCGGCGGCGACCAGGGCGTGGCGGTGGCCCCGCTTGACGGTGTGTTCGGCGCGGTCCCGAGTGGCGGCAGCGAGGCCCAGCATCTCGCGGTCCTCGTGGCGGGCGTGGTGTTCGCGGTCGCGGTCCTCGCCAGGTCGACCGCGCTGCGCATGCGACTGGTCGCCGCGAAGGCACACCCGCTGGTCGCCCGTTCCGTGGGCATCGTGCCGGAGGCGCAGACCGCTCTGTCGTTCGCGGTCAGCGCGGCGTTCACCGGCCTGGCCGGCGTGCTGCTGGGCCTGATCACCGGCTTCGTCAGCCCTGATACGTTCTCGCTGAACTTCGGTGTCACCATCATCGCGGCCTGCGTGCTCGGCGGCGTCGGCTCGGTGTTCGGCGCTGTGGTGGGCGGGGTCTACCTGGTATGGGTTCCGACGGTGGCCGACGCCGTGTCGGTGCCGCAGCCGGTGGTGCAGGGCGTGCTGCTGATCGCCGCGCTGATCTTCCTCCCCGGTGGAGTGGTCCCGTTCCTGGGCTCGCTGGTACGAAGGGCGCTGGGCAGGCGAGGCCCCGGCCTTCCCGACGGCGAGCACCACGTCAGCGCGACGGCCGCCGACAGCGGGGACGGCGCTCCCGCCACCCCGGCCAGGGACCGGCCGGCCGCGGACGACGTGGCGCCGTTGCTGGTCGTCGATGGCCTGTCCGTGCGATTCGGCGGTCTCAACGCCCTTGAGAGCGCGTCGCTCGACGTACGGCCCGGCGAGGTGCTCGCCATCATCGGCCCGAACGGCGCCGGCAAGACCACGCTGCTCAACGCCGTCTCTGGGCTCATCGGCGGCGCGCGGATCAGCGGCGCGGTCGACTACGCGGGTGCGAACCTGATGGGGACGAGGGCCACCGCACGGCGCAGGCTGGGAATCGCCCGCACCTTCCAGCACGCGGAGACCTTCTCGGAGCTCACGGTCGCGGAGAACGTGCTGTGCACCAAGCGCTGGGTCGGCACGGCGGACCGCGCCCGGGCCGATGAGCTGCTCGCCCGCACCGGACTGGCCGACGTGGCCGACCGTTACCCGGCCGAACTGCCGTTCGGGCTGCAGAAGCGCCTGGACCTGGCCCGGGCGATCGCCGAGGAGCCGAAGCTGCTGATCCTGGACGAACCGTTCGGCGGCCTGGACGCCACAGAGCGGCAACTGGCCGCCCAGCAGATCGTCCGCCTGCGGGCGCGGGGCGCCGCCGTCGTGATCATCGATCACGTTCTGGACGACCTCTTCGCCGTCGCCGACCGGGTGGTCGCCTTCGACTTCGGCAAGCCGATCGGTTCCGGCGAGCCGGGCGCCATTCTGGCGGACCCGAAAGTGCGCTCGTCGTACCTCGGCCTGACCGCCACGCGCGCCGAGTTGCCGGCCCGCGCCGACGAGAGCGTCGCCATCGCCCTGCGCGACGTCAGCCACCACTACGGTGGTGTCTCCGCCCTGCACGACGTCCACCTCGACATCGGCAAGGGCGCGGTCATCGGCATCGTCGGGGCGAACGGCGCGGGCAAGAGCACCCTCGGCAAGATCATTCACGGCTCGCTGCGCCCGTCGTCGGGGCAGGTGCGGATCGGCGAGCCTGGTGCGCGCCCGGTTCGCGGCAGCCTGGTCCCCGAAGGTCGTGCCCTCTTCAAGACCTTGTCGTTGCGGGAGAACCTCGAAGTGGCCGGTTACGCCGCAGGCGTCCATGGATCGGCCCTGCGCACCCGCCTCGACGAGACCGCCACGTGGCTGCCGGAGCGGCTGCGCGGCCGCCTGTCGGTGGCCGCGGCCGGGCTGAGCGGAGGAGAGCAGCAGATCCTGGCCATCGCACGGGCCCTCATGGCCCGGCCGGACGTGCTGATCCTCGACGAGCCCGCGCTGGGGCTGGCGCCGGCCCTGGTCGACGAGGTCTACGCCCGGATCAACCAGCTTGCCCGCGAGGGGATGACGATCGTGCTCCTGGAGCAACTGCTCAGCAGGGCGCTCACCTCCTGTCATGAGGTGGTGGTGCTGCACGAGGGCCGGGTGGCCGCGCGCGGAGACGCGTCGGACCCCTCGTTCGCCGAGACCGCGGAGCTGGCCTACTTCGGTGGGGAGGCCGCGACCTTGCTCAAGCTAAGTGAGCTCAAGCTAAGTGAGCTCAAGCTAAGCGATGTGAACGAACTGGAGGCCTGATGCTCGACGTCGATCCGGCGCTGCTCGGCGACACCGATGAACGCAAGCAGCTACGGGAGGTCCTGCGCGACTTCTTCACCGAGGCCGCCGCGTCGGAAGGCGTACGCGAGCACCTGGCGACCGGCCGCGCACACGACGCGGCACTGTGGGCGCGGATGGCCACGGAGCTCGGCGTCCAGGGCCTGGCGATACCGGAGGAGTACGGCGGGTCGGGCTTCTCGTTCGCGGAGCTCGCGGTGGTCTTCGAGGAGGCGGGGCGGGCGCTGCTGAGCGCCCCCTTGCTCTCCACCACCGTGCTCGCTACCTACGCCCTGTTGCTCAGCGGAGATCGCGAAGCCTGCGCCCGCTACCTTCCCGGCATCGCCGCGGGCACCCTCACCGCGACGGTCGCGGGCTTCGACGACGACGGCGGCGGGATACGAGCCGCGCCGGGGAAGGGCGGGTGGACCGGCAGCGGGACGGCCGACTTCGTGCTCGACGGCTGCGGGGCCGACCTGATCATCGTCGCGGCGCGGACCGCTGATGGAGCCGGTCTCTTCGCGTGCGAGCCTGGTGGGGAAGGCGTCACCCGGACGGCCCGGACGGTTCTGGACGGTGCCCGGCCCCAGGCCCTGATCACCTTCGCGGACACTCCGCTCATACCGATCGGGCAGCCGGGGAACACCGCCGCGACCACCGGGCGGGTGCTCGACATCGGACGGGCCGCGCTGGCCGCCGAGCAGGTCGGCGGGAGCGCGCACGCGCTCGACGCGAGCGTGTCGTACGTGCTGCAGCGCCGTCAGTTCGGCCGGCAGATCGGCTCGTTCCAGGCGATCAAGCATCGGCTGGCCGACCTGCTGGTCGAGATCGAGGCGGCACGGTCGGCCGCGGTCTACGCGGTGGCGTGCGTCACCGCCTCGTCGCCGGATCTGCCGGTGGCGGCCAGTACGGCGAAGGTGGTCTGCTCCGGCGTGTACAGCCGGGCGACGGCCGAATACGTGCAACTGCACGGCGGGATCGGGTTCACCTGGGAGCACCCCGCCCACCTATATCTACGCCGCGCCCGAGCGGCGGAAGTGTTGTTCGGCACGGCCGGTGACCACCGGGCGCGACTGGGCGGTCTGCTCGGCCTGAACGGGCTCTGACAGGCGATATTTCGCACAATGCCCGCTATTGACAGGGCAGCAGTCGGCCCATAGAACTGTACTGAATTCAGTTCAAGGAGGAACGTTGACGGTAGAGGAAGAGATCCAGTTCGAGCGCGATGGCAACGTCGCGAGAGTCTGGCTCAATCGCCCGTGGAAGAAGAACTGTGTAACCCTGCCGATACTCAAGCGGCTCGACGAGATCATCACCGAGGTCGACGCCGACCCCGAACTGCGCGTCCTGGTGCTGCGCGGCCGGGGCGGCACGTTCTGCTCGGGCTTCGATCTCGACGAGTTGCAGGCCGACTACATCGGCAGCAGCACGGCCATGGACGTGGCGGTCATCTCGGCGAAGGTCTGCGACCGGCTGTACTCGATGAGCACCCCCTCGGTGGCGGTGCTGGAGGGTCATGTCACGGCCGGCGGGTTCGAGCTGATGATCTCCTGTGACTTCGCCATCGCCGCGGACGATGCCAAGATCGGGGACTTCCACATCCGCCGAGGCCTGTTCGGCGGCGCGGGGCCGATCTACCGGGTGCCTCGCATGATCGGCATCCGCAAGACCAAGGAGCTGATGCTCACCGGCAAGCTGTTGACCGGTGTCGAGGCGGCCGACTTCGACCTGATCAACAAGTCGGCGCCAGCGGAGGAGCTCGATGCCACGGTCGATGAGTTCATCAGCCACCTGACCGACAAGAGCCCCTTCCAGATGCGGATCACCAAGATGACCATCGACCGCAGCCTGGAGGCCGACATCCAGTCGCTGATGGTGATGGAGCACCTGGCCGTCGGCGTGACGCTCAACTCCGAGGACGCCGCCGAGGGCGTGGCCGCGTTCCTGGAGAAGCGCGAGCCGAAGTGGAAGGGTCGCTGACCGGTGTCGACGATGGCGCAGGCCGGTCTGCGGGGCTCGCGGTGCGGTGAGTGCGCGGTGACGGTCTACCCGGCCGACGGCGCCTGTCCGCGGTGCGGGCGGGCGACGTCCGAGGTGACGCTGTCCTCGGTGGGGGAGCTATGGACGTGGACGGTTCAGCGGTTCGCCCCGAAATCTCCCCCGTACGCGCCGCCGCCACAGGGCTTCCGGCCTTTCGCCGTGGGGTATGTGGAGCTGCCGGAGGGTGTCCGCGTCGCGGCGGTGCTCGACGTCGGCGACCTCGACTCGATCCGGATCGGCATGCCGCTGCGGATCGAGCCCGCCACCGGAGTGCCGCGCGCCGTCCGGATCGAGCCCGCCGCTGGAGCGCCGGGCGCTGTCCCGATCGAAGGCGCCCGATGACGGACGTCCTGATCGCCGGTGCCGGCATGTCGCCCTTCGGGCGCACCGAGCACACGACCGGCCGCGAGCATGCCGTGCACGCGGTGAACGCCGCGCTCGCCGACGCCGGGATCGCCTGGTCACGGGTGGGAGCGGCGTTCGGCGGCAGCGACGCCGCCGGGCTGGCCGACACCTTGGTGGCCCAGCTAGGTCTGACCGGCTTGCCGTTCGTCAACGTCAAGAACGGCTGCGCGACGGGCGGCAGCGCCCTGGTGTCGGCGGTGAACGCCATCCGCGGCGGTATGGCCGACGTGGTGCTGGCCGTCGGGTTCGACAAGCACCCACGGGGCGCCTTCGACCCGATGCCGGCCGACTGGGGGCTGGACGAGGCCTACGGGCGCGACGGGCTGATGGTCACCACCCAGTTCTTCGGCATGAAGATCCGCCGCTACATGCACGAGCACGGGATCAGCTCCCGTACGCTCGCGCTGGTCGCGGAGAAGGCCTACCGCAACGGCGCCCGCAACCCCAACGCCTGGCGGCGCACGCCGATGACCGCCGACGAGATCCTCGCCTCTGGCATGGTCAGTGACCCGCTGACCCGCTACATGTTCTGCTCCCCGGGAGAAGGCGCGGCCGCGTTGGTGTTGTGCAGCGCCTCGGTGGCCGGGAAACTGACGAGCGTCCCGGTCACCCTGCGATCGGCGGTCGTGCGGTCTCGTCGCTTCGGCTCGTTCGAGGTCTTCAGCCCGTGGCTCGCCGGCGGCGAGCTGAGCAGCGTGACCAGGGACGCCGCGGCGGCGGCGTTCGAAGCGGCCGGGGTCGCTCCCGGCGACGTCGATGTGTGCCAGCTGCAGGACACCGAGAGCGGTGCCGAGGTGATGCACATGGCCGAGTGCGGGTTCTGCGAGGACGGTGAGCAGGAGAAGCTGATCGCCTCGCGCGCCACCGAGATCGGCGGCTCGTTGCCGGTCAACACCGACGGCGGCTGCATCGCCAACGGTGAGCCCATCGGCGCGTCGGGTCTGCGCCAGGTCTGCGAGGTGGTCCGGCAACTGCGCGGACAGGCCGGAGAGCGGCAGGTGCCCGGCCGGCCGAGAGTCGGATTCACCCACGTGTACGGCGCCCCGGGCGTAAGCGCCTGCACGGTGCTGTCCCGATAGAGGACCCCGATAGAGGAACTGATGAGCGATAGTCCGGCACCTGAGAAGTTCAGGGCAGAGGCACGCGACTGGCTCGCGTCGGTCGCCCGGCCGCGGCAGGCGAACGGTGCCTGGGGCACCGGTGACGACTCGGTCGCGGTCTTCGAGAACTGGTCCGAACAGGAGGAGCGCGAGCACACCGAACGGATCCGGGCCTGGGAGGTGACCCGGTTCGAGGCGGGCTGGGGCGCGCTGAGCTGGCCGGCGGAGTTCGGCGGACGCGGACTGCCCGTGTTCTACGAGCAGCTCTACCGGCAGGAGGAGGCCGCCTTCGACGTCCCGCGCCGCACCGAGATCTTCCCGGTCACCCAGCAGCTGGTGGCCCCGGCCGTCCGGATCTGGGGCACGCCGGAGCAGCGGGAACGCTGGATCAGGCCGATGCTGCGCGCTGACGAGCTGGCCTGCCAGCTGTTCTCCGAGACCGAGGCCGGGTCCGATCTGGCCGCCGTCCGTACGCGGGCGGTTCGCGACGGCGACAACTGGGTGCTCGACGGGCACAAGGTGTGGACCTCGGGGGCGACGGTCGCGTCCTGGGGCGTGGCCGTCTGCCGTACCGACCCGGACGTGCGCAAACACGCGGGCATCACGGTGTTCATGGTTCCGATGGACGCCCCGGGCGTCACCATTCGCCCCATCCGGCAGATGACCGGCGGGATCAGCTTCAACGAGGTCTACCTCGACGGCGTCGTCATCCCCGACACCGATCGGCTGGGCCCCGTCGGCGAGGGATGGCGGGTCACCCTGACAGTGCTGGCCGCCGAACGGCTCGACTCCGGCGCCCTCGGCCTGGACAACGCCGACCGCGCCGTCGAGCTGGCCCGGCACCTGCCGCGGCCACTCACCGGCCACGAGCGGAACCTCGCGGCCGACCTGTACGTACGCACGCTCGTCCAGCGCCTCATCGGCCTGCGCGTGACCGCGGCGCTGGTCTCCGGCCGCGAACCGGGAGCCGAGGCGTCGGTGGGCAAGCTCTACGCCACCGAGACCATGCGCCGCACCAGCGACCTGGTCCTGCAGCTCCTCGGGCCGCGCCTGGTCGCCGACACCGGAGAGTGGGGCACCTTCGCCTGGACCGAACACCTGCTGGGCGCGCCCGGCTACAGCATCGCCGGCGGAACCGACGAGATCCAGCGCACCATCCTGTCCGAGCGGGTGCTCGGCCTGCCCAAGGAGCCCGTGGGATGACCGCCGACCTCGCTTCGCCAGACCTGGCCGACCGGGTCGCCGGCGCGTTCCCCGGGCAGCGGGTGGGCCCGCTGGAGACGCTCGCCGGCGGCCACTCCGGACTCACGTACGTGGTCACGGTGGGGGAGCGCAAGCACGTCGTCAAGGCGGTGCCGCCCGCCGAACGGCCGGTGGGCCGCAACGACATGCTCCGCCAGGCCCGGGTGCTCCAGGCGCTGGCCGGCACGGCGGTGCCCGTCCCGGAGGTGGTGGCAGTCGACGAGCGGCAACCGGCCTGGTTCGCGATGGAGTTCGTCGCCGGTGAGGCCGCGGAACCGGTGCTCGACGAGCACGATCTCACTCCGGAGCTGGCCCGCGCCCGCATGCTGGAAGCCGCCCGTGTCCTGCGGCGGCTGCACGATCTCGACGTCGCCTCGCTGACGCTGGACGCGCCACCGCCTCGCGACGCGGTCGCCGAGCTCGGCCAGTGGGGCCGCACGATGCGCGCCGTTCCCGCCGAGCTGCGCCCCGGATCCGACGACCTGCTCCACCGGCTCGCCCAGGACGTGCCCGCCGATCTGCCGCCGGTCCTGGTGCACGGCGACTTCCGGCTCGGCAACGTCCTGTACCGGGCGCGGGAGGCGGCGGCCGTGGTCGACTGGGAGATCTGGAGCGTCGGCGACCCGCGTACGGACCTGGCCTGGTTCCTGCTGTTCGCCGACCACCGCAACTTCCCCGCGCTGGGCAGGGAACTGCCCGGGTTGCCCACCGAGGGGGAGCTGCTGGACGCCTACCTCGCGGGCGCCGCGCCGCTGCCCCGCTTCGACTGGTTCCGCGCGCTCGGCCGGATGAAGATGGCCGCGATCATGGGCCACAACCTGCGGCGGCACCGCGAGGGCCGGATCCACGACCCCGACCAGGAACGCCTGCCGCCGACCATCGCCGCCATGATCCGCACAGCGCACGACTTTCTAGGGACATAAGTGGATTTCGCCGACTCGCCCCGCGCACGCGAGCTCCAGACCCGGATGCGGTCCTTCATGGAGCAGCACGTCTACCCCGCCGAACCCGTCTACGACCGGCAACTCGCCACCGCCGGCGACCCGCACGCCCTGCCCCCCGTGATGCTCGAACTCAAGGAGAAGGCGCGCGCCGAGGGCCTGTGGAACCTGTTCATGTCCCACGGCGACTGGGGCGCCAACCTGACGAACCTGGAGTACGCGCCGCTCGCCGAACTGGCCGGCGGGTGCGTCTTCGGGCCGGAGGTGTTCAACTGCTCCGCCCCGGACACCGGGAACATGGAGCTGCTGGCCCTGTTCGGCACCCCCGAGCAGCAGGAGCGGTGGCTGCGCCCGCTGCTGGCGGCCGAGATACGCTCGTGCTTCGCCATGACCGAGCCCGACGTGGCCAGCTCCGACCCCCGGAACCTGCGCACCAGGATCACCCGCGACGGCGACAGCTACCTGGTCAACGGCCACAAGTGGTACACCTCCGGCATCCTCGACCCGGACTGCAAGCTGATCATCCTCATGGGGGTGACCGACCCGGACGCCGACCCGTACCGGCGCCAGAGCATGTTGCTCGTCCCCCGGGACACCCCCGGCATCACGGTGCTGCGGGACCTGCCCATGTTCGGCTACACCGACCGGCTCGGGCACGGCGACGTGCTCTTCGAGGACGTACGCGTACCCGCCGCCAACCTGCTCGGCGGCGAGGGCGACGGCTTCGCGCTCGCCCAAGGGCGGCTCGGACCAGGGCGGATGCACTACGCCATGCGCGCGGTCGGGTTCGCCGAACGCGCCCTCGCGCTCATGTGCCGTCGCGTGCTCGACCGCGAGGCGTTCGGCGGCCCGCTGGCCGACCAGGGCGTCGTACGGGAATGGATCGGGCGCAGCCGCATCGAGGTCGAACAGGTGCGGCTGCTGGTGCTCAAGTCCGCGTGGCTGATGGACACCGTCGGCAACTCCGCGGCCCGCATGGAGGTCGCGGCTATCAAGGTGGCGGCTCTGGAGACGGCGCACCGGGTGGTGGACCGGGCCGTCCAGGCGTTCGGCGCGGCCGGGGTCAGCGACGACACCGTTCTGGCCCGGTTGTTCGCGATCACCAGGGCGCTGCGCATCGCCGACGGGCCCGACGAGGTCCACCTGCGTACCGTCGCCCGCCAGGAACTGGCCAAGTACCGAAACAAGGGGGCGGCATGAACGTGCTCGACGGCCGGACAGCGGTGATCACCGGTGGGTCCCGCGGCATCGGGCTGGCCATCGCGCACGCCTACCGGGCCGCGGGAGCGCACGTGGTCATCGCCGCGCGCAAGGCGGAGGGGCTGGCCGGCGCACGTGCCGAGTTGCTGCGCACCGAGGCGGGCGGGGGTGTGCACACGGTCGTGGCCAATGCCGGGGAGCCGGAGCAGGCACAGCGCTGCATCGACGAGACGATGGAGCGCTTCGGCCGGGTGGACGTCCTGGTCAACAACGCCGCCACCAACCCCTACCACGGCGACCTGCTCGACCTCGACCTGCCTCGCGCGGAGAAGACGGTGCGGGTCAACCAGTACGGGATGATCGCCTGGACCCGTTGCGTCTGGAACGCCTCGATGGCCGAGCACGGCGGCGCCGTCATCAACATCGCGTCGGTGGGCGGGCTGATCGTCGACCCGCACATCGGCTACTACAACGCCACCAAGGCCGCCATGATCCATATGACCCGGCAGCTGGCCTACGAGCTCGGCCCCAAGGCGCGCGTCAACGCCATCGCGCCGGGACTGATCAAGACCGAGCTGGCGCGGGCCGTCTGGGAGGCGCGCGAGCCCATCCTCACCGCGAAGCTGCCGCTGCGGCGGCTGGGCACACCCGAGGACGTGGCGAGCGCGGCGCTGTTCCTGGCCTCGGACGCCTCGTCCTGGATCACCGGCCAGACTCTCGTCATCGACGGCGGCGCGCTGGCCCTGCCGATCGGGGTCGACGAGTGATCGAGCACCTGTTCTCCCTGAGCGGGCGGACGGCTGTGGTCACCGGGGCCTCCTCCGGACTCGGGGCCCGCTTCGCGGCGGTCCTGGCCGCCTCCGGGGCGACCGTGTTCGCGGCGGCCAGGCGGGCCGACCGGCTGGCGGAGCTGGCGGCCGGTGATTCCCGTATCCACCCGGTGGCCTGTGACGTCAGCCGTGAGGACGATCGCGAACGGCTGGTCGCGACCGCCGTGGCGGAGACCGGCCGTTTCGACGTCCTGATCAACAACGCCGGCGTCGCGGGCGGCACCCGCGCCGAGGACGAGAGCTCACAGGACTTCGCTGACGTTCTCGCCGTGAACCTGGTCGCTCCGTTCCATCTGGCCCGCCTCATGGCCGCGACGTCCGGCACCGGCCGCAGCATCGTGAACGTCGCCTCCATCCTGGGCCTGGTGTCGGCGGCCCCGATGGGCGGCGCGAGCTACGCGGCCTCCAAAGCGGGGCTGGTGGGACTGACCCGTGAGCTGGCCGGCCAGTGGGGTCAGGCCGGTGTGCGGGTCAACGCGCTGGCGCCGGGCTGGTTCCGATCCGAGATGACCGAGGAGCTGTTCGCCGACGCCCGGTCCAGTCGGTGGGTCGAGAAGAACACGATGCTGGGCCGTGGCGGGGATCCCGCCGAGCTCGACGGCGCCCTGCTCTTCCTCGCCTCGGACGCCTCGTCGTACTGCACCGGACAGGTCCTGGTCGTCGACGGCGGCTGGACGGCGAGATGAGCGTCGGCGAGAGGAGCGTTGGTGAGAGGAGCGTTGGTGAGAAGAGTGTCACGGTGGAGGTCCTGGACGGGGTGGCGGACATCGTCCTGTGCCGGGGCGAGCGGGGCAACGCCATCTCTCTGGATCTGGCGCGCGAGCTGCGGGACGCCGCCCAGGACTGCCTGAGCGAGAACGTCCGGGCAGTCCTGCTGCGCGGCGCGGGGCGATCCTTCTGCGTCGGCGGCGACCTGCGCGAATTCTCCGGTCTGCGGGGGAGAGCGCTGGAGGAGCACCTGATCGAGGTGACGGACGCGCTGCACGGAGCGTTGCGGATCTTCGCCACGATGGACGCGCCGCTCGTCGCGCAGGTGCAGGGGGCGGTCGCGGGCGCCGGAGTCGGACTGGCCGCCGCCGCGGACCTCACCATCGCGGCGGACGACGCGACGTTCACGCTCGCCTACACCGGCATCGGCTACTCGCCCGACGCCGGTGTGACCTGGTCGCTGCCCCGGCTGGTCGGTCCCAAGCGGGCGCTGGAACTGCTGCTCACCAACCGCCGGATCGCCGCGCGGGAAGCGGCCGACATGGGGCTCGTGACGACCGTGGTGAGCGCCGAGCGGCTGCCGGCGGAAGCGCGGCGGGTGGCCGCCACGCTCGCGCGGGGGGCGACTAGGGCCTTCGGCGCGACTCGGCGGCTGGTGTCCGACGCGCTGTCCAGCGACCTCGACACGCACCTGGACCGTGAGGCCCGCGCTCTCGCCTCGGCGGCGACCTCCCCCGAAGGGGAGGAGGGCGTGGCCGCCTTTCTGGGCAAGCGCCCCGCTCGCTTCCCGGGCGGCACCGAGCAGCGCGGCTTGTGACCTGAGCAGCGCGGCTTGTGACCCGCGCTGCGCGGCTTGTGACCCGAGCCGCCAGACCTTTCCCTTATCTCCCTTATCTCCCTTATCGACTGACCGGAGTGGATCACCGTGGCTGAAGCCTTCATCGTCGATGCCGTCCGTACCCCTGTCGGCCGTCGCAACGGGGCGCTGAGCGGGGTTCACCCCGCCGACCTGGGCGCCCACGTGCTGCGTTCGCTCATCGCCCGCACCGGGATCGACCCCGGGGCCGTCGATGACGTCTTCTTCGGCTGCGTCGGCCAGATCGGCGCGCAGACGGGCAACGTCGCCCGTACGTCATGGCTGGCCGCCGGGCTGCCCCAGCACGTGCCCGGCACCACCATCGACCGGCAGTGCGGCTCGTCGCAGCAGGCCGTCCACTTCGCCGCCCAGGCCGTCATGTCCGGCACCGCCGACCTCGTCGTCGCCGGCGGCGTCGAGGTCATGAGTCTGGTGCCCATCTCAAGCCCGGCCGTCCTGGGGGAGCGTGAGGGCATGGGCGCGCCGTACGACGGGGAGGGCTGGCGGGCTCGCTTCGGCGAGGAGGAGGTGTCGCAGTTCCGCGGCGCCGAGCTGATCGCGCGAAAGTGGGACGTTTCGCGGCTGGACATGGAGCGGTTCGCCCTGGACAGCCATCGGCGCGCGGTCGCGGCATGGTCGGACGGGGTGTTCGGCGAAGAGGTCGTGCCCGCGTTCGGCCTGGCGGCCGACGAGGGTCCGCGGGCCGACACCGGCTTGGCGAAGATGGCGGGGCTCAGGACCCTCAGCGAGGGCGGTCGGCTGACCGCCGCGGTGTCGAGCCAGATCTCGGACGGCGCCGCCGCGTTGCTCGTCGCCTCGCAGGAGGCGGTGCGCCGCCACGGGCTCACGCCGCTGGCCCGAGTCCACAGCATGGCCGTCGTCGGCTCGGACCCGATCTACATGCTCACCGGGCCCATCCCGGCCACCGAGAAGATCCTGGATCGTTCTGGTCTGTCCATCGGCGACATCGATCTGATCGAGATCAATGAGGCGTTCGCGTCGGTGGTGCTGGCCTGGCGCAAGGAGATCGGGGCGGCGCCCGAGCGGACCAACGCGTTCGGGGGAGCGATCGCGCTCGGCCACCCGCTGGGCGCCACCGGGGCGCGGCTGATGACCACCCTGGTGCACCAGCTGCGGCGCACCGGGGGACGGTACGGCCTGCAGACGATGTGCGAGGGAGGCGGCATGGCCAACGCCACGATCATCGAACGGATGTGATCAGCCGTGGACGGTGTTGAGGATGGCGGCGAGCCTCTCCGGCGCGCTGATCATCGCCATGTGCCCGGTGTCGAGGTCGACGACCTCCGGGCCGAGCAGCGCGATGGACCGTTGCTGCAGCTCCTCGACGTAGCACAGGTCCCGGGTGAGGTGCACGTACGTGCGCGGGATCGCGCGCTGGTAGCCGCTCAGGTCCACGACCTCGCTCAGCAGCGCGGCCGAGTCGTCGATCAGCCGATCCAGGGTCGCCGTGGTGGTCGCCTCGTCCATGTCGTCGCACAGCATCGCGGCGGCCCCCTCGCGGGTCTGGTGGTAGACGCCACCGGCGATGGACTGCTCGACCATGTCCCGTACGCCCGGATCGATCTGGTCGAGCACCCGTGAGCTGTCGGGAGGCACCACGGCCGACACGAGAACGACGTGCCGGATCCGCTCCGGCATGAGGTCCAGCACGCGTGGCACGGTGACCCCGGCGAAGGAGTGACCGACCAGCACGACGTCGCGCAGGTCCTTCGCCTCGACGTCCTCGCGGACGGCTTCGGCGCAGTCGGCGAGGGTGACCGCGCGCAGGTCGGCTCCGGCGCGCGTGCCACGGCCGGGAAGGTCGACGGCCAGCGCCTCGGCGGTCAGATGGGGGATCAGCTCGTCCCAGCAGTTCGCGCCGAAGCCGGCGCCATGGATGAGTACGAACGGCATGGGAGGCCTCCTCGTGGATGACTACCAGCGAACCCTAATTGAATTCAGCTCTGGCGTACAGGGCGGTGCCTGAGGCCGCGGTGCCCGGTGGCGTCTACCAGGTGCGACGGGGGTCGTCCTCGGTGAGCCTGCCGCTCCTGCCCGCAGGATGCTTCCGCACGGCAGCCAGTGCGGTCACCCCGACGAGCGGCGGCCTCTCCCAGCCCATGGACTGGTCTGCCGAACGGCCGGGCCACCCTTGTCAGCGCTAGGCGCATGGCGGCTGTCCCGGTCGCTTGACCGACAACCGGGACGTGCGAGCACCTTCGATGGGTAAGATGACGGGGAATGAAACTAGAACCGAGTTCAAGTCAGGTCGGCGGCAGAGGCCGGCCGGGCCGCGACGTTTTCCAGGCGCAAAAGTGGGGGGTGCGGTGATGAAGGCGGCGAAGATCGTCGAGCCGGACGAAAGCCCCCGTTCCAAGCGGCGGGCGATCCTGGCGGCCGCGGTCAAGAACTTCGGTAAGACCGGCTACGAGGCCACCAAGTGGTCGGTCGTCGCCGATCAGGTGGGGATCGGGCAGACCGCGCTCTATCACTACTTCGAGTCGAAGGCGCATTGCCTGCTCACGATCATGCGGCTTGAGCTCCAGCGTTCGCTGGAGATGTTCACGAAGGCGACCGCCGACCAGCCCGACCCGATGGAGGCACTGCGGGCGGCGGTGCGCTCGGCGTACGCGGTGTCCGAGCAGAATGTGCTGCAGATGCGGATCCTGCAGAACAACCTGGCCATTCTCGCGGTGCCCCGCAACTCCAAGAAGGAAGAGGCCGAGCGGCTCGCGGCCCGCGAACTCGTGCACGGCATCGAGGCGGCCTGGACCGAGCTGCTGGAGCGCGGGATGGCTGAGGGGGTCTTCGCCCGTCGTGACGCGCACACGCTGGCCCTGAACATGCTCGGCATGATCGTGAGCGTCTGGCGCTGGTATCGCCCCAAGGGCCTGGTGACGTTGTCCTCCGTGAGCGAGCTGACCGAAGACTGCTGCGTGCGGATGGTCGCGCCGTAGCGCTGGCCGCAATGACCGGCACGACCTGCGCCGAAGGTCGTGCCGGTCGCTCTGTTCCGGGCCTGGCGCGAGCCGCGCGCCCGATGTTTCCTTTTCCGGGCATTCCGCTATTGCCCCATGGTGAGCGCGACGATACAGTCTCGTAAACTGAACTGAACTCAGTTGTGGGAGAACGTCATGCGCCTCCGTTCCACACACCTTCTCACCACCTGCGTCGCGGCCCTCGTCCTTGCCGTGGGCGCCTGCGGCGGGGGCGGCTCCAGCGCCGCGAGCGACAAAGAGATCAAGATCGGCGCCTGGTATCCCCTCACGGGTGCCGTGGCGGCCTCCGGCGTCCCGCAGCGCGCGGGCGCCGACGCGTACTTCAAGATGATCAACGACAAGGGCGGCGTCAACGGCCGCAAGATCAACTGGATCGTCAAGGACAACGCCTTCGACCCGCAGCAGACCGTCCAGATCGCCCGGGAACTGATCGGCCAGGACAAGGTCGTGGCCATCGTCGCCGCCAACGGCACCGCGCAGGGCGAGGCGAGCTTCCCGTTCGTCCTGCAGCAGTCGAAGGTGCCGATCCTCAACGAGCTGGGCGGGGCCGCCACCTGGTACACGCCGCCGCGTCCCGGCCTGTTCGGCACCCAGACCCTCTATGAGGACCAGGCGGCGGCCCTGGCGGCCTGGGCAGGGGAGGACGGCGCGAAGAAGGTGCTGGTGGTGCACAGCGACCCCGCCGCGTTCGTCAACGTGGCCAAGCAGGTGGGGCCCGTCCTGCAGAAGGTCAGCCCGGGCAGCACCACCGAACTGCTGTCGGTGAAGTTCCAGTCCACCGACTGGAGCCCGACGATCACGCAGGTGAAGGCCAAGAAACCCGACGCGGTGATCGTCATCCTCGCCTCGCCGGAGGCTGCGGCCTTCCTCAAGGAGGCCAAGCTGCAGGGCCTGTCGGTGCCTATGTACGGGTACGCGCCCACCGCCGCGGCCTCCACGCTCACCCTCGCGGGGGACGCCGCCGAGGGCTTCAAGGCGGTGCAACTGGTCAAGGTGCCCAGCGACGAGGATCCGGCCGTCAAGGAATTCCGCGACGCGATGGCCAAGTACGAGCCGAAACAGCCCGCGGACTTCATCGCCCTGTGGGGGTGGACCGCCGCCAAGGTGTTCGTCCAGATCGCGCAGACCATCCAGGGTCCGGTCACTTCGCAGTCGCTCGTCGCGGCCTACGAGAAGGCGGGCAACATCGACCCCGGTGTCGCGCCCGTCATGAACTTCAGCGCGGCCAACCACCTGGGCACCCGCGCGGTGCAGAAAGTGGTCGTGAAGGGCGGCCAGTTCGTCTCCGAGGGCGACTTCTTCACCCCGCCGGACCGCTGACACCAGGAAGGATGTACATATGGTGCTGCTTGAGTACATGGCCCGCATGGACGGCCAGAACCCGGAGAAGGCGCTCGAGTACGTGGAGCCGGACTTCCGTTTCCTGCTCGCCCTTCCCGGCGGGCAGGTGAGCGGGCAGTCCAGGGAGGACTTCGCCCGGTACATCACCGGCCGCGAAGCGGTCGAACGAGTGCACAACGTCCTGCGTTCGGCGGTCGACGGGAATGTTGAGATGGTTTACGGGGTGGTGACCGAGTCCGGCAGGCCCACCGGGGCATTCCACTCCGCCGCCGTGGTGTCGGCCAACGGGCGGATGCTGCGCTACCAGTCGTTCTTCACGACCTCGTTCGAGCTGCTGGACTGGCCGGCGGCGCCCGGATCGGAGGGATGACATGTACAACCTCGTGCTTCTGGCCGCGCGACCGCCGGAGTGGACCCACGACCGGTTCATCGCCTGGTGGCGGGGTGAGCACGCGGAGCTCACCCGTCGGCTGCCGGGTCTGCGGGCATGGCGGCACACCGAGATAGAGGCGGCGCTGGAAAGCCGGTCCGAAGGCTGGGACGGGATGTCGGTGCTGAGCTTCGACAGCCCGGAAGATCTCCGGAAGGCTCTGGACAGCCCCGAGTGGGCGGCGGCGGTCGCCCAGGTCGGCGACATGAGGGGCCGCCGGATCGCGGTGATGGGGACCGAGCTGGAGATGTTCACGAGCTGATTGTGGAGGGGGCCGTATGCGGCACCTGGTGAGTGAGTTCCGGCGTCGGGCCGAGGAGTCGGACTTCGTCGCCGTCATCGACGATTCGGGCGAGCACACGGCGCGGGAGCTGCTCGCCCGCGCCGCGCGGCTCGCCGAACCCCTGGGCGGCGGCGCCGGGACCGTCCTCCTGCAGGCCGACAACTCCTGGCGGACCGTCGCGGCGAGCCTGGCCGTGGGGATGAACGGTGGCGTGCTGGCGGTGGTCAATCGCCACACGACCGCCGCCGAGTTCGCCGCGGCCTTCGAGGACATCCGGCCCGACGCCGTGGTGGCCGAACCGTCCGCTCTCGCGGAGTGGTCCGTGCCCGCGGCCGGGGGCGGCTGGGACGGCTGGGGGGTGTGGTCGGGCGACAGGCCGCGGGACGTCTCGCGGTGGTCCGGTGGCTCGCTGATCGGGCTGACCTCCGGCTCGACGGGGCGGCCCAAGGGAGTGGTCCAGTCCGAGGACGCCCTGCGCTACGCCTGCTCGCGCACCATCGCCGTCAACGGCCTGCGCCAAGGGGACGCGGTCGCGGCGCTCGTGCCGCTGTCGTCGACTGCGGCGTACTGCTTCGGCGTCTTCATGGCTTTGACGCTGGCGGGCCCGCTGGTGTTGTGGAGCAAGTGGGACCCCGCCGCGGTGCTGACCCGGATGGCCGCGACGCGGGCGCGGTGGACCATGTGCGTGCCGACCATGGCACTCCAGCTCGGCGCCACCGCCGCCGGTTCGCGGGCGCTCCAGGGCGTGCGTTCGATGACTGTCGGCGGCGGTCCGATGGACGTCGGGGCCCTCGCCCGTGCCGAGGAGTCGCTGGGCACCAGGATCCTGCGGGTGTTCGGGATGTCGGAGTGCCTGGGCCACACCTCGCCGTCGCCGGACGAACCGGTGGAGATCCGGCTCGGCCGTGACGGGCGCCCGTTCCCCGGCACCGAGCTGCGGATGGTCGGCCCCGACGGTCGCCAGGTGTCACGGGGCGAGGTCGGCCGGGCCCAGGTGCGCGGACCGTCGCTGTTCCTCGGGTACGCGCACGAGGGCAGGCCGGAGCCCCCGGCGCTCACCGCGGACGGGTTCTTCCCCACCGGTGACCTCATGATGGCCAACGACGACGGGACCGTCAGCGTCATGGGCCGCGAGAAGGACGTGATCATCCGTGGCGGCCGCAACATCGACGTCACCGAAGTGGAGCGCGCCGTCGCGACCCATCCCGGCGTTTGGCAGGTCTGCGTGGTGCCGGTCCCCGACGAGATCCTCGGCGAACGGGTGGCCGCGCTGGTGACCCTCACTGACGGAGGCGGGATCGGGCTCGACGAGATCACCCGGCATCTGCGGAGCGTCGGACTCTCCAAGACCAAGTGGCCCGAGCTGGTGTTCGCCGTCGACGCGCTGCCGCAGACCACGGTCGGCAAGATCTCCCGGGCAGGCGCCCGCGACTTGGCGCGTGACCTGCTCGCCCGCCTGCCCAGCCCGGCGGGCAAGGCGGAGGCGTGACGGCGCCGGCCCGGAGCGGCCAGTGGGCCGAGGCCGGAGCGGAGACGATCCGGCCCGGCGTGCACCGCGTCCCGCTGCCGCTCCCCGGAGACGGTCTGCGCGCCGTCAACGTCTACCTGCTCGAAGAGGACGACGGCATCGTCATGATCGACGGCGGCTGGGCGCTGCCCCAGTCCCGTCGGGTCCTTGAACAGGCCATGGCGTCGCTGGGCCACGACCTCGGCCGGATCACGAAGATCTTCGTCACCCACATCCATCGCGACCACTACACGCAGGCGGTGGCGTTGCGCCGGCTCCTGGGGTCGCGGGTGTATCTCGGCGCCGGCGAGCGACCCGGCCTGGACGCGCTGGGCGAGGTGCGCAGCAACGTGCCGGTCACCTCCCTGGAAGTGCTCCGCCACGGCGGCGCGGGCGACCTCGCCGACCGGCTCTCCCGCCTGGACTTCGGCCGCTTCACCGAAAGCGACTGGGAGGCGCCGGACGGCTGGATCGGCGCGGGCCTCCTCGACCTCGGCCGCAGGAGCCTGCGCGTCATCCCCACACCCGGCCACACCAGAGGGCACGTGGTGTACCTGGACGAGGCGGCCGGCCTGCTGTTCTCCGGTGACCACGTGCTGCCGCACATCACGCCGTCCATCGGCTTCGAGCTCGGCGACCCAGGGTTTCCGCTGGCGGACTATCTCGCCTCGCTACGGCTGATGACCTGCTTCCCCGACGCGCGACTGCTGCCCGCGCACGGCCCGGTCACCGGGAGCGCGCACGCTCGCGTCGCCGAACTGCTGACCCACCACGATGTACGGCTGGCGCAGGCGCTGCGGGCCCTTGGCGGCTGGACCCTGGACGCCTACGCCGTCGCGCGGCGGCTGACCTGGACCCGGCGCGAGACGCCGTTCGCGAGCCTGGACGACTTCAACCAGATGCTCGCGGTCAACGAGACGGCCGCGCACCTCGACGTTCTCGCGGCGCGCGGACAGGTGATTGTCACGGTCGATGGCGGCGTGAGCGAGTACACGCGCGTGGACGGCGGCGCGGAGTGATCGACCGCGCCGCCGTGCGGTCCCGGGACATCGCGGGTGGTGCGCTGCTGTGCGGTCCTGGGACACAGCGGGTGGTGCGGCCGCTGTGCGGTCCCGGAGCTCAGCGGGCGGTGTAGCCGCCGTCGACGTACAGCTCGGAGCCGGTGACGAAGCTCGACTCGTCGCCGGCCAGGAAGAGCGCGGCGTTCGCCACCTCGTCGGTACGGCCCAGCCGCCCCATCGGCGTGTTGTCGAGCATCAGGTCGAGCCTGGGAGTACCCCGCCAGAGCTTGCGTGACAGCGGGGTCTCGATGAATCCCGGATGCAGCGAGTTGACCCTGACCCCACGCTTAGCCCAGTGCAGCGCCGCGTTCTTGGTCATCAGCCGGACCGCGCCCTTGGCGGCGTGGTAGGAGAACTGGCCGCCGAATCCGCCGACAGTGCCGAAGATCGACGAGACGTTGACGATCGACCCCCCGCCGGAACGCTCGATCACCGGGCCGGCGTGCTTCATCCCGAGCCAGACCCCGCGCTGGGTGACCGCGACGACGGCTTCCCACGTCTCCAGCGTCTCCGTCTCCACATCCGTCATCTTGGCGATGCCGGCGTTGTTGACCAGCACGGAGATGCCGCCGAGCCGTTCGGCCACCTCGTTCACGACCGCTTCCCAGACACCCTCGTCGGTGACGTCGAGGCCGAGGCCGATGGCCCGCTTACCAGCCTTGGTGAGCTGTTCGGCGGCCTCCGCACAGCGTTCCGCGTCCACGTCGGTGATCACGACCGTCGCGTCCTCCTCGGCGAAGCGCCGGACGACGGCCTCCCCGATCCCGCCGGTCGCGCCGGTCACCAGGGCCACGCGGCCGGACAGTCGAGCTTTCACGGCGATCTCCTCTGTCGATCTCAATGCGCAACTGCCTCAGACCGTGAACCGGCCGCCGTTGCTGAGCAGTACGGCGCCCACCACGTTCGACGCGGCGGGGGAGGCGAGGTACAGGATGTTGTCCGCCAGTTCCTCGGGTGAGGCGTACCCGATCGGCCCGGAGGCCGCCAGTGCCTGCCGGACGGCCGCCGGGGTGCGAGCCGCCATGGGGGTGTCCACGGGACCCGGCGCGACGACGTTGACCCGTACGCCGAACGCCGCCGCCTCCTTGGCCACCGACTGCGCGAGCGCGTGCACGCCCGCCTTGGACGCGGCGTAGTGGGCGTAGCCCGCCAGCGTGTCGAAGGCCGCCGACGACCCCACCATGACGACGGCGCCGCGACCGGCCGGGATCATCGCCCGTACCGCCGCCCGCAGGACATGGAACGACCCGTCGAGATTGATCGCCATGACCCGGCGCCACTGTTCGTCCTCCAGGTGCCGGAACACGTCAAGGGGCTCGCCTGACTGCTGGGCGGCCAGGATCCGCTCCTTGGCGCGTGGATCGTCGACCCCCGCGGTGTTCACGACGACGTCCAGCCGGCCGTGTGCCGCGACGATCCGTTCGACCTGCGCCTCCACGTCGGCGGCGACGGTGACGTCCAGGGCGGCCGGGCGGCCGGACCTGGTCGTCGCGGCCACCGTACGCGCTCCGACCTCGTTGATGTCGGCCACGTAGACCGCGGCGCACCGCTCGCGATCGAGCTGCCGCACGACCGCGGCGCCTATCCCGGACCCGCCTCCGGTGACCAGCGCGACCGCCCCCTCGAACCTGGCCGAGTCACTCACTGGTCGCTCAAGGGAAAGGCGATTTCCGGCGTACGACAGATCAGCAGCCGACGGCACCTGCCGGAGGCGGGGTCCACGAGCGCGGTCACGTTGAACGACGCCTCGAACCGTCCGTCCCGCGTCACCGTCCCCAACCCCAGCTCGACGTCGCCGACGGCCGTGGCCCGGACCAGGTGATGGACCAGCGCGTTCTTCTCGCGCTGCGCGAGATAGCCGACCAGGCCCTCACGGTCGCCACGGAACTCGGCGGTCTGCCCGCCGCCCTTGGAGAACACCACGGACATCTCGAAGTCGTCAGTGATCTTCGTGAGCACGCGTTCGGGCTCGTCGGAGTCCATCGTGGCGAACCACGCGTCGAGCAGGGGGGTGTCGGTGGTCATGGGGCTCCTTCTAGGCGTCTTCCTGGCGTCTTCTAGGCGTCGGCGGTGGTGTTGGTGGCCGTACCGGAGGCGGTTTCGCCGGTTGTCTCGGTGGCCGTGTCGGCGGCGGTCAGACCGAAGACGAGAGCCGCGGCGATGCCGCCCGCGTACGCCCGGTTCCACAGACCGCCGACGTCCGACCCCGCCGCGAGCAGCCCGCCGATCGGTTCGCCGTCCTCGCCCAGGACGCGGGCGCGGTCGTCGACGCGCACGCCGTGGAACGGGAACGTGATGGCCGGCACCGCCTCGATGACGTAATACGGCGGCTCGTCGAGCGGCAGCCGGTCCAGCTCGCGGCCGGGCCGCAGGTCGAGCCCCGCCGAGGCGCGCTGGTTGAAATGCTCGACGCCGTCGCGGACGGCCTTGCCGTGATAGCCCCATTCCTCGGGCAGGAAGGCCAGCTCGTCCAGGTCCTGGGCGAGCCCGACGCGACCGCCTCGCCTGCTCGCCAGGGCGAACTTGTCGACGGCGACGGCGCCCTCGACATAGGAGCCGACGATCCAGTCACTGAACACCCGGGCGTCGGCGACGAGCAGCCCGCGGCTTCCGGGCTGCTCCAGCAACGCCATGGTGGTGAGGTGATCGCCCAGCGTCTCGTCCGTGAACCGTTCGTTGTTCAGGTTGAACAGGAGCGCGTGCTCGCTGTAGTACAGCGACAGGTCGACGAAGTCCGCCGGATCGGCGAAGGAGATGCCGCTGGGGATGAGGTGACCGTAGAAGCCGGCGTCCTCGTGACCGGTGGCCGCGCCCACCTGGGTGGCCAGGCGGTAGCCGCCACCACGGCTGTGCGGATTCGAGCGCAGCTCCATACGGTCGGCCCGCGGGTGCACGTGGGCGGTACGGAGTGCGAGGTCGCCCTGGAATCCGCCGGTCGCGATGAGCGTCGAGCGAGCCCGCACCGTTCTACGCGTGCCGTCGGCCGACCTCAGCTCCGCCCCGGCCACGACTCCGTTCTCCGTCACCAGACGTTCGGTGCCGGTGTCGAGCAGCAGCTCGCCGCCGCCTTGGAGGATGAGCCGGCGGCAGGTGTCGAGGTAATGGTTGGTGTCGAACCGATGCCCGCGGCCGAAACTGAGAATTCCCTGCTCGTCCCCGGCCTCGACGCCGATGGAGCGGATCCATGAGACGCCGTCGGCGAACCGGTCCACCAGGGCGCGTTTCAGCGCGGCCTCTCCGCGCGGATTGTGCTGATCCATGATCTCGTGGCTGGGAGCGGTCCACGCGTAGCCGGCGAAGCGCGCCGATCCGCCGACGTCGCCGCCGATCTCGACGATCAACACCGACAGACCGTCGCGCACGGCTCGCGCACCAGCCGTCAGCCCAGCCATGCCGGCGCCGATGGTCAGCAGATCGACGGCTTCCGCTTCTGCGCGCACGCGACTCTCCTCCATCGGTACCCGCTGATCAGCGGGCCTGCGGGCGTCCCGCGTGCCACTTTAGACCAAACTCAATTCAATTCAAGTGCTGGTCCTCTGGCGCCGACGAGGCGCAGCGCGAACTCGCTGTACTGCCACACGACGGCGTCCTCGCCGTGCTCGCCGTCTTCGCGATACCAGGCCGCCAGGCCCATGCCGAGGTCGAGGATCGCGTACGACGCCAACCGCGCCGATGCCACGGCGAAAACCCCCTGTCGCGATCCCGCCTGTACGAGATCACGAAACCGGCTCTCGTACTCGGCGCGCAGCTCCAGCACACGGCCGCGATGCGGTTCGGTGAGACTGCGGATCTCCCGGTTGCCGACGAACGCCTCAAGCCGGTGCCGGGCGTGATAGCGGACGTGAGCCTCGGTCGCCCGCCGCAGGCGCTCGACGGGGTCGGTAGTGGTCGCGACCGCCGCGCGGTTGGCGGCGAGCAGTTCGCGCATCGTCGCCTCCATGATCTGGGCGAGCAACTCCTGCTTGGAGGCGACGTGCTTGTACAGGCTGGGCGCGCGCATTCCCACCGCTTCACCGATGTCGGCCATCGTGGTGGCCTCGTACCCCTTCCCGGCGAACAGCTCCAGCGCGACCGAACGAATGTGCTCGACCCGATCCACATCGACTCCTCGGCTAACATCAATTAGCTGCAATGATGGCGCATTGCCATCGCCGGAGGCTACGGTTCGGCTAACGCTCATTAGCCAGATGGGAGACCCCATGGCCGTCGACCTCGCCCCCGATCCAGATGTCGCCGACGTCGCCCGGCGCACCGCGACGTTCATCCGCGAGGCGGTGATTCCCGTCGAGGAGGCACAACACGGCCTCGCGCGGTCGGAGGAGGTCCGCAGGACGCTGCAGCAGGCCGCGAAGGAGGCCGGTGTCTTCGCCCCGCACGTCGCGCGGGAGTACGGCGGGCTCGGGCTCGACATGCGCGGCCGGGCCGCCGTGTTCGAGGAGGCCGGCTACTCCCTGCTCGGACCGCTCGCGCTGAACATCGCGGCGCCCGACGA
Source organism: Nonomuraea sp. NPDC049750 (assembly GCF_040659625.1). Taxonomy (NCBI): domain Bacteria; kingdom Bacillati; phylum Actinomycetota; class Actinomycetes; order Streptosporangiales; family Streptosporangiaceae; genus Nonomuraea; species Nonomuraea sp. NPDC049750. The sequence goes on from NZ_JBFANB010000031.1 coordinate 106,111, forward strand.
GGGAAACATGCACATGCTCGAGGCCATCGCCACTGACGAGCAGAAGGAACGTTACCTGCGGCCACTCGCCGCGGGCGAGGTCCGCTCGTGCTTCGCGATGACCGAGCCCGCCCCGGGCGCGGGCTCGGACCCGAGCGCCCTCACCACGCGTGCCACGCGAACGGCTGACGGATGGCGTATCGACGGCCACAAGTGGTTCATCACCGGTGCGGACGGGGCGGCCTTCGCGATCTGCATGGCCAGGACCTCCGGGCAACCGGGCGAAGCGGGCGGCGCGACGATGTTCCTGGTCAACGGCGACAACCCCGGCATGAAGACGGTCCGGCACATCGACACCCTCGACGAGAGCCTGTACGGAGGTCACGTCGAGCTGGTCTTCGACGACTGCGTGGTGGGGGAGGAGGCGATACTCGGCGAGGTCGACGAGGGGTTCCGCTACGCCCAGGTCAGGCTCGGCCCGGCCCGCATGACGCACTGCATGCGCTGGCTGGGTATCGCGCGACGGGCGCAGGACATCGCGGTGGCGCGGGCCGCGGAGCGGCGGCTGTTCGGGTCGCGGCTTGGCGAGCTCGGCATGGTCCAGCAGATGATCGCCGACAACGAGATCGACATCGCCGCGTCCCGCGGCCTCATCCTGCGGGCGTGCTGGGAGCTCGATCAAGGCGACAGCGCGGCACAGTCCACCGCTGTCGCCAAGACCTTCTGCGCGGAGGCGATCTGGCGCGTCGTCGATCGTGCCGTGCAGATCTGCGGCGCCCTCGGCGTCTCGGGCGACGTTCTGCTGAGCCGCTACCTGCGGGAGGTGCGCCCGTTCAGGATCTATGACGGGTCGTCGGAGACCCACCGCTGGGCCATCGCCAGGCGCGTCCTGCGCCGCCACGACGCGGCGACGGCGCGATGACCGGCGTGACGTGGAGGTGGCGCGATGACCGGCGTGACGCGGAGGCGGCGCGATGACGGACACTGACCGGTCCGCGCTCGACGGCCTGGATCTTCCCGCGCTCGAAAGGTTCTTCGCCGAGCGCGTGCCCGGCTTCGCCGGTCGCCTCAGCGCCGAGTTGCTCCATGGCGGGCGGTCGAACCTGACGTACCTGCTCGGCGACGGCCGGCACAAGTGGGTGCTGCGCCGTCCGCCGCTGGGCGGCCTCACCCCGTCGGCACACGACATGGGCCGCGAGTACCGGGTCGTCGAGGCCCTTGCCGACAGCCAGGTCCCGGTCGCACGCGCGGTCGCCCTGGCCGGCGCCGAGGTGCTGGGCGTGCCCTTCTCCGTGGTCGAGCACGTCGAAGGGGCCGTGATCCGGACCACGGACCAGTTGCTCACGCTGTCCAAGGGCGATATCGCCCGTTGCGCGTACAGCCTGCTCGAGGTGCTGGCCCGCCTGCACGCGGTCGATGCCGATGCCGTCGGGCTGGGGACGTTCGGCCGTCCCCACGGCTACCTCGCCAGGCAGGTGCGGCGCTGGCACGACCAGTGGCAACGGGTCCGGACCCGCCCCCTGGCCGACATCGAGCGGCTGCACGCGCGGCTGGCCGAGGCGTGTCCCGAGGAGAGCGGTACCTCGATCGTCCACGGCGACTATCGCATCGACAATGCCATCCTCGACCGGCACGATCCCGCCCAGGTGCGGGCGGTGGTGGACTGGGAGATGGCCACGCTCGGCGACCCGCTGGCCGACCTGGGACTGCACCTGGTGTACGCGGATCCGGCGTTCGCCCCCGTCATCGGCGGCTCAGCGGCCTCCACCAGCGACCGCCTGCCCCCGCCGGCCGAACTCGCCCAGCGATACGCCACGATCAGTGGCCGCGACCTCGGCCGGCTCGACTTCTATCTCGGCCTCGGCTACTTCAAGATCGCAGTGATCGCCGAAGGGATCCACACCCGCTTCCAGCAGGGCATGACGCGGGGATCGGGGTTCGAATCCGTCGGTCAGGCGGTCGCGCCGATGGCCGCCGCCGGTCTGCATGCCCTGGCGAAGCCTGCCTGAAGGAGCAAGGAACGCCGGGAGCTGGCCGGCCAGTGGTCGTCGGGCCCATGTTCCTGGGCAGGACCAGATTGATCACGGTCCGGCAAGGAGATCCGCAACTCCTGGGTCACACCCGCATGACGGCGTAGTCCGTTGCGTTGAGAGGCGCACCTTCGGTACACCATCGGCCCCCGGCGACTGGCTTGTCGCCGGGGAATTTCTTTTGCCTGATCCCTTGACCTGGACCCCCGGGAGGGGAGAGTTTGGTCAGAATCGGAATTACGAGTCATTTACGAACCTAGTTCGTAAAGGGGTGTCGTGGCGATGGTGATCGGAGTGGTGACCCACTCCATGCACGGGGAGTTGTTCCGGGAAGCCGCGAACACGCTCGGTGGAGTCGACTTGGAGTGGGTCAGCTACGACCACGAGGACGAGATCCGCGCCAAGGTCGCCGAGTTCCTGAGCACGACCCGGCTCGACGGCTTCCTGGCCGGCCCGGTCCCGTACACGGCCAGCCGCGAACTCCTCCCGCCCGGCCTCCCGGTCGGCGTGATCCGCTCGTCGGCGCTCGATCTGACCCTCGCGCTCTATCGCGCCCAGGAGCGTGGCTGGGGTCGCACCCCGGTCAGCATCGACACCTTTCCCGCCGAGGCGGTCGAGGCGGTCGCCCTCGCGCTCGAGCTCGACGCCGACGCCATCGACTGCCTGCCGTACGCCCCCACGCAATCCGTGGAGGACATCGTCGAGTTCCACCGTTCCGCCTACCACCGCTTCGGCGAGCGCAGCTACGTGATCAGCGTCCGCGCCGCCGTCCGCGAGCGACTGTCCGGCGAGATTCCGATCATGAGCGGTATGCCGGTGCCGGCGACGATCCGGACCGAGTTGCACGAGCTCGCGCTCCGGATCGAGTCCGAGCGAGCCAGCGCACAACGCTTCGCCGCCGGAGTCTTCCTGATCTCGCATTCGCAGGACGAGGAACGGGCCCGGATCGGCCTGATGAATCTGTTGCTCAACACCCCCGAGTTCGCCGGCGCGTGGATCGAGGACCGCGGCCGGCGCGGTGTCGTCGTCTTCGCCCACAAGGCCTTGTTCGAGCGCATCACCCGCAACTGGGTCGCCGTACCCGCGCTCGCCGAGGCGGCCGCGGCGCTCGGTGCGCAGGTCTCGGCCGGGTTCGGCGTCGGCGCGTCCGCCCGCGGCTGTGTGGCTCTGGCCGAACAAGCGGCCGCCCGGGCCGAGCGGGAGAGTGAGCCATGCGCCTACCTGATCGAGGACAGCGGCGTGATCATCGGCCCGATGGGTCCGGTCCGGGTGGCGCTCAGCTACTCCTACCGCGAGCACGGCGACGACGTCGAACAGCTCGCGAAGTCCGTCGGCCTCAGCGCCGCGACCGTCTCCCGCCTGGCGGCACTGGAGCACGAACTGGAAGGTCGCGCGGTCTCGCCCGGTGAGCTCGCCGACCATCTCGGCATCACGGACCAGAGCGGCCGCCGGCTGATCCGCACACTTGACGCTGGGGGCCTGGTGAGCGTCGAAGGCACTGCTCAGCGCCATCCGAAAGGACGCCCGACGCGTCTGTACCGGCTACGCATCGCCCAAGCGTTACTGCGCTCATCGCGTTGAAGGGACAACCATGGAGCTCAACCGCCGCCAGATCCTGAAGTACGCGGGTCTCGGGCTGGCCCTGCCCGCCGCATCGCCCCTGCTGTCCGCCTGCTCCAACGACAAGTCCGCGGGCTCCGGCGACGGCAGCGTGAAGTTCGAGGGCTGGGACTACGAGGCCGCGCTCGTCCAGCAGAACCTCGACAACTTCACCAAGACCACCAACATCAAGGTCAACTACACCCCGGTCACGAGTGCGCAGTACGTTCAGAAAGTAGTCGCCGAGTTCACCGGCGGCGGCGGCCCGGACGCCCTTTACGTGTACGACGATTCCCTCGCGGGCTGGGTCGAGGGGGACTACCTGCAGCCGCTCGACGGCATGGCCGGCGTCGACGAAGTGTACGCCGCGATCTACCCGGGCAACGCCTCCGCGATGACGTACCAGGGCAAGCGCTACGGCCTGCCGTACTACACCGACTCCAACTGCCTGACCTACAACGCCGACATCCTCGCCAAGGCCGGGATCACGAAACCCCCTGCCAGCCTGGAGGAACTGGAAGCGCAGGCGGTCAAGATCAAGAACGCCGGCCTCCTGAAGTACCCGATCGGCGTACCGGCGCAACTGTCCGACACCTGGTGGTCCTGGGTGTGGGCGCTGGTCTTCGGCAGCGGCGGCAACATGTTCGACGACCAGCAGGCGCCGATCATGAACACCACCGACACGGTGGTGAAGGACGTCTTCGCCTGGCTGCAGCAGGCGGCGAACAAGTCGAAGGTGATCGACCCGGCCTGCCTGCAACTGCTGGCGGTCCCGATCGACAACGCGATGAAGGCGAACCGGTACGCGTACACGATCGGCGCGCGGTACGCCAGCCGCGACTACAACGACGCGACCAAGTCCAAGGCCGCGGGCAAGATCCGGATGGCGCTGATCCCGAGCCTCGACGGTCAGGTGCACGGGACGGTCAGCAACACCCGGCTCTATGCGCTGGCCAAGGACACCGAGGTGAAGGACAACGCGTTCAAGCTGCTCACCTACCTGGGCGGACTCGACGCGAACAAGCAGCCTCACACCGCGAAGTTCTGGTTCCTGCAGCGTGGTCTCGGGTTCGCCTACCGGTCGATGGCGACCGACCCGGAGATCACCGCGTCGCTGAAGAAGTTCGCCGACCCGGCGATCTACGCCCACCTGGGCGAGATCGCCAAGCCGCGCAACGTGCTCGGCGTGCCGTGGTACACCGAGTTCGAAACCGAGATGCACAAGGTCGTTCAGGGCGTGCTGAGCAATCAGACGCAGCCGGCCGCGGCGGTGGCGAGCTTGGCGCAGTCCGCTGCCACGCTGAAGAAGAAGTACAGCTGAGGATGGCCGTCCAAGCCGAACGCCGGCCGCTGGGCGACAATGCCAAGGCCTGGGCGCTGAACGCGCCGGCCATGATCGTGATCGCCCTGCTGGTCGCCTACCCGATCGCGTACTCGTTCTGGGTCAGCCTGCAACGCAACAACCTGAAGCGCCCGCGGGCGAAGAGTTTCATCGGCTTCGACAACTACCAGGACCTGCTCAGCGATCAGGCTTTCCTGTCCGCGCTGAAGGTGTCGGCCCTGTTCGTCGTCGTGGTGCTCGGGCTGACCGTCGTACTCGCGCTGATCCTGGCGCTGGTGCTGAACGAGCGGTTCCGCGGCCGCGGTCTGCTGCTCAGCCTGGCCTTGTTGCCCTGGGCGATGCCGGGGGTGGTGAACGGCCTGATGTGGCGGACCATCTTCGACGCGAAGACCGGCGCCCTGAACGGGCTGCTGACGCAGCTCGGACTGATCGACGACTATCACGCCTGGCTGACGTCCGCGACCGGCGCGTTCCTGTTCACCGCGCTGGCCCAGGTGTGGAACACGCTCCCGTTCTCGGTCATCATTCTGCTCGCCGGATTGTCGACGATCCCTTCAGAGCTGTACGACGCCGCCACCGTCGACCGAGCGGGTGCGGTGCAGCGGTTCGTCCAGGTGACGTTGCCGTGGTTGCTGCACCCGCTGCTGATCGTGCTGATCCTCGAGACGATGAACGCCTTCCGTGCCTTCGACACCATCTACGTACTGACCGGCGGCGGACCGGGTGACGCGACCACCACCATCGCCCTGCTCAACGTGCAGACCGTCCTGACCTTCACCGACTTCGGCCTGGGCAGCGCCTACGCCTGGGTGATCACCGCGATCACCCTGCTGATCTCGGTCGCCTACATCGGCCTGCTCTACCGGAAGGGGAACTTCGAGGTATGAGCACCGTGGTGAAGGTTCCCCTGCGCTACCGGATCCCCTGGAAGAAGATCGTCCTGTACGTGCTGGCGGTCGTGTTCGCGCTGTATCTGGTGTTGCCGTTCTACTGGATCGTCGCGATGAGCTTCATGCACGAGGTGGACGCGATCTCCGTTCCGCCGCACTGGATTCCGGCCCGCCCGACGCTGGAGAACTATCTCGGTTTCATTCATCCGAGTGAGGCCCAGCAACTCGTCGGCGGCCGGGCGATCGACGAGACGCCGTACTCCTTGCGCAACAGCCTGATCGTCGCCACCTCGACGGCGATCCTGAATCTCGCGCTGGCCACGTTCGCGGCGTACTCGTTCTCGCGGTTGAAGTTCCGTGGCAGCCAGGTGCTGCTCATGCTCTACCTGCTCACCCGGATGGTGCCGGGGATCGCGATCATCATCCCGTTCTACCTGCTGATGCGGACGTTCGGGCTGCTGGACACCTACCTGGCGCTGATCCTTTCGTACACGACGTTCGCGCTGCCGATCACGATCTGGATCCTGAAGGACTTCTTCCGCTCGGTGCCGCGCGAGCTGGAGGAGGCGGCCCGGGTGGATCGGTGCGGCTGGTTCCGGACCATGTGGTCGGTGTTCCTGCCGGTCGCGGCGCCGGGGCTGGTCGCGGCCGCGGTGTTCGCGTTCATGACCGCGTGGAACGAGTTCATGTTCGCGTTGTTCCTGACCAGCACGAAGGCGGCGAAGACGATCCCGGTGGTGGCGGCGAACTTCGCCACCGACTTCAACACCCAGTTCACCGTGATGGCCGCGGCCGGCGTGCTCGCGGTCGTCCCACCCCTGGCACTGGCCCTGCTCTTCCAGCGCAAGCTGGTCCAGGGCATGGCCGCCGGATCCGTGAAGGGCTGACAGATGGCAGAGGTTCGACTCGAAGGCGTCACCAAGTCGTTCGGCGGCAAGACGGTGGTGAAGGACCTGAATCTGACCATCGAGGATCAGGAGTTCCTCACCCTGGTCGGCCCGTCCGGTTGTGGAAAGTCGACGACCCTGCGCATGATCTGCGGCCTCGAACGGGCCTCCGAGGGCAACATCTTCTTCGACGGCAAGCCGGTCAGCTGGCTGCCGGCCAACAAGCGCGACGTCGCGATGGTGTTCCAGAGCTACGCGCTCTACCCGCACAAGACGGTCCGGCAGAACATCGGGTTCGCGCTGAAGATGATGCGGGTGCCCAAGGCGACGATCGAGGAGCAGGTGCTGCGGGCGGCCCGGACGCTGGACATCGAGGACCTGCTGGATCGCAAGCCGCGCGAGCTGTCCGGTGGTCAACGGCAACGGGTCGCGCTCGGTCGCGCGATCGTACGGGACGCCGGCGCGTATCTGCTCGACGAGCCGCTGTCCAACCTGGACGCGCAGCTCCGGGTGCTGATGCGCGCGGAGATCAAGCGGCTGCACGTGGACGTCGCCCGGACGTTCATCTACGTCACCCACGACCAGGTCGAGGCGATGACGATGTCGGACCGGATCGCGGTGATGCGCGACGGCGTCGTCCAGCAGTGCGCGACGCCGGGGGAGATCTACGAACGGCCCGCGAACCGGTTCGTCGCGTCGTTCATGGGCTCGCCGCCGATGAACTTCGTCACCGGTGAACTGGCCGACGTCGAGGGCGTCCGTACCTTCCGCAGCGGCGCGTTGAGCCAGGAGCTGGGCCGGTACGACGTTTCGCCGGAGGACCCGGCCGTCATCCTGGGCGTCCGGCCGGAGGACGTGACGTTGTCGCCGACCCCGGTCGCGGGCTATCTGCCCGGGAAGGTGTTCGTGTCCGAGCCGCTCGGTCCGGACGTGCTCGTCACGGTCCGGATCGACGGCGAGCTGCTGAAGGCCCGCGTCCCGGTGCCGTTCCGGCTGGGCCATGACAGCACGGTGTACGTCGGCTTCAACCAGAACCGCCTGCATTTGTTCAAGGCCTCCGACGGCACCGCCCTGCACGCCCCCCATCGAGAGGAACACTCTTGAGAGACCCCGAGAACGCGATCGTCGAGGTCGAGTTGCCGGACGACTTCGAAGACTTCTGGGCGGCCGGCCTGGCGGACTGCGCGTCGTACCCGCTGGACCCGGTCCTCACCGAAATGCCATCGCTGTCCACGGACAAGGTGATCGTCCACGATCTGCGCTATACCAGCTACGGCGGTCTGCGGATCGCGGGCTGGTACACCGTCCCGCGCGATCGGCCGGCCCCGCACCCGGCGTTGGTGACGATCCCCGGCTACATCTCCGAGCCGACGATCCCGAAGGAATGGTCCGAGCTCGGGTACGCCGCGCTCGCGGTCGCGCCGCGCGGAAAGCTGCGCTCGAACGACGTGTTCAACCCGGGCTACCCGGGATTGCTGACGCACAACATCATCGACCACAACACCTACGGGTATCGCGGGTTCTACCTCGACGTGGTGCGGGCGGTCGAGGTCCTGCTCGATCGACCGGAAGTCGATGATCTGCGGATCGGACTGCAGGGGTCGAGTCAGGGCGGTGGCCTCGGGATCTCGACGGCCGCGCTCATGCCGGACGTGATCCGGTGCGTCGCGGCGGGAGCGCCGTACCTGTGCGGGATCATGACCGCGCCGACACTGACCCGGTCGTATCCGTACGAGGAGATCAACGAGTACTTGCGGGTGCACCCGAAGGACGTCGACCGGGTGCGGGAGACGGTCGCGTACTACGACGGGCTCAACTTCGCGCCGAAAGTGCGGGCGCCGACGCTGCTGTACCTCGGGCTCGAGGACGACGTGTGCCCGCCGGAGACCGGGTTCGCGCTGCGGCGGGTGCTGACCTGTGAGACCACCCTGCACGCCTACCCGCACTGCGCGCACCACGCCGGGCTGCCGGGCGTGATGCGGATCGTGGAGGACTTCCTTGCCGAACACCTCACGCCGGGACGGTGAACCGATGGACTTCGACAGCTACTGGTCCGGCGTCGACGAGGAGTTGGCCGCGATCTCCGCTCGGCCCGGGCTCGACCTGGTGCCGGCGCAGAGCACGGACGAGGCGACCAGCTACACCGTGCGGCTCACCAGCACCGGGCCGTACCGCGTCTTCGGTCATCTCAGCATCCCGGCCGGTGACGGGCCCTTCCCCGCGCTCCTGCGGACGCCGCGCCACGGGAGCGTCAACCTCGTGCCGCACCCGAACGATCGGAGCCGGTACGTCGTGTTCGCCCTGATGCACCGTGGTCAGCGGCTGGCCGACGAAGGGTTCTCGGCGGCGTACCCGGGATTGCTGACGATGGGCATCGACGACCCGGCGTCGTACGTCTATCGCGGGATCGCGGCGGACTGCCTGCGGGCCGCGGAGTTCCTGATGAGCCTGGAGGAGGTCGATCCGGCGCGGGTGGCCGTGAGCGGGGACGATCTGGCGCTGCTGACGGCCGCGCGGCGGCCCGGGTTCAGCGCGGTCCTGCTCTCGGAGCTGCTGTTCTACCGGGCGGCAGAGGCACGGCTGAAGTCGAGCCGCTATCCGCTCGAGGAGCTCAACGATCACCTCCGCGCCGGCTCGTCGGCGCGGATCATTGACGAAACTCTTGCCTACTTCGACCCGGTCCGGCACGCGTCCGCGGTGACCGCTCGGACGTTGCTCGCCGTCGACGACCCCGACTGGTGCGCCGCACTGATCGGGGCCTTGCCTGCCGCGAGTGTCTACAAGCTGACCCACTTCGACGGCACCGACAACGACTTCCTGGATGCCTGGCTGGCCGAACTCTCCGGCGTACCACCGATGTCGAGATTCCTCGCATGACCAATCCGTTCGGGGTCCGGCCGGTCATCAACGCCTCCGCGACACTCACCGCACTGGGCGGCTCGCTGATGCCGCCCTCGGCCCTGAAGGCGATGACGGAGGCGGCAGCCCACTTCGTCGACCTGCCCGAACTCCACGACCGCGTCGGCGAGCGCCTGGCCGCGCTCACCCGCAACGAGGCGGCCTGCGTGACGTCCGGCGCCGCGGCGGCGATCACCCTGACGGTCGCGTCGTGTGTCGGTGAGCCCGCGCAGGCGTTCCCGGCCGATGCCGAGGTCGTCATGTTCACCGGCCAGCGCAACGGCTACGACTACGCGGCCCGCCTGACCGGCGCCCGCATCGTAGAAGTCGGTCCGTCGATCGAGGAGCTCCGAGCCGCCCTGGTACGACGCCCCGCCTGCGTACTGTGGTTCGCCGGCGCCCACTACGCGGCGGATGCTCTGCCGATCGAGGACGTGATCCGAGTCGCCGGGGAACTCGCCGGTCCACCGGCTGTGCCGGTGATCGTGGATGCGGCGGCCCAGATTCCACCCGTCTCCTCGCTGTGGAGATTCACCACGGAGCTCGGCGCGGATGCCGTGATCTTCAGCGGCGGGAAAGGGCTGCGCGGACCGCAGTCCAGCGGGCTCGTGCTGGGGAAACGGTGGATCGTCGACAGGTGCCGGGCGCACGCGTCGCCGAATCAGCAGATCGGGCGCGGGATGAAGGTCGGGAAGGAAGAGCTGCTCGGGCTGTACGCCGCGGTCGAGTGGACGCTGGAGCAGGACGAGGAGGCACTGCTCGCGAGCTATGAGCAGATTGTCGACCGGTGGATCGTCGGCTTGCGCGGAGTGCCGGGTGTCGTCGCCGAGCGTGGGTACCCGAGTGAGGCGGGCCAGCCGCACGGGCGAGCGGTTGTCCGATTGCTGACCACCAGCGGCTGGACCCGGGACGGGTTGGTGCGGGCTTTGTGGGACGGAGACCCGCGGATCGCGGTCGGCGTGTTCGGCGTACCCGACGACGCGATCGCGCTGAACCCGCAGACGATCGAGCCGGGGGAAGACCTGGTGGTTCTCGACGCACTGGTTCGGCACCTGAGCTCTGGAGGTGGCGAGAGAGCCGGACGAGACGTGTGACGGGATAGCTCGGCGAGCAGCCGGGGAACCAGTTCCCACATGCCGGTCACTGGTCTCGGATGGTGGTGGCCGCCAGATGCAGCACGGCCGGGCCGTGGATCGTGGACGGTACGGTGAACTTCACCAGGCCGTCGCTCGGCACCGTGATCTCGTCGCCGGGCAGGGATGTCCGTTCGTCGATGGCGTACCAGTCGGCTGTGTAGCCGCCGGCCGACAACTCGGCGGTGAACACCTCGCTGGTCCCGGCCGGCCGCAGGATGAGGTACTCCTTGCCGGGGTGTGCCAGCGCGTAGCCGGTGGAGGTGAGGTCGCCGCGAGGGGGCATGCCGATGAGGTCGATCCGCTCGGCGTAGCGCCGGGTGTCGCCCATCGCCTGGCGGGCCGGTTCGAAGGCGTCCTGTGCCGAGGGGACACCGTCGATGAGGCCGTAGTCCATCAAGATCGGGTTATGGCCGCGCAGGAACGCCTTCCACACCCAGAGGGCGTCGCCCTGGCCAGGGGCGAAGTGGTCGGTGTCGCTGAGCAGGACCTTGCGGCCGTCGGCGGGCGGCGGGTTGTCCAGCCATCGCGACGGTGTGCCGCCCGGGGCGGACGGGTGACCGCCCTCGCGGTAGATCTCGTCGTCGTAGCCAGGCGAGATCCAGTCGGCGGGTCCGTCGAACAGGGGCGCGTTGACCAGGGTCTGGTCGGCCACCGGGAATTGCATGGTCATGCCGATCGGGCGCGGGTCATATCCCTGCTGCCGCTGGTACTGCCGAACGAAATTGATCACCCAGTACTGCCAGCCGGTCGAGTCACCCCACTCGGTCTCCAGCGGTACGCCGAGCACGTCGGCCATCTCCGGGCTGACCGCGCCACCTCCGGACGATTCGTTGGAGACCTCGTACAGGACGTTAGGCAGGTCGTGCACGGTGTCGACGACCTGCTGGATGTAGGCCTCCTGCAGCGCCTGTACGGCGGGGTCGAGGGGCAGGACCTGGTGGTCGAGGATCGAGGTGATGGCGATGCCGTTGACGTTGTTGCCGGCGTGGAAGGGATGGCCCTCGACGTTGTCCGGCACCGGGCTGAGGTGCAGTGCCCAGCCGTCGAACAGCATCACCGCCACGTACATGCCGCGCTGGCCGGCGGCGGTGACCCGCTCGCGCAGCCGCTGGAAATAGGCCGGGTCGAACTGGGACAGGTCGAACTTCGCATCGCCGTCCTTGGCCGTACCTTGCCCCGTGCGCGGCCATGGCTGCGGGCTCATGTTCAGGTGGTATGCGCCGCCGGCGGCCTGCGACTGGAACTGTTCCCAGCGCCACAGCCGGATGAAGTTGTGCCCGCGAGCGGCGAGGAAGTCCAGGTAGGCGCTGTAGTCCATCTTCTCGGGCTCGGCCGGTGCGGTCGCGCCGGGCCCCATGCCGTCGTGGAAGTTGTTCCAGATGTGCGAGCCGGTGAGATACACCGCCCGGTTGTCCGAACGTACGGTGAAGTAGCGCGGGTTGTCCGCGGCAACTTCCAGCGGGCCGGGCATCCGATCCCGGTATGTCGATATATCCGACATGATGTCTCCGTTCGAGTTGCGGCTGTGTCAGTGGTGGATCGGGTAGCGCAGGTGCGTGACGCCCTTGCCCTCGATGACCGCCGGGGTGCCCAGCACGAGATGACGGACCCCATCACGTCGCTCCCTGGTCGTCTAGTTCGGCTGTTCGCGGCAAGCCTGCCTTCGGCGGCTGAACAGAACATCGGCCAGGTGGCCGAGGCCAGGACTCTCCGGTGGCCGATTTCCGCTCTTCGATGGCAGACTGAGCCCTGCCATGACGTCCGCAATGCCCCCTGACCTGCCCGTCCAGCTCGCCACCTTCGTAGGCAGGCGGTCCGAGCTGGCCGCGGTGCGCGCGCTGCTGGACACCGGGCGGCTGGTGACGCTGACCGGCACCGGCGGCGTGGGCAAGACCCAGCTCGCCGCGCGGATCGCCGCCGCCGAGGTCGCGCGCCGGCCGGACGGTGTCTGGTGGGTCGAGCTGGCGGCCGTCAGCGACCAGGCGCGGCTCGCCGAGCTGGTCGCGGCGAGGCTCGGCGTGCTCGTCGAACCCCTCCAAGGCCCCGTACGGTCGATGACGGCGCAGTTGCGCGGCCGCCGCGCGCTGCTCTGCCTGGACAACTGCGAGCATGTCATCGACGGCGCCGCCGAGCTGACCGCCGCGCTGCTGTCGTCGTGCCCGGAGCTGTCGGTGCTGATCACCAGCCGCGAGCCGCTGGCCGTGCCGGGCGAGGTGGTCTGGCGGGTGCCACCGCTGGCCCCGGACGAGGCGTTGCGGCTGTTCGTCGAGCGGGGCCGCCAGGTGCGGCAGCTGTTCGGCCTGGACCAGGAGGGTGAGGCCGCCGCACGGGTGCTGTGCTCCCGGCTCGACGGCATCCCGCTCGCCATCGAGCTCGCGGCCGCATGGTTGGGCTCACTCACTCCGCAACAGATCGAGCGCGGCCTGGACGACCGGTTCGGCCTGCTCGTCCGCAGCCCGCGTGGCGTCGCCGCGCGCCAGCAGACCCTGGCGGCGTCCATCGCCTGGAGCCACGACCTGCTCGACGAGCCGGACCGTGCGGTGTTCCGCCGCCTCGCGGTGTTTCCTTCCGGGTTCGACCTGGACGCCGTACGGACGGTCTGCGCGGGCGGAGAGGTCGCTCGCGACGACGTCCTCGCCAGCATCGGCCGGCTGGTGGACAAGTCGCTGGTGGTCGCGGAGACCCGCGGCGGCGTGGCCCGCTTCCTGCTGCTGGAGACCATCCGCGACTACGCCGCCGATCGGCTGCGTGAGGCCGGGGAGGTCCACCTCGTCCGCGACCGCCATCTCGGCCACTTCCTGGCCTTCGGCGCCGGCGGGCCCGAGCGGGCCGCCGATCTCGACGCCTGGCGCGCCCGGCTCGAGGGTGAGTACGACAACCTGCGTGCCGCCCTGGAATGGGGGCTGGCCGCCACCGATCCCGACAGGGGACGCCGCCTCGCCGCCGAGCTGTCGTGGTTGTGGCATTTGCATCGACACGGGCACGAGGGCATCGCGTTCCTGCGCCGCGCCATCGACCGCGTGCCGGCGGACCGATCGCTGCTGCAGGCGCGGCTGCTCACCGGGTTAGCGCTGGTCGCGGACACCACGAGCCCGCTGGACATGGAATACGACGTGGCACGGCAGGCGCTCGAACTGGCCACCGCCCACGGTGACGAGAGCCTGCGCGGCCAGTGTCTTTCCCTGGCAGCGGTCGGCCGGTTCTACACCGACTTCACCGCCGCCTGGGACCTGACCGTCGAGGCGATCCGCTCCGCCGACCTCGCGGGCGACCAGTTGTTCAAGCATTCTCAGCTGGCGCTGCAGGGCATGATCAGACAGCTGCAGGACCGGCACGACGAGGCCCGCCCGCTGCTGGAGGCGGCACTCGACGGCCTGCGCCACCGTCACCGCGGGATAGCGTCGACCACGCTGGCGTACCTGTCGAGCGGAGCGCTCGCGAGCGGTCGGCCGGCCGAGGCCCGCCGCCTGGCCGAGCAGTCGCTCGAACTCGCCGAGCCGCTCGGCGACTACCTGCGCGTCGGCATGGCACGCGGTGCCCTGGCCGCGGCGCACACCGCGTCCGGAGACGTGAGCGCGGCGCTGGAGGCGATGCGGCCCCTGCTACTGCTCATGGAGAACGCCGAAGCAGCCGTCTTCGTGCCCGGCATGGGGTCGGCACTCGCACAAGTGCTGGTGGCCGGCGGCGATCTCGACGGGGCGCTGCGCTGGTTCGAGCACGATGTGCGCCAGGCCGAGCACGTCGCGCCGACCTACCTCGCGGCGCAGGTGCACGCCGGCTACGCGGAGGCCCTACGGCGTGCCGGCCGGTACGAAGACGCCCGCGGTGAGCTCGACCGAGCGGCGGCCATCGCCGGCGAACTCGGCATGCCACGCGTCCTCGCGGACGTGCTGCAGCAACAGGCCCTTCTCACCGGTGACCCCGACCTGCATCACGAGGCGCTGACCATTCGCGTCGCCCACGGACTGCGCACGTTCTGGGTGGACAGCCTGGACGCGATCGCCGCCTGGCTGGCCCCGCCTAACGCGGTGCGGACGCTGGCCGCGAGCACCACGGCACGCGCGGCCCTGGAATATCCACGGCGCGTGGCCGAACGACGTGAGTACGACGAACTGCTCGCCCGGCTCAGGCAGACGCTCGGTGAACAGTTCGCGACGGCATGGGCGGCGGGCGCGGAGCTGTCCCTCGACGACGCGGTCGCTTACGTCCGCCGTAGCCGGGGTACCCGCGACCGGCCGGCCGCCGGTTGGGACAGCCTCACCCCGACCGAGCTGAGCGTGGCACGGCTGGCGGCCACCGGCCTCAACAACCCGCAGATCGGAGCACGACTCTTCATGAGCCGAAGCACCGTCAAGACCCACCTCTCCCATATCTACGCCAAGCTCGGTGTCGCCAACCGCACCGAACTCGCCGGAGTGGCGTCATTCACCGACGATCGGGATTCGGGAGGCGGCCGAAACACCCCAGAAAGGGCCACGGGGCTGAGCGTTGATCGTTAGGTGAATCATCCGTCCCCTCCGCCGGATGGCGTAAAGGTCATCGCCACCGGACCGGCACCTTTATGGTGGTTGGCCTCGCCAGCCCGTCATGGAAGGCGATGACCGCCGCCTCGGTACGGGTGGCCGCGCCCAGTTTCGTCAGGATATGGGAGACGTGCACGCCGGCAGTACTCGGTGAGATGTGCAGCCGGGCGGCGATCTGCCGGTTGCTCAGGCCCTCGGCGATCAACCGGAGCACGTCACGCTCGCGCTCGGTGAGCCCGTCCTGGGCCGGTCGGGGCCGCCCGAGCAGGGCGATCTCCCGAGCAAGCGGCGCGGCGCCCAGGGTTTCGGCCAGTTGCGCGGCTTCCCTGAGGCGGGCCGTCGCGCCGGGCCGGTCGCCCGCGGCCAGCGCGGCTCGCGCGCCGTGGAACAGGCTCAGCGCCAGCTCGTACGGCTGCCTCAGTTCCCGCCAGGCAGCCGCCGCGGGGTCCCAGCCGTCGTCCTCGATCAGCGCGTGCAGCATGATCTGCCAGGCCCGGTCGAGCGGCCCGTCCACGCCGAGCGCCGCATCAGCCGCGGCGAGTTCGGCCTGCCGTGCCGCGACCCGCTGCCGTAGGTCCGCACCGGTGCCCTGGGCGAGCCGTACGCGCTGCGCCAGCGCGCCGGCGACCAGGACCGGCCGGGCATCGCTGCTGTAGACCTGGGAGAGCGCCGGATCGGCCAGCGCCCGGCTCAGGAGCAGATCGGCACGCACAAGGTCGCCCTGGGCGACGGCGAGCAGGCAGAGCAGCTGATGGCGGGGGAACAGGGTTGCGCTGTCGGCGTGCTCCACGGCGGCCGCCGCGGCCAGGTCCCCGCGCAGCAGCGACAGGTAGCCGGCCAGGGCGCGCACGGCCTGCCGCGACAGCGGTGGTGGATCCTCCCGCAGGCACTCGGCCAGCACGGCGGCCGCCTCGTCCCACCGCCCGGCGAGGATCAGGCCGCGCCCGGCGTAGCGAGCGAGCTCCGCGCCACGGCTGCGGCCCAGTCCGTACCGGCGGGCGTGGCGGATGCCGTCGCAGGCCGCCTCGATGGCGCGCCGCTGGTCGCCGGCCTTGGTGTGCAATGTGGCCTCGTACATCGGGACGGTCATGAGCAGGTCGTGGCTGTCGAGCCGTTCGGCGAGCGTACGGGCCTGCGCCAGCATCCCAAGGTCGCCCGTCATGGACCCGACGCCCAGCAGCCCGCGGACGGTGACCATGGCATCGCCAGTGCGCCGGCCGATGCCGAGCGCCTCCTCGAACGGCTCGCGAGCCTTGCCCACCTCCGGCAGCAGGCCCATGGCCAGCACCCCGAGCAGCCGCCCCCGCTGAAGACTGCGGGGGTCGGCAGGGAGCAGGCTCAGGGCGCGTCGCCAGTCGCAAACGCCGGTCGCGTTCAGCCGGTGCCGCAGCCTGCCCCGATGCTCCAGCAGCTGGGCGGCCCGCTCGGGCTCGCGCCGCTCATCCACCGCGGCCAGCCCGGCGGTGGCGTAGTCGATACCGCGGGCGTAGTCGCCGCTGAGCATGCACGCCTCGGCCGCGCCGGTCAGGACGTCGATCCTGTCGGCGCCCAGTCGTGCCTCCGGGTCCCACAGTTCGAGGACCTGGTCGAGCATGCGGACCTGCTCCTCGTAGGCGTAGGACCCGCGTGCCTGGCCCGCGGCCAGGTAAGCGGCGGACAGGGCCAGCCCGCGATCCCCGGCGGCGTAGGCGTGCGCGGCCAGTTCCGCGTGGGCGCCCCAGTCGCTCAGGGCCGCGGCGTAGCGCGCGTGCAGGCGCGCCCGCTCGCCGGGCAGCAGATCCTCATACACCGCCTGCCGGATCAGGGCATGGCGAAAGTCGTATCCGTCGCCTGCCGTGACGAGCAGGCCGCGATCGACGAGTTCCCGCAGCAGGACGTCCAGCCCGGCCCCGTCCTGCCCGGCCACCCGCGCCAGCAGCCGATGGCCGATCCGGCCGCCCGCCACCGAAGCGATGCGCAACAGCTCGCGAGCCGGGCCCGGCAGCGACCGCGGGCCATACAGCAGCAGGTCGCGCAGGCTGTCCGGGGTCCGCTCACCGGCACGGGCGAGCGCCTCGACGAACAGCGGATTGCCGTCGCTGCGTTCGTGCACGCGGCGTACGGTGGCCGCGTCCGGCTCCGCGCCGAGAATCGCGGCCAGTTGGCGGCCCACCTCCTGCCGATCCAGGCGATCCAGCCGCAGTGTGGTGGTGCGCGGGCGGCGGGAGACCTCGGACAGCAGCGGCCCGAGCAGTCCGTCGCCGTTCCCCGGCGGCCGGTAGGTGATCAACAGGAGCACGCCGGCCTGCGCCAGGTTCCTGGCCAGGAAACCGAGCAGCTCGCGGGTTGCGGCGTCCGCCCAGTGCAGGTCCTCGATCGAGACGACGACCGGCCGATCCGCGGCCACCCGCTCGACCAGCGTCAGGACCTCCTCGTACAGCCGGTGTTTACCGCCTTCCGCCTCACCCGCCTCGCCGAGCTCGGGGAACCAGCGGGCGATCTGGCGGTAGGGCCCTGGCAGGACCCCTTCGACCCGGATCAGCCTGCGCAGCACCGTCACGAACGGCGCGTACGGCAGGCCGTCACTGCCCAGTTCCGCGCAGGCGCCCTCGACCACCCGTACCTCCGGGCCCAGGGACCGCGCGAACTCGGCGAGCAGCCGTGACTTGCCGATCCCGGCCTCCCCGGCGACCAGCGCAACCGCCGGCCCTTGCTCCACCGCCATGTCCAGGGCCGCCGCCAGCGCCGACAACTCCTCGCCCCGGCCGACGAACACCGGACTGACCACGCGCTCCGCCACCACGGCGCCAGCATATAAATACACAGATCACCCGATGCGTCATGTGTGTTTATCCGGCCACGCTCGAAGCATGACAGCCACCTACCCGCTGCGCACCATCGGCGCCCATGAGCTCGACGCGTGGGCTCGCATGGTCACCACGACCTACGGCCAGGACTGGTACGAGGGCGGCCTCAGGAACGCCGCCTCTTCCATCGAGCCCGAACGCACGATCGCCGCCTACGACGGGGAGGAGATCGTCGGCGGCGCGTCGATCTACGGCCGCATCATGACGGTCCCCGGCGCGGCCACACCTGTCGCCGGCGTCACGCTGGTCGCGGTCCTGCCCACGCACCGGCGCCGCGGCATCCTCACCGCGATGATGCGCAAGCAGCTCACCGACCTGCATGAATCGGGTGGCGAGCCGATCGCCGCGCTCAACGCCGCCGAGGCCACCATCTATGGCCGCTTCGGGTACGGCGTCGCCAGCCATGTGGCCGAGATCCAGGCGGACAAAAGGTTCATGGCCCTGCGACCCGGCATCGACTTCGGCGACGGAACGATCCGCCTGCTCAGCGGTCAGAAGGCGCGGCCGCTGCTGGAGAAGATCTACGACACCGCCCGCCGTACGGCGGTCGGCTGGGTCGACCGCACGGAGAAGTTCTGGCAGGCCCGGCTGGCCGACGGCGAGCGCGTGCGCGACGGTGGGACAGCACTGCGCTGCGCCGTCCACCTGGAGCCCGGCGGCGAGGCCAGCGGCTACGCCTTCTACCGCTCCAAGCCGGGATCGGCGCACGTCATCGAGGTCGCGGCCACCACCAGGCAGTCGTACGCCGCCCTGTGGCGCTTCCTCATCGACCTCGACGCTCACACCCACCTCAGCTACGACGGCGCCATCGACGAGCCGCTGAAGCACCTGCTGGCAGACCCGCGTGCGGCCCGCGCCACCGTGATCGACAGCCTCTGGGTCCGCCTGGCGGACGTCGACCGGGCGCTGGCGGTACGCCGCTACTCGACCCCGCTGGACCTGGTTCTGGAGGTCCAGGACACGTTCTGTCCATGGAACGCGGGGCGCTACCACCTGGGGGCCGACGGCGAGTCCGTCACCTGCGAACGCACCCGCGCCCGGGCCGACCTGCGGCTGACCTCCGCCGAACTGGGTGCGGCCTACTTGGGCGGCACCACCCTGTCGTCCCTGGCGGCCGTCGGCCGGGTCGAGGAACTGCGCGGCGGCGCGGTTACCGCCGCCTCCCTCGCCTTCCGTGGCGAACGCGAGCCGTTCCATCCCTCGGGCTGGGCCTTCCCGGCCTTCTGATGCGCGGACGACCATGAAGCTTCCCACTGACACTGATCTGATCACGATTGGCTCTTCACCTCCGCATGGCGGGAGGTCCGCACAGCCGAAGGGCTTCAGGCCATCACCACCCTGCCGCGGACGCCCAGGATGAACGCCATCTGACGCTCATGCTGCGCGAGTGCCTGATCCACTACAACGGGCACCGGCCACACCAGTCCCGGCACCAACGGCCCCGGACACCGCGACACCAGCCTCACCGGGATGTGGCCGACCTCAACGAGGCGGGCATGTTGACGCCGCTGGTGCGGCATGTTGTGATCCACACATGCGTATTTCGTACTTATTTAGTAGGAAATAAGGTGGCCATGAGGTTCCTCCAGCGTGCCGCCGCAGCTGTCATGCTCCTGGTGAGCGCGGCGGGCATCCAGGTCGTGCAGAGTGGACCGGCGCAGGCGGCTCTGCCCACCGCCGCCGTCGCCCTCGGCGACAGCTTTGTCAGCGGGGAGGGCGCGGGGGACTACCAGCCCGTCGTCGACACCTCCGGTACGGCACAAGCCTTCCCCGGCTGGTCGGCGCCCAACAGCAACGCCTACTTCTGTCACCGCTCGGCGAACGCCTCGGTGTTCACGGCGTCGCTCCCGGGCATTCAGCAACGTTTCAACCTCGCGTGCTCCGGCGCCCAGCCCGCCGACATCGCCACCCCCTCAAGCGCCCGCGCCGAGGGCCGCGCCGTCGCCTCGCAACTCGATCAGCTGCGCGCCCTCGCCCAGACGCACGACATCGACGTCGTCCTCGTCGGCCTCGGCTCCAACAACACCCAGTTCACCTTCGGTGACGTGGCCACGCTGTGCGCTAACCGCTTCATCGCCGACGCCTGGACAGGCTGGTGGGAGTTCTGGGCCTATCTGAAGGGCGAGGTGCCGCAGAGACCCTGCAGCGCCTCGGACCTGGCCACCGACGCCGAGGTCGCCGCCGCCACCACCGAGACCACCGCGGCCCTGCGCCAGATCCTCGACACCCTCGCCCAGATCGACGCCGACGGCACCCACGAGGTGATCCTGCAGACCTACACCAACCCGCTGCCGCCCGACATCGCCCCGCGGTACTACGACGAGGACGGCCGCACCGACACCCGCGACAAGTTCCGCGCCCTGGGCGCCGAGCGCTACGCCGCCGGGTGCCCGATTCACCGTGCGAGCCTCGCCCCTGGGCACGTGTTCTCCGAGAACCTCGGCTCCCTGGTCAAGAACGTGCAGGCCACCCTGGCCGCCGAACGCCCGGCGGCCGACCTGCGCGTACTGGATGTCCAGAGGGCTTTCGACGGGGCCAGGCTCTGCGAGAACCCCGACAGCCCGGAGGGCGCGCTCGCGACGCCGATCCGGATACAGGACGGGCCGTCCGGCACGTTCATCACCAGCCTGTCCGGCTGGGACAAGATCGGCATCCAGCGGGCGGCGAACACCTGCGTCACCTACTTCCAGACCTGCCAGGAGTCGTGGCACCCCAACGCCGCGGGCCACACGGTCCTCGGCCAGTGCCTGACCGGCGCTTTCACCGCGGCGCCCCGCGCGATCGTCACGTGCGCCCGTAACGCGAACGGCACGCTCACCATCTCCTGACGTCTCCTCAGCTTCGCGTCCGGCTGTCTGGAGCCGGACGTGTCGCGGGGGCAAGCGATCGGCCTGGGCGGCATGGCGGGGGCAGCGCCGCCCGAACCGCCGTCGGCGGCTTCCAGACCCTGGAAAGACGAAATCCCGTCCAACCTTGGCTCCACTCGGTCACATGCCGGCGATGAGTTTGTCCACCCGCTCGTCGACGCTGCGGAACGGGTCCTTGCACAGCACGGTGCGCTGCGCCTGGTCGTTGAGCTTCAGGTGCACCCAGTCGACGGTGAAGTCGCGCCGCTTCTCTTGCGCCTTGCGGATGAACTCGCCGCGCAGCCGCGCCCGGGTGGTCTGCGGCGGCACCGACTTGGCCTCGAAGATCTTGATGTCGGAGGCCACCCGCTCCACTGCGCCGCGCCGCTGCAGCAGGTAGAACAGCCCGCGCTTGCGGTGCACGTCGTGGTAGGCCAGGTCGAGCTGGGCCACCCGGGGCGAGGACAGCGGCAGGTCGTACTTCTTCCGATACCGCTCGATGAGCTGGTACTTGATGACCCAGTCGATCTCCCGGGACACCGTGTCCAGGTCGCCGGTATCCACCGCCCGCAGGGTGCGCTCCCACAACTCCAGCACCCTCCGCGCGATCACGTCGCCGCCCCGCTGGTCCACGAAGTCCTTGGCCTTGCCCAGGTACTCCTGCTGGATCTCCAGCGCCGACGCCTCACGCCCGTTGGCCAGCCGGACCCGCCGCCGCCCGGTCATGTCATGCGAGACCTCGCGGATCGCCCGAATCGGGTTCTCCAGGCTCATGTCGCGCATCACAATCCCAGCCTCCACCATGCGCAGCACCAGGTCGGTCGCGCCGACCTTGAGCAACATCGTGGTCTCGCTCATGTTCGAGTCGCCGACGATGACGTGCAGGCGGCGGAACCGCTCGGCGTCGCCGTGCGGCTCGTCCCGGGTGTTGATGATCGGCCGAGACCGGGTCGTCGCCGACGACACCCCCTCCCAGATGTGCTCGGCGCGCTGCGACACGCAGTAGACCGCGCCGCGCGGCGTCTGCAGCACCTTGCCCGCGCCGCAGATGATCTGCCGGGTGACCAGGAACGGGATCAGCACATCGGCCAGCCGCCCGAACTCCCCGTGCCGGCCCACACAGTAGTTCTCATGGCAGCCGTAGGAGTTGCCGGCCGAGTCGGTGTTGTTCTTGAAAAGGTAGATGTCGCCGGCGATGCCCTCTTCGCGCAACCGCTTCTCAGCGTCGACCAGCAGCCCCTCCAGGATCCGCTCACCGGCCTTGTCATGGGTGACCAGCTCCACGACGTTGTCGCACTCGGGAGTGGCGTACTCGGGATGGCTGCCCACGTCCAGATACAGCCGGGCGCCGTTGGGCAGGAAGACGTTGCTCGATCGGCCCCAGGACACGACCCGCCGGAACAGGTAGCGCGCCACCTCGTCCGGAGACAGCCTGCGCTGACCCCGAAAGGTGCACGTGACGCCGTACTCGTTCTCCAGACCGAAGATGCGTCGATCCATTACCTCACACTATTCTCCCCGCCCGCGCGACGGGGGAGATCGTCTTTCGCCCGACCCCGGCCGGGGATTGATGTGTGGGTACCCGGAAAGCCGACGGCACATGCGCCACGAGGCCGGCTTGCAACGGAGTCTGACTAGCCGCAGCGCCCAGTTGTGGCGATCGTCTACCGACCTCCTGCACGCCGAGACCGGGACGAGGATCGACCTCGGCGCGATGCCCCCTCAGAGCGTTGCTCGATGCCGGGCAGCTCAGCACGGCAGCAAGGGTCCGTGGCGATCAATACGATCGCGCCGGCGAGAGCCGTCGTCACCCGAGCCAACCGCGATGTACGTCGTCTCGTCATGACCAACCCTTCGGCAGGAGCGGGCACGATCCGGCACCGAGGAACGCTTCCCCTCGGCGGTACCTTTCTTGGAGGACCGGGGTCAATGCGGGAACCGGCCTGCGCTTCGCCTGCTGCCATTCCCGATCCCTCTCGTGCGAGTTCCTCGGAGGACCGATAGAGGCATCGACCATACCCGGAGCGCTATCGGTCTCGCGCCCCGAGGCTGGCCTGATCGGCGGCGGTACGGCCGGCCGCCCAGCCCTCCCGGTCCCAGGACGTGCGGATCGCGTGCGAGATCAGGTTCGGGAACATGCGCTCGACCGCCTGCTCCACCTCTTGCTCACGGGCCGCCAGCACCGGCACCAGGTCGGTGCCCCGGCTGGCGCTCTCCTGCGAGACCGCGGCCGCCGTGGCCTCGGCGAGCCGCTCCCCGATCCTGGAGGCGAACGCCGACAGGAACGACTGGCGGAAT
>NZ_JBFANB010000032.1:0-128356 GCF_040659625.1 Nonomuraea sp. NPDC049750
AACTCCGCGAGTTCAACAGCGAACACGACCACGTCCACCTGCTCGTCCACTACCCGCCCAAGGTCGCGATCAGCAAACTCGTCAACTCGTTGAAAGGCGTCTCCTCGCACTACCTGCGCAAGGAGTTCACCGGCCGCATCAACCCCGCCACCATGCACGACCCCTTCTGGTCACCCAGCTACCTCGCCGCCTCCTGCGGCGGAGCCCCACTATCGAGGCGCCGCCCCACCTGAGGTTCCAGGTCCACGCACCGGGATGCCCCGCCTGCGGCGGGCCATCCGCAGGGGACTGCATTCATCCCTGGCCTGAAAGCTGAGACTTTCTGCGGACCTTCGGTAAGTTTGGGCCTTGACCGCTGCCAGGTCAGCGTTCGCCGGCGTACTGGCCGGCCAGCTCGGCGCCGATCCGCGCCAGCTCCGCCTGGACCGACCGCGGCTCGACCACCTCGATCATCGCGCCCCAGCCGGCCAGGTTCCTGGCGATGTCCAGCGGGGTCGGCGCGGCGAGGCGGACCCGGACCCGGACCCGGCCGTGGTCGAGCTCGCCGTCGGTGTGGCAGTGCCGCCCGAAGTGGGTGCGCAGCACCGGCACGAACCTGGCCTCGATGATCACGGTCGCCCACGTACGCGAACGCCGCCGCTCCACCTCCCCCACGACCTGCTCCCACGCGTCGGCGAGCGTGAAATCGTCCGGGCGCTCGGCGGGCTGGTCGGTCGGCTCGGCCTCGATGATCCGGTCGATCCGGAAGGTTCGCTGTCCTCGTTCGGTCCCGGCGATCAGGTACCAGATGTCGTCCTTATCGACCAGGCCCCACGGGTCGATCAGCCGTTCGGTCCGCTCGCGGGCGCTGCCGGCGTAGGTCAGTCGGACCTTCCGCCGGCGGACCACGGCGGCCTGGAGCAGGTCGACCAGCTCGGGGCGGCGGCGATCACGCTCGCCCCATCGGGTGGGGTCGATCATCGTCGCGGCGGCGGCGGCCTCGGCGTCGGCCCGGAAGGTCTGCGGCAGCGCCCGTACGAGCTTGCGCAGCGCCGCCTTCGCCTCACCCGAGACGGCCGCGGCCGGTCCGACGAGCAGGAACAGCGCCTGCGCCTCGATCGCCGACAGGCCACTGAGATCGGTACGGGCGCCGCCGACGAGCGACCAGCCGCCGCCGCGTCCGGCCTGCGGATAGACCGGGATGCCCGCCACGGACAGCGCCTCCAGATCGCGGCGGGCGGTGGCGACGGACACCTCGAGCTCGTCGGCCAGCTCGGCGGCGGTCACCCGGCCACGGCTCTGCATGAGCAGGAGGGCCGCGACGAGCCGGTCAGCGCGCATGTCCCCATCTTCGCCAAGAAAGTGGTCAATTGGTGAGCACTTTAGCTTGGAGGATGGCCATAGACACCGACCGAACGTAAGGAACACCCCATGTTGCGTGGACTCACCACCGTCAGCTTCTTCGCCGACGACGTCCCGGCCGCCCGGGACTGGTACACCGAACTGCTCGGCATCGAGCCGTACTTCGCGCGCCCGGTCGAGGGGCCGCCCGCCTACGTCGAGTTCCGTCTCGGCGACTACCAGCACGAGCTCGGCATCGTCGACCGCCGATTCGCCCCGCACAGCCGGGCCGACCAGGCCGGCGGCGCGGTGATCTACTGGCACGTGGACGACGTCGAGGCCGCCTTCGAGCGGCTGCTGTCCCTGGGCGCCACCGCGCACGACAAGCCGGTCGAGCGGGGGCCGGGATTCGTCACCGCGTCCGTGGTCGACCCCTTCGGGAACATCCTCGGCGTGATGTACAACGAGCACTACCTGGAGATCTTGGCTCCGCGACCTACGGGGTCCATCTGATGCTGGGATTGATGCCGCCCGTCCAGTTGAAGGTGGCCATGTTGTCCCACTGGTCGCCGGTGCCGTTGATGTTGGCCGGGTCCCAGCCGTTGCCGGAGATGGCGTACCAGGTCGGCTCCCAGTAGAAGACGCCGATCGCGCCCGCGCCGCGCGCCGTGTTCTGGACCGCGGCGAACTCGTTCGCCTGCCCCGCCCAGGTGGCCGGGTAGCCCGAGCACGGCGCCGAGCCGGTCACCACGTTCCCCTCGCTGTCGGCGTTGGCCGCGGTGAACGGGTAGGCGGTCTCCGCCACGATGACCGGCTTGCCGTACCGGGACCTCGCGTCGTTGATCACCGTGGACAGGGTGGACAGCGGGCCGTGCCACATGCAGTAGTAGGACAGGGCGGTGATGTCCCACGGCACGCCCTTGGCCTTGATCCCGTCGTAGAACCAGCGGGCGTTGGCGAGACTGTCGGCGTCGGCGGTGTGGATGATCACCTGGGTGCCGCCGTTGCACGCCTTGGTGGCGTTGTACCCGGCCTTGAGCAGCAGGCTCAGATTGGTGAAGTCGTTGTTGATCACCTTGCCGTCGTTCCAGAGCATCCCGACGTTGATCTCGTTGCCGATCTGCACGCTGTCGGGCGTGGTGCCCTGCGCCTTCAGGCTGTTGCAGACGTCGTAGGTGTAGTTGTAGACGTCCGTCTGGAGCTGGCCGATGCCGTGACTCGCCCACGCCGCCGGCTTGAACTGCTTGCCCGGGTCGGCCCAGGTGTCCGAATAGTGGAAGTCGATCATCAGGCCGAGGCCCTTGGCCTTGACCGTCCTGGCGTAGGCCAGGACCTTCGCCTTGTTGTTGTAGCCGCTCGCCGGGTTGTTCCAGACGCGTAAGCGGACGTAGTTGACGCCGACGCCGGCGAGGATGTCCAGTGGGTCGGCGGCTGTCCCGGCGGCGTTGTAGTACTTGGCCCCGAGGTCCAGGCTCCGCTGGACCGACGAGACGTCGGCGCCGCGCATGGTCAGCGTGGCGGCCGAGGCGGGGGCGGGGTTCACGAGTGCGACGGCGAGCAGTGTCGCCAGTGCGAGGAGGAGCGTGCCCCCGATCCTCCAGGGGCGGTTCAGGTGGTTGACGGCCATCCCGATCTCCTTGCTCAAGAAATGGGTGGGCTCCTCTGTGAACGTTCACAGAGGCTCTTGAGCGCCTCTCTGTGAACGTTCACAGACCCTCTTGAGCATGAGAATAAAGAAGGATCTCCCGCCGGGGAAGAGTGGTTTCCCGGGAATTCAGCCCTCGAAGAAGGTCAGCTGGACTCCGGAGACCGTGCGCTGGACGGCGGCGAACCCGTCCAGCTGGGCGCGCTCGCTCCCGGCCTCGGCCAGCCGCTCATGTACGGCCTCGCTCAGATAGACGCGACCGGGCCCGCCGAGATCCTGCGCCATCTTGGAGGCGAGATTCACCGGCGCGCCCGCGATATCCCACCCACCACCCGGCGTCTCACCCGCCAGCACCGGCCCGGCGGCCACCCCGATCCGGCAGACGATCTCGTACTCGGCCAGGCCCGCGCGCAAGCCCTGGGCGAAGCGTACGGCCGGCGCGGCCTCCTCGAACAGGTAGAGAGCCAGAGGTCCAGCGATCTTGATCTCCACGGCACCCCGCGCGGGCATGAGCCGGAGCCCCGTCTCCCTGAGCACGGCCGACAGGGCCAGCCCTCTCAGCAGCCCGAGCTCAGGCGTCTCGGCCGGGGCGACGCTCCGCTCGACCAGGACCACAGTCCGGTCCTGGAGATGCTCGGCGGCCAGCCGCCGGGCCAGCTCGACGTCCTCGGGACGGCGCTCCAACCTCAGCAGGTCGGCGTAGAAGGCCGCGGAGTAGGGAATCGGGTAACGCAGATCCTCGGCGACCGGCCGCACATCCTCCGGACGGGGGCCGTCGAGCACCTGATGGACGGCGCCGACCAGGCTCTCGGGGCCGTCCTTGCGGCGCAGGACGAAGGCGTGGTCAGGCGGCAGCCGGTCGACGACCGCCCCCGTCACCACGAGCTCCCCGCCTTCGGTGTGGTTCTCCGCGATGTCCTCGATCGCGTCCGCCTCCGCGCCGTACAGCCCACCGGCCAGGCCGTAGAAACTCCCGCAGTGCGCACCGATGCCGATCCGTACGCGGCAAGAGCGTTCGATCTCGTCCTGGACCTTCAGCAGGGCCGACAGCAGCACCCCCGCGTCCGCCGATTCCGGATGGAACATCTGGGCGTTGTCCGCCGCCCACACACCCACCGCCTCGCCGCCGATGGCCCTGGTGCGGGCGTGCAGGATCCGCTTGGGCCGGTCGATGAGCGCCAGCACCTCCAGCAGCCCCAGCCGCTGGCTGAGCTTCGTCAGCCCGGCCGAGTCGGACACCACGTTGTAACCGCGGACCGCGAATCGGCCCAGCAGCCGCCGCGCGTCCTCGTGGCTTTGACCGGTGTCACGCCACTGCTGGATCAGCGCCAGCGGCAGACCGGCCGCGGAGCGCGGCTCGGTGTCGAAGGTGCTCGGGATGTACGCGCCCGTGGGGGGTTCGGAAGCCACCCGACCACCGTATATCACTCAGCGCACTTGTATAAACGCTCTCTGTTACGGCCCCGCGCGGCCGAGGAGGCGCTGGCGCGAGCGGGCGCCAGGGGCGACAGCCGCGCCGCCAACCAGCGGCGGCGGTCTCTGGAGGACGCCGCCGCACCCGTCTCAGCCTCCGGCCAGCGGGACAAGCTTGACGAACGAGATCACCGGATCCGCGGTCAGGTCGATCGACTCGTCCAGATCCTCGATCTGACGATCACCGACCAGCAGGATGAACCCGTTGCGCACGAACGCCCGCTCGGCGATGTCCGCCTGACGCTCCCAGTCGATCCGCCGCGCCGCGCGCATCCGGTAGCCGTTCAGCTCGACCTCGGCGTCGTCCGGCTTGACCAGCCCGTTGAACCTGGGCGAGGGCGCCGCGTTGTACCGGGCGACCTCCTCGCGCACGCGCAGCCGCAGTAGCTCACGAGCGGTGATCCGGTCCGGCAGGCCGGGCAGCGTGAACTCCTCCAGCGGCCGGCCACTCGCGCTCTCATCACGGAAGGTGACCTGAGCCATCGATGATCTCCTGTGGCAGTGGGATGACCCTTGACTACCAGCCGCCTCCGACAAACTGGCCTGCGGCGAATTCTGTCGGACGGCTTCGGCATGATCCAGGCATGCGCGAACTCACCGTCGACGAGACGGTCGCGGCCGCCTTCGCGTCCGCGAGCTGGATCATGGAGGCGATCGTCCAGGAGCTTGAGCTGGAGGGACGGTCATACTCCTGGCTCTGGCCGGATGACCGGGACGAACGGGGTGCCGAGAAACTGCGGCGCCAGGCCCGGAATGTCCGGCAGGAGCGGGTGGCACGGCTGCGCCACACCGAGGGAACCGACCGCCGGGCCGCTGTGATCTACCTGGCTCAACCCGGGCTGGACGAATACTACGAGGAGCTGGAGCTGGCCTTGTCCGGCTCCGACGGCTGGACCGCAACCGGCGTGACCGCGCTGCTCTCGGTCGTGGGCAGCCGGGAGCTTCAATACTGGGACGTCACCTGGGTGTGCCAGGTCGTGAACCTGGTGCTGGAAATCGACATCGCCGAGCGGCAATCCCTGCGCGAGTCAGTCACCCGGCTGATCGAGGCCATGGCCCACGTCCCGCTACCTGCCGATGACCGACGACGTCTGCACCGCCGGATCACGCTGGCCCTGCCCGGCGACCCGACGACGCTGCCGCTGTCGGCACTGGTACGCGCCGACGCCTGGGCCTCGTCCGTACGCGATCATCTTGGGGACGCGCCCGCACCCCACCTGGTCAAGCTGGTCGAGCATCTGTGCGAGGTACATACGCCGCGGCCCACCCAGACGTGGCGCGCCCGCTGCCTGACCCTGCTGGAGCCCGCCGGTGCGCGGGAGTTCGTGCGGTTCGCGCTGGCGGCCTTCATCCGCGAGGTGTCCGACGACGGCAACCGGCGGATGGTGTCCGAGGCGAACACGGATGTGGCCCGCGGGACCATCTGGGCGGCGACGCTGGCCCGGGTCGACGATCTGGCGGCCACTCTGACCTGGTTGGCCGTCCATCTGGGTGGTGACCGCGCCCGATTCACGCAGGATCTGGTGGTCGCCGGTGCCGCGATCAACGCGCTCGGCGAGGGCGACGACCCGCAGCCGCTCTGGCGGCTCCAGACCTCGATCAAGCACCGGGCGCTGCGCAAGCAGGTCGACACCGCGCTCGCCACGGCCGCCGGACACGCCGGGATCACACCGGCCCAGCTGCTGGAGCGGGGTGTGCCGGCCCACGGACTCGCCACCGACGGGACCCGCTCGTGGCGGCTTGGCGACCACACCGTGGTGCTGACCGTCCGGGACGCGGTCACCGTACGACTCGGCTTCACCACGGCCGACGGCACCGCGATCCGTGCCCTCCCCGCGGCGGTGAGGGAAACCCATGCCGAGGTACTCAAGGCCATCAAGGCCGTCCAGAAGGAGGTCCGCCAGACGCTGGCCGCCGAGCGCGCCCGTGTGGAGGGGCTGTTCACCGTCGACCGGACCTGGTCGCACGAGGACTGGGCCCGTCACTACCTCAACCATCCGATCACCGGGGTGGTGGCGCGCGGGCTGATCTGGGAGGCGGATGGGACGGCCTTCCTGCCCGGCGACGCCCCACCCGGGGCCGAGATCCGGCTGTGGCATCCCGCGCGCGCCGCGCTGGCGGAAGTGGCGGCCTGGCGGGAGACGGTGACCGGGCGACGGCTGCGCCAGCCGTACAAGCAGGCTTTCCGGGAGGTCTACCTGCTCACCCCCGCCGAGGAGAGCACCGGGGTCTACTCCCCTCGGTTCGCCGCCCACATCGTCGACCACGCGCGGCTGTACGCGCTGCTCAAGGAGCGCGGCTGGCAGACGCTCTGGCTGCGCGCCTTCCACGGCGAGCAGGAAGCCGTGGCCAAGAAGGAACTGGCGGAGGGCGCCTGGCGGGTCCGCTTCCGCTACGAGACCGCCGCGGTGGCCGACCACGAGGTGACCCTGGCCGCCACCGATCAGGTCCGCTTCGACCGGCGCGAGGGGCGCGCCTGGCGGGAGACGCCGCTGGCGCTGGTTCCGCCGCTGGTGTTCAGCGAGGCGATGCGGGACGTGGACCTGTTCATCGCGGTCACCTCGATCGCCGCCGAGCCGGATTGGATCGACCGGGGCGAGGACGGTTTCAGCGGCCAGGAGCGATTCGGCGACGGAGAACGTTTCGGTGGGTATGTGCGGGAGGCCGCCTTCGGCGCGCTGCCGCCGTCGGCCGAGGTCCGCCGCGACGCGCTGGCCCGGATCCTCCCCCGTACGGCGATCGCCGACCGCTGCACGCTCACCGACCGCTACCTGGTCGTCCGCGGCGTCCTGCGCACCTACCGGATCCACCTGGGCAGCGGCAACATCCTCATGAGCCCCGGCGACGTCTACCTGTGCATCGTCACAGCCCGTAAGCGGGACGCCAAGCTGTTCCTGCCCTTCGAGGAGGACGGCCGCCTGGCTCTCATCCTCAGCAAAGCCTTCCTGCTCGCCCAAGACAGCAAGATCACCGACGAGACCATCCTCCAGCAGATCCGCCGGGAAGACGCCCCTTGATGATCGCGGCCGACGAAACCGGCCGACCCCAAAAAGCTATGGGACAAAAATATACGAGCTCGTAATGTATGGCTCCAAACAAATTCGCTATCCTGACGAACATGACGTCTGACCATTCAGCGGAGTCCGACCTCCAGCAGGCACCGCTCCCCTATCTGGTGTCGATCGCGGGAAACGTGCTGAACAGCCGTTGGAACGCTCTGTTGAGCCAGGAGCACGGCGTGTCCGTCGCGGGGATGAACGTGCTGCTGGCCCTGAGCCGCGGGTCGGGCACCCACAGCGAGATCGCCCGGCGCTGCCGGGTGCACGTCTCCACCCTGACCGGAATCGTGGACACGCTCGCCCGCGATCACCTCGTGGACCGCCTACGGGACACCGTGGACCGCAGAAAGGTCCTGCTGGCGCTCACGCCGCGCGGCAAGAAGATCACCGAGCGCGTGGGGAACGTCCTGAGCGAGGCGCCCCCGCTCACCCCCAGCCTGGCGGACCCCGAGCACGAGGCGATCATCCGCGCGTTCCTCATCGACACGATCGAATTCGACGAACGGGAGGCCACTCGTGCCCGGATCGCAGACACAGAGAGCGGCGAAGGTCGGTGACTCCGCCGTCGCCATCGACGCCCTGGTCAAGAGATATCCCGGGGCTCCGGCGAACGCCGTCGACGAGCTCTTCCTCGAGGTCCGCCCAGGAGAGATCTTCGGCCTGTTAGGCCCCAACGGTGCGGGCAAGAGCACCACGATCGGCATCCTCACCACCCGCGTCATCCCCACCGGCGGCACGGCCACCATCCTGGGCGTGGACGTCGTGGCCCGCCCCGTGGCGGCGCGCCGGCTCCTGGGCGTCGTGCCCCAGGTCAACAACCTCGACCGCTCCCTCAACGCCTGGCAGAACCTCCTCTTCCACGCCGCCTACCACGGCGTACCGCGAGCGGTCAGCAAGAGCCGGGCCACCGAGCTCATGGAGTCCTTCGGGCTCGCCGGGCGGGGCCGCGACAGCGTCAACACCTATTCGGGCGGCATGGCCCAGCGCCTGCTGATCGCCCGAGCCCTGATGCACGACCCTCGCGTGCTGTTCCTCGACGAGCCGACGACCGGGCTCGACCCGCAGGCGCGGCTCTTCGTGTGGGACCGGATCCGCGAGCTGCGCGCCGCGGGGGTGACGGTCGTCCTGACCACGCACGACATGGACGAGGCCGCCGACCTGTCGGACCGGGTCGGCATCATCGACCACGGCAAGCTGCTCGCGCTCGGCACGGTCCACGCGCTCACGCGCGGTCTGGAGGGGAAGAGCATGCTGGACATCACCATCGCGCAGGTCCCCGGGCCGGCCGCCCGGGAGCTGCCGGACGTCCTAGCGTCGCAGGGCGCCCAGGAGCCGCCGGGTGCCCGGGAGCTGCTGGACGTCCTGGCCGATGTCGACGGCGTCGAACGCGTTGAACGCGTGGAGTCCGCACCCGCCGAGCCAGCCATGAGCGAGACGCGTTTCCGGCTCTACGTGAGCCAGGATCCCGCCGCCGTGCTCGGACCGGTGGCGCAGCTGCTGGCCAAGCGCGACTGTCCCATCACCAACGTCCAGATCGGCGAGCCGAGCCTGGAGGACGTCTTCATCACCCTCACGGGGAGGAGCCTGCGATGAGCGTGTCCGCCCAGACGGCCGTCCGCAGGGGCGTCAGCCCGTTGCGCGTGGTTCTCGCGATCCTGTGGCGCGATGCCGTCGTGACGTGGCGCGACATCACCTCGGTGCTCGCCCAGGTCGTACTCCAGCCACTCGTCATGCTCTTCATCTTCGTCGGCGTGCTCGGCCGCCTGGCCTACGTCGACCCCTCCTACAACGACGTGCTGCTTCCCGGCGTGGTCGCGATGAGCGGCTTCGTGGCGGCGCTCCAGGCCGTCGCCCTGCCGCTGATGATGGAGTTCGGCTACACGAAGGAGATCGAGGATCGCCTGCTGGCGCCGGTCTCGATCTCCCTGGTCGGCCTGGAGAAGGTGCTGGCGGCGGCGCTGCGCGCGCTGTTCGCCGCCGCGGTCACGCTGCCCGCCGGCATGCTGATCATCCAGGACGCGACGTTCCGGGTCGACGGCCTTCCGCTGCTCGTGCTGTCGGTCCTGCTCGGTGGCTGGGCGGCCGGGGCAATCGGGCTGATCATCGGTACGCTGCTGCCGCCCGGCAAGGTCGGCATCATGTTCGCCCTCATCATCGCGCCGATGCTGTTCACCGGCGGCACCCAATACCCGTGGCCCTCGCTCGGCAAGCTGCCCTGGTTCCACGTCCTGACGGCGCTCAATCCGATGACGTACTCGAGCGAGGGAGTACGGGCGGCACTGGAGCCGCAGGTGCCGCACATCGAGCCGTGGATCTCGATCGCCGTGCTCACCGGCTTCTGCGTGGCGCTGACCGCCGTCGGGATGGTGAGCTTCCGCCGCCGGTCGCTGACCTGAGAACGCCGCCATGACCTCCCCTCTCGGGAAGCCGCGGCCCGACGGGATGACGTTTACGTCGTGAGCGGCGCGGGCACCGATGGCGAGGGTGATCAGATGCCTGGCAGATACACACGCTCCACGGACGTACGGGGCATTCTGCTGCGCGTGTGGCCGGCCGTGCTGGCGATCGCGCTGGCCTTCGGAAGAGGCTATCTCGACGCCTACGGCCCAGCAGGCTGGGTCGGGGTCGTCCTGGCGATCATCGGTTTCTTCGTGGCGGTGGCACCGATCGGCCTGGCGTTCTTCAGGTGCACCCGGGTGTTACTGAGCCTCGCGATGGGCATGGCGCTGATCTACTGTCTCAATCTGGCCCACGAGGCCGTGGCGCGGCAGGCGCTGGCCCAGCGCGGCCAGGTGAGCGAGTGCCTGGTACGCCAGGAGACCCCGCAACAGCGCACCGTCACCGACACCCACTACCAGCCCGGCACCTCCCCCGGCGACCCGGGCACCACATGGACGTCCACGCGCAGCGAGACCTACTACGACTACCGCCTGGGCTGCTCACAGGGCGGTCCGGACTCGATGACGACTCGCATCTCCGTGGCGCGGCCGGGCACCACCATCGCGGTCCTCTGGGATCCCACCGGACGAATCGACCCACGCCCGGCCGCGCCCGGCGACACCCCGGCCGAGGACTTCCGCGCCGCCGGGCTGGCGGGCGGAGCAGGCGTCCTGCTGGCTCTCCTCGACGCCATGCTCGACGCCACCGGCTTCCATCTCGGACTTCCCCGCTGGCTCACCGCGCGCCGCTTCCGGCGACGCCGCTGATCGATGTCGCTGGTCGATGTCGCTGATAGACGCCGCTGATAGACGCCGCTGATCAACGCCGCTGATCGACGCCGGGAACCGCTCCACCCAGACGCAGGGGCACTGCCTTCGTGACAGCCCATCCCCCGCTGTGTGATGAAACGATGACAACGCGGTTGACCTCCGGAATCGTCTGCTTGCCTGATGGTCATGCAAGCGACTCCCTTTTTCTCCGCTGGCCGTACCGGAGCGTTCCTGGCCGTGGCCGTCGCCGTCGGGGCCACGCTCGCGGGTTGCGGCGCCTCCACCGCCTCCACCAGCGATGGGCAGCAGACCGGTCAGCCCGCGACCGGCGTCAGGGTCTTGTGGATGGGTGACTCCATCGCGGGCGCGCAGGCCCCAGCCCTGGAGGCGGCGCTGAAGGCCGGCGGTGTGGCGTTCAAGAACGCCACTTCCGACGGCGGCGGCAACATCGTCGCCGGTGACCATCCGGTGACGGCCATGGGGGCCAAGGACACCTGGAAGACCCTCAAGGCGAACCTCGCCTCCTTCCGGCCGACGGTGATCGCGTACCAGATCACCAGCTACGACTGGGGCGCCGCCAGCCAGCAGCTGTCGGCCTACCAGAAGCTCGCCCGAACGGCCGAGGACGCCGGCGCCCGGCTCGTACTGGTGTCCGCCCCGCCGTTCAAGATCGACGATTTCTTCAAGCCGCACGAGAACGCGATCAAGACCGCGCCCACGATGGCCGCCAAGGCCGCTCACGCAAGCTACCTGGACGCCTCCGAGCTGTGGGGCAGCGACTACGCCGCCGGCAAGGCCCAGCGCGCCAAGGACGGCATCCACTCCTGCCAGCAGGGGTCGGCGGCCTTCGCCACCTGGTTCGCCAAGCGGCTCGGCGAGCTGGCCGGCTTCACCCCGGCCGCCCCCAGCGTCTGGGCCACCGGGCCGTGGACCGGCGACGAGCGCTTCGCCAAACTCGGCTGCGGCTGATGGTGCCGATTCCTCGCGGCGAGAGGTTGATGGTTTCAGCCCCTCGACGCGCGCACATCGGCGCGCTTGACGGGCTGCGCGGGCTCGCTGTCACCGCGGTCCTGCTGTTTCACGCCGGCCAGATGCGCGGCGGGTTCCTGGGCGTCGACCTGTTCTTCGCCCTGTCCGGCTTTCTGATCACCGGCCTGCTGCTGGAGGAGCTCGGCAGCGGCGGCCGGCTCAACCTGATGGCCTTCTGGGGACGCCGGGCCCGCCGTCTCCTGCCCGCGCTGACCGTCATGGTCACGGTGACGCTACCGCTGGCCTGGGCGTTCGCCAGGCCGGACATGCTGAGGTTCGCCCTCCAGGACGCGCCATGGGTGGCCGCCCAGAGCGTGAACTGGCACTATATCCACGAGCAGCTCGGATACTGGGATGCCGCCGGCACCCGCCCGTTCGCCCATCTGTGGAGCATCGGCGTCGAATGGCAGTTCTACCTGGCCTGGCCGCTGATGGTGGCATTGGCCGGAAAAGGGCTCGGCGGGCAGCGGCGAGTCGCGCTCGTAGCGGTCGCCGGTGCGCTCATCTCGCTCCTGCTCATGATCAAGCTTGGGGCGGCCGTGGACACCACCCGCGCCTACGAGGGCACCGACACCCGGGCCTTCTCTCTCCTGCTCGGCGCGGCCGCCGCCACGGCACCCGTCCGAGACGCCGTGGCCGGGCTGCCGCGCCTGGCCGTGGACGCGATCTGTGTCCCGCTGCTGTGCGGGCTGTCCGTCTCATGGCTGCTGACCGATGGGGAAGAGGCCCCGGGCCTGTTCCAGGGCGGGATCTTCGCGCACTCCCTGGGCAGCGCCGTGCTGATCGCGCTCCTGGCCCGTACACCGGACGGTCTGGTGGGCAGGGTGGTCGGCAGCACCGTGCCGAGGCGGCTGGGCGAGCTGTCCTACAGCCTGTACCTGTGGCACTGGCCGGTCTATCTGCTGCTGCCCCGGCCGGTGGCCGGGCTCGACGGCTGGGGCTGGACGATCGCCGCGGTCGGACTGTCGCTGCTGGCCGCGCTAGTCTCGAAGGCCGTGGTCGAGGATCCGGTACGACTGCGCGCCCGGTGGGCCACCGGGCGGCGCGGATGGGCGGCGCTGGCCGTCGCGGGGGTGATGGCGGTGGGGCTGTGGGCGGCGATACCGCGGCCGCGACCCGGTGCCGGGACGGTCGATGTGAGCATGCTGAACCAGCCGTAGCCGGAGAGACCATGCCGAAGAACGAGAGCGAACACATGCCGGGGGTGCTCCGGCGGATGGCGCCTGTCATGCCGCGGGCGCTGTGCCGGGTGGCGACCGGCCTGCCGGGGACGCTGTGCCGCGTGGCGGCTGGTCTGATCACGTTGGCGGCGCTGGCGGGCTGCGGGATCACCGACACCGGCGCACTCCCCGCCGGTCAGCCGGCCCAAGGTGGCCTGACCGAGAACAGCAGCCGCCTGCTGCGGGTGTACTTCGTCACGCCTGAGGGCACCTGGCCGGTCTCCCGGCCGGCATCGGACGGAGACCGGTTGCGACAGGCCATGGACGCGCTGCTCGCCGGCCCCACAGCGGCCGAGCGGGCCCGAGGGCTGATCACGCGGCTGCCGTCGGTGGCCCGGCCGATCCGGGCCAGTACGACCAAGGGCCGGGTGCAGTTGCGTTTACCGTGGCTGGTGCGCGACCTGCGGCCGGTGGCGGTGAGCCAGCTGGTGTGTACGGCCGCCGCGTCCCCGGGCATCGGCGCCGACCCCGTCGTCGAGGTGTTCGAGCCCGGCATGGCGGGCGACCCCTGGCCGGTCAGGTGCGATGAGAGCGGGTCGGCCATCCCGGCCAAACAGGGAGCCCCTTCGTGACCCGCGTACTACTGATCGAAGACGACCCGGCCGTGCGCCGGGGCGTGAGCCTCGGCCTGCGTCACCGAGGCCACGAAACCCTGCTGGTGGCGACCGGCGAGGACGGGCTGGCCGAACTCATCGCGAGCGCTCCCGAGGTCGTACTGCTCGACCTCATGCTCCCCGGCATGAGCGGCCTGGAGACATGCCGCCGCATCCGCGCCTTCAGCCAGGTGCCCATCGTGATCCTTTCCGCGCGCGACGATGACGTGGACGTCGTCGTGGGCCTGGAAGCCGGCGCCGACGACTACGTGATCAAGCCTGCCAGCAGCGAGGTCATCGAAGCCCGCATGCGCGCGGTGCTGCGCCGTACCACCCAGCCCGCCTCCCCCGGCCAGGCCGCCCGCACCATCCACGGCGACCTGCTCGTCGACCGGGTCGCCTTACGCGTGCTCAAGCACGGCGCGCAACTCGCGCTGGCGCCGACAGAGCTGAAGCTGCTGCTGTTCCTGTCCGCCGCGCCCGAACAGACCTTCAGCCGCCAGCAACTCCTGGAGCTGGTCTGGGAACACAGCTTCCACGGCGACTGCCGGCTGGTCGACGCGTGCGTGATGCGGTTGCGCGCCAAGATCGAGGACGACCCGCGCGACCCCCGCTACATCCAGACCGTGCGCGGCTTCGGCTACCGGTTCGGGCCGCTGTGATCCGCAGCGTGCTCGGCCGCTGGGTGATTCACCCCGTACGCGGCCTCGGCCGGTGGTCGGGGGCTGTGATCCGCCCGCCCCTCGCCCGAGGTCTGCGGGCCCAGCTGGTCCTGGTGTTCCTGCTGGTCTCGGCGCTCAGTGCGCTGACCGCCGCCGCGTTGACCTTCCGGCAGGGCCGTACCGCGATCGTGGAGCGGGTCCAGGCCGACGCCCTGCAGGAGCTCCGCGCCCACCTCACCGCCCGGACGCCCGACCTGCCCGCAGACCCCGCCGAGGCGGACCTGCGTACGCTGGCGCTGCAACTGGACCGCGCGGCGGGCACGCGCGGCTGGCGCACCGCCCTGTCCTATCGCGGCGGCCCGCTCATCACCGCCGGGGCGCCGGCGCCGCCGCTGCCCGCGCAACTGCGTACCCAGGCGGCCACGGCGACCACCGCGCTGGCCCAGCGCTTCCACCACGCCCGGACGCCCTGGCTGGCCGTGGCCCTTCCCGTCGTCGCCACCGCACGCCCGCACAGTCCCCCGCCGCTCACCGTCTTCGCCTCCTTCTCCCTGGCCTCCCAGCAGCAGGACGTGGACACCCTGGCGGCGGCCGCCCGCTCCGGAGCCCTGCCCGTCGCCCTGGCCTCCATCGTCCTCGCGCTGCTGGCCGCCCGCAGACTGCTGCGACCGGTCCGGCAACTGCGGACGGCCGCCGAGCGGATGGCGGGCGGCAGCCTGGACACCCGCGTGAACGTCACCGGCGACGACGAACTCGCCGACCTCGGCCGTACCTTCAACACCATGGCGGCCACGCTCCAGGCCGACGCGGCCGCGCTGCGCGCCATGGAGGCGCGGGCGCGCCGGTTCGCCGCCGATGTCTCCCACGAGTTGCGTACGCCGCTGGCGGCCATGGCCGCCGTGACGGAGGTCCTCGACGCCGACGCCGCCTCCGGCCGCCTCGCGCCACTCACCGCCGAAGCGCTGCACCTGGTCTCCGACGAGACGCGCAAGCTCACCCGCCTGGTCGAGGACCTGATCGAGGTATCCCGCTTCGACGCCGGTGCCGCCGTACTGAACCTCGACGAGGTCGACCTGGGCGAGTTCATCGCCAAGACGCTCGCGTTGCGGCACTGGCGGGACCGGGTCCGCGCCGATGTCCCCCCGGGGCTGCGCGTCCGCCTCGACCCGCGCCGCGTCGATGTCATCCTCGCCAACCTCGTGGGCAACGCACTGGGTCACGGCGGCGCGGCGGTGTCGGTGCTCATCCAGGTGCGGGCCGGTTTCGAGCAGATCACCATCGCTGTCTCCGACGACGGGCCCGGCATCCCCGCCGACCTTCTGCCCCACGTCTTCGACCGCTTCACCAAAGCCGACGCCGCCCGTACCCGAACCGACGGCAGCGGCCTGGGCCTGGCCATCGCCACCGAGAACGCGCGCCTGCACGGCGGCACCCTCACCGCGGCCAACGCGCCCCACGGCGGAGCCATCCTGACCCTCACCCTGCCTCGCGACCCGCTGCCGAGCTGAAGGGACCTGATCCAGGCCGCCGATCCGATACGGCATCCGGCGGTCCGGACATCCAGGCGATCAGTCCTATGAGAGTCAGGACGGGGACGGCGATCAACGCGGGAGAATGCCAGCCGGGAGCCAGTATCTCAAGATCGCCGTCATCATTGAGCAGCCAAAACCGGGTCAGGGGAGAGAGCAGCACACCCACGACCAAAGTCAGTTCGTACAGGATGAACCACACGCCGGTCGGCACGGTGGGCCGGGAGGGTGATCGATGGTTCAGCCGGTCGAGCACGGCGATGAGAATCGCCTCGGCGGCCAGGATCAGGGTGACGCCGAGCGTCACATGTTGACCGCGGCGTACAGGATCGGGGCTGCCAGAGCGGTCGAATATGTCAGGCGACGTACGTTCATGCGCTGTCCCCTCGCCGTGCGCCCGCGGCCGGAGCGGGAGGCGCGTCCTCTCGGATCCGCGGCTCGATGATGACACACCACTCCGGGCCCGCGGTCCGTGAGCAGGCCAGGCTGTCCTGGGCCTGCGCCGCCCCGGCGCGGCGGACCGCGGCCGGGGCGTGCCGTGGCGTTCGGTCAGGTGAGCTCGATGTAGTCCAGTTCGGCGTATCCGGTGCCGCCCGCGAAGTACGGCGAGCCCTTGGCCAGGCGGATCACGTTGTAGCCGGCACCGAGCGTGACAGTGCTACTGATCGTGGCGCCGAACTGGCCCCAGGCCGGAGTAGGCGGATAACTGACCGTGCTCCAGGCGCCGCCGTTGTAGGCCAGGCCCTGCGTGGCGGTGGCGCCGGTGCCGTTGGCGTAGCCGATGGTCATCGTGTACGCGCGAGCGGCGGGCACGTTCACCACGAAGTCGACGTAGCTGTCGGTACGCGGCGTGCCCGAGTTGTCGATCCGGCCCACATAGCCGCCGCCCGACGCGCTTGAGGCGCTCAGCCGCTGGGCGCGGAACACCGAGGCGTTCTCGGCCTCATACCGCCGCTGGTAGGCGGGCACCCCGCTGACCGGCTCGACGATGAGCTGGTAGGCGCTGGTGGCGGCCATGTTCGGCACGGACACGCTGAGCTGGCCG
Source organism: Nonomuraea sp. NPDC049750 (assembly GCF_040659625.1). Taxonomy (NCBI): domain Bacteria; kingdom Bacillati; phylum Actinomycetota; class Actinomycetes; order Streptosporangiales; family Streptosporangiaceae; genus Nonomuraea; species Nonomuraea sp. NPDC049750. The sequence goes on from NZ_JBFANB010000032.1 coordinate 16,785, forward strand.
CCGCTCACCGCGCGGGTGGTGGTGGAGATCGTGGTGGGTGCGCTCACGGCGGTGAAGCGGCCGCTGGACGGGGTGGACAGCAGCGTGACGCGGACGCTGGAGCCCAGTGCGCCGATGCCCGTCAGGTTGACGGTGTTGGTGCCGGACTCGTTGCCGAACACCACGTTGACGATCTTGCGGGTGCCGTCGTAGGAGGCGAACCCGTCCAGGCCGGTCTGCGTGCCCGGCGTCGTCGCGACCATGCTGCCGGCCATGTCGCCGTACCACTTGTACAGCCACCAGGTCCCGGTGGGCTGGTTGTTGTTGACGACCAGGCCGTTCATGGTGCCGTACTCGTACCAGAAGGCCCGATGCGCGGACTCCACGCCGCCGCGCTCGAACTTGGCCACGTAGCTGGCGATCCGGCCGGGTACGTCCACCTCACCGGTGGCGGCGTACTCGTTGATGGAGACCCGGCGCGGGCTGATGCCCAGGGAGGACTCCAGGTTCCGGTAGTCGGCGAGGTCGGCGGCGATCCGGCCGGGGTTCACCAGCTCGTGCCAGCAGATGATGTCGGGCAGCGTGCCGGTGTCCCTGGCACGGGTCAGGAACGACTGCATCCAGGAGCGGTTGTACGTGGCGGTGCTGGGGCCGACGACGGGCGTCAGCGTGTCGAGCGCGCGCACCGCCCGGTACGTACGCACCCAGCCGTCGTTGAAGGCGCCCGCGGCGGCGGTGTTCCAGGTCCAGTCGGGCTCGTTCCAGAGCTCCCAGCCGATCACGTTCGTGACTGTCGAGGCCGAGAGCCGGGCGTTGACCATGGTGTTCACCTTGGCCAGCCAGTCGTTCCAGCTCACCCACCGGTAGGGGAAGTCCGGGTAGATGTCGGGCATCCGGACGAACTCGCCAGCGCCGACCCGGGTGGCCTGCGGAGCCACCAGCAGCGAGTCGCCACCAGGCGGCTGACCGTTGGGGCGCTGGCCCACGCCGGGCGCGGGCTGGGTCAGCGAGTTCACCTTGATCGGTAACAGGGTGGAGTCGGCCGGCCTGCTGTTCTCCGCGAGGCCGTACAGGCCGCCCGAGGCGACGTGGGTCACCGGCCGGAACGGCTGGGCGACGTTGACGGTCAGCGTCGCGCCCGCCGCCGCGGCCGGGGGCGTGAAGGTCGCCAGGGTCGCGGCCGCGGTGATCACGGCTAAGAGGGGTTTACGCACGGTGCTCTCCTTCGGGGGGTTGGGATGCGGGCAACCAGATGCGCATGCTCGACGGGCCGCGATGCGCCCATGAGTGGTAGGGCCGCAGCGGCACGTCGAACCATTCGGCGTTATCGACGGGTGTGGTGGCCGTGGGATAGGGCCATGGCCGGTCGGCGTACGCGGGCAGCCGGCCGCGGAGCCGGACGCCGCCGGGTTCCGCATGCGGGGCGGACAGGGGGTCGATCGTCAGAGCGTCGAGCCCGCCGGGGTCAGGGAGGTCGCGGGACTCTACGCACAGGACCTCCGGGCCACGTTCGACGGCGACGCAACCGCGTACAGCGTCGATGCGCGGATCCGGCCGGGTGAAGCGCGGCGCCATCGGCAGTTCGAGGGTGATGACCTCACCCACGCGGAAGGCGCGCCGAACCTCGACCATGCCGGGCTCGACGGACTGGGGCCGCCCATCGATGATCAGCGTGGCTCCGGCCGCCCATGCGGGAACCCGCAGCGCGAGCGTCCATGGCGCCGGCTCGTCGGCCGCTATCCGGACGCGGATGGTCCCGGTCTCGGGGTAGCCGGTCTCGACGTCTACGGCCACCCGCCTGCCGTCCGGCAGTTCGGCGCTGATGGCGCACGAGGCGTACTGGTGGATCTGGAGGCCGTCGTCGTCCGCGGTGGCGAGGTAACCGCCGAGGCTCGCCAGCGTCCGCGCGACGTTGGTGGGACAGCAGGACACGTCGAACCAGGCGGCCCGGGTGCCCCCTTCGGCACGCGGGCTCACCTCGGTGCCGTCCGTCGGCTTGCCCGGCACCCGCTGATGGAGGGGGTTGGCGTAGAAGAAGGCCCGGCCGTCGGGACTCGGGGAGGTCGCGATGATGTTGTAGAGCGTGCGCTCGATCAGGTCGGTGTAGCGGACGTCGGCGGTGGCCAGGTACAACCGCCACGAGACCATGATCGAGGCGACCCCCGCGCACGTCTCGCAGTACGCCCGGTCCGGCGGCAGCTCCCAGTCCTCGCCGAACCCCTCGTCCTGGTGGCGTGAGCCCATGCCTCCCGTGATGTACGTCCGGCGCGCGACGGAGCGCTCCCACTGCCGTTCCACCGCCCGCAGCAGCTCGTCGTCGCCGCGCTCGACGGCCACGTCCACCGCCGCGGCGGTGAGGTAGAGCGCGCGGACCGCGTGGCCACGCCACACGTCGGCCTCCCGGATCGGGACGTCGTCCTGGAAGTAGGCCCGTCCCAGCGGAATGTCGCGGAGCGTGCCGTGCCCACGGCGGTCAAGGAACAGGCGGGCCTGCTCGACGTAGCGCTCCTCCCCCAGCGCCCGGCCGAACTCCGCCAGGCCGACCTCGATCTCCGGGTGCCCGCAGATCTTGGGCAGGCCGTCGGCCCCGAAGGTCCGGCACACGTGGTCGGCGGCCCGCCGCGCGACCCGTACCAGGTCGTCCTCGCCGGCCGTGCGCAGCCGCGCGACCGCCGCCTGCAGGAGATGGCCGATGTTGTAGAGCTCGTGCCCGCCTTCGAGGTCGCTGTAGCGCGGCCGCTGCTCGCCGTGCCCGAAGCAGGTGCCGAGGTATCCGTCCGGATCCTGCGCCCGGGCGACGCGCGCGGTGAGCCGCTTGATCGCGGCTTCCGCCTCCGGGTCGCCGGTACGACCCGTCTCCCAGGCCAGGGCCTCCAGGAGCTTGTAGACCTCCGAATCGGAGAACGGCCAGCCGGGCCGGTCGGGCGAGGTCGTCCCGTCGGCGACACGATCGAAGTTCGCCAGCCAGCCGAGGCGCTCCATCCACGACTCGCAGTGGGCCAGGGTCGCCGTGCCGTTGACGGCCTGGCGGGCGGCCCAGAAGCCGCCGGTGATGGAGACCTGCGCGAGGGGACGTACCCGGCCGCGGGAGGGCAGCACGGGACAGGAGCCGCCCGTCGTGCCTTCGGTCATGTCGTGCGCCTTTCGTTCAGTCTTTGACGGCGCCCGCGGTGACCCCGGCGGCGATGTAGCGCTGCGCGAGAACCAGCAGGAAGGCCGCCGGGATGGACGCGATCACGGCCGTCGCCATGATCGAGTTCCACTGCGTGGTGTTGTTGCCGATGTAGCGGTAGATGCCGAGGGTGATCGGGATGACGTCGCTGTTGCGGTTGAGGGTCGAGGCGAAGATGAAGTCCGACCATGCCCACAGGAAGGCGAAGAGCGAGACCGTGATCACCGAGTTGCGGCTCAGCGGCAGGATGATGGACCGGAACGTGCGCCAGGTGCTCGCCCCGTCGATCTGGGCCGCGGCCATGAGCTCGCGGGGGATGTTCGCCATGAACGCCCGGAAGAGCAGCACCGCGAACGGCACGGCCAGTGTCGAGTCGGCGACGATCAGGCCCGCTACAGTGTTCAGCATCCCGAGCCTGATGTAGATCGCGTAGAAGCCCATGGCCATGACGACGGCGGGGATCATCTGCGCGACGAGGAGCAGGAAGTCGAACCCGCGGGCGCCGCGCGGCCGCAGTTTCGCCAGCGAGTAGCCCGCGGGCAGGGCCACGAGCAGCGTGAGCGCGACGGTGCCGAGGCCGATGAAGAGGCTGGTGGCGAGGGCGGGCAGTTGCTGGCCGAGCGCCGCGGTGTAGCCCTCGAACGTGGGGTTCCAGGGGAACCAGTGGGGCGGATCGGCCCGCATGTCGCTCGTCTTGGTGAGCGAGACGTTGAACATCCAGTAGACGGGGAAGAGCATCAGCCCCACCAGCACGACACCGAGCACCGTCTTCCACCTGCTCATGCCTGTTCCTCCCTGCGCTGCAGGCGCACGTACGCGAGTCCGGCGGTGAAGGCGATGAGGATGAGCAGGTTGCCGACGGCCGCCGCCGGGGAGAAGTCGGGCTGGCCGGTGCCGAACGCCTCCCGGTACGACCAGCTGGCCAGCGTCGTGGACGCGTCCGCCGGACCGCCCTTCGTCATGATCCAGATGATGTCGACGACCTTGAGCGTGTAGATCAGGCCGAGCAGCAGAGTGATCGCCGACACCGGGCGCAGCAGGGGGAAGGTGATGCGCCAGAACCGCTGCCACGAGTTCGCCCCGTCCAGGCCGGCGGCCTCGTACAGGTCGGCCGGGATGTTCTGCAGCCCGGCGTAGAGGATCACCAGGTTGAAGGGGATCCCGAGCCAGATGTTGGCGACCGTGACGGACAGCAGCGAGGTGTCGGGGGACGTCAGCCAGTTGATCTGGCCGATCCCGAACGCCTGGAGGACCGTGTTGACGATGCCGTTGTCGCTGTTGAGCATCCACGACCAGGTCGAGGCGGAGACGATCAGGGGCAGCAGCCACGGCACGAGGAACATCGCGCGTAGTACCGCGGAGAGGCGGAAGTTGCGGTGGAAGAAGACGGCGAGGGCCAGGCCGAGGGCGTACTGGACGGCGATGGACCCGAGGGTGAACAGGGCCGTGTTGCGCAGGGCCGCCAGGAAGGTGTCGTCGGAGACGATGTCCAGGTAGTTGTCCAGCCCGGTGAATTCCGGGTTGCCCTGCACGAAGGCGCGCGGCGTGTAGTCGTGCACGCTGAGGTCGATGTTGCGGTAGAGCGGATAGGCGTAGAAGACGGCCAGATAGACGACGAGCGGCGCAAGGAAGGCGAAGGCGGTCCACTGCCGCGGCCGGCGCCGCTCGGCGGAGCCCGCCGCCCGGCTCGCCGTGCTGTCGTCGAAGGCCGCCACCGCGTGGGGGCGAGTCCTCGTCAGCACAGCTCAGCCGCCGATCGCCTGCTTGGCCTGGGCTTGTGCTTCCTTGAGCGCGTCAGCCGGGCTCGCCGTGCCGCTCAGCGCCTTCTGCACCGCCGTCCACATGGCCTCGGAGATCTTCGGGTATTTGGTGCCGAGGTTGTCGCTCGTTCGGCCCTTGGCCGATCGCACCGCTTCGACCCACGGCTGCAGGCTGGGCTCCTTCGCCAGGATCGCCTTCTGCCCTTCTGCGGTGGACGGGATGTAGTACGCGAACGTCGTACCGGTTTCCACCAGGCCCTCGGGCGTGGTCATGCATTCGAGGATCTTCTTGGTGGTGTTGTAGCGCTGGGTGTCCTTCTGCACCGGGACCGTGATGAACTCGCCGCCCGTGGGTGTGGGGGCGGCCCCGCCGTCCTTGCCCGGGATCTGCACGATGCCGGTGGGGAAGCCGGCTTTCGCGGCGCTGTTGATCTGCCAGGTGCCGTTCTCGGCGAACGCGAACTCACCGGTGAGGAACTCCTCCCACGTGGTGTTCTGGGAGTTGCTGATGACCGAGTTGGGGGCGATGCCGTCCTTGACCCACGAGTTCCACAAGGTGAGCGCCTCGACGGCCTGGGGCGAGTCGAGCTGCGTGAGCTGCGCGCCGGAGCCCCAGAACCACGGCAGGAACTGGAACGAGCCCTCCTCCGTGCCGATGGCCGAGAAGGTGATCGGCTTCTTGCCCGCGGCCTTGACCTTCTTCAGCGCGGAATTGAGCGAGGCCCAGTCCTTGATCGATTTCGGGTCGACACCGGCGGCGTCGAGGATCTTCTTGTTGTAGTACAGCGCGAGGGTGTTCGCGCCGATGGGGATGCCGTACGTCTTGCCGTCCAGCTCTCCGGCGGCGATGAGGTTCTTGTCGAATCTCGCGGTGTCGAGGCCGAAGTCGCCCATCGAGGTGAGCATCCCCGCGTCCGCCAGGGTGGAGACGGCGGGGTTGTCGAGGAGGATGACGTCGGGCGCGTTGCCTTCCTGGCCCGCGAGCAGGGCCTGGTTCGTCAGCGCGGTCGTGTCGTACGCGGTGCGCTTGATGGCGACGCCGGCCTGCTGCCCGCAGGCGTTCACCCGCTTGGCCCAGGCGGAGGCCGGGTCGTGCTGCGGGTACGGGTCCCACCACGTGTAGGCGCCGCCCGCGGATGCGCTGCTGGTGGCGGCGCCGCCCTGGGGAGCCGATGAGCAGGCGGCCAGAGCGGACAGTGCCAGGACGGCGGCACCGACCTTGGTGGACGTGGATGGACGGGGCATTGGATTCCTCCAATGTTAGCGCTCACATTTTACTGTGGCCGGACGGTCGTGGGGCTGTGGCCCGCGCTCAGCGGGCGGGCGGGGCCTTCGGGGGTGCGGTGCTTCCCCGTGACACCAGTTCGGGAGAGATGAAGCGGACGACGAACGGCTCGCTTCGGGCCGCCGCCGATTCCACGCGGCGTACGAGCTGGCGCACCGCCATGGCGCCCAGACGGTCGGGTGCGCTCTCGATGAACGAATAAGGCAGGGAGAAGGTCGCGGCGAACTCGGCGGAGTAGCGCCCGATGACCGACAGGTCCTCGGGCACCCGGAGTCCCCGCCCGTAGGTGACGGAGGGCAGCGCGGCAGCGGCCGCCTCGTTGTTGATGAGCAGGCCCGTCGCCGAGGGGTGCGCGTCGAGCAGGGCGTTGAGCAGGCGTCCGACGGCCGGCTGCCGGGACTCGCCGTACACCGCGTGCAGCGTGACACCGAGCTGCCGCGCGCGTTCCAGCGCGGCGTCCCTCAGCCGCCACACGTACGCGCCGCCGCGCTCGACCACGTGTTCCGGCTGCGAGACCAGGATGAGCTCGCGGTGGCCGAGCCGGTGGAGGTGATCCACCATGCCCCTTCCGGCCTCCTCGAAGTCGAGGTCGAACACGTCGAGTCCCGAGCAGTCGCCCGGCAGGCCGACCAGGGCGCCCGGTTGCGGCGCCGCACGCAGGATGGGCAGTCGCGCGTCCTCCTGCGCGATGTTCATCAGAACGACGCCGTCCACCATCCGGGAATCGGTGACGCGCCGCAGCGCCCGCGCGCCGTCGGCCTCGGTGACCAGCAGCGTGTCGTAGCCCAGGTCGCGGGCGGTGTCCGTGACGCCGAGGATGTACTGCATCATCGCGGGCGCGAACTCGTCTTCGTGGAACTGGGCGAGCAGACCGAGGACCTTGGTCTGGGATGTGGCCAGTGCGCGAGCGCCCGCGTTCGGCGTGTACGCCAGCGCCTCGGCCGCCGCCAGCACGCGCAGGCGGACCTCTTGCGAGATGGGCCGCTTGCCCGACAGCGCGTAGGACGCCGTGCTGCGGCTCACGCCGGCCTCCCGGGCCACGTCTCCGATCGTCGCCATTCTCACCTCCTGCGTCGAATTGTTGTCGCGTCATCGTCGAACCGGTTCGACGATGACGTAAAAGGCTCCCTGCATCGAGGACCGGATGGCCGGACGAAAAACGCCTTTTCCTGGGAGTTTCCGGACAGATGCCATCCCGCGACTCGACCTCGCCACGGGAGCGTCCGCCTGCGACCTTCGCGATCAAGCGAACCGGTTCAACGATCTGGCTCGACTTTCACTCACAAGGCGACGCACGTCAAGAGTGCGGTATCGAATCGTGACATGCCGGAAACGCCAAAGCCTCGGATGCGGTCGACCCATTGACGTGCGACGGCGCGGCTACGTGACTTACGCGCAACTCTCGTTGCGTCGCGGGAGCCACTGGAAAGACCGTTCAGCATTCGATGACGTTGACGGCGAGGCCGCCGCGTGAGGTCTCCTTGTACTTGTCGAGCATGTCACGGCCGGTGTCGCGCATCGTCTTGATGGCCTTGTCCAGCGAGACGAAGTGGCGGCCGTCGCCACGTAGCGCGATGCGGGCGGCGGTGATGGCCTTGATCGAGGCGACGGCGTTGCGTTCGATGCACGGGATCTGCACCAACCCACCGACCGGGTCGCACGTCAGGCCGAGATTGTGCTCGATGCCGATCTCGGCGGCGTTCTCCACCTGCTCCGGGGTGCCGCCCAACACCTCGGTCAGCCCGGCGGCGGCCATCGAGCAGGCTGAGCCGACCTCGCCCTGGCAGCCCACCTCGGCCCCGGAGATGGAGGCGTTCTCCTTGAACAGCACGCCTATCGCCGCCGCGGTCAAGAAGAAGCGGATCACCCCCTCCTCATCGGCGCCGGGCACGTACCTGGAGTAGTAGGTCAGCACCGCCGGGATGATGCCCGCCGCGCCGTTGGTCGGCGCGGTGACGATGCGACCACCGGCGGCGTTCTCCTCGTTGACCGCCAGCGCGAACAGCGACACCCAGTCCATCACCTGCAACGGATCGGCGCCGGAGGCCTCGCTCTGCAGCCGGCGTTGCAACTGGTGGGCGCGCCGCCTGACCCTCAGCCCGCCGGGCAGCATCCCCTCCCGGGAGATGCCCCGCCGCACGCACTGCGACATCACCCGCCACAGCTCCAGGATCTGCCCGCGGATCTGCTCGTCGGTGCGGCCGAACGCCTTCTCGTTCTCCAGCATCAGCCCCGAGATCGACAGGCCGGTGGCCGAGCAGTGCTTGAGCAGTTCCTCAGCGGTGGTGAACGGATAGGGCAGCACGGTGTCGTCGGCTTTGATCCGGTCGGCGCCGGTGGCGTTCTCGTCCACCACGAAGCCGCCGCCGACAGAGTAGTAGACCTTCTCCCGCAGCACCGACCCGTCGGTGGCCAGCGCGGTGAAGCGCATGCCGTTGGGGTGACCGGGCAGCGAGATCCTGCGTTCGAAGACAAGGTCCTCGCCGACCACGAACGGGATCGGGTGGCTGCCGTACAGACTGATCGTGGCCGAGGAGCGCATCAGGGCCAGCCGGGCGTCGATACCGTCGACGTCGACCAGCTCGGGCTTGTCACCCGACAGGCCGAGCAGGACGGCCTTGTCACTGCCGTGGCCCTTGCCGGTCAGGCCCAGTGAGCCGTACAGGATCGCCTGGACCCGGGCCGTGCGCGGCAGCAGGCCGTCCTCGTGCAGCCCCCGCGCGAACCGGTGCGCGGCCGCCATCGGGCCGCCTGTGTGCGAGCTGGACGGCCCGATGCCGATCTTGAACAGGTCGAAGACGCCGATGCTCACCCGAGGTGTTCCGTCGCCGCGTCGAGGAGCCACTCCGCCAGGTACGCGGCGAAGGACGAGCGGACGAGCACGAGGAAGCCATCGGGCCGGGCCAGGAGCACGACCTGGGCCTGTGCCAGCATGGTCTGCGCGCAACTCCCGGGCCCGAAGACGCTGGGGTGCAGGTCGAGCGCACAGCCGTGGGCCAGCAGGTCGCGCGCGCGGGGGCCCGACACCAGCAGGGTGGTGCGCTGGGCCGACACGTCCACGATCGACCCGTGCCGGTCCCCGAGAGCTTTGCGCAGCAGCTCGTGCCGGTAGCCCTCGGGCCCGATCACCAGCCACTCGTCGGGACCGAGCCAGGCCACCGTGACGTCGTCGGCGCCGGAGCCGGCCCCGGAGCCGGTCTGTACGGCGGTGCACGGCTCGACGGGCAGCCGCACCCCCAGCACGGCCCCGAGGTCCTCGGCCGGCGGGCTCGCCGGGTCGACGCGCACGTTGACGTGGGTGAGGAACGGCAGCTCGGCGAGCCGCAGCCCCCCACCTTCGGACGCGGCGGCGAACCGGCCCGCGAAGGCCGCGGCCGGGCTCCTGCGCTCAGCCATCACGGCGCGCTCCTTCCGGGTCGTACAGAACGTGAGAGGCGACGGTCACCGGCACGAACCTGCCCGCGACCGGCGCGTACAGCCGCTCTCCGAGCCGGCCCTGCCCGCCACTGACCAGCGCCAGCGCGAACGTGCGGCCCAGGGCCGCGCTGCGATAGCTGGAGGTGACGTGGCCGAGGGCGGGCACGGGCGGCTGTGGCGGCGAGGCCGTGGCGACCAGGTGCGCCCCTTCGGGCAGCAGGAAGTCCGGATCCTCCGGCAGCAGACCGACGAGCTGCTTGCGGTCCGTCCGCGAGGTGTCGGCCCGCGCGAACGATCGCTTGCCGATGAAGTCGGGCTTCTTCTTCGACACCACCCAGGACATACCCAGGTCCTGCGGGGTGACCGTGCCGTCGGTGTCCTGGCCGACGATCGGGTAGCCCTTCTCGGCTCGCAGCACGTGCATGGTCTCGGTCCCGTACGGGGTCACGAGTCCGGTATCCATGATCGCCCTCCACAGGGGCAGGCCGTCCCAGGACGTCACGTTGATCTCGAAGGCCAGCTCGCCGGAGAAGCTGATCCGGCACACCCGCGCCGGGATCCCGGCCACGTGCGCGTCCCGCCAGGTCATGAACGGGAAGGCCGCCGCGTCCACCGTGAGCCCCGGCGCGAGCCCGGCGAGCACCTCACGCGAGGCCGGCCCGACGAGGGCGACCGTGGCCCACTGCTCGGTTACCGACGTGCAGTACACCCGCAGCCAGGGCCACTCGGTCTGCAGCCACTCCTCCATCCAGTCGAGGACGGTCGCCGCGTTGCCCGTCGTGGTGGTGATGAGGAAGTGGTCCTCGGCGAGGCGGATGACCGTGCCGTCGTCGAATACCATTCCGTCGGGCCGGCACATGACGCCGTAGCGGATGGCGCCGACCTTCAGCGAGCTCATCAGGTTGGTGTACAGCCGGTCGAGGAACTCCCCCGCGTCGGGCCCGATCACGTCGATCTTGCCGAGGGTGGAGGCGTCCATCGCCGCCACACCCTCGCGGGCCGCCCGGCACTCGCGCAGCACAGTGGCCTCCATGTCCTCGCCGGGACGCGGGTAGTACCACGGCCGCTTCCACTGACCGACGTTCTCGAAGAGCGCGCCGTGGGCGACGTGCCACTCGTGCAGCGCCGTCACTCTGACGGGGTCGTGCAGCAGGCCGCGGTCGCGGCCGGCCAGGGTCGCGAAGCTCACGGGCAGGTACGGCGCGCGGAACGTGGTGATGCCCAGCTCGGCCACCGGCACGCCGATCGCGTGGGCCACGACCGCCGAGGTGAGCAGCCCGGAGGTCTTGCCCTGATCGTGGGCCGTTCCGGCGGTGGTGTAGCGCTTGACGTGCTCGACGGAGCGCAGGCCGGCGCCGGTCGCCCGCTGGATGTCGGCGACGGTCACGTCCCGCTGCAGGTCGACGAAGTGCGCCGAGTAGTCGCTCGCGGGGACCAGCCAGTACGCCTCCCCCGCCGCCTCCAGGTCTCCCGCCGCCGCCCCGGCCACGTCGACGGCCTGCCGGGACCGGTCGGGAACGAGTGTGCCGAGCGCCTCGTCGTAGCGGAGCGTGCCGCCCGACTGGCTGAACAGGTGGACGACCGGGTTCCAGCCGCCCGACACGAGCAGCAGGTCGGCGTCGAGCGCCCGCTCCCCGGCCGCGGAAGCGGTGGGAGTGGCGTCCCTTGCCGTGGCGTCCGTTGCCTCGGCGACCAGCACCGACGAGACCTGGCCGTCGCCACGGGCAGCGGTCACCACGCGGCCTGGCAGCAGCGCGATACCGCGCTCACGTGCCCTTTCGGCCCAGCCCGGGCCAGGGGCGGGCCGGACGTCGACGATGGCCGCCACCTCCACACCCGCCTCGGCGAGGTCGAGAGCGGCGGCGTAGGCGCTGTCGTTCGCGGTGAACACCACCGCGCGGCGGCCCGGCAGCACGCCGTACCTGTTGGCGTAGGTACGGGCGGCGCCGGCCAGCATCACGCCGGGCAGGTCGTTGCCCGCGAAGGCGATCGGCCGCTCGTGCGCGCCGGTGGCCAAGACCACCCGTCGCGCCCTGATGCGCCAGACCCGCTCGCGTGCCACGGCGGCGGGCGCCGCGCCGCCGAGGTGGTTGGTGCGCCGCTCGACGGCGACCAGGTAGTTGTCGTCGTAGTAGCCGAAGACGGTGGTGCGCCGCAGCACCCGCACCTCGGGCAGGTCCTCCAGCGCGGCCGCCATCGTGGCGGCCCACTCTGCGCCCGGCACGCCGTCCACGAGGTCGGTCGTGCCCAGCAGGCTGCCGCCCGGCTCGGGCTGCTCGTCGGCGAGGATCACCCGCGCGCCGGTTCTCGCCGCCTCGCGAGCGGCGGCCAACCCGGCCGGCCCGGCGCCGACCACCAGGACGTCGCAGTGGGCGTGGACGCTGTCGTACCGGGCCGGGTCGGGCTCGGTCGCCAGGCGGCCCTGGCCGACGAGACTGCTGGCGACCAGGCCGTCATACAGCTCGACCGTGGTGGCGGGCAGCATCGGCTCGGGGAACGGCTCCTCGATCTGGACGACCGCGTTGGGCTCCTCGCTGCCCGCGGAGAAGATCCCGCGCGGGCGGCCCAGCCTGACGCTGGTGGCGACCTGGCGTACGCCGTTGGCCAGCAGCGCGGAGGCGAGGGTGTCACCGGGGTGGCCGGTGTACTCCTGCCCGTCGAACCGGAAGCGCAGAGTGCGGGAGCGGTCGATGCGGCCGCCGCTCTCCCGCCTCAGCCCGTCCATTCGGTCGCCGCTCTCGCGCGTCATGAGGTCACCGGCCGCGGCTCGCCCGCACGGTAGACGGCGTGGATCTCGTTGGTCGCGGTGTCGCGCAGGGCGTTGAACCACCGGCGGCAGCCCGCGGAGTGGCTCCAGCGCTCGGCGAAGACGCCCTTGGGGTTGTCGCGGAAGAACAGGTAGCGGGCCCATTCCTCGTCGGAGAGCGTGGCCGGGTTCTCCGGGTAGGCGACGTGTGCCTGCCCGCCGTAGTGGAACTCGGCCTCCTCGCGTGGGCCGCACCAGGGGCATGGGATCAGCAGCATGTGACGTCCTCAGTGCGCGACCGCGGCGGCGCCGTGCTCGTCGACGAGCGCCCCGGTGACGAATCGGTCAAGGGAGAAGGGAGCGTTGAGCGGGTGCGGCTCGCCGTTGGCCACCGTGTGGGCGAAACACCAGCCCACGCCGGGGGTGGCCTTGAAGCCCCCGGTGCCCCACCCGCAGTTGAGGTAGAGGCCGTCGACCGGGGTCAGCCCGACGATCGGTGAGGCGTCCGGTGTGACGTCCACGACGCCGCCCCAGGTCCGCAGCACGTGTGCCCTGGCGAAGATTGGGAACAGCTCCAGCGCCGCGGCCATCTGCCGCTCGATGATGTGGAAGGCGCCGCGCTGGCGGTAGGAGTTGGCCGCGTCGATACCCGCCCCCATCACCAACTCCCCTTTGTGGGCCTGGCTGACGTACACGTGGACGGCGTTGGACATGACGACTGTCGGGTGCACGGGCTCCAGCAGCTCGGAGACCAGCGCCTGCAGCGGATGGCTCTGCACCGGCAGGTCGATGCCGGCGGTGGCGGCGACGACCGAGCTGTGCCCGGCCGCGCACAGCGCCACCCGGCCCGCCGCGATCGTGCCGCGGGTGGTGTCCACGCCGGTGACCCGGCCATCGCTCACCCGCAGCCCCGTGACCTCGCAGTGCTCGATGAAGTCGACGCCGAGCGCTGCGGCCGCCCGGGCCAGCCCCCATGCGACGTAGTCGTGCTTGGCGATGCCCGCGCGGGGCTGGAAAGTGGCCCCCAGCACCGGATAGCGCACGTCGGGCGAGATGTTGACGATCGGGCAGACCTCTTTGACCTGCTGGGGGTCCAGCCATTCCGCGTCCACGCCGTTGAGCCGGTTCGCCTCCACCCGGCGGACGCTGTCACGCACGTCCTGGAGGCTGTGCGCGAGGTTGAGCACGCCGCGCTGGCTGAACAGCAGCGGGTAGTCGAGCTCCTCCTCCAAGCCCTCCCAGAGCTTGAGCGCGTGCTCGTAGATGCCCGCGCTCTCGTCCCACAGGTAGTTGGACCGGATGATGGTGGTATTGCGAGCCATGTTGCCGCCGGCCAGCCAGCCCCGCTCCAAGACCGCGACGTTGCTGATGCCGTGGTTCTTGGCCAGGTAGTAGGCGGTGGCGAGGCCGTGGCCGCCCCCGCCGACGATCACCACGTCGTAGGAGGCTTTCGGCTCGGCCGCGCTCCACAGCCGGTCGGGGTGCTCGGGCAGGTCCGCTCCGGGCGCGCGCGGCGTCATCGGACCTCTCCGTAGAGAGGGTGCTTGCCGGCGAGGGCCTCGACCCTGCCGCGCAGGAACGCCAAGTCGGCGTCCGGCGTCAGGGCACCCGCGATGATGTCGGCGACCTCCCTGAAGTCCGCCGCGCCGAACCCGCGCGTCGCCAGGGCGGGTGTGCCGATCCGCAGCCCGGAGGTGACCATGGGCGGGCGCGGGTCGAAGGGCACGGCGTTGCGGTTCACCGTGATGCCCGCCGCGTGCAGCCGGTCCTCGGCCTGCTTGCCGTCCAGCTCGGAGTCGCGCAGGTCGACCAGTACGAGGTGCACGTCGGTGCCGCCGGTCAGCACCCTGACCCCGGCGGCGACCGCGTCGGGAGCGAGCAACCGCTCGGCGAGGATTCGCGCGCCCTCCAGCGTGCGCCGTTGCCGGTCGCGGAACGCCTCCTCGGCCGCGACCTTGAACGCGACGGCCTTGGCCGCGATGACGTGCTCCAGCGGACCACCCTGCTGGCCGGGGAACACCGCTGAGTTGATCTTCTTGCTGAGGTCCGCGATGGACAGGACGACCCCGCCACGCGGGCCACCGAGGGTCTTGTGCGTGGTCGTGGTGACCACGTGGGCATGCGGCACGGGCGAGGGGTGCAGACCCGCCGCCACCAGGCCGGCGAAGTGTGCCATGTCGACCATGAGGTAGGCACCCACCTCGTCGGCGATCCGGCGGAAGGCCGCGAAGTCGAGCTGCCGGGGATAGGCCGACCAGCCGGCGATGATGAGCTTCGGCCGGTGCTCGCGGGCCAGCCGCTCGACCTCCTCCATGTCCACCAGGTGATCGCTCTCGCGCACGTGGTAGGCGACCACGTTGTAGAGCCGGCCGGAGAAGTTGATGCGCATGCCGTGCGTGAGGTGCCCGCCGTGGGCCAGGTCGAGGCCGAGGATGGTGTCGCCCGGCTCCAGCAGGGCCGCCATGGCCGCGGCGTTGGCCTGCGCGCCCGAGTGGGGTTGCACATTGGCCGCCTCGGCGCCGAACAGCGCCCGCACCCGATCGATGGCGAGCCGCTCGATCACGTCGACGTGCTCGCAGCCGCCGTAGTAACGCCTGCCCGGGTAGCCCTCGGCGTACTTGTTGGTGAGCACCGAGCCCTGGGCGGCCATGACGGCCACGGGCGCGAAGTTCTCCGACGCGATCATCTCCAGCGTCGATCGCTGCCGGTCCAGCTCCGCGCCGATGGCGGCGTGAACCTCCGGGTCTACCACGTCCAGCGGGGTGTCGATCATCTGATGTCCTCTCCTAACCGCGCAGCCGGGTCATCGCCGGGTCGAACAGGGGCTCCTCGGCCACGACGGCGCCCACCCGCCGGTCGAAGTAGCCGACGTGGACGGTCTGGCCCGGGTTCGCGAGCGAGGCGGGCAGCCACGCGTAGGCGATCCCTCTGCCGATCGTGTATCCGTGGGCGGCGCTGGTGACGTAGCCGACCGGCCGCTTGCCGTCGTACACCGGCTCCCTGCCCATGACGACCTCGTCGGTGAGCAGGCAGGTGAGGCGGCGGCCGACCGACTCCTTGCGGGCGAGCAGCGCCTCACGGCCGATGAAGTCGCCCTTGTCCAGCTTGACGGCGAACTCGAGGCCCGCCTCGTACGGGTCGTGCTCGAAGGTCATGTCGGCGCCGAAGGAGCGGTAGCCCTTCTCCAGGCGCAGGCTGGTGAAGGCGCCCCGGCCGGCGGCGATGACGCCGTGCTCCTGGCCGGCCTCCCACAGGGTGTCCCACAGCTTGAGGCCCATGTCCGCGGTGGTGTAGATCTCCCAGCCGAGCTCGCCGACGTAGGACAGGCGGAGCATGGTGACCGGCACGTTCCCGAGGTAGGCGCGGGTGCCGCGGAAGTAGCGCAGCGCGGTCAGGTCGGCGGTGGCCAGCGGCTGGACGAGGTCGCGGGCCTTGGGCCCCCAGAGGCCGATGCAGCAGGTCGCCGGGGTGAGGTCGCGGATGTACACGTCGGCGGGCCGGTGGCGGTCGAACCAGTCGAGGTCGAGGTTGCCGTTGGCACCGACCTGGAACTCCTGGGGGCCGAGGCGGGCCACGGTGACATCGCTGCGGATGCCGCCGTCGGCGTTGAGCAGCAGGCAGTACGTCACCGAGCCGACTGACTTGTCCACGTTGCCGGTGGTGAGGCGCTGCAGGAAGGCGGCGGCGCCCGGGCCGCTGACCTCCAGGCGCTTGAGCGCGGTCATGTCGTACATGGCGACGCTCTCGCGGGTGGCCTGGGCCTCCGCGCCGACGATGGGCGACCAGTACCGCGCCGCCCAGTCTCCCGGCGCGGGGATGTCGCGGCCCCGCAGCAGCGGGGCGTTGGCCTCGTACCACTGCGGGCGCTCCCAACCCGACGCCTCCAGGAAGGTCGCGCCGAGCTCCCGCTGCCGGGGGTGGAACGGGCTGGTACGCAGCGGGCGGGGGTCCTCCATCGGCTGGAGCGGGTGGATGATGTCGTAGACCTCGACGTAGTTCTGGCAGCCGCGGGCCAGCACGTAGTCGGGTGCGAGCTGGTGCGGCTCGAACCGGTTGACATCGCACTCATGCAGGTCGAACGTCGTGCAGTGGCCGTCGACGAGCCATTCGGCCATCGCCCGGCCGACTCCGGCGGAGTGGGTGACCCAGACGGCCTCGGCCACCCAGAAGCCCTCGACCTCGCGCGACTCGCCCATCAGCGGCAGGTGGTCGGTGGTGAACGAGAACAGCCCGTTGATGCCGTCCTCCACCTTGGCGGAGTTCGTGGACGGGAGCAGTTCCCGGGTCTGCTTCCAGGCTTCGGCGAAGTCGTCGGGGGTGAAGGTGAGCACGGACGGCATCACCTCGGCGGCATCGACGGACAGGATGTCGTCGGAGCTGATCGGCATGGGCCGGTGACCGTAGTAGCCGATGCCGAGCGTGTCGAAGCGCTCGCGGTAGTACAGGTCGGCGTCCTGGTGGCGGAGGATCGGCCGGGAGGCCTCGACGGTCTGGCCCGCCAGGTCGGGCACCTGCCCGGTCCAGGCGAGCTGGTGGGCGACCGGAGTGAGCGGCAGCTCCATCCCGACCATGCGGGCGACCCGCGGGCCCCAGATCCCGGCGCAGCACACCACGATGTCGGCGGGGATCTCGCCCTGGTCGGTCACCACCGCGGTGACCCGGCCGCCCTCACTCCTGACGTCCAGCACCTCGTACCTGCCGAGCACCCGCACGCCGCGCTCCTGTGCCCGCGCGAGCTGCGCGTCGACCGCCTTGACCGCCTTGGCCAGCCCATCAGTGGGGATGAACAGGCCGCCGAGCACCTTGTCGCGGTCGAGGAGGGAGTGCTTGGCCACACTCTCCTCCGGCGAGAGCAGGTGGGCCTCGATCCCCCAGGAGGTGGCCCAGCCGTGGCGGCGGCGCAGTTCGGCGAGCCGCTCGGGGGTGGTGGCCACCTCGAGCCCGCCCACCTGGAGGAAGCTGTCCAGCTCGACGAACTTCTCGACGGTGTAGCGGGCCATCTCGGTCATGGTCTTCGACCCGTTGATCTGGAACACCAGACCTGGGGCGTGGGAGGAGGAGCCGCCGGTGGCGGGCACGTCTCCCTGATCAACGACCGTGACGCCGGTCCAACCGCGGGCGGACAGCTCGTCGGCGAGAGCCGCGCCGACCACACCCGCGCCGATGATGACGACGCTCGGGCCCGTCATAGCCACCTCCGTTGTTGCCTAATATGCAACCAAGCGCACTTTCCGCAACAAGCGTCGCTCGCTGCGTTCCGGGTGTCAAGAGTGCGTCGCGTCTTATTCCCTACGGTTTGCCGGGCCGCGCCGAACCTGGTCGAACACCAGGTCCGGACACGCGTACGCCCGGCCCGATCGCCGAACGTCGACCGGGCCGGGCGCATGCGGATCTCAGCCGGCGGGCAGCCAGGCCTTGACCTTGTCGGGGTTGTCGGCCACCCACTTGGCGGCTGCCTCTTCGGCCGTCATCTTGTCCTCGGCGATGTACTTGGCCACGAGGTTCTGATCGTCGTTCGTCCAGGAGAAGTTCTTGACCAGCGTGTACGCGGGACTGCCGGAGTCCGCGAACTTCTTGCTCACGATCTTGTCCAGCTCGTACGGCGGGTAGTCGCACGCCACCTTGGCCGCGTCGGTATCGCAGCCCTTGGTGTAGGCAGGCAGGTTGACCTTGACCAGCTTGAGCTCCGACAGGAACCACTGCGGGTCGTAGAAGTAGCCGATGATCGGCTTCTGCTCCTTCTCCGACTGGCGGAAGCTGGTGATGAGTGCGGTCTCGCTGCCCGCGTACACGACCTTGTAGTCGAGCTTGAGGTTCTTCACCAGGGCGGCGTCGTTGGTGACGAACGACGGGTCGCCGTCAAGGAACTGGCCCTTGCCATCGGACTCGGAGGTCTTGAACAGCGAGGCGTACTTGTTGAGGTTCTTCCAGTCGGTGATGTCCGGGTACTTCTTGGCCATCCACGGCGCCACGTACCAGCCGATGATGCCCTTGTTGCCGGTCGGCCCGGCGGACACGGCGACCTTCTGGTCATCGATGTACTTCTTCTTGAGGTCGTCGTGGGCCCAGTTCTCCACGACGGCGTCGACCTCACCGGTGGCGAAGCCCTGCCAGGCGACCTCCTCCTTCAGGTCCTTCTTGACCACCTTGCAACCGAGCTGCTTCTCGGCCACCTGCGCGATCACCGCCGCGTTGGCCTCGTAGCCCACCCACGGGTTGACCGCGAGATTGAAGGTTCCGCAGCTCTTGGCACCGCCGGCACCGCTGCTCGTGGCGGTCTCGACCTGCCCGACCTTCGCCCCTCCGCACGCGGTGAGCAGGAGGCCGGCGCCGGTCACGAGCACGGCGGCCCGGACCTTTCCGCTCCTGGTTACTGCCACCTGGTCCTCCTGTAGTTCCTCTGGCCGGAACCGGCCGATATCGTTCACCTCTGATGAAGCCCGCCGTGCGCCGCGGCGTCCGCACGCTCGGTGGCGGCCCGCGTGACACGGTCGAGCACGATGCCGAGCACGACGATCGCGAGCCCGGCGGCCAGCCCCTTGCCTCGCAACTGGTGCTGCGAGAACCCGGCGACGACGTCGTAGCCGAGCGCTCCCGCGCCGACCAGACCGCCGACGACCACCATGGAGAGCACGTAGATGAGCCCCTGGCTCGTCGCCAGAGTCACGGCACTGCGTGCCATCGGCAGTTGCACCTTGGAGATGAGCTGCCAGGCACTCGCCCCTGCCGAGGTCGCCGCCTCGACGGTGGTGGCCGAAACCCCCCTGATGCCCTCCGCGACCAGCTTGATCGCGACCGGTGCGGCGAACACCACGGCCGCGATGATCGCGGTGAACCGGGTCGGCCCGAACAGGCCGAGGATGGGCACCAGGTAGACGAAGGCCGGCATGGTCTGGCCGGCGTCCAGCACGGGGCGGAGCACGGTGTCGACCCGGTCGCTGCGGCCCATCCATACCCCGACGACCACGCCCAGCAGCATGACCAGGACGGTCGCGACGAGCGTCGAGGCCAGCGTGACCATGCTGTCTTGCCAGAGCCCGAGCAGCACCAGCGTCAGCAGCCCGGCCGTGGCGACCAGCGCGGCCCGTACGCTGCCCACCAGCAGGACGACGGCCACGGCCACGGCGGCGACCAGCCACCAGGGCGAGCCCGTCAGCAGCGCCTCGAAGGGGTTGAGCAGCGCGTTGGTCAGCAGGTTCTTCAGCGCGTCCGTGAAGGTGACCATGCTGTCCTGCACCCACAGGCTCGCGGCGTCGGCCGCGCGGCGTACGTAGGAGCCGAAATTGGCGTCGACGGGGAACTCCGCCGCCCAGACGTAGGTATAGGACAGATAGCCGAGCACGGCGGCGATCCCGAGAACGCCCGCCACCTCGAGACGGCGCCCCCGCACGGTGCGCAGCCGCCCGGCCCGGCGCGCGACCTCCACACGGCGGCTGGCCGCCGAGGTAACCCGGTCGAGCACCACGGCCATGATGACGATGGCCAGCCCGGCGTTGAACGCGGTGCCCACGTCGAGCGTCTGCAGCGCCTTCAGGACCGCCTGGCCCAAGCCGGGGGCGTCGATGAGCGCCGCGATGGTGGCCATGGACAGGGCGGCCATGATGGTCTGGTTCACCCCGACGATGATCGTCTGTTTGGCCATGGGGAGCCGCACGAGCCGCAGCGCCTGCGCGGGCGTGGCGCCTAGTGAGGTGCCGGCCTCCAGCGTCTCGGGCGAGACCTGCCGGATGCCGAGCGCGGTGATCCGGATGGCGGGCGGGATCGCGTAGATCATCGTGGCGACCGTCGCGCTGGCTGGGCCGATCAGGAAGAACAGCGTGAGCGGCGCCAGGTAGACGAAGGTCGGCATGGTCTGCATGAAGTCCAGCACCGGGGTCACCAGCCGGTGGAAGCGGTCGCTCAACCCGGCCCACACCCCGAGCGGGATGCCCACCGCCAGCGACAGCACCACGGCGGTCAGCGTGAGCGCCAGGGTGTCCATGCTCTCCTGCCACAGGCCCAGGACGCCGAAGGAGAGGAATCCGGCGGCGGTGAGTAGCGCCACCTTCCTGTTGCCGTACAGCAGGGCGATGGCGGTCGCCAGACCGGCCACCCCGAGCCAGCCGAGCACCGGCACCGGCCGGTCGAAGGACGGCTGGCTGATCAGGGCCTGGACGAACCGCACGGCCTCGTCGATGAAGAGCCGGATGTAGTTGATGAAGTAGAGGAAGAACGGGTTGCTGTTGCGGCTGTCGTCGATGGCGTCCATGCCGCTGTTCAGCCCGCCGTGCAGCGGGGTCAGCTCCGCACCGCCGAGCGCCAGCGTGTCCCGCCCGCGCAGCACCGCCCAGCCCAGCACCCACACCGCGAGCGTCGCCACGACCAGGTAGCCGCGGCCCGTCAGCCTGGCGGTCACCCGCGCCTTCACCACGGACACCGTGGTCATGCCTGCGGCCCTCCGGCGATCACTTCGAGGATCTCCGCACTGGTGACCACGCCGAGCAACGTCTCCCCGTCCATCACGCGCACCGGCCGCTCGGCCGAGAGCACGGCCTTCACGGCGTCCCTGATGACCACGTCGGGAGCGAGCACGGGACCGTCGAGCGGCTCGCCCGGCTGGGCCGGGCGCATGATCCAGCGGAGCGTCAGCACGCGCGAGCGCGGGACGTCGCTGACGAAGTCCCTGACGTAGTCGTCGGCCGGCGCGCCCACCACCTGGTCGGGCGTGCCCACCTGGACGAGCTCGCCGTCGCGCATGATGAGGATCCGGTCGCCCAGCTTGAGCGCCTCACTGAGATCGTGAGTGATGAAGATCATGGTCTTGCCGACCTCGTGGTGCAGCCGGATGACCTCGTTCTGCATCTCGCGCCGGATCAGCGGGTCCAGCGCGGAGAACGGCTCGTCGAACAGGAGCACCTCGGGGTCGGCCGCAAGCGCCCGCGCCAGGCCCACCCGCTGCTGCATGCCGCCGGAGAGCTGGTCGGGGTAGGAGTCCTCGAAGCCGTCGAGGCCGACGAGCCCGATCACCTCGCGGGCCCGCGTGTAGCGCTCCCGCTTGGAGACCCCGCGGATCTCCAGGCCGAAGGCGACATTGTGCAGGACGCACCGGTGCGGCAGCAGCCCGAAGTGCTGGAAGACCATGGCCATGCGGTGCCTGCGCAGCTCGCGCAGGCTGCGGTCGTCGGCTTCCCGCACGTCCTCCCCGTCCAGCAGGATCTCGCCCGCCGTGGGTTCGATCAGCCTGGTCAGGCAGCGGACCAGGGTGGACTTGCCCGAACCGGACAGGCCCATGACGACGAACACCTCGCCCCGCCGCACCTCGAAGGAGACATCGCGGACCGCGGCGACACAGCCGCTCTGCTGCTTGAGCTCGTCGCGGGTGAGCGTGCTGCCGACCACGCTCTCGGCCTTGGGGCCGAACACCTTCCACAGGCCGCGCACGGCGAGGATGGGAGGGGCGTCGATGTCGGGCGCACTACGTTCGGCCACTGACGGCACAGTCATGACCACCTCTTGGTCGTCGGAGCGTCAGTTCGCTGGGAACCACCGCTGGGGTCGCGGACGGATGTTCTGCCACACATGTTTGATCTCGCGATATTCATCCAGGCCTGTCGGTCCGAGTTCGCGGCCGACACCTGACTGCTTGAAGCCACCCCATTCGGCCTGCGGGACGTAGGGGTGGTAGTCGTTGATCCACACCGTGCCGTGCCGCAGCCGTCCCGCGACCCGCTGCGCCTTGCCGGCGTCCTGGGTCCACACGGCGCCCGCCAGGCCGTACTCGGTGTCGTTGGCCAGGCTGACGGCTTCGTCCTCGGTGGTGAAGCGCTCCACGGTCAGCACGGGGCCGAACGACTCCTCGCGCACCACCCGCATGCCCTGCTTGCACCCGTCGAGCACGGTCGGCCGGTAGTAGAAGCCCTCACCGGCCGGCCGGTGGCCACCGCAGCGCAGCACGGCGCCCTCGGCGAGCCCGGCGGCCACGTACTCCTCCACCTTGGCCAGGTGCGCGGCGGAGATGAGCGGACCGGTCTGGGCCTGCGGGTCGAAGGGGCCGCCGAGGCGAATCAGCTCGGCACGCCGTACGACCTCGTCCACGAACGAGTCGTGCAGCGAGTCCTCCACCAGGAGCCGGGCACCGGCCGAGCACACCTGCCCGGAGTGCAGGAAGACGGCCGTGAGCGCGAAGTCCACCGCCGTGTCGAAGTCGGCGTCGGCGAAGACGATGTTGGGGTTCTTGCCGCCGAGCTCCAGCGCCACCCGCTTGACCGTGGCGGCCGCCGCGGCCATGATCCGCCGTCCGGTGGCCGCGCCACCGGTGAAGGAGACCAGGTCCACGTCAGGGTGCTCGGCGAGCGGCGCGCCCGCGGCCGGTCCGGCGCCGAGCACGAGGTTGGCGACGCCCGCGGGCAGGCCCGCCTCCTCCAGCGCGCGGATCAGGAGGATCGCGGTGCTCGGGGTCAGCTCGCTCGGCTTGAGCACGAAGGTGTTGCCCGCGGCGAGCGCGGGCGCCACCTTCCACGTAGCCTGCAGCAAGGGGTAGTTCCACGGCGTGATCAGGCCGCACACGCCGACCGGCTCATAGACGACCCGGCTGATCGCGTCGTCACGGCCGGTGTCGATCACCCGCCCCGCGTCGGTGCCGGCGACGCCGGCGAAGTAGCGCAGCGAGGCCACGGAGTCGTCGACGTCGTACTCGCTCTCCACGAGCCGCTTGCCGGTGTCGGACGACTCCGCGTGGGCGAAGGCCGCTTTGTCCCGCTCCAGCAGATCGGCCACCCTGTACAGCAGCGCGCCACGCTCGCGCGCCGGTGTGCCGGACCAGCCGCCCAGGTCGAAGGCGCGCCGGGCCGCCAGGATCGCGGCCACCGTGTCGGCCGCGGTGGCTTCTGCGACCGTGGTAACGAGGCTGCCGTCGGCAGGGCAGCGGATGTCGCGCCGCCCACCGTCGGTTGGCTTGGTCCACGTGCCGCCGATGTAGAGATCGGTCATCGGCACACCCCTGATCGTTGCGTATCGCGCAAGACAATGCTTAGTGGGGAACAGCATTGACGGGCTCCCTCGAATAAGTCAAGGGGTGGCCGAAATCACAGCCGGAATCCTTGCCGTGTCTTTTCCACAGGCTCTACCTCTCGCCCTCTTGACTGGACGGCACTCGGACATACACCCTGTTGCGCATACATCACTGCTTTGCGCTATACGCAACACTAGGAGGTGTGATGTCTCCTCGGCCCGATCCTGGACGCGAGTTCATCCTCACGGTCTCTTGCTCCGACAAGCCAGGCATCGTCTACGCCGTGACCAGCTTCCTGGTGCAGCACGGCGGCAACATGCTGCAGAGCAAGCAGTTCAACGACCGCCAAGGCGGCGGTTTCTTCATGCGCGTGCACTTCGCGGCCCAGCACGGGCTCGAGGAACTGCGCGCCGGCTTCACCTACGTCGCCGACTCCTTCCAGATGACCTGGCAGCTCAAGGACGCCGTGACCCCCACCAGGTCGCTCATCATGGTGTCGAAGTTCGGTCACTGCATGAACGACCTGCTTTTCCGCCGCCAGGTGGGCGGACTGAACATCGACATCCCCGTGATCGTCTCCAACCACCCCGACCTCGAACCGCTCGCCGCCTCCTACGGCGTGCCCTTCCACCACGTGCCGGTCACGCCGCAGAGCAAGGCCGAGGCCGAGGCCAGGGTGCTGGAGCTGGTGGCGGAGTACGAGGCGGACCTGGTGGTGCTCGCCCGCTACATGCAGGTCCTGTCGGACGACATGTGCAAGCGCCTCGAGGGCCGTGCCATCAATATCCACCACTCGTTCCTGCCGGGGTTCAAGGGCGCCAAGCCGTACCACCAGGCGCACGAGCGGGGGGTGAAGCTCATCGGCGCGACCGCTCACTACGTCACGGCCGACCTCGATGAAGGGCCGATCATCGAGCAGGACGTGGCCAGGGTGGACCACGAGCTCGACCCCGAGGACCTGATCGCGGCGGGCCGGGACGTCGAGGCCCAGGTGCTCGCCCGGGCCGTGAAGTGGCACAGCGAGCAGCGCGTGCTGCTCAACGGCGACCGCACGGTCGTCTTCCGCTGAGGACCCGCCGAGAATTCCGCCCGAGGCGGGCACCGGCCAGGAGGCGGTGGGGGTGCTGCGGCCCCCACCGCCTCCCTTCACCTGCCGGTGGCGGCCATGCCGCATCTCCTCACGCGCGGTGCCGGTAGAACTCGGTCGTCTCGGGCGGAAGCGGGGTGTTGCCGAGGATCAGGTCGGCCGCCTTCTCCGCCAGCATCATGACCGGCGCGTAGATGTTGCCATTGGTCACGTACGGCATGGCCGAGGCGTCCACCACGCGCAGCCCCTCAAGGCCGCGTACGCGCATGGTCTCCGGGTCGACCACCGACATCTCGTCGCAGCCCATCCGGGCCGTACACGAGGGGTGCAGAGCCGTCTCCCCATCCTTGGCGACCCAGTCCAGAATCTCCTCGTCGGTCTCGACGGACGGCCCGGGTGACAGCTCCCCGGTGCTGAACTCGGCCAGGGCGGGCGCGCCGAGGATGGCGCGGGTCACCCTGACGGCCTCCACCCACTCCCGCCGGTCCTGCTCGGTGGACAGGTAGTTGAACCGCAGGGCGGGGTGCTCCCGCGGGTCGACGCTCTTGATCTTGACCGACCCGCGGGCGTCGGAGTACATCGGCCCGACGTGCACCTGGTAACCGTGCCCGCCGGCCGGCGCTGTGCCGTCGTAGCGCACGGCGATGGGCAGGAAGTGGAACATCAGGTTGGGGTAGTCGACGTCGTCGTTGCTGCGTACGAAGCCGCCGGCCTCGAAGTGGTTGGTCGCTCCTGGCCCGCTGCGCGCGAACAGCCACTGCGCGCCGATCCAGGGATGGCGCCACTTCCGCAGGTTCGGCTGCATGGACACCGGCTGGGCGCAGCCGTGCTGGATGTAGACCTCCAGATGGTCCTGCAGGTTCTCGCCGACGCCCGGCAGGTCGTGCACCACGTCGACGCCGAGGGCGGCCAGCTCCCCCGCGTTGCCGACGCCGGACAACTGCAGCAGCTGGGGCGAGTTGATCGCGCCACCGGAGAGGATGACCTCCTTGGCGCGTACGGTGCCGCCGTCGTACTCCACCCCGATCGCTCGGGCGCCCTCGAAGAGGATCCTCGTCACGAACGCACGGGTCTTGACCGTGAGGTTGGGACGCTTCAGCACGGGGTGCAGGTAGGCCCGCGCGGCGCTGAGCCGGCGGCCCCGCCGGATGTTGCGGTCGAACCGGGCGAAGCCCTCCTGACGGTAGCCGTTGACGTCGTCCGTGAGCGGGTAGCCGGCCTGCTGGACGGCCTCGAAGAAGGCCCCGAACAAGGGGCTGCTCGCCGCTCCGCGCTCCAGCGCCAGCGGGCCGTCGTGACCACGGAAGGGGGTGCCCGGGTCGGCCAGGCAGTTCTCCATCCGCTTGAAGTACGGCAGGCAATGCGCGTAGTCCCAGCTCTTCATGCCCGGGTCGGCGCCCCAGCGCTCGTAGTCGAGGGGGTTGCCGCGCTGGAAGATCATGCCGTTGATGCTGCTGGAGCCGCCGAGCACCTTTCCGCGGGCGTGGTAGATCCGCCTGCCGCCCATGTACGGCTCCGGCTCGGACTCGTACCGCCAGTCATAGAAACGGTTGCCGATGGGAAAGGGCAGGGCCGCGGGCATGTGGATGAACACGTCCCACGGATAGTCCGATCGGCCGGCCTCCAGGACCAGCACCTGCGTGGCGGGGTCCGCGGAGAGCCGGTTGGCCAGGGCGCACCCCGCCGAGCCGCCGCCCACGATGACGAAGTCGTACTGCTGTGGCGTCATAGTGCCTCGTCTCATCACACGTTTCACCAAATCGTAGCGCTATACGCATCGCGTTTCACTACTCGCAACAAGAGATCTTTTGGCATAGCGAATCGACGAAGTTCCCCGTTGCACTTACAGTTTCGCTATGAGCAACGATGCGGGCAGCGGAGGCGTACAGTCGGTCGACAGGGCGATCAGCGTGCTGGAGATCCTCTCCCAGCGCGGCGAGGCAGGCGTGAGCGAGGTAGCCGCCGAGATCGACGTGCACAAGTCGACGGCCTTCCGGCTGCTCGGCGCGCTCGAGGCGCGCGGTCTGGTGGAACAGGCCGAGGACCGCGGCAAATACCGTCTGGGCTTCGGCATCATCCGGCTGGCCGGCGGGGTCAGCACGCAGATGGACATCACCGGCCGCGCCCGGCCGATCTGCAACCGGCTGGCCGGGGAGATCGGCGAGACGGTGAACATCGCCGTGCTCCGCTCCGCCCACGCGGTCAACCTCGACCAGGTGCGCGGCCCCTCGGCGATCACCACCTACAACTGGGTCGGCCAGATCACCCCGCTGCACGCCACTTCCAGCGGCAAGGTGCTGCTCGCCTACCAGGACTTCAGCGAACGCGCCCGGCTGCTGTCGGACGGCGAACTCGAGAGCTTCACGCCCAAGACGATGGTCGACCCCGACGCGCTGGAGCTGCAGCTCGCGCAGACACGGCAGACGGGCTACGCCTTCTGCCTGGAGGAGCTCGAAGAGGGACTGAACGCCATGGCCGCGCCCATCCGCTCCTATCACGGCGAGGTCGTCGCCGCGATCAGCGTCTCGGGGCCGGCCTACCGCTTCAGCGTCGAGCGCATCCACGAACTCGCCCCCACCCTCATCAGCGGCGCCGATGAGATCAGCCACCGGCTGGGCTACGCGGGCCAGCCCTGAGCAGCCGGATCACCACGCTCTTCGAGGTCGGGGTGTTGGACGTCTCTGCCACCGAGTCGAGTGGCACCAGCACGTTCGTCTCTGGGAAGTAAGCCGCGCAGCAGCCTCGGGCCGTGGGGTAGGCGATCACCCTGAACCCCGCGGCCGTGCGCTCGCCGTCGGGCCACTCGCTGACCAGGTCCACCAGTTCGCCGTCGGCCAGCTCGCGCTCGGCCAGGTCGTCCGGGTGTACGAAGATCACCCGGCGGCCCGCCTTGACCCCGCGGTAGCGGTCGTCGAGCCCGTAGATCGTGGTGTTGTACTGGTCGTGGCTGCGGACGGTCTGCAGCAACAGCCGGCCGGGAGGCACCCGCAGCACCTCCAGCTCGTTGACGGTGAAGTTGGCCCTCCCCGTCGCGGTCGGGAAGCGGCGCTCATCCCTCGGCGCGTTGGGCAGCGCGAACCCGGCGGGCGCCCGCGCGTTGAAGTCCTCGAACCCGGGGACGACCCGCGCGATGCGGTCCCTGATCGCGCCATAGTCGCGCTCGAACTCCGCCCACGGCACGTGCGGGTCGTCAGCGAAGAGCTCGCGCGCCAGCCGGCTGACAACGGCCACTTCCGGTAGCAGGTCCGGGGAGCCGGGCTTGAGCCTGCCCCGGGAGGCGTGGACGAGGCCCATCGAGTCCTCGACGGTCACATAGCCGCCGGGATCGCGCTCGGTGCGCCCGAGCACCGGCAGGATCAGCGCCTCCTCGCCGCACACCGCGTGGGAGCGGTTGAGCTTGGTGGACACCTGCACGGTCAGCCTGGTACGGCGCAGCGCGGCCTCCGTCACGTCACTGTCGGGCGTGGCCCGGACGAAGTTGCCGCCCAGGCCGAAGAAGACCTTGGCCGCCCCATCACGCATGGCACGGATCGCCTCGACCGTGTCGAGGCCGTGGCGGCGGGGCGGCTCGAAACCGAACTCCTCGCGCAGCGCGTCGAGAAAGGCCGCGGACGGCTTCTCGTAGATGCCCATCGTCCGGTCGCCCTGCACGTTCGAGTGGCCGCGCACCGGGCACACGCCCGCCCCGCTCCGACCGACGTTGCCGCGTAGCAGCAGGAAGTTGACCACCTCCCTGATCGTCGCCACGGAGTTGCGGTGCTGGGTCAGGCCCATCGCCCAGCAGACGACGACCGAGCGGGCCGTACGGACCTCACCCGCCGTCTCCTCCAGTTCCGCCCGGGTCAGACCCGTCGCCTGGAGGACCTTCTCCCAGTCGAGCGCGCGAAGGTGCTTCTCCCACACCTCGAACCCATAGGTGTACTCGTCGATGAAGGCCCGGTCGGCGCTGTCGATGAGCAGCAGGGACAGCGCCTGGAACAGCGCCATGTCACCGTTGAGCCGGATCTGCAGGAACCGGTCGGCGAGCGCGGTACCGCGGCCCGCCCCCGAAGGGCGCTGCGGGTTCTTGAAGCGCAGCAGGCCCGCTTCGGGCAGCGGGTTGACCGCGATGATCCGCGCCCCGCCACGCTTGGCCCGCTCCAGCGCGGTGAGCATGCGGGGATGGTTGGTGCCGGGGTTCTGGCCCACCACGAAGATGAGCTCGGCCCGGTGCAGGTCCTCCAGCGACACCGTGCCCTTGCCGATACCCAGTGTCTCGGTCAGGGCCGAGCCGCTGGACTCGTGACACATGTTGGAGCAGTCAGGCAGGTTGTTGGTGCCGAACCTGCGCACGAGGAGCTGATAGGCGAAGGCCGCCTCGTTGGAGGTGCGGCCGGAGGTGTAGAAGACGGCCTCGTCGGGGCCGTCGAGGGCGCGCAACTCCCTGGCGATGATCTCGAACGCCCGCGACCAGGTGATCGGCTGGTAGTGCTCCGCGCCGGGCGGCTTGTGCATCGGCTCGGTCAGCCGGCCCTGCCTGCCGAGCCAGTGGTCGCTACGGACGGCCAGGTCCGCCACCGGGTGCGCGGCGAAGAACTCCCGCCCGACCCGGCGCGTGGTGGCCTCTTCGGCGACGGCCTTCGCGCCGTTCTCGCAGAACTCGGCGGGGCTGCGATGCTCGCCCTCGGGCCAGGCGCAGCCGGGACAGTCGAAGCCGTCCTTCTGGTTCACCCGCAGCAGCGTGCGCACGGTTCGGGCGGCGCCCATCTCGCGATGGGCGATCTCCAGCGCGTGCCCCACGGCGGGCAGGCCGCCCGCCCACTCCTTGGGCGGGCCGACCCTGAGTCCCTCGTCTTCGTTCCCGCCTGTCACCATCAGCCGATCCGGTCCTGGACCCACTCGTGGAAGGCGCCGATGTGGTGCTCGCTCGGCACCAGCACGCCGCCGTCGCGGTACGTACGCGAGCTCATGGCGGGCTGGCAGCGTTCGCAGGCGTCGAAGTCCTGCTCATTGACCCGGTGGAAGAGCTCGACCGACTTGTCCAGGTCTTTGCCTGTGGCCACCACGTCGGGCAGGTAGAGCCAGTCGCATTCGACCACCGTGCGATCGACCGCGAGCGGGAACATCCGGTGCAGGATGACGTGATCGGGCACCAGGTTGATGAAGACCTGCGGCTTGATGGTGATGGCGTAGTAGCGCCGGTCCTGGTCCTCATTCACGCCCGGGATGCGGTCGAGTCCGGCCGAGCCGTCGACGGTGAAGCCTTCGATCCGCTCGCCGAACTCCGCGCCGTGGCCGACGAAGTACTGTGCGGCGAACCCGTCGGCGAACTCGGGCAGCACCTCGGTCAGCTCAGGGTGGATCGTGGCGCAGTGGTAGCACTCCATGAAGTTCTCGACGATGAGCTTCCAATTGGCCTTGACGTCGTAGACAATCCGCCGGCCCACCGACAATCCGGCCACGTCGTAGTTGTCGATGAGGTCCGGCGCGCCCAGCCGCTCGGCCACCGCGCCCTGCACGTCCCGCTCGAACGGCGGCGGCTCGTCGGCCAGGCAGACCCACACGTAGCCGAGCCACTCGCGCACGTGCGCCTTGACCAGCCCGTACTGCACCCGGTCCAGGTCGTTCATCTTGGTCAGGTTGGGCGCCGCGATCAGCTTGCCGTCGAGGTCGTAGGTCCACGCGTGATATGGACACTGAAAGGTCCGCTTGACCTCGCCCGACTCCTCAGTGCGCAAAGTGGCGCCCCGGTGGCGGCAGACGTTGAAGAAGGCGCGGACCGACCCGTCGCGTGCCCGGCTGATGAGCATGCTCTCGGCGCCGACCCGTACCGTCTTGAAGGCGCCTGGTCTGGGCAGGTCGGACGAGCGCACCGCGCAGAACCACATCGTCTCGAAGATGTTCTTCTGCTCCAGCGCGAAGATCTCCGGATCGGTGTAGTAGCGGCCCGGGAGGGTGGGGATCACGCTGGAGGTGGTTGAAGTGGTCACGGGACTACTCCTCTGTGTAACGGGCCGGGTCAGTGTCCTCGGCGGATCCAGTCCTCGAGCTGCGGAGCCTCGGCTCCGATGCCGGTGTCGTCGCCGTGCCCCGTGTGCACCACCGTCTCCGGGGGCAGCGTGAGCAGGGACCGGCTGATCGACGCCATGATCGTGGGGAAGTCGCTGTACGACCTGCCCGTGGCCCCCGGGCCGCCCTGGAAGAGGGTGTCACCGGAGAACAGCACGCCGTGCTCGGGCACGTACAGGCACACCGCTCCCGGGGCATGCCCGGGAGTGTGCAGGACGTGCACGGCCGCGTCGCCGATCCGGAGGATCTGCCCGTTCTCCAGCGGACCGTCCGGCACGGCGCCGACGTGCGCGAGCTTCCAGAGCGGCTCGTCGTCCGGGTGCAGGAGCACCGGTGCACCGGTGTGCGCGGCCAGTTCGGGGGCGGCGTTCACGTGGTCGTCGTGGGCGTGCGTGCACACGATCCCGGCCACCCGGCGGTCGCCCACGGCCCGCGCGATCGCCTCGGCGTCGTGCGCCGCGTCGATCACGAGGACCTGGTCGTCGTCACCCAGCAGCCAGACGTTGTTGTCGACCTCCCACCTCCCGCCGTCCAGACTGAAAGTGCCCGAGGTGACCAGGCGCTCGATCCGCATCACAGCACCACCACAGAGCGGAGCACCTCGCCGTGGTGCATCTTGGCGAAGGCGTCCTCGACATCGCCCAACTCGATGGTCTCGGTGACGAACGCGTCGAGGTCGAAGCGGCCCTGCAAGTAGAGGGAGACGAGCATGGGGAAGTCGCGGCTCGGCAGGCAGTCGCCGTACCAGCTCGACTTCAGCGCGCCGCCGCGGCCGAAGACGTCGAGCAGCGGCAGTTCCAGCGTCATCTCCGGGGTGGGCACACCCACGAGGACAGCGGTCCCGGCCAGGTCCCGGGAGTAGAACGCCTGCTTGAACGTCTCCGGCCGGCCTACGGCGTCGATCACGACGTCGGCGCCGAAGCCACCGGTGAGCTCCCTGATCCGCTCGATGGGATCGGCCTGCCCGGCGTTCACCGTGTGGGTCGCGCCGATGCCACGCGCCCAGTCGAGCTTCCTGTCGTCCACGTCCACGGCGATGATCGTCGTAGCGCCGGCCAGCCGTGCTCCGGCGATCGCCGCGTTGCCGACGCCGCCGCACCCGATGACCGCGACCGAGTCGCCGCGGCTGACCGCGCCGGTGTTGACGGCGGCGCCCAGCCCGGCCATCACGCCGCAGCCGAGCAGCCCGGCGGCGGCCGGGGAGGCGGCCGGGTCGACCTTGGTGCACTGCCCGGCGGCCACCAGCGTCTTGTCGGCGAACGCGCCGATGCCGAGCGCGGGGCTGAGCGGCGTGCCGTCCGCCAGTGTCATCTTCTGGGTGGCGTTGTGGGTGGCGAAGCAGTATTGCGGGCGACCCCTCAAGCAGGACCGGCAGGCCCCGCACACCGCCCGCCAGTTGAGGATCACGAAATCGCCGGGCGCCACGTCGCTGACATCGGGGCCGACGGCCTCGACCACTCCGGCGGCCTCGTGGCCGAGCAGGAACGGGAAGTCGTCGTTGATGCCGCCTTCGCGGTAGTGCAGATCGGTGTGGCAGACACCGCAGGCTCGCACCTTGACCAGCGCCTCGCCGGGACCTGGGTCCGGTACGAGGATCGTCTCCAGGCTGACCGGCTTGCCTTTGCCCATCGCGACCACGCCGCGCACTTCATGAGTCATGGTTCACTCCTGTTTCAGCCGGTCTGGACCGGCGCGGTCTCCAAACGGCGGCGCCAGCGGGTGAACAGCCGGACCTGGTTGACGCCCAGCACCGCCACCGGCCGGTCTCCCTGTCGGTAGACGGCGAGGAAGCTGTGGTTCGCCGGGTCGCCCTCCTCCACGGTCACCGTGTCCGCGTCGCCCGCGTGCCCGATGAACTGGATCTTCACGTCGTACTGGTCGGACCAGAAGTATGCCGGGCGCGCGGGCTCGGGGCGGGCGGTGCCGCCGGACAGCAGCGTCGCCGCGGCGACCGCGGCCCGCTGGCGGGCGCCGGTCCAGTGTTCGACCCGGTGGTGCCTGCCCCATGCCGGGTCGTACCAGGCCGCGCAGTCGCCGACCGCGACGATGCCCGGCACGGAGGTGCCACCGCCCTCGTCGCACAGCACCCCGTCGCCCAGTTCGACACCGCTTCCGTGGAGCCAGCCGATGCTGGGCACTGCGCCGATCCCGACGACCACGACATCGGCGGGCAGGTACGTGCCGTCGCCCAGCCGTACACCATCGGCCCGGTCCGTTCCGGTCACCTCGGTGACGTACGCGCCGTGTACCAGCCGGACGCCGCGCCGTTCGTGCAGGTCGCCGATGGCGTGCCCCATCGTGAGGCCGATCACGCCGGCCAGCGGCGCCTGCCCCGACTCGACGAGGGTCACGTCGAGGCCGAGTTCGCGGGCGCTGGCGGCGACCTCGGCGCCGATGAAGCCGCCGCCGATCACCACCAGCCTCCTGGTGGTCGCCAGGTCGGCGCGCAGCGCGCGAGCGTCGTCGAGGGTGCGCAGCGTGTGCACACCGCGTAGCGCCTCCGTCCCCGGCAGCGTGCGTGCGGCCGCGCCGGTGGCGATCACGATGCCGTCCGCCACGAGCGACGTGCCGTCGCTCAGCGCGATCCGGCGGGCGGTCGCCTGCAGGCCGGTGGCGGCCACGCCCAGCCGCCATTCGATGTCCTGCTGCTCGTCGCCGCCTTCCAGCGCCAGATCGTCCTCGCCGATCGTGCCCTTGAGGAAGTCCTTGGACAGGGGTGGCCGGTCGTAGGGCCGGTGCTCCTCGGCGCCGACGACGACGAGCCGCCCCCCGTAGCCCTGGCTCCGCAGGGCCCGAGCCGTCAGCAGCCCGGCCAGCGAGGCGCCGACCACGCAGACCGTCTTCACGCCTGCCCTTTCAGGGTGATGCCCGGCGGCAGGTTGGGCGGCGCGTCCGACAGCACGACGTAGATGACGTCGTTCTCGACGACGACCTGGTGGATGCGGACCGGCCGCTTCGCGGGAGGAGCGTCCACCTCGCCGGTGCGCAGGTTGAACCGCGAGGCGTGCAGCGGGCACTCGACCTCGCAGCCCTCCAGCCAGCCGTCGGCCAGTGAGGCGTCCTGATGGGTGCAGGTGTCGTCGATCGCCAGGATGTCGCCCTCATCTGTGTGGAAGACCGCGATGGGCGGATCGACATCTAGACGGAGGGCCTCACCTCGCGGTAGTGAGGCAAGAGGGCACGCTGGGATCATTGTCACACCCCGGTTTCACAACGAGCAACGTCTAGCGCTATACGCAACAGATTGAGGGCGCGGCATGCGGATGTCAAGACTGGTTTGCGAGGACTTCCAGCAGGGTGTCGGATTAGCCAGATATCGGCCGGTTCCGTCCAGAGACCGGCCCGTCGTTTCTGCGGATCACCGAAACCCAGATGATCTCCTTCACCGCGGTCTGCGACATCACCGGCCTGCCGGCGATCAGCCTTCCGCTGCACACCTCCCCCACCGGCCTCCCCATCGGCGCCCAGCTCGTGGCGGGTCCCTGGGACGAGGCCGTGCTCATCCGCCTCGCCTCCGCCCTGGAGACGGTGGACCCACGGCCATTGCGCCGCCCCTCACGTTTCACCGTGAGCTAGGTGGCCGCGGGCCGTACGTTCCTCGGGGGTTGGATCGCCGCTGTCATCGGCGAGTTCGCCACCCCGCCGCCGGGGTGGCCTTCAGCCATGTCAGGCGCGGGGAACAGCTCGCGGAACCGCGCCGGAGTCATCGGCGCGGGACCACGACCATGCCCTCGATCTCCACCGCCAGCTCGGTGGTCGCCAACGCGGCGACCACCGCGAGAGAGTGCGCGGGCCAGTCGCCGTCCGGATACCACCGGCCGAACACCTCCTGGCGGGCGGCTCTGCAGCCGTCCAAGTGCTCAGTGCCCCGCCACCAGCGTCATCAGCTTCACCAGGTGCTCGTGTCCGACGGCGAGGGAGTCGAGCAGCCGCTCGATGTCGGCGAAGATCTGCCGCGTCTGCGACCGCGCGTCAGGGCCCGCCAGGGTGCCATCGTCCAGCACGCCGACCTGTCGGCGGATCATAGGCGGTCTCTTTTCTCGTGACACGTTCATCCGGGTCCACGCTAGACGCGAGCCCCACTGGCCCGGACCATCCGCGAGACTGATTTCAGATAGTCGAAATATGGTTTCAAGCTGCTGCGAAATCCAGGGCGCGGGCGGCAGAGCGACGTCCCCGATCGACGGTTGCACGGCAGGGCCGGCGAAGCGCAGCAGCGCGTCCGTGATCGGCCCGGTCGAGCCTGCGAGCGTGGTCACCGCCTGGGCGAGCTGGTTGGGTGCCCCGGCCCAGGTGGGTTCGGCTTCGTCCCGCCACAGCGTGCCCGGCACCTCGACCACGGCCGTGATGGGGGCGGTCGCGGCGCCGGTGTTTACCTCTGGTTCACTGGCGGCGGTGATCGTCACGTCGGCGACGCGGACGAGGCTGCCTGCCTGGTAGCGCAGCTTCATCAGCCGGTGCCGGGTACCGAGGAGTGCGGACAGGGCCTCCAGGTTGCGCTCCATCTGCTCGTAGCCGCCGTTCGCTCCCGAAGGGTTGGCCGACGTGACCTTGAACGTCAGGCCGAACGTCGTGGCCTCCAGATCGAGGCCGACGACTGGGATGTCCCCGCGCCGGCCCGGCACGCTGACCTTGACGGCCCGCGCGCCGGGCCAGGGCCTGCGCTGTGTCCCCTTCTTGGTCCGCCAGCAGCCGGCCGGGTGGTCCAGCGGCACGCCGTCGAGTGAGTAGCTCGGCACCCTCAGAGGCTCCCATCGCGCCGACGTACTGGAGGCTGCGGTTCACGCTCCCGCTCGTGGGTTCCGCCTGCGGGTAGTGGTTCGTCACGTTGACCACAGTCCGGGACGAGGCGCGGCCGCCGCCGAGCCCGCCTGGGACGGGCCCACCGGGATTCACCTCCTGGGGTTCGGGGTGGGGTGAAGCCAGCGGCCGGAAGCCGTTCGAGCACACCCGCTCCGATCGGCCGGTAAGTGTCCGGCAGATGTCCTGTTGCTGCCCTGGTCCGGCATGGAAGGAGATCCGATGCTCATTGTGTGTGATCCAACTACATCGAGCGATGGAGTGATCTATGCGTCTCAAGCAAGTATTGGCGGCCATCGCCACCGCGGCTGCCGTTATGGCCGGTGTCCTGGCGGGGTCGCCAGCCGCGTCGGCGGCACCGAGCGCACAGGCGGCACAGGTGGCTGCCGACTGCAACGGATACCAGCCGTGGGCCTACGCACCTGGACGAAACGGCGACGTGATCACGGGCATCGGATCATGTGGTAGCCAGACCATCACGGTAGAGATCTGGATAGACGTCTCAGGCGGGTTCGACAGGCAGGTTGCCTGCTGCCCTAGGGGAACCAGCCCAGTTACGGCGTATGCGTACTGCAGCCGGTCGGGCCGCGGAAACTACTACACCGTGGCGAGAACCCCCATGGGAACTGTCGAGTCCGCACGACGGCTGCTCTGCTAGCCGAGCCGCGTGCTGAAAACCCGGCCTCCATCTCGCGCTACAGACCCCGTCGAGAAAGCGGCGCCTCACCGTCGCTCGCCGGGGTCCGGGGCGCGGGCCAGACGCGAGTCACACGTCAGCAGGCCGTGCAACCGTGTCCGCAGCCATCTCCACGATCTGGCGCGCAGCTCGCCGAGGTCGATGCCGTACACCTCGTGCAGGTCGGGCTCGACGAGCGCCCAGCGGCTCAGGATGTCTTGCCATGAGACGGTGCGGCCTTTCGAGATCGAGAGGCCGTCGTCCGGGTCGTAGTAGTCCCGGAGCCCCGTGACCGAGTCGAGGTCGCCGCCGCTGCTCGACGCGTCGCCCGGTGCGGGGCCGAGGCTTCCCCCGTGGCCCCCGAGGCCCAGATCTTCACGGCCGCGTCCTCGCCGGCCGCGACATCGCAGTGGCGGATGAGCCGGATGGCGCGACGATTCTCACGGGCATCTCCATCGGTGCCGTTGACGTCACGGTGCAACTGGCTGAGGGGCCTCCGCCTCGCGATCTGGACAGCTGGGAGGAGATCGTCGAGGTCTCCATCGAATCCACGAGCGGATCGCTCATCGTTTGCGGGCTCGATGGAGACCTCCCCAAACTCCCGAACCTTGCCTGGCAGGGGGAGGGCTTCTACCGGCTTCGGGTGCACGCGCGAGGGCGTGACACCATGCCGGATGGTTCGGCCGGCGCCACCCCGGTTGAGCACTACCTGATCATCGTGGCAGGCGGAACCCCAGCCGGACATGCCGGCGACCTTCGCGACCTGGCGGTCCACGACCGACGTGAACTCGTCGATGACGACCAGGTCGCCCGACTCGGCCAAGGCCCGCGCGATCGACGCGCGGAACGCCTCCCCGTTGGACAGGGTCCGGTATGGCCGAAGCCACGCCGGCGGCGAGGACAGGCCAACCGCGCCGAGCAGCGCCACGATGTCCTTGATGGACATGCCGTCCCATGGCCCAGGAGTTGCTCATCCGCTCCTCCACGGGCACGTCGAACAGGCCCTGGAGCTGCAGCACTCGGGCGGTCTTGTGGACCGGTGCCGATACGGTGATCTCGGCTCGCACCGCACG
The DNA here is from genome assembly GCF_040659625.1 of Nonomuraea sp. NPDC049750. NCBI lineage: Bacteria > Bacillati > Actinomycetota > Actinomycetes > Streptosporangiales > Streptosporangiaceae > Nonomuraea > Nonomuraea sp. NPDC049750. The sequence goes on from NZ_JBFANB010000032.1 coordinate 53,818, forward strand.
ACCTTCCAAGGGGTAGCGGGCGGCAGGGGTTACATCAGGGCGCGGACGTTCCAGCCCTGACCGGCGAGTTGGTTGAGGAGCTGCACCTGCTGCGCTTCGCTGTCGCAGGTGACCACGACGCCCCAGACGACAGGCCGCGTGTGGGACTCGGCGTCGCCCGGCTCGGGCAACTCCTCCTCGTCTTCAGTGCCAGCCTGGTCGGCACGGCCACCCGCGCCCGGAGCGCGGTTGGGGGCGAGTGCCACCGCGTTGTCGGCGGCGATTGCTTCGGCCAGGTCGTCGAGGTCCTGCTCTGTCCACCCGGTGCCGTCGAGGTCGTCGAGGCTGCGCAGCAGCTCGGCAAGGGCCTGATCGTCGTACCCGCCGATCTCTGCGGTGCGGTTGTCGGCGAGGAGGATGCGAAGCGCGGCAGCGTCGTCCACGTCGAGGATCAGGACGGGCACCTGGCCCAGGCCCTTGGCCTTCGCGCCGCGCCAGCGATGCTCACCGGCGATGATCCGCATCCGCGACTTCTGGACCAAGACGGTGCCGTAGAAGCCGTTCTTCTCGATCGACTCGGCGATCACGTCCACGTCGCCCTGGTGGGGGTTGTCCGGATGCGGCTCAAGGTCGCCGACCGGAACCATGTGGTACGTCTGCGAGACGATGCCAGGCACGACACCTCCGGAAGAGGAAGGATGGTTAGATCGCAGGCGAGCGCCGGTCGTCCGTGCGTGGCATAGGGATGCCTGAGGCGCGCTGATTGCGGCCGTGTAGGGCGATGTTTCGTGACCTGGTCGGCATCGTGACAATTCGTTCGCCGAACGTGTCGCCACGAGTTGGGTCCGTGTCCGGAAGCGGGTAGGCAGCTCAAGACCTAATCTTCGAACGGCGTTGGCACCAGTGCCCTCGACACACCTGCCAGCACGGCAATACCCATAAGCACACCTCACAGCACAGATAGTTGTCTGTGTATCAATCATGGGGAGACAGGAGATAACACCATGACGAACCCCATCACCGGAGCCGCAAAGGGTGCCCTACAGGGAGCCACCGGGCAGCTCGACGCAAAGAAGGGCAGGCTGGAAAGCAAGGTCGTGTACTCGAAGGCCGGCCTGGCGAACGGTCAGGACATCGTGGTTAACGTTCCCGAGGGCTACACGCTCACCGGTGGTGGTCTCGAAGCCTATCGGCCGGTCACCACGACCAAGAACCGCCCCACCGACGACGGCATGGGATGGGTGGTCAACGCCGCCGGTGACGATGGTTATGGCAACAAGAACACCAAGGTGTGGTCCTACGTGGTAGGGACCCGCATCGTCTACTAGTCCGTTGACGAACAGCGGATTCCAGAGGTGTCCACGACTGCCATTGCAACGGCTTGCCACTGCCTACTGGTTGACCCAGATCGATTCGACCGCGACGGCGCGTAGGTCCGAAGACGCCTGACGCACCCGATAGTCAACGCGACGCCCCCGGACAGCACCTCGTCGTACAGCTCCGACCGGTACCCCGACAGGACAACCGCGCCCCGGCAGGAGTTCAGCAGCTCCAGCAGGTGACGGTGCTGGTCGTCGGCCTCCATCTCTCCGCTGACGTTCCTCGTCGAACGGAGGTACGGCGGGTCCAGGTAGAACGCCGCCTCTGCCGAATCCATACGCTGGATGATCCAGCGTGTCACACTGCTCGCCCACGAACCGCGGCCGTACACCCTGCCCTGGGAAAAGCCCACTGGGAAACCGCGTACTCACAACATGCTGTTCCGCTGGGCCACCGACGATCTACACGTCCGGCACCGGAACTACGACTTGACCGTCTGGAAGCCTGCGCTGGTCGCGGCTGGGGTCCTTCCCGAGCCGACCAGGGACGCACATGGTCGGCGTCAGTACCTCAACAATCGGCAGCAGGGCACGCACCAGCTTCGCCACTACTTCGCCAGCGTCACTCTGGCGGGTGGCGTGACAATCAAGGACTTATCCGAGTACCTGGGGCACACCGATCCGGCGCTTACGCTCCGTGTCCATGCGCACATGCTGCCCTCGTCGCACAACCGAGTCCGCGAGGCCATCGATCGGCAGCTACTCAGCGGACCGGCAAGCCGGTAACGGCCCGGCCGATGATCAACCGCTGGATCTCGGACGTCCCCTCGAAAATGGTGTAGATCTTCGCGTCCCGGTGGAAGCGTTCCACCGGATGTTCCCTCGTATACCCCGCCCCGCCCAGGATCTGGATCGCCTGCTCCGTCACCCACACCGCAGTCTCCCCCGCCACCAGTTTCGACATCGAGCCCTCCGCCTGCCCGAACTGCCGGCCCATCCGGGCCATCCAGGCCGCGCGCCAGGTGAGCAGGCGGGCCATGTCCACGCGGGTCGCCATGTCGGCGAGCAGGAAGGCGATCGCCTGGTTCTCGCCGATCTTGCGGCCGAACTGCTCGCGTTCGCGCGCGTAGTCCCTGGCGTACTCGAAGGCGGCCCTGGCGATGCCGACGGCCATCGCGGCCACCGACGGGCGGGTGGTCTCGAAGGTACGCATCGCCGCCTGCTCGCCCGCGCGTCCGCCGTTGCGGACGCGGGCGAGGCGGGCGTCGAGTTTGTCCTTGCCGCCGAGGAGGCAGGAGCCGGGGACGCGGACGTCGTCCAGGACGACCTCGGCGGTGTGGGAGGCGCGGATGCCGTGTTTGCGGAACTTCTGCCCCATCGACAGGCCGGGGGTGCCGGGTGGGATGACGAAGGTGGCCTGGCCTCGGGTGCCCAGTGACGGTTCGACGGAGGCGACGACCACGTGGACGTTCGCGATGCCGCCGTTGGTGGCCCAGGTCTTGACGCCGTTCAGGATCCAGTCGCCGCCGGCGTACACCGCACGGGTACGGATCGAGCCGACGTCGGAGCCCGCGTCCGGTTCGGAGGCGCAGAAGGCGCCCAGCTTGACGTCGTTCTCCGTGCCGAACATCTGCGGAAGCCACTCCCCCATCTGCTCCGGCGTGCCGTTCGCGGACAGTGCGGCGGCGGCCAGGCCGGTGCCGACGATGGACAGGCCGATGCCCGCGTCGCCCCAGAAGATCTCCTCGAACGCCACCGGCAGCGCCAGGCCGCTCTCCTCGAACCACTGGGTGGCGAAGAAGTCCAGCGAGTACAGGCCGATCTTGGCGGCCTCCTGGATGACGGGCCAGGGGGTCTCTTCGCGTTCGTCCCACTCCGCGCCTGCTGGGCGGATCACGTCGCGGGCGAACGTATGCACCCAGTCCCGCACCTCGGCGACGTCGTCGCCTAACTCCGGACAGAAGCCGCCCATGCTGTTACTCCCTGAAAAATCCCGCCAAACACCCAAGACCACGCTCACGGTACGGCCACTCAGAGCCGACCGTTACCACTGGTAACACCCTACCGGCCAGTAGCCCATCACCGGAAGCCCGGCATACGCGTCAACGGCCTCGGGACAGGGTCGAGGCCAGTACGGCCGCGGCGGCCAAGGCCATCGCGATCGCCAGGCCGTACATGAGCGGGCCGAACCCACCGAACGCGGCGGCCACCTGCGGGCCGACACTGCCACCGACGGCCAGGGCGAAGGAGAACAGCGCCAGCGCCGTGCCACGCGCTTGTCCCGCCCGCGCGGAGACCGCTTCGTTGAGGCTCGGCAGGCCACCGGTGATCGAGGCGACATAGACGGCGAGCAGGAGCACCAGCCCGAGTGCGGCGGCGGCCGTCCAGCCGATGACGGCCAGTGCGACGGCCCCCGCGAACAGCAGCGCCACGGCCCGCGTGGTCGCTGAGATCCGGCCCAGCCAGGGCATGAGCAGCGGTACGAGCACGATCGAGGGCAGGCCACCGGCGCGCAGGAGGAGCAGTTCGCTCGGCGATGCCATGCCGTAGATCTGCAATCCCGTGTAGACGGCCACGAAGCCGACCATCAGCACGATCGTCGCGACGTACCGCAGCACCAACACCCGGTCGAACAGCAGCCCCGGCACCGACCGGTACACCGACAACAGCGACCCCGACCCCTCCCGCGGCAGGTCGGGCAGCATGACGGCGCGCAGCCCGAGCGCGGCCAGCGCGAACCCGGCCGCAGACAGCCCGAACAGCCCGCGCCAGCCGAGCACACCCACCAGCAGTTGGGCGGCGACCTGCAGCAGTACGGCCGAGGCGAGGAACGCGCCGGTCACCGCGGCGATCGCCACGACCCTGCGCCTGGGCTCGACCCGCTCGGCCAGGTACGCCATGCCCGCCGGCGGGAACATCGCCACGGCCACCCCTTGCAGCGCCCGCAGCACGAAGGCCGCCTCCGGCGAGGGACTCAACGCCACCAGCGCGGTGGTGACGGCGGCCAGCGGCAGTCCCAGCAGGAGCAGCCTCCTGCGCCCGAACCGGTCGGACAACGGACCGAACACCAGGAAGCCAACGCCGTACCCGATGCCGAAGGCGGTGACCAGCCAGGTCAAGGCGCCGGTGGACGCGCCCCAACCGGCCGCCATGTCGTGCAGGAGCGGGATCACGACGTACAGCTGGCCGCTGACCAGGACCGCGGTGAGCACGAAGGCCACCATCGTCCGCCCGAACCGCGCGACAGCCGGGGCGGGTTCGGCCCGCACACGCTCACGAGCGATGACAGTCGAAAGGGAACCCGCAGGGTCGCGAGGAACCGACGTCGGCGCGGTTCGATCGCAAGTGGCCGGCGCCCGGCGTGGGCTTGGGCGGGCGGCGCGACGGCCGCGGATCACACGAGGAAAGGAGATAGCCATGTGCCGGGACGGTAGCCAACCAACTAGTTGGATGTCAACCAGACGGTTGGATTGCAACCAACCAGTTGGTGGTGGCAAGATGGACACCATGGCACCCAAGGTCTCGACCGCCGCCACCCGAGCCGCCCTGCTGGAGGCCGCGCGGGGGGAGTTCGCCGCGTACGGCGTCGCGGGCGCCCGCGTGGATCGCATCGCCGAGCGCGCGGGCGTCAACAAGGAGCGCATCTACGGCCATTTCGGCAGCAAGGAGAAGCTGTTCGACGCCGTCATCACCGAGGCGCTCGACGATCTGACCGCGCAGATCGCGCTGCCGGGCGCCGATCCGGGCGACTATGTGGCCAAGCTGACCGACTACTACCACGAGCACCCCGACCTGGTGCGCCTGCTGATGTGGGAGGCGCTCAACTACCGCGGCCAGGACCTGCTGCCCGGCCAGGAGGCCCGCGTCGCGCGCTGCGCGCGCAAGACGGCCTCGCTCGCCGAGGGCCGGGGCGAGGAGCCGGACGCGGCGACGGCGCGCAGGTTGTTCCTGCTGACGGGGCTGGCGTTGTTCCAGTCGATGATGCCGCAGCTCGCACGTATCATCCTGGGCGAGGACGCCGACTCCCCCGCGGGCCGCCGCGCCCTCCGCGACCAGGCCGCCGCCCTGGCCGCGCGCCCTTAAGACCCTTTACGACCAGTCTCTTGTACGGCAAGCCCGGTGGGCCCCACCCGCCGACCAGGGCTTGGGGCCTCCAGGAATACGGCCGCTGAGCCCGCACAGGGCCGGGCGCCGCAACAAGACGGCGACAAGCTCCCCCCGTCCCATCCCTGGTCAGAGCGTCGGGAAGGGGCCGTTCACTTGGTGGGTCTCGATCGGGGCGATGCCGGCCCGCGCCATGGGCCCCCGCCGAACCCAATGAGGGCGCGGCCGTCGTGGCCGGCGGCCGCGCCCTGGTACCCGATGCCGCCGGACGTCATCCCGGAGGACTGCTCGCTCGCTACGCGGCGAGTCGCGACAGTTCCATCACAGCAGCACCATGCACACGTACCCGCACGAGATGGCGCTCGCCCCGCAGTGCGCCTCAGCGGGGATGTCGAGTTGCCCGTAGAAGTTGTACGCCCACGTGACGATCTTGCCGCTGGCGGTCAGGGCCATGCTGGCCCAGATCCCGGCGGAGATCGCGACAACATCGGACTGTGCCTCGTACGGGACTTCCAGTTGTCCGTACTCGTTGTCGCCCCATGCGATCACGGCACCGTTTTTGAGGGCGAGGCTGAAACCGGCGCCCGCGGAGATGGCGGTGACACCGGACTGTGCTTCGGCGGGCACCGTCAGGTTCGCGGGAAGGTCAGGCCCCCAGGTGACGACGCGGCCGTCCTCCCGCAGCGCGAGAGCATGGCGTCTCGCGGACATCGCGACGATACCCTCCTTCGCCTCGTCGGGCACGGCGACATATCCATTCCATTGGATGACGCCGCCGTCCTTGAGAAACAGGCCATAGGAGTTTCCGCCGTTCGCGCCGGTGATCGCGGTGACACCGGATTTCGCCGCTTCGGGGAGGGCCAGCTGGGTGTCGTGGGTGCCGCCCCAGACGATCACGCCTCCGTCTCTGAGCGCGAAGGCATACGAGCCGGCTGTCGCGATCGCCGTGACGTCCTTGGTCACCGCGACAGGTACTCGAGCCAACCTTTGCTGGTTGCGGTCATTGAGGTTGAGGTTTCCCCAGAGGGTCACCCGCCCGTCCTTGAGCATCAGGTTGTACAGGTTCGCGCATGCTCCGTCCGAGATGGCGGTTACTCCCGACAACCCGGCCTCCGGCACTGCCGGGGCGTTGTACGGACCCCATTGGATGATCGTGCCACTGCCCGGAGCGCACACCGGCGGCTCGTACCCTTCGGTGGCGATTGATCCCGTCCCTGAGCGCGCTTGCGCAGGGGACACTTGCGAAACCGTCCCGCCCAACACGGCGGCCGGCAGGCCGACCGCGACCGTCCGCATGAGCTGACGTCTACTGAACACAAAACCTCCATGACGTGGCCTGATCCCCTTGCGGGGGCGTCGCCACCAGGCACCGGCGCTCGGTCAGCGCTTCTCTTACCTGGTCATGGCCGACATCTGTGGAGGCTACGAGATCGGACTTCCGCTTCTCTTCCGTTCCACTTCCGAACTGATGTTCGCGAAAACCGTTCTACGCCGGCCGGTCGGCATCTTCCGATCTTCGTTACCTGAAGCGCCGCAGCCGCAGGCTGTTGCCCACCACGAAGACGCTCGAGAATGCCATCGCCGCACCTGCGATCATCGGGTTGAGCAGCCTGAGCGCGAGGCCGATCACCATCGGCACGAAGATGCCGGAGACGCGGTCGGCCAGCCGCTGGACCCGCGCCGGTCTGCGCGGCCTCCACCAGCTGGCCATCTGGGCGGGCCGGGTGTCGGCGCCGACCCTGGTCGCGCGGGCCACGAGAGGACCGCCCGCGTTGACGGTGGCGCCGGTGACCGCGTCGCCGGGCCGCACCTCCATGGGGATGGACTCGCCGGTCAGCGTCGAGGCGTCGACGGCCGAGGAACCCTCCTCGATCACACCGTCGGTGGCGATCTTCTCGCCCGGCCGTACGACGAAGGTGTCGCCATCATCACCCGCCGGGGCGGCGGGTGGGGCGGGTGGGGCGGGCGCAGGTCATGCCGCCGATCGAGAGCTCGACGACGTTGCCGTCGGCCAGGGAGGTCTTCACCACCCCTTTCTCGCGTCAGTGATCGCCGTGCGTCACCGGTTCGCCACTTCGTAGCCGGCCTCGTTGACGGCGGCGACGATCTTCGCCTCGTCGATCAGGCCCTCGCTGTCCACGGTCAGCAGTCCGCTGGCCAGGTCCACCTCCACGGAGGTGACTCCGGCGACCTCGCCGACCTCTTCCTTGACCGAGCTCACGCAGTGGCCGCAAGTCATGCCCTTGACGGTGTAGGTGGCGGTGCTCATATCGATCAACCTTCCGGGTCAGGAACGAACAAGTCGGGCGATGGCGTCACTGGCCTCTTTGACCTTGGCCTGGGCCTCGGGACCACCTTGGAGGGTGGCTTCGGCGACGCAGTGATTCAGGTGCTCTTCGAGCAGGGACAGGGCGAACGACTGCAGGGCGCTGGTGGCCGCCGAGACCTGTGTGAGGATGTCGATGCAGTATTTGTCGTCCTCGACCATCCGCTGCAGGCCACGCACCTGGCCTTCGACCCGGCGCAACCGCCGCTGGTGGTCCTGCTTGTTGTCGGTGTAGCCGGCCATTCGCCGCTCCTCTCCCGCGCTCCGCCGTCGACTTTACTATACCCCCCTACCCTATGCGCGCCGGACGCTACCGCCAGTTCGCGGGTGGCCCGGCCGGGGTACGCTTCGCGCCCGGCCACAGCACCGCCAGCGTGTACGCGCACAGCACGGCGAAGCCGGCCCAGCCGGGCAGCGGAAAGTATCCGGCGGACGGCGCGTAGTGCGCGGTCACCTGCGGATACTCCACCGCCGTCTGCTGGACGGCGAAGCCCGCGGCCGGGGTGAGCCGCAGCAGCCATTGCGCCACGGTGTCGGGCAGCAGCGGCAGCGCGGCCACCGTGTAGGGCACGGCGACGAGCACCAGCGCGAGCAGGATCGCCGCCCAGCCGCGCCGCAGCAGGACCCCCAGCCCGTACGCCAGCACACCGCACAGCGCGAGCACCGCCGCGAGGCCGATGACGACCCGGGCGCCGGTCACCGGTGACAGCGGCTGCAGGTTGACGCCCTTACCGGTCAGGATCGCCAAGCCGGCTGTCACCGCCACGCCGACGGCGACGAGCCCGGCCACGAAGATCGCGCCGCCGGCCACCACGGCCCGCGCGGCCAGGACCTGGCGGGAAGCCGGCGTGCCGGACCGGGCGCCGAACCGGGCGGCCACGACCAGGACGATGATCAGTGCGATCACCAGGCCGAACAGCGTGGTCGTGACGGTCAAGCCGCCGCCATCGCCCCCACCCGGGCCGATGTCGCCGGTTCCGCTCACGGTGATGACGCCGTCCTTCTCGACCGCGCCGGAGGCGGTGTGGTGCTTCTCCCAGTCGGTGTGGTTCATCTCGCCGACGGACTCGCTGCGCCACTTGCCGCCGGCCGCGCCCGCCACGTTCTCGTCCCCGGCCGCGCCCGTCACCTCGACGTGGTCGAAGACCCCGGTGGCCTGCGTGAACCGGACCTCCTCGATGGCACCGCCGAGTCCGACCTCCCGTAAGGTGAGGTCACCGGGTGAGGCGGCGAACAGACCGGCCCGCACCGTCTCCGGCAGGCCCGCCAGGCGTACCGTCCCGACCGTCTGCCAGCTCCGGCCGTCGGCGGACTCCGCGCCGGTGATGGTGTCCCCGGACCGCGTCAGCCGCAGCCAGCGCGGGGATCCCGGCGACAGGCCGCCCGAGCTCCCGGCGATGTCCTGCCGATAGTCGGCCTGCATCCGCACGCCGTGGTGACCGGTCATCATGAGCGCCGCGTACGAGGAGCCCCGCCGGACGCCGTCCTTGATGATGATCCCGGCCTTGGCCCACGGCACCAGGCCGGAGACGATCTGGTCGTGGTTCGGCGGGGGGTAGGTGATCGTGCCGGTCATCGAGGTCATCCGTACGGTGATGACGCCGTTCGGGCCGAGGTCGCGGTGGTGGAACCAGAACTGGTCGTCGACGATCGAGCCGTCCGCGGCGGTCGGAGCGACCGGGCAGGGATCGCCGCAGTCGACAGTGGAGCTGAAGACCAGGCCGATGGCGATCACGATGAGGGCCGCCACCGCCAGGGCGATCAGGCGGCCGGGACGGCGGAAGGCCGTCCATTCCCGGTGGAGGAGTTGGGTGCTCAGCATGCGCTCGTTCTATGGGCGCGGGCCTAACATCACCCGAAGCGGGCCTGTCATACCGTTGTTAGGTCCCTTCGGGCATGCTGGGGGCGTGATCAGGCTGCGTAAGGGCACGGTGGGGGCCCGGTTCACGATCTTGTACGCCGGGGTGTTCCTGCTGTCCGGCGTCGTGCTGCTGGCCCTGACCTTCGTGTTGTCCGACACCGAGGTCGCCTCTGTGGGACCGCCCCCGCCTGGCGGCGACGGCATGACCGGGGCGCAGCGGCACATTCTCCAGTTGCAGCGGCAACTGGGCGACACGGAGGCGAACCAGTCCCGGCAGCTGCTGGTCGGCTCCCTGCTCGCGCTGGTGGTGATGGCGATCGTGTCCCTGCTGGTCGGCCGGGCGCTGGCCCGCCGGGTGCTGCGCCCGCTGCGGCTGATCACCGCGGCGACCAGGCGCATCTCCGCCGACAATCTGGACCGGCGGCTGGCCGTCAGCGGCCCGGCCGACGAGGTGAAGGACCTCGCCGACACCATCGACGGCCTGCTGGAACGGCTGGAGGCGTCGTTCGCCGCCCAGCGCCGGTTCGTCGCCAACGCCTCGCACGAGCTGCGGACCCCGCTGGCGACCATGCGGGCCTCGTTGGACGTCGCGGTCGCCAAGCCCGGCGTGCCGGCGCAGACGCTCGTCGTGGGTGATCGGCTGCGCACCCAGCTGGACCAGGTGGATCAGCTGCTCGACGGCTTCCTGGTGCTGGCCCGGGCCCAGCACGGCGCCCTGGCCGAGGCGGCCGGCGTCGACCTGGACGATCTGGTCACGCGAGCGCTGAGCGGCCATTCCGCCGGGATCGCGGCGAAACGGCTGACCGTGACCACACAACTGCGGGCCGCGGACGTCCGGGGCGATGCCGCGCTGCTCTCCCGGATGGTGCAGAACGTGATCGACAACGCCGTGGCGCACAACGAGGAGGACGGCTGGATCCACGCCGAGACCGTCCGAGAGGGCGCTGAGGTCCGGTTCGTCGTACAGACCGGCGGACGCGTCCTCACCCAGGGAGACGTGGACCGGCTCGCGAGGCCCTTCGAACGGCTCGGCGCCGATCGCACCGGCTCCGAGAACGGCTCCGGCCTCGGGCTGTCCATCGTGGCGGCGATCGCGGCGGCGCACGGCGGACGGCTCGACCTGCTCGCCCGGCCGCAGGGCGGCCTGGGGGTCTCGATCGCGCTGCCGGCCGGGGCGGCGGCATGAGGATCATGGTGGTCGAGGACGCGCGGCCGCTCGCGGAGGTGGTCGCCGAGGGGCTGCGCGATCAGGGGATGGCGGTCGACATCACCTACGACGGGCTGAGCGCCGCGGCCAAGCTGGAGCTCACCGAGTACGACGTCGTGGTCCTGGACCGCGACCTGCCCGGCCTGCACGGCGACACGCTCTGCCAGATGATCAGCGAGCGGCCGGACCGCCCGATGGTGCTGATGCTGACCGCGGCCGGGGCGCCCGGCGACCGGGTCAGCGGCCTGACCCTCGGCGCCGACGACTACCTCGCCAAGCCGTTCCACTTCCCGGAGCTGGTCCTGCGCGTCCAGGCGCTGGCCCGCCGCAGGCCGGACGCGCGCCCGCGGACCCTGCGCGCCGCCGGGATCGAGCTGGACCCGATCCACCGGACCGCCGTGCGCGACGGAAGGCAGCTGAACCTTTCGGTGAAGGAGTTCGCCCTGCTGCAGGCGCTGCTGCGGGCGAGCCCCGGCTTCCTCAGCGCCGAAGAGCTGCTGGAGCGGGTCTGGGACGAGAACGCCGACCCGTTCACCAACACCGTGACCGTGACCATCGGGCGGCTGCGCCGCAAGCTGGGCGAACCACCGGTCATCACCACCACCCCCGGCGTGGGCTATCGGCTCGCCTAGATCACTGCGGCGTGCCGTTCCAGGAAGGTGTAGACGTCGGCCTCGTCCACTCCGGGGAACGACCCCGGCGGGAGTGCGGCCAGGATGTGTGAGTTGGCACGGGCCGAGGGCCAGGCGTAGCCCTCCCAGCGTTCGGCCAGCTCGGTGGGCGGGCGGCGGCAGCAGTCGCCGTTGGGGCAGTTGGATTTGGTGCGATTGGTGGTCTCCCTGCCCCGGAACCACCGCGACTCCCTGAACGGCACCCCGAGCGTGATCGCGAAGTCCCGCTCCCGCGACGGGTCCACGTGCGCGACGCAGAAATAGGTGCCGGTGGGCGAGTCAGAGTACTGGTAGAACACCGAGAACCGGTCCGGCGAGGAGAACACCTGGCGGCCCGACCACTGCAGGCACATCCGCTGCCCCTCGATCGCCCCCTGCTCGTCGGCGGGGAAGACGATCCCGTCGTTCTCATACGCCTTGTAGATCGTGCCGCCCGCGTCGTTGCGGACGAAGTGGCAGACCAGATCGAGGTGGTGGGTGGCCAGGTTCGTGAAGCGGTGGGCGGCCATCTCATAGGACACCGCGAACACATCACGCAGGTCCTCCACCGACAGCGCCCGGTCCGACTTGGCCTCCTGCAAGTAGAGGGCCGCGGCCTTCTCCGGTACGAGCACGGCGGCGGCGAAGTAGTTGGCCTCGGTGCGCTGACGCAGGAAGTCGGCGAAGTCGCGCGGCTTGCCGTGGCCGAGCGCGAGGTGACCGAGGGTCTGCAGCAGGATCGTCCGAGGGGTGTGCATACCGAGTTGCTCGTGCTTGACATAGATGCGGCGGTTGCGGAGGTCGGTGATGGAGCGTACGGATCTGGGGAGGTCCTGAGCCGTGTGCACCGTGAAGCCGAAATGGGTGACAAGGCCCTGGACCGTGCTCTGGGACAGGGCGCCGGTGCGGTAGCCGACCGAGGTCAGCGCCTCGGCGGCGGCCTTCTCGATCTCGGGGAAGTAGTTGCCGACCTCGCGCTGGCGGCGTCTCAGCTCGGCGTTCGCGACCCTGGCCTCTTCCGGGGTGGCGGTGCCTCGCGCTTGCCGGGCGCGCAGCTCTCCGTACAGGCCGAGGAGGTGTTCGAGCACGTCGTTCGGCACGCGCGCGGAGACCTTGAGCCGCGGCAGGCCGAGGCTCGCGTAGATCGGGTCGCGCTGGGCCTCTTCCAGGGCGATCTCGAGCTGGGCGCGGCGGTTGGGCGGCTGACGGCGCAGGAGCTCCTCGACGGGGACGCCCAGCGCGGCGGCCAGCGACTTGAGCAACGTGAGCTTCGGTTCGCGCTTGCCGTTCTCCAGCAACGACAGCTGGCTGGGCGCCCTGCTGACCCGCGTCCCCAGGTCGGAGAGGGTCAGGCCACGCTGTTTGCGCAGGTGACGAAGGCGTTGCCCAAACGCGAGGAGATCAAGCTCCTGCGTCAAAGACAGCGGTTCTTCGCCTAGCAAGGACGCCATGCGAGCATCTTAGACAGAAATTCCGGCCATTTTCTAGACATCGGAGGTCGGAGTGCCGGGGGTGCCACAGGCTCCCGGAGTCCCATCACATTGGTCTAGTCCATATGGAAAACTTGCCGTTTATTCTCCGCTTAACAACGGACAAACCTTCATATATCGCGAAATTTGCTGCTTCTTCTGCTCGAAGGAGGCTATTTTGCCGCGTCAGCCCGGGCACAGACTCGGCACAGGCCCCAGGGGACGACAAAGGAGTGAAAAATGAACGATCGCCTCAAGGGAGCTGCTGAGCAGCTGCAGGACGAATGGGACAACGACCATCGCTGGGCGGGCGTCGAACGGACCTACAGCGCCGAGGACGTGATCAAGCTTCGCGGGAGCGTCCAGGAGGAACACACGCTGGCCCGGCTCGGCGCCGAGCGGTTGTGGGGCCTCCTGCACACCGAGGACTACGTGCACGCGCTCGGCGCGCTCACCGGCAACCAGGCGGTGCAGCAGGTGAAGGCCGGACTTCAGGCCATCTACCTGTCCGGCTGGCAGGTCGCGGCCGACGCGAACCTGGGCGGCCACACCTACCCGGACCAGAGCCTGTATCCGGCGAACTCCGTGCCCGCCGTCGTGCGCCGAATCAACAACGCGTTGCTGCGGGCCGACCAGATCACCTGGTCGGAGGGCCTCCAGGACGCCCCGCACTGGCTCGCGCCGATCGTGGCGGACGCCGAAGCGGGATTCGGCGGCGTTCTCAACGCCTTCGAGCTCATGAAGGGCATGATCGCCGCGGGTGCGGCGGGCGTGCACTGGGAGGACCAGCTCGCCTCCGAGAAGAAGTGCGGCCACCTAGGCGGCAAAGTGCTGATCCCGACCGGCCAGCACGTCAAGACGCTGAACGCCGCCCGCCTGGCCGCCGACGTGGCCGGGGTCCCGACACTGATCATCGCGCGGACCGACGCCCAGGCCGCGACGCTCCTGACCAGTGACGTGGACCCCCGCGACCAGGTCTTCGCCACCGGCGAGCGGACCGCCGAGGGCTTCTACCGAGTCCGCAACGGCGTCCAGGCGTGCATCGCGCGCGGCCTGGCCTACTCACCGCACTCCGACCTGCTCTGGATGGAGACCGGCACGCCCGACCTCGACGTCGCCCGCGAGTTCGCCGAGGCGATCAAGGCCGAGTACCCGGACCAGATGCTGGCCTACAACTGCTCACCGTCGTTCAACTGGAAGAAGCACCTGGACGACTCCACGATCGCCAAGTTCCAGCGGGAGCTGGGGCACATGGGGTACAAGTTCCAGTTCATCACGCTGGCCGGGTTCCACTCGCTGAACTACTCGATGTTCAACCTGGCTCAGGGGTACGCCTCGGACGGCATGACGGCGTACGTGGACCTGCAGGAGGCGGAGTTCGCGGCCGAGTCGCGCGGCTACACCGCCACCCGCCACCAACGCGAGGTCGGGACCGGCTACTTCGACCTGATCAGCACCGCCATCGCCCCCGACTCCTCGACTACCGCCCTCAGGGGCTCCACGGAGGAAGAGCAGTTCGCCCACTAGTTTCCCAGTCTCGCCGGCCACCTCCAGGGCATGGACAGGTGTTCTCCCGGCGAACCCGGCCGCGCCAGACGTCCCCCCGGCCTGGCGCGGCCACCTCATGCCCTGGCTCTGCTGTACCAGAGGGTGACCGCCTTGAGTTCCGTCGCGGGCCCTTCGGCGAGGACTCGCTGGGTCTTGCCGTTCAGGTCGGCCAGGACCAGCCGGGTGGTGCCTGTCTTGGTGACCGTGGCGAGGAAGTGCTCGGAGTCCAGCCAGCCGTTGAAGACCCTGCTCTTGTCGCCCGGGCTCTTGTCGCCCGGGCTCTTGTCGCCCAGGCTCTTGTCGCCCGAGCTCTTGTCGCTCGGTATGACGGCTCGCCTGGCGCCGGTGGTCGCGTCCCACAGGCAGACGCCCTTGAGCGTGCCCGGGCAGGCCGTGGCGAATACCGTGGCGGTCACCGTACCGATGCGCAGCGTGGCGGTGCCCACGTTCATCAGGTCGCCCTTGTCGCGGAACGAGCGGGCCACCGTGCCGTCCAGGCCGACGAAAGAGATCGCGCCGTCCGTCTCCTGGCGCAGCAGCGTCGAGGCGTCCGGGCCCCAGGAATAGCCGCCCTTGCGCCCTCCGGGCGTCAGGCGGGACCGGACGCTCTTGGTGGCGGCGTCCACGATCACGAATCCCGCTATGTTCAGCGAGCCCGGTCTGCCGGTATAGAGGGTCATGAGCAGGTGACGGCCGTCGGCGTTCCACCTCGCGTCCATCGTGTCGCCGGGTTTGTCCGCGGTGCGGAGCTCGACGTCCTCGCCGGTGGCCGGCGTGACCAGCCTGATCGTGTTGTAGTCGGTACGGCTCAGCGTGGTGACGGACAGGGCGGCCACGTAAGTGCCGCGCGGCGAGACCGTCGGCTGCTGGAAGTTCCCGAAATACTGGAATTTGCCGGCCTTGGCGTCGCGGACATAGGCGGGAGAACCCTCGCCCTGCTGCGCCGTCCCGTAGGCGGAGCTGACCCAGACGGGGTCGGCGGGGTTCTCGTGCAACGTGATCTTGGTGCCGGGGATCTTCACCGTGGTTGTCGAGGTCGTGGGCATCACGTCGTCGGTCGTCGCCGCGCCGGATGACGTCGAGGACGGGCCCCCGGTCTGGGCAGTGGCTGGGGCTCCGGTCCCTGGGACGCTGGTCCCTGGGGTGCCGGTTCCCGTGGCGCCCAGGACGGTCGTACCGGCCTGCCTGATCGTGACGGCCACCGCCGCGACCGCCACCAGCACCGCGGCGGTCCCGATCAACGCCACCCGCCGCCCGGAGCGCCGACCCGGAACCAACGTCGACGGGGACGGCCCAGAGGGAACGGAGGGCACAACAGAAGCCAGCGGCACAGACGGCGATCCGGACTGCGATCCCCCAGACGGGGTCGCAGACGATGAGGCGGCAGCGGGTGCGGCGGTAGTGGGCGAGGCGGCGGCGGTATGCGGGGCACCGGCGGGTCGAGTAGGGGTGGGCGGGGCGGCGGATCTGGTGCCCTCGGTGAGCAGGCCCTGGGGCGGAACCGGATGGCCGAGCAGGGTGAGCAGCGCTCGGGCAGCCGTGGGCCGGGCCGCGGGGTCCTTGGCCAGGCAGCGGGCCACCAGGTCACGCAGGTCGCCGCGCAGGTCGCCGAGGTCGGGTTCCGCCGACAGGATCCGGTTCAGTACGGACGGCAGGTCTCCCGAGCCGAAGGGCGGTTTGCCGGAAGCCGCGCACACCACCGTGGCCGCCCAGGCGAACAGGTCCGCGGGCGGCCCCGCGCCGGCGCCGCCGAACTGCTCCGGAGCCATGTACGGCGGCGTGCCCACCAGATGCTCGCCGGTGAGTTCACTGGAATCCAGCGCCCGGGAGATCCCGAAGTCGATCACCCGTGGACCGTCCCTGCCGAGCAGTACGTTGCCCGGTTTGAGGTCCCGGTGCACCACCCCGGCCTGGTGGATGGCGGTCAGCGCGGTCAGACTGCCGACCGCCAGGCGGCGCAGCTCGGCCGGCCGCAGCGGGCCCCGCTCGGCGAGCACCCTGGCGAGGGAGGGCCCGTCGACGTACTCGCTGATGACGTACGGCACGCCGTTCAGTTCGCCGGTCGCCAGCACGGTCGCCGTACAGAACGCCTTGACCCGTCGCGCGAGCTCGATCTCCTTGGCGAACCCCGCCCACCCCTCATCCCCGGTCGCGTTTGTCAGCAGCTTGATCGCGACGCGCTCCCCCGCCGCCGACTCGCCGAGATAGACGACCCCCTGACCGCCCTGGCCGAGTCGGCCCGCGACGCGGTACGGCCCCACCTGGGCGGGGTCGCCCGCGAGCAAGGGGCGCGGTTCCATGGTCACGGAGCCTTGGGCGCGAACTGCCGGGCGCTTTTGTTCGGGGCGACGTCCGCGAGGACGCGCTTGACCTTGCCCAGGAAGTCCATGATCTCGACGTGGGCCCTTCCCTTCTTGGCGGACTCCTGCACGAGGATGTTGTCCTCGTTGAACCAGCCGAGCACGTAGGAGTCGTCCTTGACGCCGGGCACGGTGGCCGTGCGGTCACCGGTCGTGGCGTCCCAGATGCAGATCTCCTTGTTATTGGGGCAGACCGTCATGAACTTCTTGCCCGACGGGGAATACCAGGAGACGTCGCGGGGCCTGCCCACCCAGTGCATGCTGTGGATGACCTTGCCCGACATGTCGTACGTCTCGATGCCCTGACTCTTGGTGGCGCTGTAACCTCTGGCGATCTTGCCGTCCGGGGTGAACGCGAACGGCAGGCTGCTGGCGTCCTCGTACTGCGCTTCCACGACGGTGGCCGTCCGCGCCTGGACGTCGATGACCGCGAAGCCCGTGATCAACGTCCGTTTGGCGTTCGAGACCGACAGCAGCAGCCGCCTGCCGTCCCGCGACCAGGCTGGGGACCAGGTCTGCGCGGGCTTCTTCACCGTGTTGACGGTGAAGGACTCCTTGGTGTTCAGGTTGGTGAACCGCACCTGATCCGTGTCGGAGCTCTGGAACTTGACCCACGGGTTGAGCGCCACCCAGTCGCCCGTCGGTGACAGGCGCGGCTCCTCGGCCAGGCCGACCTCCTTGAACTGGCCGGACCTGTCCCTGGCGAACGCCTTGTACGGGCTCTTGACCTGGAGGTAGGCGGCCAGCCATACGGGGTCGGCGGAGTTCTCGTGCAGGATGGCGTCGACGTCGGGGAGCTTGACCTCCTTGTCGGCCTTGGGCGCGACGCTGGCGACCGGCGCGCTGGTCACGCTGGGGGTGATCGGGGGCGCGGCGGTGATGACCGAGGTGGGCGCACCCGACGCGGCACCAGACCGTACGGGACCAGTGCCAACAGGACCGGAACTGACGAGACCGGGGCTGACGGGACCGGTCGAAGTCGAACGGAGTGCGGACGGGCCGGAGGCCGCCACGAGCCGCTGGCCGGTCAGCGCGTAGACACCGATGCCCGACACCAGCGCCCCGGCGACGAACGCGGCCACGGCGATCAGCACCCCCCGGCCCCGCCGCACGGGCAGGGCCGCCGCGACACCGTCCGACGCCCGCCCACCTGCCCCATGCCGCTCAAGCCCATCCGGCCCTCGACCGTCCGCCCCCTGCCGCTCCAGCTCATCCGGCCCTCGACTGTCCGACGCCCGCCCGTCCGGCCCTTGACCGCCCGACGCCCATCCGTCCGGCCCTTGACCGCCCGACGCCCATCCGTCCGGCCCTTGACCGCCCGACGCCCATCCGTCCGGCCCCCAACCATCCGGCTCCAGCCCAGCAGGCCCCCGCCGACCATCCGGCTCCTGCCCTGCCGACGCCCGCCCTTCCGGTACCTGCCCGGTCGACCCCTGCCCCTCCCCTGCCTGCCCAGCCAACGACGACCGCCACGGCGACGGCGGCGAATCCGGCGATAACGGCGGCGGCGACTGCGGCGAGGGCGGCTGCGAATCCAGGGAGGAGGAAGGCCGCGGCTGCGAGTCAGGTGGTAACCGTGGCGGCGGCAGGTTGTAGGGCAGCCCGGACGGTGGCGGCAGCCGGGCGGTCAGGAAGTTGGTCTCCCCGACCAGCCGCAGCAGCACCTCACTCGAGGTGGGACGCGAGGCGGGATCCTTCGACAGGCAGGCCACCACCAGGTCGCGCAGGTCCCCGAGGTCGGGCAGGTCGGGCTCGCCGTTGGTGATCCGGTTGACCGTGCCCGCCATCGAGCCGCCGTCGAAGGGAGAGCGGCCGGACGCCGCCGACACCAACGTCCCCGCCCACGAGAACAGGTCGGCCGGGGGCTCGGCGGCGGCCCCGGCGAGCCGTTCGGGCGCGGTGAAGGCGGGCACGTCCACCTTGCGGGTCGTGGCGGACGCCGTGCCCGCCATCGCCCGGCCGATGCCGAAGTTGATCAGCCGCGGCCCGTCGGGGCCGAGCACCACGTTGCCCGGCCGGATGTCGCCGTGGACGACGTTCGCCTGGTGGATGGCCACCAGCGCGGTGACGGTCCCGACGGCGAGCCGGTGCAGCGCCGTATTCCGCAGCCGGGTGCCTGTCGCGGTCGTCCGCTCCAGCGTGGGGCCGTCGATGTACTCACTCACCACGTACGGCCGGCCGTCGTGCAGTCCAGACCCGAGCACCTGGGCCGTACAGAAGGCGGAGACCTCCTGGAAGGGCTCGATCAGGCGCAGGAAGCGCTCCTGGTCGATCTCCGGGTGCAGCAGCTTCACCACGACAAGCTCCGCTGACGGCGGCGGAGCCGACTCGAACTGCGATGGCGACGGCGACGGCGGAGCCGGCTCAACTTCCGACGGCGACGGCAGCGACAACGACGACCCATCCTCCGCCGACGCCGGCGGAATCGTCTCATCCGCCGCCGACGAAGACGGCGGCGGCGGCGGCGATTCATCCGTTCCGGCGAGATTCGGCGTGCCGACGAACACGTCCGGGCCCAGCCGTCCGATCAACCGGTACACACCCACCTCGACGGGCTCTTCCTCGCGCAGCGGTTCGAACTCCGGCATCCGGATTTCTCCTCCCGGCACAACCAGGCCGTAGATCACCAATTGTGGTGACTTGCCGCCAGGAATTGCAGGGGTTGCCAGCGATCCGGGACTCAGGAGGAGCCGGTGGGCGGAGCGGTGGCCGTTTCCGATACCGATGGGGTGATCGACGGGTCCGGCGACTCGCCGGGGCCGTCCTGCGGGATCGTGGTGATGGACGCCGACGGTGGCGGGCAGTCGCGCCTGGCCGAGCCGCCGCGTCTCTTCCCCGCGGGGCCGGCGCAGCCGCCCGTGTCAGCGTCGCCCGGTTCGCCCGGCTCGTACGTGGTCGGCGGATGCCAGGCGGCCTTCCGCTCGGGCGAGGGGTCGAGCACGATGACCGGGGCGCTCGTGCGGGCCCGGGTGGCGGACACCGGCGGCGAGGTGATCGCCGTGCCCGCGACGGTGGCCGGGACGCTGGTCAAAGGCATGATAGCGGGGCGCCTGGTGGAGTCGGCCGTCTCGTACGGCTGGACGACGGGCCGGTTCTCCGACGGCGGAGAGGCCCCGCCGATGCTCGGACCACCAACGCCGCCCGACGCCGCGATCACGGTGACGGCCGCGATGGAGACCGTGGCCAGCGCCGCGAAGGTGGCGTGCGACAGGTGCGCCCCGGCCTTGGCCCTGCGTCCGCGCTTCGGCGTGGTCGTCGCCTCCTCGCCGGTCTCGGGCGCGAGCCGTACTCCTTCGCCGGTCTCGGGCGCGAGCCGTAGCCTGCCCGCTCCCGGCGGATAGGGCACGGGCGTCCAGATCTCGGCGAGTACGCCCGCCACCGCGGTCCGCAGGTCCCACGGATCGCCCACGCCCCCGGCGGCGAGCAGGACGCGTAACAGGTCGGCGGCCTTGGGCCGGTCGCCGGGCGCCTTGGCCAGCGCCGCCTCGACCGCGGGCCGCAGCAGGGCGGGCACGCCCTCGACGCGCGGCGCCTCGAACAGGATGCGGCGGGTCAGCACATCGGCCTCGCCGCCGCCGAACGGGTGGTGCCCCGTGGCGGCGAACGCCACCAGGCAGCCCCACGCGAACACGTCCGACGCGGGCACGGCGGGCCCGCCGGTCAGCCGCTCGGGCGCCACCCAGCCCGGACTGCCCATGACCTGCCCCGCCTGCGTGTGCGCCGCCAGCGTGTCGACGTCTCGGGCGATGCCGAAGTCGATCACTCGCGGCCCGTCCTCGGACAGCAGTACGTTGCCCGGCTTGAGGTCGCGGTGGACCAGCCCCGCGTCGTGCACGGCGACCAGCGCCGCCGCCACGCCGAGCCCGGCGCCGTAGGCCAGGTCGGGCGTGAGCGGACCGCGCGCCATCACGACCTGGGACAGGGCGGGGCCTGGAATGTACTCGGTGACCAGGTACGGGCGGTCCCGGTCGGTGCCGTCCTCGATCACGGCCGCGGTGCAGAAGGGCACGATTCGCCGCGAAAATCCGACTTCCTCCGCGAAACGGGCCCGCAACGTGGGATCGTTGAGGTGTACCGCGTGCGGCGTCTTCAACGCCACCAGACCGCCCCGCGGGTGTTCGGCCAGATAGACCACCCCCATGCCGCCGATGCCGAGGCGGCCGAGGAGCAGGTATCTGCCGATGATGACCGGGTCGCCCACCGTAAGCGGCCGCACGCCTGGAGGCATGTCGCTCGCACCACGCGCCATCGGTTCTCCGCTCGCTGTCTGGGACACGGCCAAAGCACACTGTCGTCCCATTCGAGCGGGGTTTCCGCATGGTTTTCACAAGGGGTATCGGAGGTAAGGCGGTCGTGCCTCCACAGTAAGTAAGCGGTGTGACTCGATGGCCTGAAGTGGCGTTTTACCACCTAGCCGAGCGCCGCGGCCTCCTCGGCCTCGACCTGGCGGTTCCAGTCGCGCTTCGCGGCTCGCCAGCCCTCGTCGTCGGCGCCGAGCCGCCAGTAGCCGGAGATCGACAGCTGCTCCATCGGCACCTTGCGCTCAACTCGGAGATGGCGGCGCAACTCCTTGACGAACCCCGCCTCACCGTGGACGAACGCGTGCACGTCACCGTCCGGGAACTCCAGCTCGCGCACCGCCTTCACCAGCGCCTCACCGACGGGCGCGCCGTCGCGGTGCAGCCAGACGAGCCGCGTCTCACCCGAGACCCGCAGTTTCTGCTCCTCCTCCGGCCCGTCGACCTCGATGAAGGCGTAGGCGGTCGCGCCACCGGGCAGCGTCTCCAGCGCGGCCGCGATAGCCGGAAGCGCGCTCTCGTCGCCGACGAGCAGATGCCAGCCCGCCTCCGGGCGCGGCGCGTAGGCGCCGCCGGGGCCGAGCATGTACAGCTCGTCACCGGGCACGGCCCGCGCGGCCCACGGCCCGGCGATGCCCTCCTCGCCGTGGTAGACGAAGTCGAGCGTCATCTCCCCGGCGTCGGGGTCCCAGGCGCGCACGGTGTAGCTGCGCAGCCGCGGCCAGACCTCCCGTGGCATGGTCTCGCGTACATGCTGAACGTTGAACGGGACCGGATAGTCGACCCCCTCGTGCGGGAAGACCAGCTTGACGTAGTGATCGGTGAGACCCGAGGTGGCGAAGTCCCGCAGATCCTCACCGCCGACCACGACACGGATCATGTGCGGCGTGATCCGCTCCGTACGTATCACTACGCCACGATGGTGATCTCTGGGCTTGTCAGCCATCGGAACACTCCTCAATATTAGGTATGCCTAACCTACACCCTGATTACCGGTTCGGTCAGGGCGAGCGGCCACGGGTAACGACAAAGACCTGTTCCTGCACACCATTCACTCGCCGCGACCCATCCAGCATCGCATCACGACGACCACCCTGGACCCCAGGGGTCAGGCCGCGTCCTCCAGCGAGGACGACCGCACCGCCGCGACCGCGGCGAAGAACCTCGCCATGTGCCGGAAGGCCAGCCTGCCCTCGGGCAGCACATCGGCCAGGATCGGGAACACGTGCGGCATCCGCCGCCACTCCTCGTACGTCACCGGCACCCCCGCCAGCCTGGCCTTGACCGCCACGCGCCGGGCCTCGTCCCTGAGCACCTCCGTCGAGCCGGTCACGATCATGAGCGGCGGCAGACCGGTGAAGTCGCCGAGCACGGGCGAGAGGAGGGGGTCGCGCGAATCCAGGCCGGAGGTCCAGCGCCGGGCCAGCCAGCGGATGCGACTGGCCGACAGCATCGGGTCCTGCCAGCGGTTCGCCCGCTTGGGCAGGTCGGTCAGGTCGGCCCAGGGCGACAGGCAGACGGCGGCGGCCGGGAGCGGCAGGCCGCGGTCACGCAGGGCGAGCAGGGTGGCGAGTGTGAGGTGCCCGCCCGCCGAGTCGCCGCCGAACAGAACGTCCTCGGGCGCGTACCCCCGCTTCAGCAGGCAGTCATAGGCGTCCAGCGCGTCGCTCAGGGAGTCGGCCAGCTTGTGGATCGGCCCCTGGCGGTAGTCGAGGGCGAGGACCGGGCGGCGGGCCGCGACGGACAGGCGCCAGGTGATCGGCCGGTGCGTCCTCGGCGAACAGGAGAAGTAGCCGCCGCCGTGGAAGTACAGCAGCACCTTGCCCTCGTCGGGCGCCGCGCCCGCGCGTACCCACTCACCGCCGCACGCGGAGAAGGCGGCCGGCTCGACGTCCACGTGGCCGGGCGGCCGTAACGGCACCAGGCGGCCCAGCTCGCCAAGCCGGGCGGCGCAGTCGATCGTCACGGGGTGGCGCATCAGGAGGTGGGAGGCCGGCTTGAGGGTCCCGCGCATCAGACCGGTGACCGCGCGAGCCTGCCAGCTCAGTGGATAGTCGGGAGCGACGTCCCTGTCCAAGTCCATATATCCCTCCGATGAATCTCCTTCCCCCCAGAACATCGCTCTACTCGCAAGTAAGTATCTCCTCGCTTACGGGACTATTTCCGCGATGTGTCACACCAGGCCGAATAGCGGCCCGCGCGTCGTTATCGCATTGCGAATCGCCGACCGCGGAGCAGATAATTCAAGGCTTCCATCGACCGACCCGCGTGCGGGTCTGGGCACGGTTGGTCACCGTGCCATCACTCTCCGGAGGTGCAAAACCATACCGCTCTATGCCCGGCTGGTCCGGTACGGCTTCCGCAAACACGCCACCTACGTCTGGGCCGCGATCGCGGGCGCCTTCACCAACAGCGTCTTCGGCATCCTTCGCGCCTACATCCTCATCGCCCTCTGGCAGGCCAGGCCCGGCCTGGCCGGTTACGACGTCACCCAGGCCGTCACGTTCTGCTTCATCACCCAGGCCCTGATCGGCCCGATGCAGCTGTTCGGCACGGGCCTGGCCATCCCCGAGCGGATCCGCAGCGGCGACATCGCGCTCGACCTCGTCCGCCCCGCCTCGCTCCTGCTCTGGTCCCTGTCGGAGGACCTGGGCCGGGCCTGCTACCTGTTCCTGGTACGCGGCATCCCGCCGATGCTGCTGGGCGCCGCGCTGTTCGGCGTCACCTATCCGGCCGGACCCGGGCAGTGGCTCGCCTTCCTCGCCGGCTTCCTGGCCGGGATGATCGCCAGCTTCGGCTGGCGCTACCTGGTCTCGCTGTCGGTCTGCTGGCTGATCGACGAGCGTGGCGTGGGGGCGTTCTCGCTGGTGCTCACCACGCTCTTCAGCGGGATGCTGCTGCCGCTCGGCCTGTTCCCCGGCCTGCTCGGCGACCTGGCCAAGGCGCTGCCGTGGGCCGCGATGGTCCAGGCACCCACTGACCTCTACCTCGGCAAGGCGCCCGTCCTGGAGACCCTGGCCTTCCAGAGCTGCTGGGCCGCCGCGCTGCTCGCCGCCGGTGCGCTCGGCACGCGGGCGATCCGCCACAAGGTGGTGATCCAGGGTGGTTAGCACATATTTCCTGCTGGCCTGGACCTGGACCCGCGCCGCGATGGCCTACCCGGCCTCGTTCGTCCTCACGATCGTGCTCGGCCTGTTCGTGGCGGGCACCGACGTGGCGGTGATCCTCATCATCTTCGCCAACACCACCTCCCTGGCCGGCTTCTCCCGCGAGGAGACGCTCTTCCTGTACGGCACGGCGAACCTGGCCTTCTGCCTGTGCGACCTGTTCGTCAGCAACATCGACCGGATCAGCCAGCACATCAAGGCGGGCACGTTCGACACCATCCTGATCAGGCCCGTGAGCGCCTGGATCCAGCTGGCGGCCGACCGTTTCCTGCCGACCCGTGCCGGCCGCGTCCTGCAGGCGGCGATCGTGCTCGGCTACGCGATCAACGCCCTCGGCCTCGACTCCGGGCGGCTCTGGATGGTCCCCGTCATGATCGCGACGGGGGTGGTCATCTTCGGGGCGCTCTGGACGCTGGCCGGGGCGCTGCAGTTCGTGCTGACCGACGCGCCCGAGGTGACCAACGCCTTCACCTACGGCAGCGGCCAGCTCACGCAATATCCGTTCGCGATCTACGGCCGTGACCTGGTGCGCGGGGTGACCTACGCGCTGCCGCTGGCCTTCATCAACTGGCAGCCCGCCCTCTACGTGCTGGACCGGGACGACCCGTTCGGCACGCCGGGCTTCATGCGCTTCCTCGGGCCGGTCGCGGCCCTGATCCTCGCCCTGCTCGCCGGGTTCGCCTGGCGCCTGGGCATCCGGCATTACCGATCCACGGGGAGTTAGGGATGATCGAGCTCGACCAGGCCGGGCGCTCGTTCAAGGTGCGGAGGAGCCTCAAGCTCAAAGGGAACGTCGTGCACGCCGTACGCGACCTGTCGTTCACCGTGGCGCCCGGAGAGTTCGTCGGCTACCTCGGCCCCAACGGCGCCGGCAAGTCCACCACGATCAAGATGCTGTGCGGCATCCTGACCCCCACGTCGGGCCGGGTACGGGTGGCCGGGCTCGACCCCTCGCGCAAGCGCACGACGCTGGCGCGGCGCATCGGCGTGGTGTTCGGGCAGCGTACGACGCTGTGGTGGGATCTTCCGCTGCGGGACAGCTTTGAACTGATCCGACTCCTTTACAAAGTAGATCGCAAGGTCTTCAAGACGCGGCTCGACGAGCTGACCGAGACGCTCGACCTGGGTGACTTCACCCGCACGCCGGTGCGTCAGCTCAGCCTGGGCCAGCGCATGCGCGGCGACCTGGCCGCCGCGCTGCTGCACGCGCCCGACGTGCTGGTGCTCGATGAGCCGACCATCGGGCTCGACGTGGTCAGCAAGTCGAGCATCCGGGCGTTCCTGCGCCGGCTCAACGCCGAGCAGGGCACGACCGTCCTGCTGACCACGCACGACCTGGGCGACATCGAACGGCTCTGCCGCCGGGTCATGCTGATCGACCACGGCCGGCTGGCGTTCGACGGCACGCTCGACGAGCTGATGGCCACGGCGCCCGAGAAGTCCACGATCGAGGACGTGGTCACCCACCTCTACACGGGCAGCCGCTGAGCGTCGGCTCATGCGGACGCCGGCCCGCACGATCGCCAACCTCGAGGACGACGATCAGTAATAGCCGCCCTGGGGGCTCTCCTCGTAGTCCTCGTCCTCGTCCTCGTGCCGCCGCGACCAGCGCGACGGCATCAGCACCGGGATGAACAGGGCGACCCCGAGCAGGGCGAACACGCCCGTGGTCAGCAGCAGCTTGTCACCGGTGCCGACGTCCCTGATGATCTGGTTCACCGACGGCTCGGCGGGGATCAGGGAGATCGCCCGGTTGACGTCGAGGGAGTAGACCACGGTCCAGGCCAGCAGCACCATCGAGGGCACGAACGTGGCCATCGGCGAGACCCGGCCCGCCACCACGAGTCCCACGACCAGCCCGACCGCCGCCATCGCGCCGAGGGCGATCCACATCTGCTGGCCGCCGGCGGGGTTGGCCGACGCACTGGATAATGCCTGCTGGACGGCCCAGCCGCCGCCTCCCAGCACCGCTGCGGTCACCACGACGCCGATGAGCAATCCTGCAAAGTGCCGCAACGTTCTCACCTCAATGTCAACGTGTTCGGCACGACCCTAGCGACAATTGCCGCAAATCGACCAGCATTGCGCGGCATGGGAGTAGCGGTCTCCCCGAACCCTGCCCCCGTGAGAGCATGTGACACACCCATGCGCGCGGAACTTCCCCTCAGACTCGCGCGGACGGCCGCCTTCGCCGCCGTCTGCGTGGGACTCGCCGCGCTCGCGCACGCGATGGGCGGCGGCTCGGTTCCCCCGCCGCACACGGCCGCGCTCGGCCTCGGCGCCGTGCTGCTGCCGGCCCTGGCGCTGAGCGCCCGCGAGCGCTCGGCCGCGACGATCAACGTCGCGCTGGTGTGCGCCCAGTTCGGGCTGCACGAGCTGTTCGGCGCCGACGGCACCGCCTACGTCATCTCGCACGCGCACGGCCGCGGGCTCGGCCAGGCCGCCGGCATGCTGCTGGCGCACCTGACGGCCACGCTGATCACGGGGTGGTGGCTGGCGCGCGGCGAGAGCGCGCTCTGGGCGCTGCTGCGCCGCCTCGGTCACCGTCTGGCGCTGCTGCGCCCGCTCGCCGTTCCCGCCGTGCGGCCGGCCGTCCCGATGGTGATCGTACGGATCGTCCCGGTCGATCCGCTGCTCCTGCACTGTGTCGCCAGGCGTGGTCCTCCACTGCCCGCCTGATCCTCTGACACCTTTTCGACCCCCCCCCGCTCATTCCAGTGGAGATCCATCATGTCCTTCGTGCGACGTACGGCCACGGTTCTGGCCGCCGCCACCGCCATCACCGCCGGCCTCGCCCTTCCCGCGCTGGCCCACGTCTCGATCAACCCGGGCACCGCCGAGCAGGGCGGCTTCAGCAAGGTCGCCTTCCGGGTGCCCAACGAGCGCGACGACGCCTCGACCGTCAAGGTCGAGGTCTCCTTCCCCACCGACCACCCGCTGGCGTTCGTCTCGGTCAAGCCGGTGCCGGGATGGAGCGTCAAAGTCACCGAGGGCAAGCTGCCCAAGCCCGTCAAGACCGAGTACGGCGATCTGAAGGAGGCCGTCACCAAGGTCGTCTGGTCGGGCGGGAAGATCGGTAAGGGCGAGTTCCAGGAGTTCGAGGTATCCATGGGGCAGTTGCCCACCGACACCGATCAGCTCGCGTTCCCGACGACGCAGACATACTCCGGCGGCGAGGTGGTCAAGTGGGCGGACGCCCCCAAGGCGGACGGCAGCGAGGCGGAGCACCCGGCTCCGACGCTCAAGCTGACTCCCGCGACCGCGTCCGACTCGCACCACAGCGGCTCCCCGTCGGCCGCCGCGTCAGCCCCCGCGGCCTCGGCGCCGGCCTCCGCTGACGGCATGGCCCCATCGGTCAGCAAGGTAGCGGCCGGCTCGTCCTCGGACGGCACCGCGCGCCTGCTGGGCGGTGCCGGACTCGTGGTGGGCGTCATCGGCATCGTGGTCGCCGTCCTGGCCCTGCGCCGCCGCCCGTCCTGACCGCGCGTTTCCTGAAGTCCGGGCCTGCGCCGCCGCCCGTCCTGACGTACGGGCGGCTCTAATTTGATGGCGGACCGCCGAGACGGTCCGGGTCGGATCTCACCGGCCCGGACCGCTCAGGAGGTGATGTCCTTGCCCGAGAAGCGGGCCCACGCGATGGAGCCGAACAGCAGGATGTACGCCCCGAAGACCAGCAGCCCCTGACCGAGGCCCGCGAAGTCGATGGGGCTGCGCAGCACCGCGTCGAACTTGGTCCACCAGCTGGGCAGCAGGTAGGGCGTGATCGCCTCGAGCTGCGGGATCGCCCTGAGCACCTGGGTGACGATGATCAGGACCATCGTCGCCGCGATGGCGCCGATGGACACCTCGGTGAACGTCGACAGGGCCACCGCCACGGCCGCCAGGGCCGCCATGCCCGCGCCCACGTACCCGACGGTGATGAGGATCCGCAGCAGGCCCTCGGCCACCGAGATGGTGCTGCCCGACAGCAGCGTCACCGGCCCCACCGGGAACAGGATCAGCCCGGTGACGAGCGCCGACAGCGCCACCACGACGGTGATCGCGTAGCCGAACACCACCGCGTTGAGGTACTTCACGACCAGCAGCCTCGTCCGGCCGGCGGGCGCGGCGAGCAGGTAGCGCAACGTCCCCGCGCCCGCCTCGCCGGCGATCGAGTCGCCGCCGACCACGCTCACCGCGATCGGCATCAGCAGCAGCACCAGGAAGGAGAACGAGGCGAAGGTCAGCATGAGGCTGTTGCCCGCCACAGCCCCGATGAGCCCGCCGACCGCCTCGTCGGCACTGGCGATGCGCAGCGCGATGCCGATCAGCACCGGCACGCTCGCCAGGACGGCCAGCATCACCTGATTGCGTGGCCGCCGGAACGTCAGGCCGAGCTCGGAGCCGAGCAGCCGCCAGAACGCCGACGCCAGACGCACCGGCGGCCCGGCCGGCTCGGCCGGCTCGGATGAACCGGGCGCCGAGGACGGCCGCTCGGCGGTGCGCATCGTCTCGGTCACCGGCACCAGCCCCGGCGTCCGGCGCTCCTGCGTCTCAGCCGTCGACATCGAATCCCTCCCCTGTCAGTCCCACGAACACGTCCTCCAGGCTCGGCCGTACGACGGCCAGCCCGCGCACGGCGACGCCCTCCCGTACCAGCGTCGCGTTGATGTCCTCGGGCGCGTGCGCGCCCAGGTCCGCCGTCACCGCCGCGACGCCCTCGTCAGGCGTGCGCACGTCGGCCAGGCCGAGCGTGCCGAGCACCCGCGCCGCGTCGGCGACGTCCGGTGTCTCGACTCTGACGCGGGTGGTGAGGCCGCCGTTGAGCGAGGCGATCGTGCCCTGGGCGACCAGGTTGCCGGCCCGCATGATCGCGGCGTGCGTGCACATCTGCTCGACCTCGGTCAGCAGGTGCGAGGAGACGAAGACCGTGGTGCCGTCGGCGGCGATCTCCTTGACCAGCGCGCGCACCTCGCGGGTGCCCTGCGGGTCGAGCCCGTTGGTGGGCTCGTCGAGTATGAGCAGCTCACGGGGTCCGAGCAGGGCGGCGGCGATGGCCAGGCGCTGGCGCATGCCGAGTGAGTAGTTGCGGAAGCGCTTGCCCGCGGCCGCCGACAGGCCGACCCGCTCCAGGGCCTCGGCGACCCGCGTCTTCGCGGTACGGCCGGGGGCGGTGGGGTCGGCGGCGTCGAAGCGGTACAGGTTCGCCTCGCCCGACAGGTACGGGTAGAACGCCGGCCCCTCGACCAGCGCCCCCACCCGGGGCAGTGCGTCCGCCAGGGGCAGGCCGAGCACGGAGTACTCGCCGGCCGTGGGCGCCACCAGGCCGAGCAGCATGCGGATCGTGGTGGTCTTGCCCGAGCCGTTGGGCCCGAGGAAGCCGAAGACCGATCCGCGCGGCACGGTCAGGTCCAGTGCGTCGACCGCGACCTGGCCGCCGCGGAAGCGCTTGGTCAGGCCCTGGGTGACGATCGCCGAGTCGCCGGAGGGCGGGGCCGCCCCGAAGGGCGCCCCCGCTTCATGCGTGACAACGGTCACTTGGTGCCCGCCGCCTTGGTGATCTCCTCCGGCGTGACCGCGCCGACCAGCAGCCGGCCGTCATCGGTCAGCAGCGCGGTGACGAGCTTGGTCTTGATCAGCTTGCCCGAGCCCCACGTGCCGCTGACCGGGGTGGCCGTCTTGAGCACGTTCTGGACGAGCGCGCTCGGGTCGGCGCCCTCCGAGCCGCCCTTCCAGTGGCTGCCCGGCTTGCCGTCGGACGGGGTCTCGGCCGGCTTGGCCGTCAGGTCCGCCAGCGTGGCGGGCAGGACCGCGACCCTGGTCCAGCCGGCGCCGACGACCTTCGTGTCCTTGCGGGCCTCCTTGGCCGACTCCGCCTGCTGCTCGGCGTGCTCGGCGTCGCCGCCGGCACCGAGCGTCTCCTCCTTCACCTTGGCGCCCGCGGGCGGAGTGAAGGCGAAGTTCTCCTCCGCCGGCGGCGTGAAGGTCACCTGGGTGAAGCCGACCTGGAAGGCCGGCTCGGCCGAGCCCTTGGCGAAGACCTGGACCTGCAACGGCATGTACGTCTCACCGTCGAGCGCCAGCCGCACCTCCTGCACCAGCGAGCCCTCGTCCTTGGGGGCGAGCACGAGCTGGTAGGCGGCACGGCCGGCCACCTGGGCGTTGTTGGTCACCCGGATGGCGGTGTGCTCGTCGGCGTTGGCCAGGAGCTTGGCCGCCACCTGCTGCGGGGTCACATCGGCCGGCCCCGGCGTGGGCAGCTCGTGCGGCTTCCCGGCGGCGCCCTTGGCCATCTTGATCTTGGTCGCCGTGTTGTCGCCGCTGTCCCAGTACCAGACCTGGTCGCCGTTGACGATCAGGTTGGACTCGTCGAACTGCGTCGGCATGGCGACCCTCAGCTTGTCGCCGGCGCCGTACCAGACCTTCACCTCATGTGAGCCGGACAGCAGGCTCAGCGGCGACGTGCCACCCATGTCGGGCAGTGCGGGCAGACCGAGCGAAGCGGTCTGCTGCACGGTGCCGGACATGGGCGGCGGGCCGGCCTTGTCCTTGGTGGCCGCCGCGGCGTCGGCGAGCAACTGCTGCGCCGTACGCTCGGGCAGCACCGGATCGCCGCTGACCGCGGCGATGACCGGACCGGCCCCCATAGCTCCCGCGATCACGGCCGCGGCCGCGATCGGAACTCCCCATCTCACGAACGTTCCTCTGCGCATCTCACTCCTTAACGGTATGTCGATGACCAGAGCCTGCGTCATGCATGCTTAGGCGAGCCTGAGACCAGCTGAGACGGCTCTCAGCCTTCTCAGCGTGGTCACAGGGGAGGAACGGGAGAATCGCCACATGAGAGTACTTGTCGTCGAGGATGAGCGGCGGATGGCGGCCGCGCTGCAGCGGGGGCTCCAGGCCGAGGGTTTCGCCGTGGACCTCGCCCACGACGGCGAGCAGGGACTGCACGCGGCCAGACACGGCGACTACGACATCGTGGTGCTCGACATCATGCTGCCCCGGCTGTCGGGCTACAACGTGTGCAAGCAGTTGCGCGCCGAGGAGAACTGGGTGCCGATCCTGATGCTCTCCGCCAAGGACGGCGAGTACGACATGGCCGACGGCCTCGATCTGGGCGCCGACGACTACCTGACCAAGCCCTTCTCGTACGTGGTGCTGGTGGCCAGGCTGCGCGCGCTGCTGCGGCGCGACTCCGGGCGGCGGCCCGCCGTGCTGACGGCGGGCGACCTGACGCTGGACCCCGCGCGGCGCCGGGTGGAGCGGGGTGAGCAGGTGATCGAGCTGACGCCCAGGGAGTTCGCGCTGCTGGAATATCTGCTGCGCCGGCGCGACGAGGTGGTGTCGAAGTCGGAGATCCTGGAGCACGTGTGGGACACCTTCGACACCGACCCGAACGTGGTGGAGGTCTACGTGGGCTACCTGCGGCGCAAGGTCGACGCCCCGTTCGGCAGGAACGCCCTGCAGACCGTGCGCGGCGCGGGCTACCGGCTGGCGGGCGACGGTGGCTGACTCGCCGCTGCTGTGGTGGCGGCGCCAGGGGCTGCGCTTCCGGTTGACGGTCGTGGCCGCCGCCGTCCTCGCGCTCGCGCTGGCCATCTCGGCGTCGGTGCTGCTGACCGTCCTGGACCGGGCCCTCATCGGCACCGTCGACGACTCGACCAGGCAGCAGGCCCAGACCGTGCGGGTGCAGGCCGACGCGGGCACGCTGACCAGCCCGATCGCTACCCACGACGGCACGATCGTGCAGGTGATCGACGCGTCGGGCCGCATCACGGACGTCACGTACGGCGCCGACCGGCTGGTCCCGCTGCTGGACGCGCGGGAGCGGGCCGAGGTGCTGCGCGACGGCCAGGCCACGTTCCTGGACGGCCGGCCGTTCGCGATCTCGGGGCCGCTGCGCGTGGTGGTCATCAGCGCCGACCATGGCAGGACCGTGGTCGCGGCCAGGCCCATCGGCGAGATCCAGACCAGCCTCGGTACGGCCGGCCGGGTGCTGCTGGTCGGCACGCCGATGCTCATCGTGCTGCTGGCCGTGGCCAGCTGGGTGGTCATCGGCCGGACGCTGCGGCCGATCGCCGCGCTGCGCAGGGGCGCCGCCGAGATCACGCACACCGCCAGGTCGCGCCGGCTGCCGGTGCCCGAGTCGCGCGACGAGGTGCACTCGCTGGCCACCACGCTCAACGACATGCTGGCCCGGCTGGAGGAGGCCGAGCAGCGTCAGCGGGCGCTGGTCTCCGACGCCGCGCACGAGCTGCGCAGCCCGCTGGCCAGCATCCGGCTGC
The DNA here is from genome assembly GCF_040659625.1 of Nonomuraea sp. NPDC049750. Classification (NCBI taxonomy): domain Bacteria; kingdom Bacillati; phylum Actinomycetota; class Actinomycetes; order Streptosporangiales; family Streptosporangiaceae; genus Nonomuraea; species Nonomuraea sp. NPDC049750. The sequence goes on from NZ_JBFANB010000032.1 coordinate 86,373, forward strand.
AGCTAGAGGTGGCGCTCGGCCATCCGGAGGGCCAGGACTGGCCGGAGACGGCCGAGGGCGTGATGGAGGACGCGATGCGGCTGTCCAGGCTCGCCGAGGACCTGCTGGCGCTGGCCCGCCTGGACGAGCGCGGCGGCGTGCCGGCCAGGCGCGAGCCGGTCGATCTCGACGAGGTGGTGCGCCAGACCGTCGACAGGTACGGCGAGGCCCGGCTGACCGTGTGCGATCCCGTCGTGGTCCGCGGCGACGCGCTGGACCTGAGCCGGGTGCTGACGAACCTGGTGGACAACGCGGTGCGGCACACCTCGTCGAAGGTGGAGGTGGCGCTGACGGCCGACGGGGTGCTGACGGTGACCGACGACGGGCCCGGCATTCCCGAGCAGGATCGCGAGCGGGTGTTCAACCGGTTCACCCGGCTGGACTCGGGCCGCAGCCGCGACGAGGGCGGCGCTGGGCTGGGCCTGGCCATCGTCCGGGAGACCGTGCGGGCGCACGGGGGCGGGGTGCATCTGGAGGACGCCGCACCGGGGCTGCGTGCGGTCGTGCGGTTGCCTGTGGCGAGGTGAGGAGGGGGGTTCGCGCACGGGGTGCGTGCGGGGTTCGTGCGGGTTCTGCGGGGGTTCGTGCGGGGGGTTCGTGCGGGGGTGAGTCCTCGCTTCCGGCCGGGCGCGGCGGCGGCCGAAGGCGATGTGCTCAGGACGGGTCAGGCGGCGCTGCCCTTTTCGGCGGCGGCCAGGAAGTCCTGGGCGATCAGCGGCAGGCGGCGACGGGCGTGCACGACGGCGATGACGCGGCGGACCGCGGGTTCCAGCGAGCGCACCACCAGGCCCGCCCGGCCGGCCTGTTCGGCCATGCCGCGGTACCACAGCAGTGACGCCTGGCCGGTGCGTACGGCGTTGAGCCAGCCGTTGCGCTCGTCGGTTTCGAGCACGACGACCGGGCTGACGGCGTACTTGCCGAACATCGCGTCGAGTTCCCTGCGCCGGACGCTGCCCCGTGCGGGCAGGGCCAGGCGCATCCCGTCAAGCTTGCCCATGGGCACGGGATTGGGCAGTTCGAGGCCGGGCGGGGAGATCAGCACGATCTCCTGGCGTTCGAGCGGATGGGTGATGAGATCGGTGGGTACGGGCAGATCGGTCAGGCCGAGGTCGGCCCGCTGATCCCTGATGGCGTTGACGACGGCGTCACGGCCGTCACAACGGACGATGTGCACGCGGACACCTGGGTGCTCGGCGGTGTAGGCGGGCAGCAGCCGTCCGGCCAGGCCGGGTTCGAGGCTGGGTGTGGAGGCGATGCGGAGCTCCGCCTCCCCTGTGCTGCCGTGATTGGACAGGCTCTCGATCTCGTGTACGGCATCAAGAGCCTCCCTTGCCAGTTTGACCACCCGCCGGCCTTGTGCGGTGACGACGACACCGCGTCCGGACCTGGCGAAGAGCGTCATGCCGAGTTCCCGTTCCAGATCGCGGATCGCGCGCGAAAGCGCAGGTTGCGCGATATACAGCGATCTGGCCGCGTCGGTCATGGTGCGGTGCTCCGCAGTCGCGACCACGTAGCGGAGCTGCTGGAGGTTCATGTCAAAGAAGCTAGGACACCAGCTGCCGTGCGGTCCGGGACATAGCAGAGATCACCTCGAATGATTTCGGACCGTAGCCGGGCACTGCGACTTCTGTGACGGGTGATAAATCGGTATGCTTCTGCCCCAAATTCGGCAAATGTCCAACCAGTGACGTACCAAGTCACCCTTTACGGACAACCGAGTCAAGGGGGATACACGGTGACAGGCAACGGGCAGCATCCACCCCCGCCTCAGGGGCCAGGTCAGCCCCTGCGGCCACCGTCGCGTCCGTGGCCGCCGCCGGGCCACCGCGAGCCGCAGCCCCAGGGTTACGGTCATCCGGGGCAGCAGCCGCCTCCCCCGCCTGGACCGGTCTATCCGCCGCCTCCGCCGGGGCCCGTCTATCCGCAGGGGCCGGTGCATCCCCCGCAGGGCCAGCCGTACGGGGCGCCGCCCCAGGGGCAGCCGTACCCGCCCCAGGGGCAGCCGTACCCGCTAAGCGGGCAAGGGCAGCCGCACCCGCCGGGCGGGCCGTACGGACCGCCACAGGGCGGCTCCTGGCATCCGCAGCAGCCGCCTCCTCCCCCGCGTCCGCCCATGCCGCCGGGGCCGTGGGGGCCGCCGCCGCGGAAGAAGTCGGGCATGGGGGTGATCGGCATCCTCGGGGCGGTCTTCGGGTCGATGGCGGCGCTGTTCGTGCTGCTCGTGATCGCGACGGCGATGCTCAAAGGCTCGTCCAGACACGACACGACCACGCCGGTCGCCATCCCCTCCTACACCGACTCCTATGACGACGACGAGACGCCGTCCCCGTCCGAGTCGCGGAGCCAGACCCGGTCGAGCGAGCCGACGGCGACGCGGTCCACCGAGCCCGAGACGCCGGCCCGGCCCACGCTGAACACGAGCACGAGGAACAACACCCTGTACCGGGTCGGCGCCCTGCCCAGGGTGGCCTGCCCGGCGGGCGGCGCGAGCATCTTCAGCCACAGCCAGCTCAAGGCGCTGATCCTGAAGACCGGCAGGTGCATGGACCGGGCCTGGGGGCCGATCATGCAGCGGCAGGGCATCCGGTTCACGCCGCCGAGCTACTCGATCGTGGCCACGCGCGGCAGGGGCGCCTGCGGCGACTATCCGTCGCCGGGGAGCATGGTGCCGTACTACTGCCCGCGCAACAACACCATCTACGCCTCCACCTCGGCCATGGCCAGGGGCAACGGGAACGCCCGCGGCTACGGGGAGATCATCTCCTGGCACGGCGGGATCATCAGCATGCTGGCCCACGAGTACGGGCACCACGTCCAGAACATCTCGGGCGTGATGGACTCCTGGTGGAAGCAGACGGTCGACTCCAGCAGCCGGAGCGGCAAGCTGGCACTGAGCAGGAAGCTGGAGCTCCAGGCGACCTGCTTCGGCGGCATGTGGATGCGGTCGGTGGCCGCGTCCTACCCGGTCAACACCGCGAACCGCGCCCGCCTCTTCTGGTTCTACGGGCAGGTGGGCGACTATCCCGGATATCCCCGCGACCACGGCAACAGAGTGAACAACAACCGGTGGTTCCGTCAGGGCTGGGAGAGGAACCAGGCGTTCCAGTGCAACACCTGGATGGCGGCTTCGTCCACGACCTCCTGATGTCATGGCCTGTTCATCTCAGGTTGGGTACATGTCTTGGATGTCCCTATATGGGAGCTAGACTCCTGGCAATCTTGTGCCCTACGGGGTGCAAAAACCATGGGTTTCGCCAGGTAGGCGTGTGAAGGAGCCGGTGTGAGCAAGCGCGATGGGGTGGACACCGCGCCCGAGGGCAGAAAACGGCGCGCTCCCCGCCGCTCGGGCACAGGGTCCGAAACCGGACCAGGAGAGGGTTCGGACGCCGGCCGTACGGGCGAACCGCCGGACGCGGGCTCACCCCAGAACCGCACCCCCGCAGACAGCTCACCGCAGAACCGCACCCCCGCGGACAGCTCACCGCAGAGCGACGCCCCCGGCGACAGCCCCCCGTCCGCAGGCGGCCACGGCACGCGTCCGGCTGGCACGCATCCCACGAGTCCCGGCGGGACCGGCCCGGGCGAGACCGGTCCGGGTGGCACCGGTCCGGGTGGGAAGGGTCCGGGTGGGAAGGGCCGGGGCGGCAAGGGCGCTCGTGGTCCCGCGTCCTCCGGCGCCGGGCGGCCCAAGCCCCGGCCGCGGGCGGCCTCGGCGGCGCCCCAGTTCGCCAAGCCGCTCTCCACCGGCGGCCTGCTCGGCTGGACCCTGCTGTCCGCCATCGTCCCCGGCGCCGCTCACCTGCGCGCCGGGCGCCGTGGTACCGGCCTGGTCATGCTCGGCGCGTACGTGGTGCTGCTGCTCGCCGGGCTGGCGTTCGGGCTGACGCGCAACAAGGACAACATCGCCCAATTGGTCGGCGCCGACATGCAGCTGACGGTCATCGTCATCGCCGCTGTGCTCGCACTGGCCTGGTTCGCCATCATCGTGCTGTCGTACGTGGCGCTCGGCCCCAACCGGCTGCACCAGCAGGGCCAGATCGTCTCCGGCATCGTGGTCGGCGTGCTCTGCGTCTCGGTCATGGCCCCCTTCGCCTTCGTCGCGGACACCGTGCTGACCTTCCGCAACGCCTCCCAGAAGATCTTCGTCCCCATCGCCCTGAGCACGGACCCGAGTGTCGCGCCGATCAAGGAGGACGATCCCTGGAACGGCAAGGACCGGGTGAACTTCCTGCTGATCGGCGGCGACGCGGCCGGCGACCGTACCGGCGTGCGCACCGACAGCATGACGATCGCCAGCGTGGACATCGCGACGGGCAAGACGGTCCTGTTCAGCCTGCCGCGCAACCTGCAGCACGTACACTTCCCGACGTCCTCGCCGCTGCGCAAGCAGTTCCCCAACGGTTTCATGGCGGAGCTGCCCAACGGCGGCCTGCTCAACGAGGTCTGGCAGTACGCCACTGAGAACCCGCAGATCATGGGCGGCAAGAACAGGGGCCCACGCGCGCTGATGGACGCCATCGGCTACACGCTCAACCTGAAGATCGACTACTACGCCATGATGAACATGTACGGCTTCGCGGACCTGGTCGACGCCATCGGCGGCCTCAAGATCCGCGTGGAGCGCGACATCAAGTGGGGCGGCCACTTCGGCACCGCGGGCACGATCAAGGCGGGCTACAAGAAGCTGACCGGCGAGCAGGCCCTGTGGTACGGCCGGTCGCGAGTGGACAGCGACGACTTCTCGCGCATGGCCCGCCAGCGCTGCGTCATCGGCGCGTTCGCGCAGCAGGCGACGCCCGACAAGATCCTGTTGAACTTCGGCAAGATCGCCGATGCGACGAAGCGGCTCGCGCAGACGAACATCCCGCAGGAGCTGGTCGAGCCGCTCGTGGCGCTGGCCGTCAAGGTGAAGAGCGCCAAGATCACCAGCTTGCAGTTCGTACCGCCGGAGTTCCTGTCGGGGCGTCCCGACTGGCTGAAGATCCGGCGGGCCGCGGACAAGGCGATCAAGGACTCGGTCCGGCCGACCCGGAGCGCGCAGGCGGCTGACGTCACGTCCTCGCCCGGGACGCCCACGACCAAGCCGACCCGTTCGTACGCCGCCGCCAAGCCGACCCAGACGCCCACCCAGAACAGCCAGAAGACCGCCCAGAGCCTGTCGGAGCTCTGCGGGCTGTAAGGCCCGCCGCCCGGGTCGCTCGGGTCGCTGGGGTTACTGGGTCGCGAGGGAGAGGAGTCGGCGCAGGTAGGTGACCTGCTCGGGGTCGCCGGTGACCGACACCTCGCCGCCCCTGCCCCACACCCAGCGCAGCAACTCGTCGGGCGCCCCCGACACGACGGTCCGCGCCTGCTCGACCGCCCTGTCGGCGGTCTCGTCGGCGACGGTGATCTCGGTGGGCGTGGCCCGTACGAGCCAGGCGCGCTCTCCGCCGACGACCGCGATCGCCCCCTTGAGGTCGGGGCGCAGGGCCTCGGCGAAGCTTTCGGGGTAGTGGGCGAATTCGTGCGCGAGCATCACCTTGAGTCCCTCGTCCACCCCGTCGAGGGCCAGGTCGTCGGCGGCGGGCGTCACGGGCAGGCCGGCCGCGAGTTCGGCGTCGACGCGGTGGATCACCGTCTCCTGGGCCATGCGCCTGATCCAGAACCCGACGCTCTGGTCGGGCTCGTACCAGGTGAGCGCGTAGTCGTCCGGGGCCCTAGCGGCGAACTCCGCCATCAGCTCGGCAAAGGCCCGGTCGAGCACCGCGAACGGCTCCTCACCGGACAGGTCGGGCGGCCATGGGGTCGGCCACTCCCCGCGCAGCATCGTCTCGGCCTTGTGCAGGTAGACCTCAGTGATGTGCGCGACCAGATCGGCGGCGGTCCACCCCGGGCAGCTAGGCACGGGCGCCGCGTCCGGCGCGGCGGAGGCCGCGGCTCTGAGCAGGCCGTATTCGTCAGCCAGACAGGCCAGCAAGCGAGGGGCATCCATGGCACCCACCCAACCACGCATCGCCGGCACACTGCATCGCATTAAACCGGCGGCGTGTCGCCATATAAGCCGGCAGCGTGCCTTGCCTGGCCGGTGGCGTATCGCCTTAGGCCAGCGGTGTGTCGTTGTGAACAGCTCGCGGATCGAACAGGCGCCCCCACAGCGCCCGTTCCTCTCCCGCTCCGGCGTCAGGCGCTAGGCGGCGCTTCCGGGCCCTCTCCCGGCGAACAGCCCGCCCCGCCGTACGGCCGGCATCCTCGGACGCCGGTACGGCAACGCGAACCACGTCGCCTTCCCGATACGCCCCGGACTGGTGACGTACTTCTGGGGATGGCATCCCCAGAAGCCTTCGGAGAGCGCGGCGACGATGCACAGCCCCCGCCCGCGCTCGGCGTCGGCGTCGACCACACGGGCCACCGGCAGCGGTGGACCGCAGTCCACCACCATGCACACGATCTCCTCGGGATCGGCGTGAAGCACCAGCTCATAGGGTGCCTCTCCATACAGAAAGGCATTTGTCACCAATTCGCTGGCCATTAGCACGGCGTCATCGACGAGATCGGGACTCAGTTCCAGTCCGGTCAGCGCGTCACGGACGACCGTTCGGGCATACCGGACGGCCTGCACGTCTTCGCGCAGGGGCCAGGCATGCTCGGCGTGTGTTCGCGGGACGGATCGCAGTGGGGTCATTGGCTTCTCCTTCCGCGTTCAACTGTCGAAACGTGTACGGAAGAGAGGTCAAAAAAGGCGGATCTTGAAAAATCGTTTTTCGCCGGCCCCCACGCACCGCGACCCGCCGCACATGATGGCCTCCCGCGCACCGCGACCCGCCGCACATAGTGGCCCCCCGCGCACCGCGACCCGCCACACATAGTGGCCCGCTCCGCACCGTTGCCCGCCGCGCACCGCGACCCGGCGGCCTTTACACTCGGCGACTCTCCATCACGGCCTGCCCGGTAAGCCCCGCCCCCAGCAGCAAACCGCGGCCCGTCCGATCGGACCATTGCCCCGCACGCTGATCCCCTTTCGCCGCACTGACTCCTTCCACAAGGACATGTCAGCGCCACGCCAGCGATACGAAAGCCGAAGCGGCGAGCATGATGTCCGCGGCCTCGAAATCCCTTGGAGATTCGCGACAAAAGGAGAGTCGCCTTGAGAACGACAGCACGGTTACTCGCGATGACGACACTGGTCGCAGGCATGGCGCTCGTCGCGGCGCCCGCGAACGCCGCCACGGGAACACTGATTCTTTCCATCAGCCCTGCCGGGCAAAGAATCATGTATAACAATCCCACGGCCGGTTGTTACAGCACCGCATCAGCCTTCAGCAATGTCACAAATCGCACGAATGTCGCTGTCACCGTTTACCAAGGAACGCACTGCCAGGGACTGTCCCTAATCATCGCTCCGGGTACGAGTCCCGTGCCGGTCGGAGACCGCCTCAGCGTCTCCGTCCCCGTCTAAGGGTTTTCGATCCAGAAGAAGGGATGAAGTATGCACAATCGCATGGCGAGGCGAATAGCCGTCGGCCTAGTCGGCCTGGGCTTGGCCCTGACTCCCGTGGTCCCAGCATTCGCGGCGCAGAGCAGCTCGTCGACCCGGCAAGTGGCGGGCCCCGCGCAGGTGGAGAGCCACACGGAATGGGGCGGCTGGTATTCCAGCCTGGACAGCTGCGCCGAAGTCGGCCGGGCATACGTCCACCAAAACGGAGCTATTGGATTCACCTGCCGGCCCCTCAACGGCCAGTGGGCCCTCTGGGTCGTCTACGACCCCTCCCCGTGACCTTCGATCCGATGAATCACACTCAGGAGAGAACAGTGCGGAATATCAAGAAAGCCGCGACGACACTCGCGATCACGGCCGCTCTCGCCGCCGGCGGCATGACGCTGGCCGCGCCGACTTGGGCGGAAAGCGCATCGTCCATCACGCAGGCGAACGCCGCGGCGGGAGTCTGGTACATCTTCAATTTCTATCCGGACGAGGGGACCTGCGAAGCGCAGCGTAGATGGGGCGCCAGTCAGGGCTGGTGGACCTGGGACCATTCGGCCTGTGCGACCAACGGGCGGGACTGGGCGCTCTTCATCCTCTACGACGCGGCCCCTTCCGCGAAGCAGGCCCCTCTTCCCGAGGGTTGGCAACGGTCCTGATTTATCGGCGAAATATGAGATAGCGCGAAAAGGTGCCTTCTCACCTGTCTGGCGGCGACATGCTGGGGTCGCAGCGGAGGCAGAGTGGAAGGCACCTTTTCGTACCGGAATTCGCGATCCGGCATTCATACGATCGCCAAGTCAGCAGGCCCTGACTTCGTCGAGGTAGGAGCCCCAGCCGTGCCGAAAGAGGAAGGTCTTGTGCGGCTTGAGCACCTTGCACTCACTGTCGAAGTTGTACTGGATGACGATCTTGACACGGATGGTGTGCCCGCAGTCGTTGCGGACCTTGACCCACTTGTTGTAGTCGTGTCCAGTCCAGGTCGTGGCGCAGTCGGGGGCGCCGTCCCGGGCGGCCGACTCGGTCGATGCCGAGGCGCTGTAGCCAGGAAGTACGACCAGAGCGGCAGAGACGAGTGCCGCCATCGCCGCGAGTCGGATCTTTCCTCTCATGCTCATCTTACGTGTCCCCTTTCTCCGTTTTCTCCGTCCGAAATGTCACGCCGACCATAGGAGCGGGGATGTTGAGGTCATGTTGAGGATGCGTTGACCCCTGGCCTGGCTGAAGTCGGCTGCCGGTCGCAGAGGCCGAGCCGCTGAAACGGCAGGCGTACGATCGCGCCGACTTCGCCCTGCTGCGGCAGTGACGTCGCGGACGGGTAAGGCCTGGCGCTACGCGCGGGCGCGGGCGTGCGGGCGCAGGGTGGCCAGCCAGCGGCGAAGGAGGCCGGAAGGCCTGGGGGCGTTCCAGGTGCAGGAAATGCCCGGTGCCGTCCCACGTGACCATCTGCGACCCGGAAGGTGCGGGGATAGAGGACTCCCACGCCGCCGGCTCGCTCAGCGAGCGGACGCAAAGGACCGGGCGGGTGCGCCTGGCCAGGTAGCGGCGCGTCGCGGGCCGGGCGCCGAACGCGTCCGGGCCCAGGTACATGCCCTCATAGCAGGCGGCCAGTACGTGACCGGGGGTGGCGAGCAACTGGGCGCGTACCTCGGCGGGCAGGGTGCCGAGCTGGCGGACGGCCGCCGCCGCGCCCTTGGACCGCAGGGCGGCCAGCCGTTTTCCGAACAGCCGCTCCTCGGCGGCGTCCGCACCATAGGCAGGATCGACGACCACCAGCGCGGAGACGTGCTCGGGGTGCTCCACGGCCATGGCGGTGACGACCTGGGCGCCCATCGAGTGCCCCACGGCGACGACCGGTCCGGCGTCGAGGCGGTCGAGCAGGGCCACGAGGTCCCCCGCCAGGTCGACGGGCCGGTAGCCGGCCATGGGCGCCGGCGACCCGCCGTGCCCGCGCAGGTCGGCGGCGATCACCCGGTGACCCGGCTGGAGCGCGTCGGCGATGGGCGCCCACGTACGGGCGTGACCGCCCCAGCCGTGCACGAGGAGCAGGGGTCTCGCCCTCGCCGCGATCGGTGTGGCACAGCGCGATGGGGGCCATCAGCGTGAGCCCTGGCGGATCATGGGACGCCCTCCTTGAAAGCGCTTTCCCGCCATCTTTGGCGCTGCCGGCCGACCCCGGCCGATGAGGTCGGCCCCCGGACACCGTCGGCGTACGCGTCGCGGCCCGCACGCACCATCGACATTCACCGGCCGTCCACGCGGCCGCAAGATGCGTCGGAGTGATCATGTAGGTTCCTCGCATGCATGGTGACGACGGTGCGGATGAGTTGGCAACGGAACGCGCATTCTTACGAGAGCAGATCGAACTCGCAGTTCTCGGTGGTTTCGACGATGAATACGACATAGAGGACTGGCTAGAGGACGAAACGACCGACGAAGATCTGCTGGAGGAGCTGAAGGCGTACGCGGAAGAGCTGTTCCGGCAGGAGCGGGCGCGTGAGGACACTTGGCTCACCCCCACCGTGAACGACGCCATCGACCAGGCATTCGAGGAGCTGAACGAGCGCGGCCTCGTCGCGTTGCAGAACGCGGGTTTCACGATGTCCGACGGTTGGACCGACGCGCTCGAAGCCGCCTCGGAGTTGCCGGACAAGCCCCGCGGCGCGGTCTTCTATCACGGCCAGGACCTCGAGTCCGGGGTTCAGGGCGACGGGCTGATGCTGGCGTTCGGCGCCTTCGAAGACGACGAGGCGAAGAGCGACGCGGCGAGCGCCGCCATCGCACAAGAGGTGTGCGACACCCTCACCGCTCACGGGGTCGAGGCCAAGTGGAACGGCTCCGTCAACTCGCGCATCGAGATCGCGCCGTTCCCGTGGCGAAAGCGCCGCTGGACCGATGCCCCTTGATCCTTGGCCCGCCGCCAAGGGAACAGTCTGTGACGCCATCCCCCTAGATCTGCGGATAAACACGCCGATACGGCACTCTTGTCACCTGACGTGCAGCAAAATGTGACCAACGCACGTGTCCGTACTATCGGGGTGAAGGTGAGGGTCTTGACAATCTCGGTGCCGGCGGTTCCGGAGGCCGCTGGGACGCTGCGCTACCCGGCCGGCTCCCTGGTGATCCTGACCGGCCTGCCCGGCGCGGGCAAGACCACGCTGCTGCGCCGCCTGTACGCCCTGGACGGCACGGAGAGCCGCCCGGTCGTGGCGGGCGCGGTGGTGGTGATCGACTCGGCGCAGTCACGCCTGCGGTGGAGCACGAGTCTGGGCTGGGCGCCCAAGCCGCTGCGTACCGCGGTGGTGTTCACGACGCACGTGTGGCGCATCGGCCGGGCGTTGCGGGGCGGCACCGCGGTGATCGCGCACAATCGCGGCTGCGGATCCGCCGTGTTGCACGGGTTCGCCTGGCTGGCGCGCCGATCGGCGGTCCCGTTCCACCTGCTGCTGCTCGACGCCCCTCCCGCGGACGCGCTGGCCGGCCAGCAGGCCAGGGGCCGGGTCGTGACGACGCGGACGTTCGCACAGCACAATCGCCGCTGGGAGGCGCTGCTGGGGCGGGTCCGGGCCGGCCGCACCAGCCCGGCCACCGGCGCGCACGTCCTGGACCGGCCGACCGCCGACCTCCTCGAAGGCATCCACTTCGACGGGCCTGTCCCCCGCTGACCGCACGCGCGCCTGGCCCCGCGGCAGGAGCCTTGAGGTTCCTACGACACCCACCACCTGCGGGCGCTGCCCGATCACCGCCCCCGAAGGACCTCCCGTGACCAACATCCCCGGCACCGTGCTGCTGGCCGGCGTCGTCGGCTCCACCGCCTACGGTTTGGCCGGGCCCGACTCCGACGTCGACCGGCTTGGCATCTTCGCCACCCCCACGCTGGCCATGGTCGGTCTGTCCCGGCCCAAGGACAGCATCGTCCACACCAACCCCGACCGGACGCTCCACGAGGTGGGCAAGTGGTGCTCTCTCGCGCTGGGTGGCAATCCGACCGTGATGGAGCTGGTGTGGCTGCCCGACGACCTGTACGAGACCCGTACCCCGCTCGGTGACCAGCTGATCGCCATCCGGACGGCGTTCCTGTCCGGCCCGCGGGTCCGCGACGCCTACCTCGGGTACGCCACTCAGCAGTTCCAGCGCCTCGACCGGCGCGGCGACGGCTCGTTCTCGGCCGACACCCGCAAGCGGACCAGCAAGCATGCCCGCCATCTCGCCCGCCTCCTGCACCAGGGGCGCGAGCTGTACGAGACCGGCCACCTGCCGATCCGGCTCCCCGACCCCGAGGCGATCCGCGCCTTCGGCGAAAGGGTCGCAGAAGGCAACACCCAGGAGGCCCACGACCTCCTGGCGGCCACCGAGAAGGCGTTCGACACCGCGCCCACGCCGCTGCCCGCCCAGCCCGACGCCGCCACGGTCGAAGCCTGGCTGCGCGAGGTCCGCATCGCCCACTGGAATCCACCGGCCGAGCGCTGACCGCCCTGCTGCGGACCACGGCTGTCGCTGTCTACCGGGGCGGCTCAGGAACTGGTTGTGTTGGGCGCGGAGAAAGATGGTGGATCTTCAGTGAAGATCCACCATCTTGACCTCGGTCAGTCGATGCCTTCGACGATGCGGAAGTCGCGCTCGACGCCGTCGGAGAGGACGACCAACGCTTCCTGGTAGGCCGCACTCTCGTGCGCCGCGACGGCCTGCTCGAAGCTGTCGAACTCGATCAGGACGGTGCGCTCGGCGATTCCGGCGTCATGCGCCACGACCCGACCGCCACGAACGAGGACCCGACCGCCTCCGGCCGCGACGGCCGGACCGGCCAGCTTGTTGTAAGCAGCCAGCTTCTCAGGGTCTGAAATGGTGCGGTAGGCGCTGACCCAGTAGCCCTTGGGCATGGAACCTCCAGTGTTGGGATGAGTGCATCTGACTTACGGGTTGGTCTCGGACGAGCGTCGGCGGGCGAGAGCGAGGCTTGTCAGCGTCGTGATCGCCATGGCGCCGATGCCGACCAGCGCCGCGGTGGTGTAGGCGCTGTCGTCGGGGAAGAGGTGGCCGAGGCCGGTGCCCGCGGTGAGGATCAGGCCGCCGATGGCGCTGCCCAGGGAGTACCCGACGCTGCGGACGACGTAGTTGAAGCTCATGGCGCTCGACGTCTCGCTCTTGGGGGTGACGGCCAGGATGACGCCGGGCATCGCGGCCGAGAAGCCGCCGACGCCGAAGCCGAGCACGCCCATCGCCGCGAACAGTTCGGTCAGGTCCGATCGGGCCGCCGCGAACAGGGCGAACCCGCCACCGACCACGACGGCGCTGCCGGCCAGGAGCAGGGGGTCGGTGATCCGCGTCCGGACCCGCGGCGTGAGCTTGCCGGCGACGAACCCCAGCACCGAGAACGGGATGAGGACCAGCCCAGCGACGAAGGTCGTCAGCCCGAAGCCGTAGCCGGCGCCGTGCGGCGTCTGCGCGTACCGGGTGATGAGCGTGAGCAGGAGGTACATGCCGATCCCGCCGACGAACATGGCGAGGTTCGCCCCGGCGACCGCCGGGTGCCGCACCGCCCGCACATCGACCAGGGGCGTCGTGGTGCGCAGCTCGATGACGGCCCAGACGCAGAGCAGCACCACCGCGACGACGGCGAGGCCCGCCGCCACGGCGAGGTGCCGGCTCCACAGATTCCGTTCACCGGCGAGGAACAGCACCAGGAGCAGCGCAGCGGCCAGGACGACCGCGCCTGCCACGTCCACGTGGGCGGAGCGGCCTTCGGGGGCTTCGGGCATGGAGCGCCACGCGGTCAGGAGGGCGGCGGCGGTGACCACCAGGCCGAGGCCGTAGGCGGCCCGTACCCCGCCGAGTTCGGCGAGCAGTGCGGCCAGCGGGTAGCCGACGCCGGCCCCGATGATCGAGACCACCGAGATCAGGGCGATCACGGCCGCGCTGCGCTCCTCGGGGAGGTGGTCCCGGGCCACGCCCATCATCAGCGCCGTCAGCCCGAGCCCGACGCCCTGGGCCGCCCTGCCGGCCAGCAGCCACGCGAACGGCAGCGGCAGCACGGTGAGCGCGCTGCCGGCGACGACGACCGCCAGCGTGGCGAGGATCGTGGCCCGCCGGTGCGGGCCGGCTCCGAGCCGGCCCAGGACCGGCGTGGCGACGGCGCCGCTGAGCAGCGCGACGGTCAGCGTCCACTGCGCGCTGCCGAGCGAGACGTGGAACGAGGTCGCCACGCTGGTGATGAGCGGCGTCCCGAGGCTGGCGACCGCCGCCACGACCAGAGCGATGAACATCAGGGCGGGGACCAGCAGCCGCGCCTCGGAACGCGCCACCGGGAACGCCTTCACCGCGACCCCGCCGACCGGCTGCCGGTCACTGCTTCGGCCCTTCGCGGTCCTGGCTTTCGAGCTCTGCCAGATGCTTCAGCGCCGGAAGGGCCGCCACCAGCGCCTCGACCTCCTCGCCGGTGAGCTCGCCGATCAACCGCTCGAACGCGTGGACGCCCGCCTGGCGCCGCGTCCGGACATAGGAGGCGCCGGCCTCGGTCAGGCACACCAGCGTGACCCGCTTGTCGGACGCGTCGCCCCGCCGCTCGACCAGGCCGGACTCCTCCATCACCCGGACCAGGGCGGTCATCGCGGGCTGGGTGACGCCCTCGACCGCGGCCAGATCGGTGATGCGCCGCGGGCCGGTCCGGTCCAGGGTGGCCAGGGTGGCGGCGGACGTCAGACTCATGTCCCGGGGCAGGCGTCTCGCGGCCCTGGTGGCCAGGCCGTAGAGGGCTGCCCCGATGGCGGCGGACGCGCCAGGAGCGGTGTCTTGACGACTCATGCCCGAAGCATAGCATTTTTATATTCATAGTTTATGGAAATGGTGCTGCGCTGGGCGCCGCGACCGCCCTGTCGCTCCACCTCGACCACGGCCCCACCTACTTCGAGACTCTGCGCTGCGCCGACATCGACCCCGACGCCGTCACCACCTCCGACCACGGCCGCCTGCACATGACCCGCGACACGTAAGCGCTGTTGAAGTCGTATCCGCTCGAGGTGGCCGCGGGCGATCCGATGGACCGCAAGCTGAGCAGGCTGAGGGCGCTGGGCGAGCAACCGCGTCACGGCAGACGGCGGAGGCTGACAGACGCCTGACCAAAGGACGCCGGAGCTGAGGCGGCACGCCCGGTGCGGGCGGCGACCACCATCACGGCGAGGCCGAGCGCCACGACCGCGGCGCCTACGTACAGCGGCGCGGTGTAACCAAGGCCCGCGCTGATCGCGAGGCCGCCGAGCCAGGCGCCCAGGGCGTTGCCGACGTTGGAGGCCGCGACGTTGGCGCTGGCGGCGAGCGGCGCGCCGCCCGCTGCGTCCGTGACGCGGGTGATCATGCCGGGCACGCCGGCGAACCCGAAGACGCCCAGCAGGAAGACCAGGACCACCGACGCGACCCGCCCGTCGGCCAGCAGCCCGAACGCCGCGAGCGTGGCGGCGAGTCCCGCCAGGGACACGATCAGCGTGCGGTCGCGGTCGCGGTCGGCCGCCCGGCCCCCGGCGACGTTGCCGATCACCAGGCCGCTGCCGTAGACGACGAGCAGCCAGGCGACATCGGCGCTGGTGAAGCCGGTGACCTCGGTAAAGGTGTACGCGATGTAGCTGAACGCCCCGAACATGCCGCCGTAGCCGAGGGCGGTGGCGGCCAGGGTCAGCCAGACCTGCCAGGAGCGGAAGGCGCGTAGCTGGGGGCGCGGACCGACCGGCCGGTGGGCCTCGTGCACGGCGCCCGCCCAGGCCGGAACCCACACGGCGATGGCGGCCACGGCCAGCACGCCGATCCCGGTGATGGCCCAGAACGTGGCGCGCCAGCCCCAGCGTTCGCCGACCAGAGCGCCGAACGGCACGCCCAGCACGTTGGCGACCGTCAGCCCGGCGAACATCACGGCGACCGCCTGCGAGGCCCGCTCCGGTGGGACCATGCGCCGGGCGACGAGCGAGCCGATGCCGAAGAAGGAGCCGTGGCACAGGGCGGCGACGACGCGGCCGAGCAGCGCCACGGCGTAGCTGGGCGCGACGGCGGACAGCAGGTTGCCGAGGACGAACAACGCCGCCAACCCGACGAGGACGGCCTTGCGGTGGATGCGGGTGGTGGCGGCGGTCAGCAGGATCGCGCCGATCGCGACGCTCAGGGCGTATCCCGAGATGAGCCACCCGGCCGTGGCTTCAGAGACGTCCAGGCCGCGGCTCACCTGGGGCAGCAGGCCCGCGATCACGAACTCGGTCAGGCCGATCCCGAAGCCGCCGAGCGCGAGCGCGACCAACCCGGCGGGCATCCGCCGCGCGTTCCTGTCCTGTCGGATGTTCACGTATAGATCATGGGGGGTCGGTCGCCGAGCTTGACAAGGCTGTCCGCGACAGAGGTATGGGCCGGACTCACATGTGCGCCTCCGGGAATTCTGGTGCGTGCCACATATCAGGCCGTTCGCCAGGAACGTACCGTCACGGGCAATCGCCAGGCGTGTGAACCACGGAGTCGCCGATGTTTCCACTCCCCAGCCGAGCCGTCGTCAGAGCCGTGACGGCGCTCGTCCTCATCCTCGCCCTACTCGCCGTCGCGCGCCCGTCCCGGGCGGCCTCCCTGACGAAGGTCACGGGGTTCGGCTCGAACCCGGGCGCCCTGAACATGTGGGTCTACCGCCCCGACGGTCTGCCCGCGGGCTCCCCCGCCGTCGTCGCTCTGCACGGCTGTACGCAGAGCGCCAACGCCTACTACACCAACTCCGGCTGGCGGAAGTTCGCCGACCTGTACGGCTTCGCGCTGATCTTCCCCGAGGCCACCACCCCGCCGTCGAACTGTTTCCAATGGTTCCAGGAGGGTGACATCGGGCGCGGCCAGGGCGAAGCGCTGTCCATCGCCCAGATGGTGTCGTACGCGATCAGCACCTACCAGCTCGACCCCGGTCGCATCTCCATTACCGGCCTGTCCGCGGGCGGCGCGATGACCGCGGTCATGGTCGCGGCGTACCCGGAGCTGTTCGACGCGGCGTCGATCGTCGCGGGCCTGCCGTACCGCTGCTCCCCACCCGCCTCGACCAGCACCTGCATGAACGGCCCGGTCACCAAGACCCCCAAGGACTGGGGTGCCCTGGTGCGCGGCGCGTACCCCGGATACACCGGCCCGCGGCCGCGGGTCTCGATCTGGCACGGCCAGGCCGACTACGTGGTCAACAAGGCCAACGGCGTGGAACTCAGGGACCAGTTCACCGACGTACTCGGCCTGTCACAGGCCCCCGCCTCGACGACGAGCCTGCCCGGTGGCACCACGATGGAGACCTATGGCGGCGGTGAGGTCCGCTTCTACCGAATCGCCGGGATGGGGCACGGCACGCCGGTCGATCCGGGCGGCGCCGCGGAGCAGTGCGGCACGGCGGGCGCCTATTTCCTCGACACCATCTGCTCGGCGTACTACGACACCCACTTCTTCGGCCTCGACACGGGATCGCCGCCGACCTCCACACCGACGCCCACCCCCACCCCATCGCCGCAGCCCTGCTTCACCGCCACCAACTACGCGCACACCCAGGCGGGCCGGGCCCACCAGTCCGGCGGCTACGCCTATGCCAACGGCTCCGACCAGGCGATGGGCCTGTGGAACACGTTCGTGACCACGACCTTGCGGCAGACGGGACCGAACTACTACGAGGTGGCCGGCACCACCTGCTAGGTCAGAGTGGACGGTTGATCATCAGGCGCTGAAGGAGAAGAAGCGCCCGCCGCCGTCCTACGGCGGACGGCGGACGGCGTGCGACGACCTGGCGGTCCGCCCGTACATCGGCGATGCTGTGACGCGTGAAGTACGTGTCCAGAGTGCCGCGACCACCGCTGGACGGGCTGATCGACGACCTTTACTACCTGGAGGGCGCACCGCCGTACGCCCGGCTGACGCTGCCGCCGATGCCGTCGGCGTTGCTCATCGTCAACCTCGGGGCGCCGTTCCGCATCCGCGCCGGCACCGACATCGAGACGGCCGAGTACGCCGACGGCTGCGTGGTCACCATGCCCACCCGCGCCTTCGAGTTCGGCTATCCGCCGGGGACCCGGTCAGTCGGCGTGCATGTCAAGCCGTGGGGGCTGGCGCCGTTCCTGCCGATGCCCGCGGCCGAGCTGTGTGACCGGCCGGTGACGGTGGAGCAGGTTTGGGGCCGGCCCGCCATTGCTGAGCTGCGGGACCGGCTGGCCACGGCGAACGGACCGCACGAGATGCTGACGCTGCTCGAGCAGGAGCTGATGCGACGGCTGTGCGAGACCGCCGGCCTGGGGCTGGTCCGCCATACGAGCGGCGTCATCGCGGCGACCAGCGGGTCGGTGGCGATCGGCGACCTGAGCGTGGCAGCCGGTGTCAGCAGCACTCATCTGGCGCGGCGGTTCAAGGAGCTCATCGGCGTCACGCCGAAGCGGCTGGCCCGCACCTACCGCTTCGCCGCCACCGCGTTCGCGATCGACCCCGCCGGACCGATCGAGTGGGGCGAGCTCGCCGCCGGCGCAGGCTACTTCGACCAGGCCCACTTCGGCCACGAGTTCCGGGCGTTCACCGGGCTCACGCCGACCCGGTACGTCGAAGTCCGGCGGCGGTTCCTGCGCGAACATCCCGGCCACGTGATGGACGGCTGGCCGCTGCCGGCCGATTGATTTCTTACAAGAGCGACAGCTCACGACACGCTAATTTGGGGCACCCCAAAGCAGAGGAGAGCCCCGTGGGCAAGGTGGTCATGTACAGCTCGGTGTCGGTGGACGGCTTCGTCGCGGACGAGAATGACCAGCCCGGACCGCTGTTCGACTGGTTGTCCAGCGGTGACGTCCCGTTGGACGAGAGCGGCGAGCTGAAGGTGTCGCAGACGTCCTACGACTACACCCGGCCGTACTGGGACCAGATCGGAGTCACGATCGTCGGCCGCCACGTCTTCGACATGACGGATGGCTGGGACGGGAAACCTCCGGCCGGGATCGACCACGTGGTCGTCGTGTCGCACCGGCCGATGCCCGAGGGCTGGGACCCCGAGGCGCCGTTTCACTTCGTCGACGGCGTCGAGGCCGCCATGGCCAAGGCGCAGGAGCTCGCGGGTGACCGCATGGTCGAGGTCGCCGCCGGCGACGTCGGTGGCCAGGTGCTTGCCGCGGGCCTGGTCGACGAGGTGCGCATGGACGTCGTACCCGTCGTGTTGGGGTCCGGCAAGCGCTACTTCGGGTCGGTCCACGCGCAGCACCTGTTGGAGGACCCTGACGTGGTGATTCAGGGCAACCGGGTGCTTCACCTGCGCTATCGGGTGCGCCGATAACTGATCTGAACGGGTACGCGAGGAAGCTCGTTCATGCCGGCCAGTCGCCGCCGGAGCGAAGCCAGGAGGCTCCCAGAAGCGCCGAGCACAGCGCATCCGCTTTTCCGCCATCCGTCTGAGAAGTGCAGAGCGCGTGGAGCGGCCGAGCGAAGTAGCGAACCTCTGCGGCGGCTCGCCGAACAGCGTGCTCAAGTGCTCGGCGGGAGACCCAGGCCAGCTCGTGGCCCGGGTCGTCCGTGTCCGTCGGACCGGTTAACAGGAGTCTGTCGCCGTCCGCGGCGACATGGAGCCAGGGATGACCGATCCACACCATCGAAGGAGACGGCTCGCGGTATCGGGCGGCCTCGCGCCAGCTCGCCAAGTCCGTCAGATCACTGCAGCATCCCGGCTCGACGACGAGCTTGCCCGACACCAGCAGGCAATATCCCCCTTCCAGACAGCTGACGTTGTCGAGCGCGCCCTCTTCACCCCCGCCGAGCGACCGTTGGAGCGTGGCTCGGACCAGCGTTGTCAGGTAACCTCCCGCGAGAAAACCCGACAGCGGAATCAGCCGCGGGTTGTCCGGCATCGGTTTCGGCAGCCCTGCCGCGGCGATCCTCTTCAACCAGTAGGCATCCCACAGCGACTCATCATCCGGTAGTGCGGGATAGTCCTCGGTCAGCTCGTGTACGACATCGGACAGCGCGTCGATCACTGGTACCAGCCGTACGTCATCATGGACCACCGGCGTCGGCGGCGCAGGTGCGGGGCGGGCGGTGGCACGCAGGGCCTGTTCGTACTGCCGGCGGGAGAAGACGAACGGTCCGAGAGTCGCTGACAGGTCCCAATCCCTGGCGCTGTTGGAGAACCCCGACCAGCGGACCTCTGTGTCTGTGACCTCGATTCTGGCCAGCAGCGCCCAGCACTCCGGGATGCCGCAGGTGCAGCCGAGCAACATGGTCTCGTCGTCTTCTTGGTTGTAGGCCACTTCTGTGGGCTCGCCCAGGTAATGCCGGCTCGGCCAGCCGGTCCCCGGGAAGTAGCTGTACTCGCCCGCGAGCAGTGGGGCGGGCTCGGGCGCGAACTCCTCGGCTCGTTCGAGCTGCTCGGACCGCGCGTACGGGAGCTCCGCCTCCCGCACGAGGTCGAGCAACCGAACGCCGTCGATGACGATCTCAATGAGGTCGTGGCCTGCCCGCCGGAACTCGATCTCTCGCACCCCGCCTCCTCATCGGAATCTTACGGGGGCCGTGCCGTACCCCGGTCGCCGGTCATCGCCTCGGCTCGATCCCGGAGACGCTGCGGGTTTCGGGGACGCAGGCGACCGCGTCGAAGGCCTGGGCGACCGGGAGGTCCATGAAGTAGTCGAGCATCCTGATCCGCCGGTACCTGTCCGGATCCTCACCGCGCAGATCGGCGATGGCCAAGGCAGCGCCGGTGTCGAAGGCGGTTTCGACGCAGTCGTCGGTGAGCGGGGGCAATTCGGTGTCGAAGGTCTCGATGCCGAGGGGGTGCTCGGGCGCCACCTGCCCGGTCGCGGTACGGCCGGCGACGCTGGTGGCGGCGATGGACACGTAGTCGTCGCCGAGCGCCTGGGCCAGATGGTAGCCCTGGGGGAACAGCCCGAAGTCGCCCTCGTGCTCGATGGCCGTCTTGCGGATGTGCGTGTTGTGCGTGGCGACCACCACCTTCTCGCCGCCCTCCAGCAGCCGCAGAACGGTGTCGGCTCCGGCGGCGTCCATGCACGCCGAGCCCACCGCGAGTCCCCGGCCGGTGAAGTCGCGGGCGGCGTGGTCGAGGTACCAGGCGTTGCGCAGGTGGTGGAGCGCCTGCGCGTGTTCACGCCCGCGTCCCTGACCGCGCTGGTAGGCGGCCATGGTTTCCATGCAGACGACCAGTCTGCTGATGAGCGCGCTCAGTTCATCCTGTACGGCGGGCGCCAGCCGCGTGTGGTCAGTGAAGATCTTCATGGTGGGGACGTCGCGTCCGCCACCGGCCAGCCGGAAGGCCCGCTCGGCCAGCGGCAGCGCGTCCCGGTCCGCGTCGCGCAGGTAGGCCGCGACCTTGTCGAGCGCCGCCTGCGGGCTCCCGGCCAGGCAGCCGGCGAATCGTACGGGCCGCTCCGATGATCTGAGCCGTGAACACCGTACGTCCCTCAGCTGCGGCGTTTCGGGCACTGGCCGCCAAGGCGTCGTTCGTGTCCTGCTTGAAGATCCCCATGCCTACTCCCCCCTCCGCTGGATCCCGCGAGGAATCAAGGAGATGCCCCAGTGACTCGGACAGCGCGACTTCGTTCAATGCGTTGGACGCGCCTCACATTCAAACGGTTGAGAGCGTCCGGCGATTACTCGAAACCAACCCTCTGATCCGCAGGGTAGGGCAGAGCCCTTGTCAACGAGATACCGCCCCGTCCAGGCGGTGATGGTGGAGCGGCGGTATGTGGTCGAGTGAGACGAGGTTGCTGTACGGACTGCTGTACGGCTGCGTGCCTCTCAGGCGCCTACGCGGATCATCGTATGCCGCGCCTCAGACGGCCCCCGCAGGTTCCCCGCGGAGTGGGTTCATCGACTCCGAGAGCGCCTCGGTGGTGTCTGGGTAGAGTCGTCGGCACCCACGATCCTGGAAGCTACGCGATCACGGCGGTCCTGGTCGGCATCTTCGTCGCCATAGCCGCGCCGCCGCGCGGCGCGACATCGGCTGCTCGAGCTGCATGTGCCGGCCAGCACTCGTCCATGTGCCGCCGGGGAGGCGGATGCCGTGGCAGGCGCGGGGACGGCCACGACGACCGCCAGGGCCACCAGGCCGTCGCGATCCCTGGTCTCCGCTAGTGCGGGCCCTCCAGGCGAATCTGGACGGGGCCGTCGAGCGGCGCGCCCAGCCGCCATCCCTCCAGGGATGGCGTCACTCCCCCATCTCTTGAGTGAGGCGAATATCAACTAAAGTAATTGCATGACTACTCTAAGTGACGGCATGGTGTTCTTGGTTTGATCCACTTCCCGGAGGAACACCCATGCTGCTTTTCCCCCGTCTGCTGTCCGCAGCCGTCCTCGCCACCGCCATCAGCGGACTCCTCGCCCAGCCGACCGCGGCCTCCGCCCGGCAGATCGCTGGGCCTGCGGCCCAGGCCGGGACCCCCATGTGCATCGACGCCCCCAACCGCACCAACGGCACCGATGTCCGCCTGTGGCAGTGCATGAACCACAACAACCAGAAGTGCGTGATCGACGGCGGCCAGATCAAGGTCAAGGACACTCTGGCCTGATCGCGAGGAGCCCGCACCGGAAAGCCGGACCAGGCACCGCCGTCACGGCCCCCGTTCTCCTTGGCTCAAGGCGAGCTGGGACGATGCCGTCGCCGGCGACGTGCTGCAGGTTGCCGAGGATGCGGGCGAGGCTGTTGCGATCGTCCCGGCCAGCACCTAAGAGCGACCTGCCCCAAGCCGAGCACGCCCTCGACCAATTCGCCCAGCCAAGCAGAAAGGCACGACCGCTATGAAGCACCTCGCACGCCTGGCCGCCACGGCAGTGGCCACTGTAGCGATCGGCGCGCTCGTCGGCACAGTGTCACCCGCCCAAGCCCGCACCGCGCAGGCCGCCGCGCAAGACACCTTCTCCTTCGTAGGAGCCCTGACAATGCCCTCCCCCAAGGACATCGGCCTGCGCTGGCGCGGCACCTGCGAGAAACCCGAAGGGAGAATCGTAGGTTTCGTCTACGAGGGGACGTGGTCAGCCAAAATCGACGACGATTGCAGCCCTCAGGGAACCTGGGAGACCAGCATCGGAGTCTACGACTACGAAAGTAAAGGCTTGAGGATCGGACAGCCCTTCACGTACCAGGCCACCTTCTTCGAACCGTCCGGCACCCACACCTATACCGGTGAGGCCATACTGCACTGGAGGTAGGACACAAGCCAGCCAGGGCTAGCCGGACTGCGATGCCCGGGTCCGGCTAGCGCCCACGGCCCGTCGGCGTTCTCGATCACGCTCCCGTCTCCTCGCTCACCAAACTCCATTGCCTCTTCCTCAGCCATGTGTGGCCGCACTCGCTGCACTTGTAGTAGCCCGACCGCGGCGACCATTCCAGGTTCCGCTGCCCCCAGCCGGGGCAGCGGGCCGGCATGAGCGCCGCGCCGAAAATCGCGGCACTGCGGGCGGGCATGTCACCCTCGCCAGGCCCGCTGTTCCTGTCCGAGCGGCGCCCTGTCCGAGCGGCGCCCTGTCCCGGCGCGTCGGCCGGCGGCCGGCGACATCTGCCCGCACACCGGCCGTCGCCCGCCTCAGCTACGACCGCGCCCGCCTGCTCGACACCCACGCCAGCCTCGACCGGCACCAACTGCGCGAGTCTCTCGACGTAGATGCCCTGATCCGGGGTGAGACGCAGCGTGTGAGCGATGGCTTCGAGGACCGGCTCCGCGGATGTCAGGCGTCCCTGCTTGATGCGGATGTACTAGTCCTGGCTGATCGCCGCCCCGGCTGCGACCTCCTCCCTTCGCAGGCCGGCGACACGACGCGTCCCCGGCTCTCCCGGGGGGCAGCCAAGTCGGTGGGGTCGAGATCACTCTCCGGGTCTATGCCCACGTGATCCGCGCAGCGGACGCGTCGGCGGCGGACATCTTCGCCCAGGCGATCAACGAGTGAGCACCCCTTGTTAGCAGCGGTGTCAGCAAGATCCAGATATTGCCAGGACAAACACAAAGGCCCGTTCCAGGTTTTCCCTGGTAACGGACCTTGATGCTGTGTGCGGCCGGAGGTACTCGAAACCTCAACCTTCTGATCCGTCGGAAAGGGCGGACGCTTTGTCAGCGGAGCTTCGCCCAGATGAAGCAGCGGATGCTGGTCCGTAGCGCGGGGTTACGTATGGCGGTCGATGCCGCGCATGCCGCGATCATCGACCGGTGCGGGAACGTGATCGGCAAACGGCAGATCGAGGACCTGGTCATCGCCGCCGCGGCCGATGTCGAGGCCTTCTACACCGCCTGTGTCCCACTGCTGCGCACCGCCGCCCAGGAGCCCGAGGGTCGGGCTTGGAACGGGCGGGCTCCCTCAGCTGCCGGTAGCCTCCGGATGTGTCGAAGTCACGAGGCGGAAGCCAGCCCGCCGATTCCGGATCACCGGCGGTCGGACGATCCGCGTCGACGTGCCACTGCGGCTTGAGTGGCCGCTCCGGTCTGGATCCGCAACCGGTGCGGTTCTGCTCGATCTCGCTGCCGGGCGGAAGCGAGGTCTCGACGCGGACCAGTTCTTGGCGGGCGCATATCTTCGTCGTCACCAACAGCCTGCGGCTTCGCCGCTTCCGCCCCACCTCCTGGCCGTGTCGCCATCGGTCACGTCCATGCGGTAGCCGACCACGGGCACCGTGGCGATCAGCCATGGCTCGCCGGGTCGGCGCCGAGCATGAGGATCGCCGCTGCCGCCGCCGGAGGCGATGATTCGTCGGGCGATCTGGTTGCCAGGCCGGGGAATCCACCCGTCCCGAGCCAGCGGATTTCCCAGCCCGCGCCTCTTTCTTCAGGTCGGCTATGCCATGGCCGCGCGTCAGCCGCCACCACCGCCGCCGGGTGAAGCCCCGATGATGGCCCGCGTCTGCTGTCCGGTGATCTCCTGCAGCGGTATGTCGTCGTAGTTGCTGAGGACGACGCCGACCCATCCGGCGTCCGGGTAGATGCTCCAGTGGGTGGAGCTGCCGGGGTGGACGCCGCTGCGCGAGAGCTCCCACTGGCCTTCGACGATGTGGGCTGTCGGCCCGTAGGTGCTGAACCCCGGGGAGCCTCGGAAGTTGGGGGCCTTGACCGAGGTGAACACGTCGGCCCAGGCCGGGTCGAGCACGGTGCCGTCGTACAACGCTTCCGCGAACCGGATCAGGTCCGGTGCGGTGACGAACCCGCCGTCCGGGACGAAGTTGCGGGCATTGTTCCGGCCCGCCAGACCCGGGCTCGGGCTGTCCTTGTCCAGATTGCGGACGGCGTCCACCCAGCTGCCGTCGGCCTGTTTCATGTACGAGTGCGCGATGTGCTCGTCGGCCAGCCACTGCGGCCTGGTGTAGTACGCCGAGCCGGCCATGCCGCAGCGCCCGAAGATGTGCTCACGCACGTAGTCCCAGAACGTCATGCCGGTCACCGCCTCGACGATCTGCACGGTGACATCCGCGCCCCAGCCGGGTTTCTCCGAACCCGCGCCGGGGGCGGCCACCAGCTTCGCCTGCCGGGTGTACTGCTGGTAGTACTCGTGCTGCTCCTCCTTACTGCGGAAGACGCGTTTGTAGTCGTGCTCCGGAAAGGACAACCCGGAGGTGCCCATGAGTAGGTGGTGGATGCGCACCTGCTCAGCGATCTCCTTGGCGAAACCGGTCAGGTAGGTGCCCACCGTGTCCCACAGTTTCAGCTTGCCCCGCTGCGCCAGTTGCACAATGGACAGGCTGACGAACGGTCCGCCGTAGAGGTTGAACGCGACACCTTCGTGGTTACCGATCCCCTTCTCCTTGTCGGCCATGCCGTAGCTGCGCGACAGCACCGTCCGGCCCCGGTGCGACAGGAGTACCACTCCGGAGAACTTGTCCTCGGCGGCCAGCTTCGCCACGTACCGGTCGTAGGCCCCGCCGGGCCGGGTGTCCGGCGGGATCCGGTCCTGCTCGGACGGCTCGGACGCGGCGGCGGGGGCGGTGCCGAGCCCGGCGTCTAACAGCGTGCCGGCCGCCATCGCACCGGCAGCCAGCCCGCCCCATCCGAGCAGCCGCCGCCGCTCGACACCACGTACGGAATCCGAGCCCATGTCATCGCCCTCCCCGCACTAGGCAGGAGGCGAGTGCTCGTTGAGGGACGCGATGGTCCCGCGCGCTGTTGGTCATGGCTGCGATATTTCGTCGCGAATATCACCGGCCCGCGCGCGTGATGTCACCGTTTCTCGACAACCCCTGATCTCGACCGGGACTCCGTGACAGTGGGCACGCTAGGGCGTGTTTCCCGGAGTTGACGGTGGCTGGATTCGGCTCTGTGCAGGATCTGCTCGGATCAGGAGTGTGGGTGCCAGGAACCGAGCTGGGCGTCGGTCATGGTGGCGATCTCGTTGTGGACGTGGCTCCAGGCGGCCCATACGCTGCGGCCCCAGGTTTGGACCAGGTCGATGTGCTCGCCCACGGAGGAGGCCATAGTGACGTCGAAGACCGTGACCTTGCCGACGTTGTCTGGCGGGGTGAAGCGGGGCCAAGACGGGACGGTGTTGGCCAGGTAGCCGTGGGCGTTGCGAGCTTGCAGACCGGTGAATCCGCGTTCAAAGACCAGGTAGAGGCCGTTCAGCGCGAACGCCACGGCGATCGGTTTGGTGCCTGCGCTGACGTGTTGGGCGCCGTAGGCGTCCACACAAGTTTGGTGCCAGATGGCGAGCCGGGCGGGATGGGCATGGTTGAACGCGGCGACCTCGCCAGAAAGCCGCAAGCACTCGGGCGAGGCGTTGTATCGGGTTTCGTTGCTCGTCCGTCGTTCGTCGGGCAGTTCAAGGCGGCACCCGGGGCACACACTCATGCGGTTCAGGTTATGTTCTTGATCGCCGAACCGGGTCGCGGAGCCAGATCTTGATGGACGCGACGTCGATGGTTCCCTGGTAGATGCGTTCGCGCTTATCGAAGCGCGTGGCCACCGCCCGGAACTGCCGCAGCTTGTTGAAGCAGCGCTCGACGGTGTTGCGCTCCTTGTACCGCTCGGCGTCGAAGTTGGGCGGGCGGCCTCCGGCCGAGCCACGCTTGAGCCGATTGGCCTTCTGGTCCTCTTTGACGGGGATGACCGCCTGAATACCATGTCTGCGCAGGGAGGCACGATTGACCTTGGAGGAGTACGCCTTGTCGCCCATCGCGCGGCCAGGCCGCTTGCGGGGACGGCCGCGCCCCGCGGCGCGGGATGCGGATGGACTCCATCAGCGGAATGAACCGTGGCGAGTCGCCGTGCTGACCCGGGCTGGTCAGCCGGGTGACCGGCCGGCACCGCCGGTCGGCGACCAGGTGAATCTTGGTGGTCAAACCGCCCCGCGAGCGTCCCAGTCCCTCGCGGCCCTTGCCCGTGGCCGGATTCTTGTCATTCGATCCCGCCCCCTGTGGGATCGTCGCGGGCCGGTTCGTGGGCGGCCCCAGCGGCGTGCTGATGGGCGCGGGCGACGGTCGAGTCGGCTGACACCGTCCAGTCCTTGCCCTCGATCTCATCGCACCCAGCGCGCAGCCCATCCAGCACACATCAGGACTTACAGGACAGCCAGTTCAAGATCCAGGAAACACGCCCTAGGGCCGTTGCGTGAGGGGGGTTTCTCGTGTTCGGACCCCTTAGCCGATCAGATGTCTTCGCGGCCCCGTCGTCCTTCAGCTTGTCAGCCGGCAACGGATGGATACCGGGCTGCCGCAAGGTCCTCGGCGAGATCCTCCACGGCAAGATCAGCGTTCAGCGCGGTGACCACCGCCGGCGTCAGCGGACGGAGGGCATAGACGTGCCGCACCGCATCGAGATCCACGGGCACCTCGTAGTAGTCCTCCGCGAACCGCCGGAACGCCTCCGGAGACGGATCGACGAGCCGTGCGAACAAACCCGCCGCACCATCGGGATCGCTCACACCGTCCGGGTAGTCAATCTCACCCACTCGCCAGCGACCATCGCCGACCTCACGCCATAGGCAGGCGGTCACGACCGGCATTCCGTCCTCGTCGCAGAAGGCCGGCTCCTCCACACAAGGGCGGAAGACCTCGGGGACGGAGTCGAGCACCCCCGGCCACGGCCCGTCGTTGCTGTATGGGCTCATCGCTGACTCGTGGTCGAAGCCGCGGATGTACGCACCCGCCGCGGAGAAGACAATGGAGTACGCGTCTCCCGAGCCGTTGCGCATCGAGGCCATCTCCTCCCCAGGGCTCCAGCCCGCGTCGAAGGAGTGGTAGCGGCTGGACCATTCCGGGCTCAGGATGGCCTCCAGCACCGCCATGGACCGGCACAGATCGCGAAGTACCGGGACATCAGGCAGCAGCCGGGCCACATCGTGAGCAGTCATGAGCCTCATCACCGGATACCTTGCCGTTCGCCTCCGACGAGCGTGCCTGGGATATCCCAGCCGCAGCTTGACATGATCGTATCGCGAGCGACAGATGCGTCGCTGGTTCGGCGTTCAGCTCACCGAGCTGGACGTCGGCCAGTTGCCGTCACTGTGGGGCGCGGCGATGCGTCCCGTACGGGTGTGGGCACTCGACCGTCGATCGCACCCCGCCGCCGACGGCATGGGCGAGAGTACTTATGCCATGTCGGGCGGCCTCGCCGCCGAGGTCGCGGGTGCTGTCGCCGCTGCCGCGCAGGATGACCAGCGGTATGAGCTCGGGTATGGACATTGCCGCCGATCGGACAGATGGAGCGGGGACTGCAGCACGCGCACCGTGGCCGGTTGCGCCCTGCGCCGGACCAGGCGGACCATTGCGCGGATGCCAGGCGGTGAAGTCCTCATCGCTCCGCAGGCACTCGAGATGGTCGTGGACGCTAGGCGGCTCAGGCAGTCGCCATTTTCCGGATGCGCGGATGATTCTCCAGCGCCCACCGCACGGTCTTCGGCGGGCGCCCGAGCAGGGTCTCCAACTGGTCGGTGACGCCGCGGTACCCTCCACCGCCGATCAGCCGGGTCAGGGTCTTCATGTGCTCCGCGGTGTGCGGATGCTCGGCCAGGGCGGTGTCCACGTAGGCCTCGTTCCAGGTTTCGACATCTTCGGGAATGTAGGTGACCGGGCGTCCCAGCACGGCCGCGAAGTCCTCTGCGAACCCGTGCATGTCCTTCAGTTCCGGACCGTTGAGCTCGTAGGACTTGGAGATGTGCGGTGCCGGGTCGGCCAGGATCTTCGCGCATACCTCCGCCACGTCATAACCCGCGATGGGCGCGAGCCGGTGGTGGCCGAAGGGCAGGCGCAGTTCGCCCTTGCTCAGCGGCTCCAGCGCCAGCCAGGTCATCAGGGGGTTCTCGACGAACATAGCCCCCCGGATGTTGACAGTCGGGAGGCCGGACCACTCCAGCACCCGCTCCGCGATCCAGTGGGCCCGCTGCTGCGGCGACCAGTCCGCGACGAGTCCGCCGAGCCAGGCCCGCCGCTCTTCCACCGGTGCGATCATTTCGTCGAACGTCATGAACGACTGCTCGAACTCGGAAATGTTGACGAAGACCTCGATGTCGCCCTGGGCCCGCGCCGCCGCGGCCATCAGGCTGACGGCGTCGGTGTAGTACGGCGACAGGCTCATGCTGAAGTAGATGCGTCGGCAGCCTTTCAGCGCGGCGGTCACGTCGGCGATGCTGCGCAGGTCTCCGACGAAGACCTCTGCCCCGGCCTGGCGGAGTGCGTGCGCGCGTTCGTCGTCCTGTCGCACGAACGCGCGCACCGGGTGCCCTTGGTCAAGCAGCATCTCGACGATCGTTCGGCTCACAGCACCGATTTGGCCGGCGGCTCCGGTGATCAGGATGGGATTGCGTTCTGGCATCGGTGTGTCCTTTGTCGGGTTGGGTCGGGTCAGCTGTTCAGCGGTGTCATCGGGGCGCCGAGCCGTCGATGCGGGCGAGGAAATCGAGGAGTGCGGCGTTGACCTCTGCGGGACGCTCCTGCTGCGTCCAATGGCCGCAACCCGGCAGCACCACCGGGCCGTGCAGTTGAGGCGCGAGGGCACTCAGCGGGTTGCCCGGCCCGCCCTGGCCACGCAGAAGATCGCTCAGCGAGTCGCTCCCGTCGGGGCCGCGCAGTGAGGTGACCATGTCACGGTCTCCCACCACGTACAGCGCGGGGACGTCGATCCCACGCCCCCGGAAAGGCGCGAGCAGTTCGTGGTTGCGTTCGATGTTCCGGTACCAGTTGAAGGCTCCGGTGAAGGCCTGCTCCCCGTGCAGGGCGAAGTCCTCGGCGTACGCCTGGATGTCCTCCTCCGTCAGCCAGACCGGGAGAGCGGGCGAGGCCGGCATGGTGTCCAGGAGGCCCAGCCCGTCGGGTATGACCAGCGGGCGGGGCTCCCTGCCGAGCGGGTTGTCGCCTGAGGCACCGACCAGGAGGCGGCGAAAGGACTCTGGGATGTCCTTGGCGAACTCCGCGTCGGCGACTCCCGGCTGCTGGAAGTAGATCTGGTAGAAGCCCTCGCCGTACTGGGTGCGGGTGATCGAGGGCGGGACCATCCCGCCGGGCAGAATCGGCGGAATGCTGAGCCCGGCCACCGCGCGGACCTTGTCCGGGCGCAGCATCGCCGCGGTCCAGGCGACGGGTGCGCCCCAGTCGTGACCCACGACGACCGCCTGCTCCTCCCCCAACTCCTCGATCAGGGCGATCACGTCGCCGACGAGGTGGAGCAGGGTATACGAGGAGACGTCCGGCGGCTGCTCACTGCGGGCATAGCCGCGCTGGTCGGGGGCGACGACCCGGTATCCGGCCGCTGCCAGCGCCCCGAACTGGTGACGCCAGGAGTACCAGCTCTCCGGCCAGCCGTGCAGCAGCAGGACCAGCGGCCCCTGCCCCTGCTCGGCGATGTGCAGTCTGACTCCGTTCACTTCGACGAAACGGTGGATGAGCGTATTTTCCACGAGCATTCCCTTTGAATCTTTGAATCGTTGAATCTTTGAATCGGCGAGAGCGCGTGCTACTTCTTCAGCTGCGCGTACGGAGCTTCCAAGCCATTGGAGGCGCTGTCACGATTTGCCACCACAATGAGAAACCGATCGGTTTCCACCACCATAAACCGATCGGTTTCCTCTTGCAAACGCAGGTGAGCCAAACCATCACCACGTGAGTGTCAAAACTGAACCAATGAGGTCAGGATCAGTGAGCACACCGCCGCGACCACCGGCAAGTGGACGATCATCGTCGGAGTCGTGATGGCTGGTGCCTGACTGATGGAGTCGAATTCCAGGAACTCCTGCAGGCCCACGAGTGCCGCTTCGCTGCGATAACTCAAGCCACCGAGGCCAGCAGGTCGGCCACGACCTCCGGCCTCTCCAGTGCGATGAAGTGGCCCGCTCCCGGCACCTGCGTGAATTCGGCGGCAGGCAGCAGCTTCTTGTTAGCCTCCCGGTCCGACCGCCGGGACCAGTCCTTGTCCCCGTAGAGGAGGTGAATGGGAGCCTTGACCGCGGAGTAGCGCGCACGGGCAGCAATGAGACTGGGCAGGCTCTGGTACACAGCCCGGGCAACGGTCGGGTAGCCGGGCCGGCCGCCTACCTGCAGGAGTTCGTCCACGTAGTCCGCCCGCAACGCGCTCTTGTCCACCAGGCCGCCCTGCAGAACCCTGCGGAGGACGGGCTTGGGCTCCACCCCGGCGACCACCGGGCCCACTCCCGGAGCGAGAACACCGCCGACCACCACACGGGCGAGGAGACTGGATCGGGCGATTCCGCCGCGGAAGTCGTAGGTATTCACCGCGACGACGCGCCGTACCCGCTCCGGCAGATCGGCCGCGGCCGTCAGGGCGAGCACCGCCCCCATGGACTCCCCGACCAATGTCACGTCATGGAGGTCGAGTTCGGTGAGGAGCCGTTCGACGCCCGCGCGCATCGCCGGCTCCTGGTACGACGCACCAGGCACGATCTCGGAGTAGCCCATCCCCGGGAGATCGAGGGCGTACACGGTGTACTGGCCGGAGATCAAAGGGATGAGGACGCGGAAGTGCTCGGCCTGCGTTCGCACGGTGTGCAGCAGGACCAGGGGAGCGCCCGTGCCCGCTTTGAGATAACGCAGCGCCCCCTCATGGCCGTGGCGCCCTCCGCGCGGGGCGATGGTGTGGCTGGTGGTCCCCGGAATGAGGATCGTGGGGCGCGCCTCTTGACGGCATATCGCCGACTCCTTAGGACGGGCGGGCCTCAGCCGGCCAGCTGGTTGAGCTTGCGGATCTGCTTGTCGAAGACTCGGGCAGGAGCGATGCGGCGCAGCGTGCCGGCGCGTCCGGCCATGGAACCGGCGGTGTAGCGCAGCTTCGGGTCGGTCGCCGCCTCGACGATCACCTTGGCGACGATGGCCGGGGCGTCGCCATCCTGGACTCCCTGGCTCAGCGAGAAAACCGATCGGTTTCCCTCATCGTAAACCGATCGGTTTCCACGTGCAAGCTCAAACGGGAAGCTGACCCCGGCCGCGTAACGCTTCGTTCAGGTTCGCGGCAGCCGCCGAGATGCAGGCGATGGCCAGATCGCGGGAGCCGCTCCGGCTGCCAGGTGCCATCCCCTCGTATCGCACATCAGTGCCATCTCGAAAAGGCGACGCGTCAGCGCATGCCTGCCGCATCGAGCAGGGTAGCCACGGTGGGCGCGATGAGCCCCGTCAGGTTGTCGGCTCCGATCCCCGCGCGAGCGCTGGCGCCGTCGAAGACCACGCTGAGCTGCCGGGCCAGCAGATCCGGGTCACTCGCCCCACCCTGTTCGGCCTCGGCACGGAAAAAGGCCATCAGGTTCGCCTTGACCCGGTGCGCCACCCGGCTCGCAGGGTGGCTCTGGTCCTTGAGCTCGATCTGCACCGCCAGGTACCGGCAACCTCGGAACTCGGGCGCACCCGCCTGCGCCTCCACCTGCTCGAAGACGTGCAGGATCCGCTCACGGGGCGAACGGCCATCGCCCGCCGCGGGCAGGAGCTTCGCCACGAAGGCAGAGGAACCCTGCTCCAAGCTCGCCGCCAGCAGTTCGTCCTTACTCTCGAACAGCTGGTACATGGAGCGCTTCGACACCCCCGCCGCCTTGCACAGCGCCTCGACGCCGATGCCGACACCGTCTCGATAAGTGAGCGTCGCCGCCGCCTCCAACAGCCGCTCTCGGGAACTCGGCTTCGCCTCGATGGTCATACCGCGAGGATAACGCGGTTCCGACGAAATGAAAACCGATCGGTTTACAAGCGCGTTTCCAGGTGATACCCGACGCCGCGGCGCATAGCCGAGCAGACACCTGAAGTCCGCGCAGAGGACTCAGTGGCAGCTCCGGAGAAAGACCGTCACCGAGCCTGACCATGTGCACCCCGCCCGCCCCCAAGAGGACGACGCGCAACGGCCCCGTCCGGTTTGAGGATGTCCCCCACCTCGGGACGACAGTCTTTCCAGACTTCCTCTCGGCGGGGGCCGGCCCTATCCGCTCAGTTCGCCGAGTGCGCCCATCGCCTGATCGAGGAGCCCGGACAGCGGGGTTGTCCCGTCACTGGCGGCCCAGGCGTCGCTGAGGAGCCGCATCAAGCTCAGGGCCCGCTCGGGCTCGTCGGGATCGGTCTGGGCGACCACGTCGAAGGCGCGGCGCAGCGAATCCCACGGCCGCTCGCCTGCGGGGCGGGCGTTGAGCGCTGCGGCGACCTGGTGGCCGACCTCCCCCATCTTGTCGAGGACGACCTCCTCCTTGGTGCCGGGCCTGTCGCGTGCCACTGTCGCGCGGCGACAAGGTCGCGGCGACCGCCCGCAATGCCGATTCCCTGGCCCGACCTGATCGCAGCGCATGGCGACGCGGTCCTTCCGCTGGCCCTGGACGTCACGGACAAGGCCCGCCGCGACCGAGGCCGTCAAGCAGGCCCACGAGCACTTCGGGCGCCTGGACGCCGTCGTCAACAACGCGGGCTTCGGCCTGTTCGGCACCGGCTTCGCCACGTCCTCCACCTGGTCCCAGCCGCTGGCCGCCTACGACGGCGTACGGGAGGCGGTCAACGCCGGCTTCGCAACCATGCCCAGTCCCGACCCGGCCGGCGTCGGCACGGCGCTGCTGAAGGTCGTCGACGCCGACAATCCCCCGCCGCGGGTCTTCTTCGGCTCCTTGCCGCACCATGTCGTCCCGCAGGTCTACGCCGAGCGGCTCAAGACCTGGCAGGAGTGGGCCGAGCTGTCCGCCGAAGCCGAGACCAGCCAGGGTTGAGCACTGCTCGCCGCCTCCCCTCTCCTCCAAGGCGTCGGCGGCCGGTATTTCGAGGACTGCAACGAGGCCGGGAGATCGCAGGACGAACAGGCCTATCAGGCCGGAAGCGTCAGCGGTGTGGCCCCCTACGCCCTCGACCCGAGGCCGCCGAACGGAGCTGGGAAGTGAGCCTCAACGCGGTGCGATTCCACTGATGCGCCCGACTGACCACCTAGGGCTGCCCCTTAGGCCGTGGTCGGGCATCCCAAAGAGCTGAGCGGAAGTATCACTGTCCCGCGTCCGGTCCGCTCGGCATCACTCTGAGCACCGTGACATGTACCCCAGCGGCGATGACCGCAGCCGGGAGCGCACCGGATCAGGAGGATGCGGGGCGTCGCGTCGGAGGCTGCCAGCCGCCGGTGACTTCTTTGACGGGCTTGTGGGGGAAGCGGCGCTGGGCGTATTCCTGCGCGTGCGAACCCGGCAGGACGTAGAGGGTTTCCTCCTTGTCCTGGAGCGGCCGCAGCACGGTGTCCATGAAGGTCTTGCGGTCCTCAAGGTACGGGCCCAGGACGTCCTCGCCGCCGGGGCAGACGGCCAGGCAGTAGCCGGACTTGTAGCCGGGGGGAGAGGTCAGGCTCTGCCACATCGAGGCGCTCTCGGAATCGGTGACCCGGGAGCGGTAGTCGGCGGCGTCCTGGCTGTCGGCCACGGTCTGCGCCCAGTCGGTGAACCCGCTCATGAACTCACGGTAGTTATGCGTGGTGCAGGCGAAGAAGTCGAAGTCTCCGTCTTTGCCGATGGCGCCGACCGGGCAGGCGGCGACGCACAACTTGCAGTCGATGCACGGGTTGTACTCCAGCGCCTGCCCGTACCCGCTCACCTGGGCGTCCACCAGGACGGTGGCCAGCAGCACGAAGTCGCCGAACTTCGGGTGGATGACGTTGCGGTGCAGGCCCATCACGCCGAGCCCCGCGGCCACCGCGACGGTCTTGTGCGCCACCACCCAGATCCGGCCAGGGTAGCGGCCCATCTCCTGAGGGAAGCCGACCGACGGATTGAGCGCGCGATAGCCGGCGTCCTGCAGTGCTCGGGTGACATTGCGGGCGGCGTGGTTGGCCTGCTCGTCGGTCTGGTGGAACTCCTGGTTGGCCACGCTGCGGGCCGGGGAGCGGCAGTTGTCGCGGTTCATCCGGAACACCATCGCGATCAGGGCACGGGTGCCGGGCAACGCGGCCAGCGCGTGCTCGCGCTCGCCGGCCAGGTCGGGGTGATCCAGGCTGACCGCGGCCGCGTCGTCCGCACCGGCCGCCAGGCACAGCTCGCGCAGCCAGGCCGCGTCGATCACCGCCGGCGGGCTCGCGACGTCACCAGCCCTGCGCCGGGCGAGTACGGCCTGCACCGACGGGTGCCCTGCCAGCTTCGGCGGCAGCTTCGGATCCGGCGGTTGCCGCTCGGCGTCGCGCCTGGTAGCCATCGCTCCCCCTGGTGGGTTTCGTTTTCGGACTCGCCTCCATAGCGAGAAACCGACCGGTTTCCATCACCGTAAACCGATCGGTTTCAGCGCGCAAGTCCAAACGATGGGCCCCCGGCCGTAGACGCGTCGGCGTCAGGTGACGACCTTGCCGAAGTGGGCACCCGTCGCCAGGTGGGACGCCGCGTCGAGTGCCTCTTCGAAGGGGAAGACGCGGTCGATCACCGGCCGCGGCTTGTGCGCCGTGATCACACTGACCCCGACGTGCCGGTCGAGCTCATACTCCAGGCCCCCGCCGCGCCGCTACCGGCCGACAAGTTGCGCGCCGCGTTGGAGGCGAGCCAGCGGGTGAAGGTCGCCGAGCGCACCTTCTAAAGTTCACACCGAGGCCTCCATCGGAGAACCAGTGAAAGTCTCGTCTGTCTGGCGTGCCGCGACGAAGCCGCCGGGGCATGCGGGCAACGTGAAACCACCTCCAGGGGGCTCGTGGGGCACGCCGCTACGCTAAACCTGACATCGGTGCGAGAGGCAATCCGGGATGGAGGTGACCGTGCGGATCGGTGATCTCGCGCAGCGGACCGGGGCCAGTGTGCGCTCCCTGCGCTACTACGAGGAGCAGGGCATGCTCGCCAGCCAGCGCAGTGCGAGCGGGCAGCGCCACTACGGCGAGGACGCTGTGTGCCGTGTGCTCTTGATCAAACAGTTCTTCGCCGTCGGAATGACCGGCAAGGTCATCGCCGCGCTGCTGCCGCACGTCAAGGACTCCGGGGAGCGCTGCCCTCCGGCGGTACTACGCCAGCTCACCGCGGAGCGCGACCGCATCGACGCCCAGTCGGACGAGCTCGCCCGCACCCGGCAGACCCTGGACGCTCTGATCAAGACCACGCAGGAGGCCATGCGTGGCGCCCCATCCATGAACACCACCTGACCGGCACGTCAACGCGCCCAACACGGTCAGCGCCCACAGCCCCGATGGGTGGTCGAGTCTGACTCCGTGAGAAACTCTGCGAGCCTGGTCAGGCCGCGATGGCCGGATAGGGACTCCTCATCGTGCCGAAGTAGGCATCGGGTGCTCCTTCGATGTGCTCAGGCAGTTCGTCCATGAAGACGCGCAGCAGTGGGGTCGCGTTGTGCCGGTCAAGGTCCTCCTGCGAACGCCAGACCTCATAGAGGAAGAATCGGCCGTCCTGCTGCTCGTGGAGGTGGTATTGAAGGCTGCCCTCGTGCCCTCGAGACGGCTCGACGAGGTCCATCAGGAGCTTCCTGAGCTCGTCGGCATGTCCGGGCTTGGGGGTCAGGAATCCGTAGAGCGAAACGGGCGCTGGTGCGGTCGAAGTCGTTGTCATGTGAGCAACGCTAGGATGTGACATCGGTGTCAGATTCAAGCCGCTGCACTATGAGGTGGGTCACATGAAGATCGGGGCTCTGTCCCGCGAAACAGGCGTGGCCGTACGCCTCCTCCGCTACTACGAGGCCCAGGGGCTGCTCACCTCCCACCGCAGCGAAGGCGGCCACCGCCATTACGACCCCGAGGCCCCCGCCACCGTCGCCCGCATCCGCACCCTGCTCGCCGCCGGGCTGCCTACCAAGGTCATCCGCGAGCTCATGCCCTGCTTCGTCGGCGACGGCAGCGAACTCCAGGCCTGCGTTCTCGACCACCTCAGAACCCAGTACGCCGAGCTGGACGCCCGCATAGCCGACCTCACCCAGGCCCGCACCGCTCTGGGCGACATCCTCGATGTCTCCACCCGAGCACTCACCCACGTCTAGGGCGCGTATCGGAAGGTTGGCTCAGGTGAGCATGCGGGGGTGGAACTATCGGTACGTGGGACCGGCCGATCTCAAGGCCGCGATCCGGCCTGGCAGCGGCGGCTGCCGGATCGGCTCGGCGGCTGATTTCGACCGCTGGGTCGCCGAGCGTTCTGCGGCGGAGCTGGTTGAGCCGTTCACCTTCGTGGTCGGTGCGGACGGCGTGCTTCGGCTGGCGCCGCGACGAAGCGAGCATGTGGCCTGTGCGGGCGGACGATCGGTCCTGAGCGCCGGCGAGATCAGCTTCACCCGCGAGGCAGGCAGATGGGTCGTGGGCGACGTCAGCAACCATTCAACCGGGTACTGCCCGGACGTTAACTCCTGGCCATCGGTCGCCCAAGCTCTCGATTGTGCAGGGCTCGGGCGTCCGTCCAGTTTCACGCACGAAGTGGTGTTCCGACGCTGTCCTGGGTGCCAGGAGCACAACATCGTGCGCGAGAGCGACTTCGTCTGCGTCTTCTGCGGCAGTGAACTGCCCGAGAAGTGGAACGTGGACCTGCTGATTGAGAGCGATGGGTCATAACCACTCGTTGGCGGTCTGCTAATCCCCGGTAGAACTCGGTCAGCAGTGGAACCAGCGCGTCCCACGCATGGGTCGATGAGCCGGAGTCGTGGACGAGCACGAGTGCGGGAAGTCGCAGGGGCCGACCTGAGACACGTGGATGTCACCGCCCTCCAGAGGAGGGATCGAATCCTCGGCGTCGCCGTTTATGCGCGGTTCCCCGTCGACGGATGTAGCAGTCGATCGCCGCGTTCTGCTCGCCCGAACGTCCATGGCCTGGGGTCTGTGTGGCATCTGGCTGTCCCACGCTTCCTTGGAGAGTACGACCTGGACTACATGTCTTCGGCAGGTCGACGCCCCACAATCGTGAGTTCGCACCTGCCGTCCATGCCGGGCCGGTCAAGGTCGGCAAGGTCTGTGCAGGCGGAGCCTGCCTGGGTGGGGCGTCGGAGCGGGGCGAGGCCCTTCAGGGGTCGGGGCTTTGGCCCGACTGGAAGCAACGCCTGAGCCCTGAAGATCTAGGTAGTGGGCGTAGATAGGGTGGTAGCGCACACCTTCGCTTGTAGGGGCGCGTGTGCTGATCGGGCCGGTTGGGGCTCGCGTATCTGGGCAGGACGGAGGCGCGTGGGCGTCGATATGCGGGAAGAGTCGGACGTCGATCGCGTGCCGGGCGAGGCGAGGCCGAAGAAGCTGCTGTTGCGTGCGCTCGCGGGCGAGCGCACCGAGCGACCACCGATCTGGCTCATGCGGCAGGCCGGACGCTATCTGCCGGAGTACCACGACGTCCGCGAGGCTGCGGGCGGAATGGTGGGGCTGTGCAATTCGCCCGAGCATGCGGTCGAGGTCACCTTGCAACCGCTCCGGCGCTTCACGCTCGACGCCGCGATCCTGTTCGCGGATCTTCCCCAGATCGCGGCGGCGTTGGGGCAGACCTTGGAGTACCGGGTCGGTGACGGCCCCGTCCTCACGCCCCCGATCCGTTCGACTTCGGACATCACCGAGTTCTTGAGCGCGTCCCGCTTGCACGAAGAACTGGCCCCGATCTATGAGACCGTCAGACGACTCACTCGCGCGTTGCCTGACGAGGTCACGTTGATCGGCTATGCCGGTGCGCCGTGGACGGTCGCGACTTACATGGTCGAAGGGCGCGGCGGCGCCAGCTCAGAGCACTCCGTCGTCAAGCAGTGGGCGCTGAGCGATCCGGAGGGGTTCCAACCCCTGATCGACCTGCTCACGGCGGCCACCATCGAGTTCTTGGACCGTCAGATTCAGGCGGGTGCCGAAGCGATCCAACTCTTCGAGAGCTGGGCCGGAATACTCCCCTACCCGCTGTTCCAGCGTTGGTGCGTCACGCCGGTTGCCGCCATCGTCGCGGCGCTGAAGGCGAAGCATCCGAGTGTTCCCATCATCGCCTTTCCACGTGGCGCGGGGCTCGCCTACAACGGCTTCGCCGAGGCGACCGGCGTGGACTGCGTCGGGCTCGACTCGACAGTGCCTGTGGAGTGGGCCGCGCAGAAGGTGCAGCAGGCACTCGGCCGGTGCGTACAGGGCAACCTCGACCCTCAGCTCCTGGTCGCGGGCGGGCCCGCACTCCACGCGGAAACAGACCGCATCCTGAACGCGCTCAGTGGTGGCCCGTTCGTGTTCAATCTCGGACACGGAATCGTCAAGACCACACCTCCCGAGCATGTGGCCGCTCTCGCCCAGCAGGTACGGTCCTGGTCCGCGGCTTTGACGCAGTAGAGAGCCTGAACAGGTCGGCGTCGGCTAGAAGGAAGCCCGTTGGCGAGCAGTGCCGGGTCAGTCGGTGCCTGGCCGCCGACGGTCAGCCGCATGGGTAACGACACGTCGCGGAGCTGCTCGCAAGTCGGCTTTCCCGAAGAATGCCGTAAGTACGGCGATGCCCTAGCCAGCTTTGTCCAGGCTCGTAAGCTGCGGCCGATCAGGTTCTACGTGAGATGACCATGATGTATTCGCAGGGAGCGTTCGTTCGGTTGGCGAAGCCGTGGTCCGCGTCGGCTTGGAAGAACAGGGAGTCGCCTGTGTTCAGGGTCTCGTTGATCCCGCCGATCGCGACGGTGAGGGTGCCTTCGAGCACCACGAGCTGTTTCTCCGTGCCCGGCGGATACGCGGGCAGCAGCCCGGTGGAGACCTGCGCGGGGAGATAGTGGACGACCATCTCGGCTCCTCCCGCGCCCGGGGCCGCTGACACGATGTGCCGCTCGAAGCCGGTTTCCGGGTCACGGAAAACGGGGCGATCGTTCTTGCGCATGACAATGGCCACACCAGAGGCGGCAGCAGCCGGCGCACCGATCAGGTCCGAGAGCGACGCGTCGAGCGCGTGGGCGATCCTGGACGCGACGCCGATCGTCGGGCTCTTCTCACCGCGTTCGACCTTGGACAGCATCGCCCGGCTGACCGACGACTGTGTGGACAGCTGCTCCAGCGTCAGACCCGCCTCCTCGCGGCGTCGCCGCACGTTACCGCCGAACGCGCCGGCCAGGTCGTCACCGTGCTGTGATTCGGCCGCGTTTCCGTCTTGCTCGACCACCGTGCTCCTTGATCGTTGGGTACCTCGCTGCCCACAGTGTAGGGTTTCTCCTAAAGAAGATAGGATCTTCTATCGGAGACGCGCGATGCGCGCCCACCACGACGGAGGTTCCATGCGTTTGATCTCAAGTGGCCAGCTCCATGCCACGTTCGAATTCGGCGATCTGCAGGTGATCTCGTTGCGAGACGGATACATCGACATGCCGCCGACACGGCTCCGCGACCAGGATGGGCGCACGCTCGACGAGCTGCCCGCCGCCGTCCCGCTGGCCGGCGACAACTTGCGGCTGTCGGTCAACGCCTTCTTCGTCACCGACGGCACGCGGTCGGTTCTCATCGACACCGGCGCGTCCAACGCCTGGCACGACCCCACCATGGGATTGATCTACGACGCGCTCGACGAAGCGGGAATCGACCGCGCGCATGTCACCGATGTGGCCATCACCCACAAGCACGAAGACCACGTGAGCGGCCTGATCGCGCCGGACGGTTCAGAGGCGTTCACCAAACTCGAGCGCGTGTGGATCGGCGCGGGCGACACCTCGGTGTTCACGGGGCGGCTCGAGCCGATCCGCGGCCGGGTCGTACCCGTGTCGGAGAAGGTCGCGATCAACGACTGGATCACCGCGATCCCGACACCGGGCCACACACCCGGTCACACCGTCTACGACGTCAGGAGCGGCACCGGCCACCTTCTCGCCTGGGGCGACACCGTCCACGTACCCACGCTCCAATTCGATCAGCCGAACGTGTCCTGGGAGCTCGACGGCAACCAGTCCCAGGCCCGCGCCGCGCGAGCGGCCCTCCTCGAACAACTGACTCGACCACACCACTTCGTGGCCGGCGCCCACCTCGACTCACCCGGCATCGCCCGCGTAGCCCCCTCCGGCGACGGTTATGCACTGGAATACCTCGCACCACCGATCGGCTGATCGAGCCTGTCGGCTCCGGGCCACGCTGGCCTGGTGCTGAGACCGGGCCGAGAGCTCGTTGTCAGTGGTCGAGAGGACACTGGCGTCGTGAAGACGTTCTCCTCCACCACCGCCAGTTCACGCGAGCCTTTCCCTGTCTGGGTCGATTCGATGGGCGGCCCGCTGATAGCCGTGCCCGTTTCCGCGCTGGCCCAGTGGCGTGGTTGCACGGAGTCGGGGATGGTCATCGGCGACGGGGACGTTCTGGACGACTACGACCGCGCCTGCGGGGTGGAGGGTCTGGCGGGAGCGGTCGCTGTCGGCGAGAAGGGCGCCCGCGGACTTGTCCTGGCGGATGAGCCCGCTAGCAGCTGCTATCTGCCGGAACACCGAGCGTTCGTTCGCTGGCTGGGTGCCAACTGCGAGGCCGATCTGATTGCCGCAGCCCAGGCGGTGCTTGCCGACCCCACCACCGTGTGGAAAGACTGCGGCGTCTGGGAAACGGACGGCCCGGCGGTGCTCATTGACTCCGTGACAGCCGGGGCCGAGCTGGGCGTCGAGTTCCCGAACGGCGAAGGCCTGCCGGAGCAGGCCCCCGTCCCGCTCGGGCCCGGCAGCTGGATGGTCCGCGCCGTCTACGCCTCACCGATCGAGGACACCTCGGTGGGTGTGATCCAACTTCTGCCTCAGCCATCGAACTGACCGAGGTGCTCCCTCGGTGGGGAGGGGATCAGGACGGCGTACCCCGGTGGACCGCCGCCGAGCGCCGGGCAATGAGGTTGTCGAGGTGGGCAAGTTTCACCTCTCGCTCCGCCTGCCGCCTCAGTACTGTGATTCCGCATGACCGACACCGAGTTCGAGATCACCGCGGACCTGGTCCGCGAGTTGCTGCGGGAGCAACATCCAGACCTTGCGGGGCTGGCCATCCGCGAGGTGGTGGGCGGTTGGGGCAACCAGATGTGGCGTCTCGGGGACGAGTTGGCCGTGCGCATGCAGCGCATGGACCCCACCGGGGAGCTCCAGCTCAAGGAGCGGCGGTGGCTACCCGTGCTGGCCCCGCGCCTGCCGCTCCCGGTGCCGACCCCGGTGCGGTTCGGCGAACCGTCCGAGCGCTTCCCCAAGCACTGGACCGTGATGACGTGGGTT